>NZ_VEPX01000006.1:0-302092 GCF_006349665.1 Bacillus sp. CD3-5 | reverse complement strand
TCACCGCAAGTAAAGAAAGAAAATGTAGGAAACATAGTGTCACCGCAAGTAAAGAAAGAAAATGTAGGAAACATAGTGTCGCCGCAAGTAAAGAAAGAAAATGTAGGAAACATAGTATCACCACAAGTAAAGAAAGAAAATGTAGGAAATATAGTGTCACCAAATGTATCGAAAGAAAATGTAGTTATTCCGCAAGTAAAACCACCAAATATTCAAGTGCCAAACATCATGCCAATCATGGATAATAATCAGCCACCAAACATCATGCCAATTATGGATAATAATCAGCCACCAAACATCATGCCAATTATGGATAATAATCAGCCACCAAACATGATGCCAATCATGGATAACAATCAGCCGCCAAACATGATGCCAATTATGGATAATAATCAGCCACCAAACATGATGCCAATTATCGATAACAATCAAATGCCAAATATGATGCCAATCATGGATAACAATCAACCGCCGAATATGATGCCATATCAAATGCCGTACCAACAGCCTATGATGCCGCCGAATCCGTATTATCAACAACAAAATCCATATCAAATGCCATATCAGCAAGGAGCACCGTTTGGACCGCAATATACGTCTATGCCAAATCCAAATATGATGCCGATAGATAATAATATGCCGCCGCTCGTGCAAGGAGAGGAAGATTGTGGATGCGGAGGAGAGAGTAGGCTATATAGTCCGCAACCTGGAGGGCCACAATACGCGAATCCTTTATATTATCAACCAACTCAATCAGCATATGCACCACAGCCAGGAACGATGTATTATCAACCAGATCCGCCAAATGTATTTGGGGAGCCAGTTTCAGAAGAAGAGGATGAAGAAGTTTAAAAAAGGTGGGATTATTCCCACCTTTTTTGTATGTAGATTCATTCCGGAAACGAAAGATTTACACCAAATGTTAGAAAATCCCCAGTGAAATATTAACAGTGTAAAAACCTTCTCTGTTACTCATCATAAGAGGGAGCTTTTCAGAAGAGAAGCTCATTCTAACAGAGGGGGTTTTTGTATTGAATACGAAAGTAAAAGTGATTGCTGCTTCTTTGTTAGTTACTAGTGCATTAGCTGCATGTGGTACACCAAAAGATAACAATGCAATGGATGGACGTAACTACAATTACGAGCGTACATCTTATAATGATACACACCAGTATCGTGATAATGTGGCGCGTAACGATCGTTATACAGACTATGTGACATATAGAAATGGTCGTAACGATACAGGATACAACTATTACCGTGATGTAAATTACAACGGTCAAATTGCTAATCCGCATCCAACACGTAATATTACAATGAACAATTCATACATTAACAATGATGGTAAAACTGCAGAAAGAATTACGAATCGTGTGAAACGTATGAATAACGTAGACCGCGTGTCTACAGTTGTATATGGAAACGATGTAGCGATTGCAGTAAAACCACGTAACACGGTGACAAATGAAACGGCGATGGCGAACGAAATTCGTCAAGCTGTTGCAAATGAAGTTGGAAACAGAAACGTATATGTTTCTGTAAGAAATGACATGTTTACTCGTGTCGATGCAATGAGTACACGCTTGCGTAACGGTACAGTTACAAACGATTTTAATCGTGACATAGTAAATATGTTCCGAGACATTCGTTACGGTTTAACTGGTACAGTGCGATAGCAAAATAAAAGAGGAAGGATAGCCCTTCCTCTTTATTCATCGTTGTCTTGTAAACGACGCTTTTTTATAAAATAACTAACGGAGTAAGAGACTAAAAAGCATATGAAGAGAATGCTACCTGTTAAAATAGCTTCAAAGAGAGGTCTTTCTGGACTGAAAATAATATAAATAATAGCCATAATAATTCCAACGATAAGGGAGCGAAAGACAAGTTTATAGTAAGGAGTTAATTGGATATCCTTTTCGCTTTCTTCTACATCAATTGAAACGCTTAACTGTAAATAACTAAGCACAATACTCGTAAGAATAAATAATAGCCATAATGGAGATTTCGTAATTTGATCTAGTCCTTTAGTGAATCCGATATAGCCTAAAATTCCAATTATACCAAGTGATTGAAAAAGAAAGGCAATACGTATATTTTTTAATGTTTGCAGAATGAGACGTTCATCTTTTATTTTTTTCACAATATCCATCTCCTGTTTATGATGATTTCGCTGTTACGTTAATTGTAACATATATATTGCATTTATCAATTTATAATTTACATATAATTTGTTTGGATGAAAGAGGAAATAAAATTTTTTTATAAACGTGTTGCACTTATACGTTATTAATGTTATATTAGCAAAGCGATGAGCTAATTTACGTAAGACGAGAGATATGCTTAAGTGCTAAACACGCGAATGTGGTCGCCTGGTCTCTCGCCGTAAACGCATCAAGACGCCTGCTTTGCAGGCGTCTTTCATTTTATATGAATGTAATGGGAAGAATGGAGAAATCCAAGCTTCCCTTTTTTATTGGAATAAAAGTCGGAAAATAAAGTTATTTACAAGTATATATGAAAGAGTTACTATTTAATGGTAATATATTACATGTTTTTTATATATAAAAGGTTGGGATGAATAGGATATGGAGAATTTTGAATGTAGAAATACAGAAGTTGTATTAGAGAAATTTCAGGTCGTAACACCTATATTTCAGGCGTTGGGGGATGAGAATCGTCAGCAAATTATTATGCTATTGTTAGAAAACAAACAGATGAATGTAACGCAAATAACAGATAAAATGGGGATTTCTAGACCAGCTGTTTCACACCATTTAAAAATTTTAAAACAAGCAGAACTAATTGTAGCGGATCGACATGGAAAAGAAATTTTTTATTCTATAATAGCCGGAGAATTTTTAAAACAGGTGAAGGATTTACTTCAAGCAATAGAATCGAATTATTAATTTTTTTTAACTAACAAGTAAATAAGTTTAAACTTTTAAACTTATTTACTTGAAAGGGGTAATAAAAATGAAAAAAATAAATCGTATGTATGTCATTATGTTACTTGTTCCTTTATTTTGGGGTGGCTCTTTTGCAACAGCAGAGCATGTTATTACTGAAATTCCACCGATTACTGCGGCAACAATTCGTTTTGGCTTAGCAGGTTGTATTTTAATAGGCATAGTTTTTATGAAATCTGAATGGAATACAAGTTTGTTATTAAAGAATTGGAAAGGGCTGTTATTTGTATCATTAACAGGTATTTTTGGCTATAATGTTTTTTTCTTTATGGGACTTAACTATACTTCTACTCTGAATGGCTCGCTTATTATTGCTACAATGCCCGTTTTTGTAACCTTAGGAGCAATATTATTTTTTAAAGAGTCTTGGAGTATAAAAGTCGGAATAAGTTTAATGTTGTCCCTTATCGGTGTCATAGTTGTGATTACGAGTGGTTCAATGAATACACTTATGTCTTTGTCATTTAATAAGGGAGATCTTTTATTTATAGCTGCTTTAATCTGTGGGGTGTTATATAGTTTAACAGGAAAAAAAGTTATGAGTGGTGTCTCCCCTTTGTTAACTACAATGAGTATGACGGTATTAGGTACTGTGTTTTTAGCGGGCCTTTCTCTATATGAAGATGGATGGGGAAAGGTTGGGGCGTTTTCTTTACAGGGATGGATAGAAATGTTGTATATGGTCATATGCGGGACGTTAATTGGATATATCGTGTTTAATAAAGGAGTAGAAGAGCTAGGTGCAAGCAAAGCGAGTATGTATTTAAATCTAACTCCTATTGTAGCTACTTGTATATCAGTTGTCCTATATGGAGCAGCTGTTACGTGGCAACAAATAGTTGGAATGGCAATCGTATTAATTGGAGTCTATATAGCGACGGTACAATCCAATAAAGATATAAAAAAGCTTTCAAGTAATCAATATGTTTCGAAATAGGTAGAAATCATTGGACTCTATAAGTCTTAATGAGAGTAATCTATGAATTAGGGATAAAACCCCCATTTCCGGAAAAACTACTAATGAAAGTATGATCTTGCCTAAAAGAGGTGAACGGAAATGAAATGGATACTGATTGCGATGCAAGCTTTCGTTATGATGTTTTGTTTCGTTTATGGAACGAATGCGAAGGCGGAAGGGCCAGTACCAGAAGTAACAGAGAAAGACCCTCAAGTTACAATTTTATTAGAGCGAATGTATGTTGATGGAGAAGTAAGTGAGGAAATCTTTACAGAAAAAGTAGCAGACTTAGAAAAGTTTTTACAGCAGTATAAAGAATGGCAGCTCGTTGATCGTGATGATGTACAAATCGTATTACAAAAGAAAGTTGACGATATTTCTCCGTTATTAAAAACGAGCGGTTATTTTGGAGTGTCAGAGGAAGGGATATTACAAATTTTCAAAGGTGTACCGAAAAGTGATAATGCGATTCATTCCTTCTTTCAAATTGATATGAAAAAGCTTGAGAGTTATGAGCGCGCGAAATTGAAGCGTGGTATTCGCATTAAATCAAAAGAAGGTTTTGTGAGGACGATTGAAAAAATGAAACAATATGCAGTGCAAAATAAGAAAAAAAGCAGCTCATGGTGAGCTGCTTTTTTTCTTATTTATTTTTATCTAAAATTTGTTTTGCGATTTCATCGATTAGCATATCTTTTCCGATTGGATTGAAAGCTTTCGTATTGAAGATTTCGTTTGATACTTCATATACATGATTGTTTTTCACAGCTTTATTGTCTTTCCAAACGGCACTGTTTTTGTAGTCTTCGTAAACTTTATCAGCTTCGCCGCCAAAGTTTACAACGAACATTTGATCAGGTTGGAATGCAACAAGACCTTCTAGCGATACTTGCGCCATCGTTTGTTTTAAATCTGTACCTTTTGTTGCTGGAAGTTTTAAGTCGTTAAAGATGATGTCACCGTACCCGAAGCTACCGTATACACGGAAGTTTTGTGGTGTAACTGCGATGAACATAAAGCTCTCATCTTTTGTTTTCTCTTTAATCTTTTTAGATAAAGAGTCGGCTTTTTTATCGTAGTCTGCAATCCATTTGTCGGCTTTCTTTTCTTCGTCAAATAGTTTACCTACTTCTTTAAACTTACCGCGCCAGTCTTCTAAGTTTGTTTCTAGAACAACTGTCGGTGCTACTTTTTCTAGTTGATCATAAATTTTTAATTGACGATTGTTCAAAATAATTAAGTCTGGTTTTAAAGCAGTAACAGCTTCTAAATCAACTTTAGGTGCCCAATACCAACCTACTGCTTTTACTCCGTCTAGCTTTTCTGTCAAATGCTTTTGGATTTTATCTTTATATGTATTTGCTGTACCAACAGGTTTGTGTCCAAGAAGTAATAATTCTTCTGTTGAACCAGATAAATCAACAATTCTCTTTGGATTTACTGGAATTGTAGCTTCCCCTTTAGCGTGTTTTACAACTTTTGTTTTCGGTTGTTCTTTTGCTTTTGATTCTTCTTTTTGAGAAGAACAGCCAACGATAGAAAGAACAACTAGCATAATAGTAAATAAAATAAATAGCTTCTGTTTCATCCTGATGTAACCCCTTTAATTAGTATTGATAATCATTATCGACTTCTGTATATTAATGTGCTTTAACCTTTCTGTCAATGAAAATAACAGAAGTTTCAAATAGAGAACATTTGTTGGGGCAGTCTCGCTTTTCTATCATTAAATATGTTAAAATGGAATACATGATTTAAGAGGGAGAGATTGTATTTTGTTTGAATATGTTACAGGTTACGTGGAGTATGTAGGACCGGAATATGTCGTAATTGATCATAATGGAATTGGTTATCAAATTTTCACACCGAATCCGTATGTATTTCAAAGAAGTAAGCAAGAAATCCGTGTCTATACATATCATTATGTGAGAGAAGATATTATGGCGCTTTACGGGTTTAAAACACGTGAAGAGCGTTTATTATTTACAAAGTTGTTAGGTGTGTCTGGTATTGGACCAAAAGGCGCTCTTGCAATATTAGCTTCTGGTCAAACAGGACAGGTCGTTCAAGCGATTGAACATGAGGACGAGAAGTTTTTAGTGAAGTTCCCGGGCGTAGGAAAGAAAACAGCGCGCCAAATGATTTTAGATTTAAAAGGAAAACTAGCAGACGTTGTACCAGATGCATTTGTTGATTTATTCTCAGACGAAGAACGTTTTGATGAGAAGAAAGGTTCGTCAGCTGAGCTTGATGAGGCGCTGGAAGCTCTGCGCGCACTTGGATACGCGGAACGAGAAGTTTCTCGCGTTGTACCAGAGTTATTAAAAGAATCATTAACGACGGATCAGTATATTAAAAAGGCACTTAGTCTTTTACTAAATGGTAAGAGGTGAGTATAATGGACGAACGTCTCCTTTCAGGGGAATCTGCATATGAAGATGCGGATTTAGAATATTCATTACGGCCACAGACGCTCCGTCAGTATATTGGCCAAGATAAAGCGAAACATAATTTAGAAGTGTTTATTGAAGCGGCGAAAATGCGTGAAGAAACGTTAGATCACGTGCTTTTATATGGACCACCAGGACTTGGTAAAACGACGCTTGCGAATATTATTGCCAATGAAATGGGCGTAAATGTTAGAACAACTTCAGGTCCAGCAATCGAAAGGCCAGGAGATTTAGCAGCTGTATTAACATCGCTTCAACCAGGGGATGTATTATTTATTGATGAAATTCATCGTTTGCATAGATCAATTGAAGAAGTACTATATCCTGCGATGGAAGATTTTTGCCTTGATATTGTCATTGGAAAAGGACCGTCAGCAAGGTCTGTACGTTTAGATTTACCGCCATTTACATTAGTTGGAGCAACGACGCGTGCAGGTGCATTATCAGCGCCGCTTCGTGACCGTTTCGGTGTACTTTCAAGATTAGAGTATTACACAGTAGATCAGCTTTCTGCGATTGTGGAACGTACAGGAGAAGTATTTGAAGTTGAAATTGATTCGTTAGCTGCACTAGAAATTGCAAGACGTGCTCGTGGTACACCTCGTATTGCGAATCGTTTATTACGACGTGTACGAGATTTCGCACAAGTTCGTGGTAACGGAACAGTTACGATGGAAATTACACAAATGGCGTTAGAACTACTGCAAGTAGATAAATTAGGTCTAGATCATATTGACCATAAATTATTGCTTGGTATTATTGAGAAATTCCGCGGTGGCCCAGTTGGATTAGAAACGGTTTCGGCAACGATTGGAGAAGAATCTCATACGATTGAAGATGTGTATGAGCCGTATTTATTACAAATTGGCTTTTTACAACGAACGCCAAGGGGTCGAATTGTAACGCCACTTGCATATGAGCATTTCGGAATGGAGATGCCAGAAGTATGACGGAGATGCCAAAATTGCTTATTATAGCAGGGATCTTACTTATCGTTGTTGGCTTAGCTTGGAAGTTCATTGGAAGGCTTCCAGGCGATATTTTTGTGAAAAAAGGAAACGTTACCTTTTATTTTCCTATCATTACATGTATTGTGTTAAGTATTGTATTATCTTTTATTATGTATATAATAAATCGATTCAAATAAGAAATAGGTGGATATAGTTATGGATATTAATCTGTTTGATTTTCATTTACCAGAAGAACTTATTGCACAAGTCCCATTAGAAGAGCGTGAAACATCAAGATTAATGGTGTTAGACCGCGAAACAGGGGATATTGAGCATAAACATTTTACGGACATTCTTTCTTACTTACATGAGGGGGATTGCTTAGTTTTAAATGAAACGAAAGTAATGCCTGCTCGTCTGCACGGTGTGAAAGAAGATACAGGCGCACACATTGAAGTACTTCTTTTAAAACAAGAAGAAGGCGATAAGTGGGAGACGCTTGTTAAGCCAGCGAAACGTGTAAAAGAAGGAACTGTTATCTCTTTTGGCGAAGGAAAATTAAAAGCAACTTGCACAGGAACTGCAGATCAAGGTGGACGGCAGCTTGAATTTTCATATGACGGCATCTTCTATGAAATTTTAGATGAACTTGGAGAAATGCCACTTCCTCCATATATTAAAGAGACGCTAGAAGATCGCGATCGCTATCAAACAGTATATGCGAAAGAAATCGGTTCAGCAGCAGCGCCGACTGCAGGACTTCATTTTACAGAAGAGTTACTGGAAAAGTTAAAACAAAAAGGCGTTGAGTTAGCATTTATTACACTTCACGTAGGGCTTGGAACATTTAGACCAGTTTCTGCTGATACGATTGAAGAGCACCATATGCACGCAGAATATTACCATATGTCTGAAGAGACGGCGGCATTATTAAACCGTGTAAGAGAGAATGGTGGACGTATTATTACGGTAGGTACGACTTCAACTCGTACGTTAGAAACAATTGCGACAGATCATGACGGCAAGCTTTGTGCTGCTTCTGGCTGGACAGACATTTTTATGTACCCAGGTTACGAATTTAAAGCAATTGATGGTTTAATTACAAACTTCCATTTACCGAAATCAACATTAATTATGCTTGTAAGTGCATTTGCAAACAGAGATAATGTACTTCATGCTTATAATGAAGCAGTAAAAGAAAAATATCGTTTCTTTAGCTTTGGTGATGCAATGTTCGTTGCCTCTCACGCTAAAATGGGAAACAAATAAAAGGAGTAAATTATGACAGCAATTCGTTATGAATTTATTAAAACTTGTAAACAAACAGGTGCCCGTTTAGGACGTGTACATACGCCACACGGTTCATTTGATACACCAACATTTATGCCAGTTGGTACGCTTGCAACAGTTAAGACAATGTCACCAGAAGAATTAAAAGCAATGGATTCTGGCATTATTTTAAGTAATACGTATCATTTATGGCTACGTCCAGGTCACGAAATCATTCGTGAAGCAGGCGGTTTGCATAAATTTATGAACTGGGATCGTGCAATCTTAACGGACTCTGGTGGTTTCCAAGTATTCAGTTTAAGTGACTTCCGTCGCATTGAAGAGGAAGGCGTTCATTTCCGTAACCACTTAAATGGAGATAAATTATTCTTATCACCAGAAAAAGCGATGGAAATTCAAAATGCATTAGGTTCAGATATTATGATGGCATTTGATGAGTGTCCACCATTCCCAGCTACTTTTGAATATATGAAGAAATCTGTAGAGCGTACAAGCCGCTGGGCAGAGCGTTGCTTAAAAGCACATGAACGTCCACAAGATCAAGGTTTATTCGGTATTGTACAGGGTGGGGAGTTCGAAGAGCTTCGTCGCCAAAGTGCAAAAGACCTTGTTTCAATGGACTTCCCTGGTTACGCGGTAGGTGGTTTATCTGTAGGTGAGCCGAAAGATATTATGAACCGTGTACTTGAGTTTACAACACCACTTCTTCCAGATAATAAGCCACGTTACTTAATGGGAGTAGGTTCTCCTGACTCGTTAATCGATGGTGCAATTCGTGGTATTGATATGTTTGACTGCGTACTTCCAACTCGTATCGCTCGAAATGGTACATGTATGACAAGTGAAGGCCGTCTAGTTGTCAAAAATGCGAAATTCGCAAGAGATTTCGGTCCGCTTGATCCAAACTGTGATTGCTATACATGTAAAAATTACTCTCGTGCGTACATTCGTCACTTAATGAAATGTGATGAAACGTTCGGAATTCGTTTAACGTCTTATCACAACCTTCATTTTCTGTTAAACTTAATGGAGCAGGTGAGACAAGCTATTCGTGAAGACCGTCTTGGCGATTTCCGCGAAGAATTCTTTGAACAGTATGGCTTTAATAAACCGAATGCTAAAAACTTCTAATACATAATTTAAAAGGAGGAACAAAAGATGAATCCAGGTATGATGAATATCGTTATGATCGTTGCGATGTTTGCGATTTTCTATTTCTTATTAATTCGCCCGCAACAAAAACGTCAAAAAGCAGTTGCTCAAATGCAAAGTGAGTTAAAAAAAGGTGATGCTATCGTAACAATCGGTGGCTTACACGGTACAATTGAATCAGTAGATGAGACGAAAATCGTTATTAAATCTGGTGGTTCACACTTAACTTTCGATCGTAATGCGATTCGTGAAGTTGTGAAAAACTAATGAGGAAGGCCCTGCATGAAATGTGCAGGGCCTTTTTTTAGTTATTTTGTTTGGACATATTTACACCGAAAATGCCACCAAGTGTACTCGCGCCCATTAATGCTAATTGGTAAAGTAACTGCGAGTTCGATAAAGTTTGAGAGAAGCCTAAATAGTTAACTAGAAAAACAAGTATAGTGAATGTAAGTCCTGTTGTGAAGCCTACTAGCCAACCTTTCCCTTGTGCTTTTTTGCCGGCAGTAAACCCGGATATAAGCATAGATAAAAGTGCTAGTATAAAAATAGTAACAGCTAATGTTCCTTCATTCATATCTGTAAATTTTAATAAAAGAGCCATAATCATGCTAGTAACTGTTGCGAGAATTAATAGGATAACGATACCGAAGCCGATTGCAGTTGATAATTTTTTCGTTCCACCCATTTATACATTCCCCCTTTTTAATACAAGCATATTTTCCTTTTGCCTAAGTTAGACTATTTTCTTTTTTATAGGGGAGTCTATATGTAAAAAGGAGATGTAGAAATGGAATGGCTATCAGTAATTGGCCGGACGATGCTGCTGTATATTATCATCTTAATTATCTTTCGTCTTATGGGTAAACGTGAAATAGGAGAATTAAGTGTATTAGATTTAGTCGTATTCATTATGCTTGGTGAAATGGCTGTAGTCGCAATTGAAAATACGGATAAATCACTTTGGCATCAATTAGTCCCGATGGTCTTTCTTATGTGTATACAGATCATTTTGTCTGTCATTTCTTTAAAGTTTCAACGATTTCGGCATTTAATAGAAGGCGAACCAGCAATCATTATTAATGCTGGAAAAATTGATGAAAAAAAGATGAGAAACCAGCGATATAATATAGATGATTTAATGATGCAATTAAGAGAGCAGGGAGTCGGAGATATTAGGGATGTAGAATACGCTATTTTAGAACCATCTGGGAAGTTATCTGTCTTTCAAAAACAAAAAGGTGGGCAGGACGCATTGCAGTTTACTCTTCCCCTTATTATCGATGGAGAAATTCAATCTAGCCATTTGCAAATGATTGAACATACAGACGAGTGGCTTGTTGAAAAATTAAAAAACTTAGGCTATAACGATGTAACACAAATTTTATACTGTAGTTTTCAAAATGGGAAATTTTTTGTTGATTTGAAAGAAAACTAGAGGCTTACTATATGGAATAGTAAGCCTATTTACTTCAAAAATGAAAGTTTTCGAATGATAGGGAGACGACTTAACTCTTCTTTTCGAATGAGCTTGAAAATGAAGAGGAGCACAATATAAACGAGTGTTGTTAAAGTGATTTCCCATAATGTTTGTACGCCAAGTGAATGAGAGAAAACTATATACTTATGAAGGTAAAAACCGAAGGAGCCTGCGATACCGATGGCAAGTCCGCCAAAAATATAGTCTTTTGCGTAAATGGTAAATGTAATTTTCTTTAAAACAGTAGCATAATGAAGAAATGTTACTGTTACGATATTTGCTGCAATTGCAAGGGCAACCCCCATCATTTGAAACTCTGGCCTTGAGGCTAGTACGAAAATAACAATTAATTTCACGATTGCACCAACAAACGTATTCATCATGGCCGCACGTGCTAAGTTTAAAGCTTGTAAGACAGAGGTAAGTGGACTTTGAAAATAATGAAATAAAAAGCAAGGTGCAAGAAGCTGGATGAACGCTGTTGCACTATCCGATCCATACATAAGAGTTAAAACAGGAGAAGCAAATACGTATAATATAACGACTGACCACCCGCCAGTAATGAGTGAGATTCGAAGAGCTTGTTGTAAGCGGTGTTCTACTAATTTATGTTGTCTTTTTGCCATTGCCTCGCTAATAGATGGAACGAGTGCTGTCGAAAGAGCGTATGTAATAAAGGCTGGTAGTGAAAGAAGCGGGAATGCATACCCGTTTAATATACCGTATTGCTGAGTTGCGACGGAGGCAGCAACGCCGGCAATCGCTAAGCTTTGCATAACGACGATAGGTTCAAAAAAATAGGAAACGGAACCGATTAAACGACTTCCTGTAGTTGGAAGTGCAATATCCATAAGAGAATAAAATGTCCCCTTGCTTTCCTTTACGGTAGTGAAAAATCCAGAGCGTATAGATAAATGTTTTTCACGCTGGAATAAAGTGAGTAAAAATAATAACGATGCCACTTCACCGAGAACGGCTGATAACATAGCACCAGCTGCAGCATATTCTACGCCGTAAGGTAAAAATAATTGAATACATATAGCGATAATTGTAATGCGGACAATTTGTTCTATCACTTGGGCGTAAGCGCTAGGTTTCATATTTTGTTTCCCTTGGAAATAGCCACGTAAAACAGAAGAAACAGCAATAACAGGAACGACAGGCAAAATGGCCATTAATGGATAGTACGTTCGTTCATCAGTTAATAATGTTTTTGCTAAAATAGGTGTGAGGAGCATAATTCCAATTGTTAAAATGATACTAATAACAGATGTAACAGCTAATGATACTGTTAATATTTTTTTAACTTTTTGTTTATCATTCACAGCTTCTGCTTCTGCTACAAATTTTGCGATTGCGACAGGAAGACCGATTTGTGTTAATGTAATTGCTAGAATAAATGTAGGGACGGCCATCATATAAAGGCCAACGCCTTCTTCTCCTAAAATACGTGCCATTACAATACGATTAATAAATCCTAGAATTTTGGTAATAAAGCCGGCTATCATTAAAATAAATGCGCCTTTTAAAAAGCTTTGTCTCGTCATGGTCTTCTCCTACCTTCTCAAAATCAGTGGAATGATTTACAATAATTTATATGCACGTACGAGACAAGAATGACAAGCATTTAAGAGAGTACTCTTGAAAGTAGTTATTGCTGTCCATTAGAGCGGGATTAAAAGCGACTTTTCGTGCTGAAATAAGAAGGAGATGTTATATATGTTAGATAGAGAGGCTTTGGTAGAATCATACCGCGGACAGTTACAAGTCGTTTTAGAAAGTAAAGTAGAAGAGTTCCAAATGTTCGGCTACGACCGAGTAACAGATGATGACATTTGGAAGTTTCTTAAAGTGAAAAAGTGGAAGAAGATAGACGGTGACGTTAGATTGTATGAATTAGTTAATGACGTATTAACAGTAACAGCTAATGAATATATGACGTATTTAACTGTTGAAGCATATCAAGCCCCGCTTTGGTCATTTGATGAATATGAAAATAAATAACCGACTGCAATTGGTTTGTTCTTCCTTTTGCAGTATAATGATAGGTATTGATAATGAGAAAATAATTATGTCTAAGATCATATATAAAGGAGGTAGTGAAGAGAGAAAACAAATAATGAAAGTGTAGGTAATGTGAAAAACTTACTGACACAGCTGGTGAGGAACTAGCAAAATTATAGAAAGGAAGTCTACTAACTAGGCGTATGCACACGTGTGAAGGTGAATCGTAAAAGATTTATTTGAAGTGTTAGTAGCGGAAAGAGGGTACATATGGCAAAGCGTGGTACGAGAATTGCCGCCTTTTTCCTCATCGTTTTATTAATCGGTGGAGTAATTGGTGCGGCAGGAAAAGACATAGCAAAAGGAATTAGTCTAGGACTAGACCTTCGCGGTGGTTTTGAAATTCTGTATGAAGTAAAACCAGCCAAAAAAGGTGATAAAATCGATCGAGATGTACTTGTAAGTACAGTAGGTGCTCTTGAAAATCGTGTCAATGTTCTCGGTGTAAGTGAGCCGAACATTCAAATCGAAGGGCAGGACCGAATTCGTGTACAGCTTGCTGGTGTACAAGATCAGCAAAAAGCACGTGAAATGTTATCAACACAAGCGAAATTAACATTCCGTGATGTAGATGACAATCTTCTTATGGATGGAACGGATTTAAAAGGTGGCGGAGCGAAGCAAACATTTGATGAGCAAGGCCGTGCGAGTGTAGGTCTTACACTAAAAAGCGCTGAAAAATTCCGTGAAGTAACTGAGAAAATTTCAAAAATGCCACCACCAACGAATTTAATGGTAATTTGGCTTGATTTTGAAGAAGGAAAAGATTCGTACAAAGCAGAATCTGCAAAACCGAATCCGAAGTTCTTATCAGCAGCAACAGTAAACCAAGTGTTTAACCAAGCTGAAGTATCTATCGTAGGTGGAAACTTTACAGTTGAAAGCGCGAAACAACTTTCATCTTTATTAAATGCAGGTGCACTTCCTGTTGATTTAAAAGAAATGTATTCAACATCTGTTGGAGCGAAGTTTGGTCAACAAGCGTTAGAGCAAACAATTTTCGCTAGTGCGATTGGTATCGCTCTTATTTTCTTATTTATGCTTGTATTCTACCGTTTACCAGGACTTGTAGCGGTTATTATGTTAGGTTTATACATTTTCGTTACATTACTTGTCTTTAACTGGATGCATGCAGTTCTTACGTTGCCAGGTATTGCGGCGTTAGTGCTCGGGGTAGGTATCGCGGTTGATGCGAATATTATTACGTACGAGAGACTGAAAGAAGAGCTGAAAATTGGTAAGTCAATGATGTCGGCATTCCGTGCTGGTAACCATCGTTCATTAGCAACCATTTTAGATGCGAACATTACAACACTTGCAGCAGCTGGTGTATTATTCGTTTATGGTAATAGCTCTGTAAAAGGGTTCGCAACAAGTTTAATCGTAAGTATTTTAGTCGGTTTTATTACGAACGTATTCGGTACTCGTTTCTTACTAAGTTTACTAGTAAAGAGCCGTTACTTCGATAAAAAACCAGGATACTTTGGTGTGAAGCAAAAGGATATTATTCCATTAACAAAAGGTGTAGTACATCCACCAACGAAATTTGATCGTATTAATTTCGTAAATGTCGGTCATAAATTCCTTATCTTCTCGATTGTAGTTGTAATTGCAGGTGCAATTATTTTGCCAATTTTCAAATTGAATCTTGGTATTGACTTTGCGAGTGGTACACGTATCGACTTGCAATCAAAACAAGCAGTTACTGTGTCTGATGTTCATAAAGATTTTAAAGAGTTGAACATTGATGTGAAGGAAGAAAATATTGTACCGACTGGAGATGACAATAAAGGATTCGCAGTTCGTACATTAGGTGTTCTATCAAAAGATGAAATTGCGAAAACAAAAACATTCTTCCACGATAAATATGGTACAGATCCAAACGTAAGTACAGTTTCACCAACAATCGGGAAAGAAATTGCACGAAATGCATTTATCGCAGTATTAATCGCTTCTGCGGTTATCATTTTATACGTAAGTATTCGATTCCGATTTACGTACGCATTATCTGCAGTACTTGCATTATTACATGATGCGTTCGTTATGATTGTTATATTTAGTATTTTCCAATTAGAGGTAGACTTAACGTTTATCGCTGCGGTATTAACAATCATCGGTTATTCTATTAATGATTCAATCGTTACATTTGATAGAAACCGTGAATTATACAAACAGAAAAAACGAGTTCGCGATATAAAAGACTTAGAAGAAATCGTAAATGCAAGTATTCGCCAAACGCTTGGTCGTTCGATTAACACCGTATTAACAGTGCTATTCCCAGTAATTGCACTGCTTATCTTCGGTAGTGAGTCACTACGTAACTTCTCGTTTGCGTTACTAGTTGGATTAGTTGTAGGTACGTATTCTTCTGTTTTCGTTGCTTCTCAAATTTGGTTAATGCTTGAAAACCGTCGTTTGAAAAAGGGCAAAAACAAGAAAAAGGTTGAGAAAGTAGAATCTGAACCGCAAGTATAGAAAAGATGATGTCTCTTTATGAGGCATCTCTTTTTTCGTTTGTGGATACAATAAGATAGTTACTTTGAAATGATGAAATGGAAGAAAGTGGTGATGATATCGCTATTTTTGTTACAATAAAGTGAAACTTTAATCAGTGGGGGTTTTCTTCATCCCCCACTGATTATTAGCCTTCACCAATCGGACTTTTATGGGCAGCCCGACCCCCACCTAAATTTTTTGCTTTCACTGAATTTTGAGATAGGGGTCTTACTGCCCATTAAAGTGGGATAAAAAGATAGGTTAAGAAAAGAAGGGATTTTAATGATGGAAAAAGATGAACGTTTTAAACAGGCCGAGTTTGGTGCTATTGTCGGGATCGTTGGTAATATTATATTAGCGATTATAAAGGCGGTAATTGGTTATATTGGGAACAGTAAAGCGCTATTAGCAGATGCGGTGCATTCTGCATCAGATGTAATTGGTTCGCTAGCTGTACTGTTTGGGTTACGAGCAGCAAAGCAGCCGCCCGATGAAGATCATCCGTATGGTCATGGTAAAGCGGAATCGATTTCAGCGATTATTGTTGCAGTATTATTATTTATTGTGGGAATCGAGATAGCGATTTCGTCCATAAAAGCTTTTTCGCAGGAACTAGAACCACCGAAAGGGATTACAATTTTTGCTGTCGTTCTTTCAATTATCGTGAAAGAGGGAATGTTTCAATATAAATTCCGATTAGGGAAAAGGGTAAATAGTGATGCAATTATTGCA
This sequence comes from Bacillus sp. CD3-5, assembly GCF_006349665.1. Classification (NCBI taxonomy): domain Bacteria; kingdom Bacillati; phylum Bacillota; class Bacilli; order Caryophanales; family Bacillaceae; genus Bacillus; species Bacillus sp. CD3-5. Next base: position 285,551 of record NZ_VEPX01000006.1, on the reverse strand, counting down.
AATGCATATGAGCACCGTTCAGATGTGTTTTCTTCAATTGCAGCTTTAATCGGTATTTGTGCAGCGATTATTGGTGGTAAGTTCGGGTTAGATTGGCTTGTATATGCCGATCCAATTGCAGGATTATTTGTTTCACTTCTTGTTGCAAAAATGGCATGGAGTATTGGGGCAGAAGCAATTCATGCAACGCTTGATCATGTTCTTCATGAGGAAGATGTTGTTCCGCTTAGAGAAGCAGTACTTCAAATAGATGGTGTGAAAAAAATCGGTTCGTTATATGCGAGGGAGCATGGTCATTACGTTATTGTAGATATTAAAGTTTCTGTAGATCCATATATTACTGTAGAAGAAGGGCATCGCATTGGAAAGCATGTGAAAGAAACGCTTATGCTGCAAGATAACGTACAAAATGTATTTGTACATATAAATCCGTATTCTCCAAATTAAACATTAGTAACATTTTAGTATACAGATATTACATCGTAGTTTGCATGATATTGTCACCCCTTAATCTGTCTTGTATAATGAACAGGTTAAGGGGTGATTTCGTGTTACAACCGAAGACGCGTTGGAAAGAAAAAGAATATAATAGCGAGCGAGTGAGTGAATTAGCAAGTAAATTACAATTATCACCACTTGTCGTTTCGTTATTCCTCGGTAGAGGACTAGATACAGAAGATAAGATTTTAGATTTTTTAAATACAGAAAATCAAGAATTTCATGATCCATTTTTATTAGAAGGAATGGATAGAACGGTAGAACGTGTAAATAAGGCGATTCAAAATGGAGAGCAAATATTAATATTTGGTGACTACGATGCGGACGGAGTAAGTAGTACAACTGTTTTATATATTGCCTTACAAGAATTAGGTGCAGACGTAGAATTTTATATCCCAAACCGTTTTACAGAAGGTTATGGACCGAATGAAGAAGCATTTCGTTGGGCGCATAGCGCAGGATTTTCACTCATTATTACTGTCGATACTGGTATCGCAGCTGTACATGAAGCGAAGGTAGCGAAGGAACTTGGGATAGATCTAATTATTACAGATCACCATGAGCCACCACCAGAATTGCCAGAAGCACTTGCGATTATTCACCCGAAATTAGATGGCGGTGTGTATCCGTTTCACTATTTAGCGGGCGTTGGTGTTGCGTTTAAAGTTGCACATGCACTACTGGGCCGTGTACCAGAACATTTATTAGAAATTGCAGTAATTGGTACGGTAGCCGATTTAGTATCACTTCACGGTGAGAATAGATTGCTAGTGAAGCGCGGTTTAAAACATATGCGCATGACGAAAAATATCGGACTAAAGGCGCTATTTAAAGTTGCTAACGTTTCGCAAAGTGAAATTACAGAAGAGAGCATTGGCTTCTCAATCGCACCTCGTATTAATGCAGTTGGACGTTTAGAAGATGCTACGCCGGCTGTACATCTTTTATTATCAGAGGATCCCGAAGAAGCGAAAGAGCTGGCTGAAGAAATTGATGAGCTGAACAAACTGCGAAAAGATATTGTAAAGCAAATTACAGAAGAAGCTATCGCTGAAGTGGAAACGAATTTCCCTCCTGAAGACAATAAAGTATTAGTGCTTGCAAAAGAAGGATGGAATCCAGGTGTAATTGGAATTGTCGCTTCTAAATTAGTTGAACGTTTTTATCGTCCAACGATTGTATTATGCATTGATCCTGTAAAAGAAACTGCAAAAGGTTCAGCGCGTAGTATTGCAGGATTTGATTTGTTTGCAAACTTGTCAGATTGTAGAGAGTTATTGCCGCACTTCGGAGGACATCCGATGGCAGCGGGAATGACGCTACATATGAATGATGTAGATGAATTACGCCGCCGTTTAAATGAACAAGCAGATACAATTTTAACAGAAGAAGATTTTATTCCAATTACAGCTGTCGATGCTTTTTGCAAAGTGGAGGACGTAACACTTGCAGCAATTGAAGATATGCAAAAGTTAGCGCCATTTGGTGTTGGAAATCCAAAGCCACGTATTGCAGTGAAAGATGCGGAGTTAGAAAGTATTCGTGCAATCGGATCAGATGGTTCTCATTTAAAGATGTCTCTTCGTGATGGACAAGCAACATTGGATACAATTGGATTCGGTTTTGGTGCGTACGCGAAAGAAATTTCTCCAGTTGCAAAAGTCTCTGTAATTGGGGAAGCGTCTATTAATGAATGGAATAATTTTAAGAAGCCGCAATTAATGGTGCAAGATATTGCTGTAGAGGCATGGCAATTATTTGATTGGCGTAGTATGCGTAACGTAGAAGCAAATTTAGCAGAACTTCCGAAAGAAAAAATCACGATGTTGTATTTTTCTAAAGAGGTATTGAATAAATTTTCTTTAGAAGACTATAAAGAGCATATGATGCATGCATCAGAGGTAACCGAGTTAGATGAGCAATACATCGTATTACTTGATTTACCAAAAGGAACAGATGAATTACGAGATCTATTTAAAGTTGGGTTCCCATCGCGAATCTATACGCTATTTTATCAAGAGAATAATCATTTATTTAGCACTGTTCCAACGAGGGATCACTTTAAATGGTACTATTCATTCTTGAGCCAAAAATCACCATTTTCTTTAAGACAATATGGAGAACAACTATGTCAACATAAAGGTTGGTCAAAAGATACAGTAAATTTCATGACACAGGTGTTTTTTGAGTTAGAATTTGTTACAATAAAAGATGGCGTCATTTTTATGGCAGACAAAAAACAAAAGCGTGATTTAATTGAATCGAACACATATTGTGAGAAAATGAACCACTTACAATTAGAAAAAGAATTGGTTTATAGCACATATCAGCAACTATATACATGGTTTGAAACGATTCGTAATCATAAAGAAGTAGAACAGTTAGGGTAAAGGATTTGTATTTACAAACCTTTTAGATCTGAGGAGGATTCAGAAATATGGATTTCAAGCAACATATCGCAATTGTACCGGATTATCCGAAAGAAGGTATCGTGTTTAAAGACATTACACCGTTAATGAACGACGGTAAAGCATACAAAGCAGCAACAGATGCAATCGTTGAGTATGCAAAAGAAAGAAACATTGATCTTGTAGTAGGACCAGAAGCGCGTGGTTTCATTATCGGTTGCCCAGTTTCTTATGCATTAGAAGTAGGATTTGCGCCAGTTCGTAAATTAGGAAAATTACCACGTGAAGTAATTACAGTTGACTACGGTAAAGAATATGGTAAAGATGTTTTAACAATCCATAAAGATGCAATTAAACCAGGTCAACGCGTATTAATTACAGATGACTTATTAGCTACAGGTGGAACAATTGAAGCGACAATTAAGTTAGTTGAAGAGCTAGGCGGAGTTGTAGCAGGAATTGCATTCTTAGTAGAACTTACTTACTTAGATGGTCGTAAAATGTTAGATGGTTACGATGTATTAGTATTAGAAAAATACTAATCACTATATAGGTAAAACTACGGTGATAAAAAGTACCCGTGAATCTCTTGGAGAGGAGCGGGTACTTTTGTATAATTGAACAAAAAATTATAGTGAAATGTCAGTAAAATCTTTTCCTTTTCACAATTCACAATCATTGGGTTATAATGATAGAATATAATTTATTCTATTTAATAAAGATAAAGTCAATTTTCAATAAAAGGTGATTCGATGGCAAATGAGCAGGTACTAACAGCTGAACAGGTACTCGAGAAAGCAAGTCAATATTTAGTGGATGAAGATATTGAGCTAGTAGCACGTGCCTATGAATATGCACGCGATGCGCATAGCGAACAATACAGAAAATCGGGTGAACCATACATTATTCATCCAATTCAAGTTGCAGGTATTTTAGTTGATTTACACATGGATCCAGCTACAGTATCAGCAGGTTTCTTACATGATGTAGTAGAAGATACAGAGATTACATTAGAAGATATTGAACGGGAATTTAATAAAGAAATTGCTATGCTTGTTGATGGTGTGACAAAGCTTGGAAAGATTAAATATAAATCTCATGAGCAACAACAAGCAGAAAACCATCGCAAAATGTTTATTGCAATGGCTCAAGATATTCGAGTTATTTTAATTAAACTAGCCGATCGTCTTCATAACATGCGTACATTGAAACATTTGCCTCAAGAGAAGCAGCGTCGCATTGCGAATGAAACGTTAGAAATCTTTGCACCTTTAGCACATAGACTCGGAATTAGTACTATTAAATGGGAGCTAGAGGATACTTCACTTCGCTACTTAAATCCACAGCAATATTATCGTATTGTAAATTTAATGAAGCGTAAACGTGCAGAACGTGAAGAGTATTTAGAGGAAGTAATGACTGGTATTCGTGAGAAATTAGATGAAGTTGCAATTCAACCTGAAATTTCTGGAAGACCAAAACATATTTACAGCATTTATCGTAAAATGGCACTGCAAAATAAACAGTTCAATGAAATTTACGATTTATTAGCTGTACGTGTCGTTGTAAATAGTATTAAAGATTGTTATGCAGTACTTGGAATTATTCATACGTGCTGGAAGCCGATGCCAGGTCGTTTTAAAGATTATATTGCAATGCCGAAAGCAAACCTATATCAATCTCTTCATACGACTGTAATTGGGCCGAAAGGTGATCCGCTTGAAGTGCAAATTCGTACGAAAGAAATGCATGAGATCGCAGAATTCGGGATCGCGGCACACTGGGCGTATAAAGAAGGAAAAACAGCAGAAACAGCAGGTACATTAGAGAAGAAACTTACATGGTTCCGTCAAATATTAGAATGGCAAAATGAAGCTTCTAATGCAGAAGAGTTTATGGAGTCATTAAAAATTGATTTATTCTCTGACATGGTATTCGTCTTTACACCGAAAGGCGATGTAATGGAATTACCACTTGGATCTGTTCCAATTGACTTTGCATATCGTGTGCATTCAGAAATTGGAAATAAAACAATTGGTGCAAAAGTAAACGGGAAAATGGTGACGCTTGATTATAAATTAAAAACAGGTGACATCATTGAGATTTTAACATCGAAACATTCGTATGGACCAAGTCAAGATTGGGTGAAACTTGCTCAAACATCTCATGCAAAAAACAAAATACGTCAGTTCTTTAAGAAACAACGTAGAGATGAAAATATTGAAAAAGGCCGTGAACTTGTTGAGAAAGAAGTGCGTAGCCTAGAGTATGAGATGAAAGAAGTATTAGCTCCTGACAATTTAAAGCGAGTTGCTGAAAAATTCAACTTTGCAAATGAAGAAGATATGTTTGCGGCAGTTGGATATAATGGTATCACTGCATCGCAAATTGTTACGCGACTAACGGACAAGTTCCGTAAGCAACGTGAAGAAGAAGAGATTGTTGAAGTTAAAGAAGTTCGTAAACCGATGAAAATTCGAAAATGGGATTCTGGCGTTAAAGTAAGTGGTGCAGATAATTTATTAATTCGTTTATCAAAATGCTGTAACCCAGTACCTGGTGATGATATCGTTGGGTATATTACGAAAGGCCGAGGCGTATCGATTCACCGCCGTGACTGTGTAAATGTTCATACAGAAGAAGCTATAGAACGTTTATTAGAAGTAGAGTGGGAAGGTAGCCCTGAAAAAGAAATTGAGTATAACGTTGATATTGAAATTTCAGGTTACGATCGTCGTGGTTTATTAAACGAAGTATTACAAGCTGTTACAGAGACGAAAACGTACATTTCGGCAGTTTCTGGTAGAAGTGACCGTAATAAGATGGCGACAATTAATATGTCAATCTCTATTCGTAACTTACAGCACTTGAAAAAAGTAGTAGAACGCATTAAACGTGTTCCAGAAATTTATGCAGTACGACGCATGATGCATTAATAGGGAGTGTAGAAAAGATGAGAGTTGTTTTACAACGATCAAAGGAAGCGTCTGTCACAGTAGACGGTGAGATCGTAGGACAAATTCCGTTCGGTTTAACATTACTAGTTGGCATTACGCATGAAGATACAGAAAAAGATGCAACTTACATCGCAGAAAAAATTGCGAACTTACGCATTTTTGAAGATGAGAGCGGAAAGATGAACCATTCTGTACTCGATGTAGAAGGACAAGTTCTATCCATTTCGCAATTCACATTATACGGAGATTGCCGCAAGGGAAGACGTCCAAACTTTATGGATGCTGCCAAACCTGACTATGCAGAGCGTTTATATGATTTCTTTAATGAAGAAGTACGTAAGCAAGGATTGCATGTAGAAACAGGGAAGTTCGGGGCAATGATGGATGTTTCTTTAATCAATGATGGTCCGGTGACCTTAATTGTAGAAAGTAAATAGTGTTACTTAAAAAGAGAGGATGATATCATCCTCTCTTTTTTATACATTGTTGTATGTTTTGTTCATTTATCCCGCTATTTGGATTCTTATTTTTAGAATTAATAGCTGTTTCAGTTATGTATAACTCTCTAATCAATATGGAACAATAAAAAGTAAAACATCCATATTGAATGTGAGGGATATACGTATGCGCATGAATGAAAAAGGGCATTCTGTTACAAATGGTGCAAATCAACTGTTTAACGTAAATTTTCATGATTTTATTTCAAAAGAGCAAAACAATACTTCGATGGAGCTTGCTTCTGAGTTTGGGATTTCTCTTCAAGATGTAAAGCGTCTAAAGAAGCAGATTGAACGCTCTTAGAGCACTTGACAATCCTACTGAACAAACGTATAGTAATTTTATATTTACATATGAATATAACCTTTGATAGAGAAGAGTAAATGAGACACACATGGAAAGAGAAGAAATGTCTTAGGCTGAAAACATTTCTACATGATGACTGATTGAATGACACTCTAGAGGTTTCAACTTGAACGGCGTATACGCTTAGTAGGGATGAACGCACATTTAAGCGTTATTAAAAAAGTGGAAGCATACGTGCTTCAATTAGGGTGGCACCACGGGTATAATACTCTCGTCCCTACTGTTCAAACAGTAGAGGCGGGAGTTTTTTTATTTTTATTAAGATTAAAACAATTTGAGGAGGAACTGAATATGTCTATTCAAATCCCACGCGGAACGCAAGATATTCTTCCAGGTACTGTTGAGTTATGGCAGTATATCGAAGGGCAAGCACGCGAAATTTGCCGTCGTTACAATTACAAAGAAATTCGTACACCAATTTTTGAACACACTGAGCTATTTTTACGTGGTGTTGGTGATACGACAGATATCGTACAAAAAGAAATGTACTCATTCCAAGATCGTGGAGAGCGTAGTTTAACATTACGTCCAGAAGGTACTGCACCTGTTGTACGTTCTTACGTTGAAAATAAAATGTTCGGTGACGCAACACAACCGACGAAATTATACTATATCGGCCAAATGTTCCGTTACGAAAGACCACAAGCAGGTCGCTATCGTCAATTCGTACAATTTGGTATTGAAGCAATCGGCAGTAACGATCCTGCAATTGATGCAGAAGTAATTGCACTTGCTGTAGAGTTTTACCGCGGCATGGGCTTAAAAAATATTAAAGTTGTATTAAACAGCTTAGGTGATGCAGCAAGCCGTCAAGCACACCGTGATGCGTTAATTGCACACTTCGAGCCACGTATCGGTGAGTTCTGTTCTGACTGTCAATCTCGTTTAGAAAAGAACCCTCTTCGTATTTTAGATTGTAAGAAGGATCGTAACCATGAATTAATGGGAACGGCACCATCTATTACAGAATACTTAAACGAAGATTCAGCAGTATACTACGAAAAAGTTCAAGAACTATTAACGATGATGGATGTTCCATTTGAAAAAGATCCGAACTTAGTACGTGGTTTAGACTACTACCAACACACTGTATTTGAAATTATGAGTGAGGCAGAAGGTTTCGGTGCTATTACTACATTAAGCGGTGGTGGACGTTACAACGGACTTGTACAAGAAATCGGTGGACCAGAAATGCCAGGTATCGGTTTTGCGATGAGTATTGAACGTTTAATTATGGCACTAAAAGCTGAAAACATTGAATTGCCAATCGAACATAGCATTGATTGTTACGTTGTAGCGCTTGGTGAAAAAGCAAAAGACCATGCTGCGAAAGTTGCGTTTGATCTTCGTAAAGCTGGATTATCAGTTGAAAAAGATTATTTAGATCGCAAAATGAAGGCACAATTTAAATCAGCAGATCGTCTAAAAGCGAAATTTGTAGCTGTATTAGGGGAAGATGAGTTAGATAAAGGCATCATTAACTTAAAAGATATGGCAACGGGTGAACAAGAAGAAGTAGCATTAGATGTATTTGCTTCATACGTAGCAGAGAAATTAATATAGGGGGAACTTACAGTGGCTGAAAGAACACATGCATGTGGAAAAGTAACAGTAGAAGCAGTTGGACAAACAGTTCAATTAAAAGGTTGGGTACAAAAACGCCGTGATTTAGGTGGATTAATCTTTATCGACTTACGTGACCGTACAGGTATCGTACAAGTTGTATTTAACCCAGAAACATCAAAAGAGGCGCTAGAAGTAGCAGAAACAATTCGTAGCGAATACGTATTACACGTAGAAGGTACAGTTGTTGAGCGTGGTGAAGGCGCAATTAATGACAATATGGCAACTGGTCGTATTGAAGTACAAGCAACAAAGGTAAACGTATTAAACGCAGCGAAAACAACGCCAATCATTATCGCTGATGATACAGATGCATCAGAAGATGTGCGTTTAAAATATCGTTACTTAGACTTACGTCGTCCTGTAATGTTCAACACATTCAAAATGCGTCATGACGTAACAAAAACAATTCGTAACTTCTTAGACACAGAAGAGTTCCTAGAAGTGGAAACACCAATTTTAACGAAGAGCACGCCAGAAGGCGCTCGTGATTATTTAGTACCAAGCCGTGTGCATGACGGTGAATTTTATGCATTACCACAATCTCCACAGCTATTTAAACAGCTTCTTATGGTCGGTGGATTTGAACGTTACTATCAAGTAGCACGCTGTTTCCGTGATGAAGATTTACGTGCAGACCGTCAACCAGAATTTACGCAAATCGATATTGAAGCTTCATTCTTAACACAAGATGAAATTTTAGATATGATGGAGCGCATGATGACGAAAGTTATGAAGGATGCAAAAGGTGTAGAAGTGAGTGCACCGTTCCCTCGTATGAAATATGCTGATGCAATGGCTCGTTACGGTTCTGATAAGCCAGATACACGCTTTGAAATGGAACTAACAGACTTATCTGAGTTTGCAGCAGGTTGTGGATTTAAAGTATTTACAAGTGCTGTAGAAAGCGGCGGACAAGTAAAAGCAATTAATGCAAAAGGTGCTGCGAGCAAATACTCTCGTAAAGACATTGATGCATTAACTGAATTCGTAAAAGTATACGGTGCAAAAGGTTTAGCTTGGCTTAAAGTGGAAGAAGACGGTTTAAAAGGACCAATCGCGAAATTCTTCGGTGAAGAAGATGCAAACGTGTTAATGACTACACTAGAAGCTACTGCTGGCGACTTATTATTATTCGTAGCAGATAAGAAAAGCGTTGTTGCAGATAGCTTAGGTGCACTTCGTTTACGTCTAGGTAAAGAGCTTGAGTTAATTGACGAAAGTAAATTTAACTTCCTATGGGTAACGGATTGGCCACTTCTTGAGTACGATGAAGATGCAGATCGTTACTTCGCAGCTCACCACCCATTCACAATGCCATTCCGTGAAGATGTTGAGCTATTAGAAACAGCACCAGAAAAAGCACGTGCGCAAGCATATGACCTTGTATTAAACGGTTACGAGCTTGGTGGTGGATCACTTCGTATTTACGAGCGTGACGTACAAGAAAAAATGTTCAAAGCGCTTGGATTCTCACAAGAAGAAGCACAAGAGCAATTCGGATTCTTATTAGAAGCATTCGAATACGGTACGCCACCACACGGCGGTATTGCATTAGGTTTAGACCGTCTTGTTATGTTACTTGCAGGACGTACGAACCTTCGCGACACAATTGCATTCCCGAAAACAGCAAGCGCAAGCTGCTTATTAACAGAAGCTCCAAGCCCAGTTGCAGAAGCACAGCTTGAAGAACTGAACTTAAAGTTGAACGTGAAAGAAGAGAAGTAAGAAAAAAGTCTAGATGGTTATACTATAGCCGTCTAGACTTTTTTTGAGAGGTTGTTTAAAAAGTCCGGTTCAGATGGCTGTCGCATCTCGTCGTTACGTATGCTAGTCCGGTGCTCGAGTAGTAACGCTACACTGCGCTCCTCCTAGCATACGTGCCTCGATCTGCTCGGCCCTCTGGATCCTCCTTTTTAAACGTGTATTGGAAGGAAGTTTAAAAAGTCCGGTTTACACTATGTTTTCATTCTCGAAATATGTATTTTTAGGAATTCTATAACTTTTTCTATACAAATAGTCGGAAAAACGCTAGAATACATGGTAGACCATTTTTGTAATAGGAGTGTAGAGCTGAATGTTACATCAATTTTCACGTAATGAATTAGCCTTCGGTAAAGAAGGACTTGAAATATTAAAAAATAGTACAGTCGGTATTTTAGGAATTGGCGGCGTAGGTTCTTTTGCAGCTGAAGCGTTAGCACGTTCTGGAGTTGGGCGTCTCGTATTAGTAGATAAAGATGTTGTAGATATTACAAACGTAAACCGTCAAATTCACGCTTTAGTATCTACTGTAGGACGTTCAAAAGTAGAATTAATGAAAGAGCGTATTGCAGACATTAACCCAGAGTGTGAAGTAATTGGACTAGAAATGTTTTACACAGATGAAACATATGAAGAGTTCTTTAAGTACGGTTTAGACTTTGTAGTGGATGCATCTGATACGATTACGTTCAAAATTCATTTAATTAAACAATGTTTACGTCGTAAAATTAAAATTATCTCAAGTATGGGTGCAGCAAATAAAATGGACCCAACTCGTTTCCGTATTGCGGACATCTCTAAAACACATACAGATCCAATTGCGAAAGTCATTCGTACGAAGCTTCGTAAAGAGGGCATTAAAAAAGGTGTAAAAGTTGTCTTCTCTGACGAAAACCCAATCGTAATTCGTGAAGAAGTACGTAAAGAAATCGTACCAGACGAAAATGCAAAAATTCGTAAAGCGAAATTACCACCTTCATCAAATGCATTCGTACCATCTGTGGCAGGCTTAATTATGGCAAGTCACGTTGTACGTGAACGCATTAAAAATGTAGAAGTGAAACGTGTAGGGCAAGAATAAAATGAAAGCATATATCCATTTCGGATATATGCTTTTTTATATGTGCTAAAGAAATAGGGGTATTTGCATTGCTACTAGTTCAAATGTAAGCAAGGCCAGTAAGTAATAATCATATTTGTCTGATTTATAACCTGAGGTCTTTTTTAAACTGTGAATGGTAAAAAGACCTAACGTTAGAACGAGAATACCGAGAGTTATTTTGAAGGCTACTAATGAAATGGCAATCAGCTCCTTTCAATCGTATATGTTTATAGTAACATTTAAGTAAAAAATATCCAGTTGATTCGGGGAGTTCTTTGTATAGCAGGTTTACTTATTTTGTAAATATTTGTCGGTAAATCGATATTCCTTGTCGAATAGTCGATATAATTAAAAAATCGTTGATATATTGTAAGTTACGATAGATATATTCGAAAAATCATCGATATAATTTCATTTACCAATATGCTATCCACCGAAGAGACAAAAAAAGGATGTCACTTAGCCGGAAAATTGGGCTAGGTGACATCTTTTTTAATTCTCTGCAGAATAAATAATATCTAAATTTCCATTTTGATCTGTCTTGAAAATGGGAGCGATCTGCTCTTCTTGTTCTTCAACTGAAACGAGTTTTCGAGCACGATCCATAATTCTAACGAGCATTGCATAATCTTCTTCGATTGCTTGTTGTTTTTTTGTGAGTACAGCTAATTTAGTTTCGAGCTCATCATTCGTTTTTTGCAAGGAAGTGAGCTGAGTTTGTAATACTTCATTTTCAGTTTGTAACTTTGCGAGTGAAGGATTATTGTGCTCCAAGTTTTGCAAAAACGAGATGACATTTTGCATTGTAAGTTCTTGTTTACTTGGTACAATATCTTCTGAAAACTCAGCGTCGATTACGAGTTGTTTCGTTTTTGTGAACTGATCTTTTTCTATTTTAGCTTCAGAACGCTTTAATTCTTTACGTTGTTTTTTCGCAAGCTGCACCGCATCTTCATAATTCGGCCTTACTTCAGCATTCCATCTAAAACCGCAAGCTGCGGAAGTGCGGTTTAAAGCATCGCCGACTTCATCGAATGCTTTTATTTGTGTACTGCCGCTGCGAATATGTCGTAAAACAGTTTCTGCTAAAAGGAGATCGTCTTCTTTTGTCCATGCATCTTGACGTGTTTTCATAAGCGAAGCCTCCATAATGGTGACGTTTTCGCTTATGTTACCCTTTATTTTTCGTTTTATTCGAACTTTGTAATCTTTCATATACAGTAGAAAGTGCTTGTTCAAATTTCCCTGTCGTTTTCGGTTTATAATATTGTTTGTTTTTTATTTTATCAGGTAAGTATTGTTGCTGTACCCAACCATTTGGATGGTCGTGTGGATATAAGTATCCAATGCCTCTTCCAAGTGCCTCTGCGCCTTTGTAATGACTATCTTTTAAATGACTTGGGATGTCGCCTGTTTGCCCGTTCCGTAAATCGTGTAAGGCAGCGTCAAGTGCTTTATAAGCTGAGTTTGATTTTGGTGATAGGCAAAGCTCAATAACGGCATTTGCAAGTGGTATGCGTGCCTCTGGGAATCCAACGCGTTCAGCTGATTCTATCGCGGCTAGTGTACGCGGTCCAGCTTGCGGGCTAGCAAGTCCAATATCTTCATATGCCATAATAAGAAGACGTCTACCGATGCTTTGCAGGTCACCAGCTTCAATAAGACGTGCTAAATAGTGAAGTGCTGCATTTACATCACTTCCGCGCACCGATTTTTGAAATGCCGATAATACGTCATAATGAGCATCTCCGCCTTTGTCATGAACGAAGCTCTTTTTTTGTAAGCATTCTTCGGCGATTTCCAGCGTAATTTCCGCAGCTTTGTCATCAGTTGTAAAGCTAGATAAAACAGCTAGTTCCAGTGCATTATAAGCGGAACGCATATCTCCGCCTGATGCATTTGCGAAGTGATGTAATGCTTCAGGCGTAACAGTTACATCATATTCCCCAAGACCTTTTTCTTTATCTTCAAGTGCTCGTTTTAAGCCAATTAAAAGATCATCTTCTGTTAATGCGTGTAATTCGAAGATTTGACACCGACTTCGAATAGCAGAATTAATAGCATGGAACGGATTACTTGTCGTCGCACCAATTAAGGTAAGGAGTCCACTTTCTAAATGAGGTAATAGAAAATCCTGTTTTGCTTTATCTAGACGGTGTACTTCATCTAAAATTAAAACGAGGTGTCGATGCATTTTTGCCTCTTGTACGACAACTTCCATATCTTTTTTATTATGAGTAACAGCGTTTAATAGGCGAAAAGGGGTTCCGGTACTGCCTGCAATTGCGCTCGCGATGGATGTTTTTCCAGTGCCTGGAGGGCCATATAAAATCATAGATTGAAAATGATTTGCTTGGACCATTCGCCATAAAATTTTTCCTTCACCAACTAAATGTTGTTGTCCGATAATTTCTTGAATATTTGTAGGGCGCATTCGATGTGCGAGTGGTTGTTTCATTTTTACCGTCTCCCTTAATGTATAATCTCTTTCTATCGTATCATTTTTTTTAGTGGAATTTGAAATAGGATGCTGTTTTGTAGGAAAAATGAATATGAATATTTTCATTTTTCTTTCAATTGTAATAATTTCCGAGTTTTTCAATGTGATTTTATGTTATCATTTTGATACACAAGTTGAAATTTCTTATAATACTATATTATGCTATAATTTCATAGGATTTTAAATTGTGTTCTTTTATAAATAAGATATAACCAATAGAAGTGAAAATTTGAAAAGAGGTGCAAAATAGATGAAGATTTCAACGAAAGGCCGTTACGGCTTAACAATTATGATCGATCTTGCAAAGAAGTTTGGTGAAGGTCCAATTTCCTTAAAATCAATTGCGCAGGCACATGATTTATCGGAACATTACTTAGAACAATTAATTTCACCACTTCGTAACGCGCGTCTAGTAAAGAGTACACGCGGAGCATATGGCGGGTATGTATTATCAGATCAGCCAGCTAATATTACAGCTGGGGATGTAATCCGTGTATTAGAGGGTCCGATTAGTGTTGTAGAAATGATAGAAGAAGAAGAACCAGCACAACGCCAATTATGGATGCGTGTTCGTGATGCGGTGCAAGAAGTGTTAGATAGTACAACGTTAGAAGATTTAGTACGTTATGAGGAAGAGAATCACGGGGGCTATATGTTTTACATTTAATTCCTTGTGAAACGATTTGGAAAGAAGGAGATTTAATGGAACGCATTTATTTAGATCATGCTGCGACATCTCCCACTCACCCGGAAGTGGTCGAAAAGATGATTCCATATATGACAGAAACATTCGGAAATCCGTCTAGTATTCACTTTTATGGACGTCAAACGCGCCATGCAGTAGATGAGGCGAGACGCGCATGTGCACGTAGCATTCATGCGAATCCGAATGAAATTATATTTACGAGCGGTGGTACGGAAGCTGATAATTTAGCGCTTATCGGTGTAGCGCGTGCGAACCGTCATAAAGGTAACCATATTATAACGACACAAATTGAACATCATGCAATTTTGCATACGTGTGAATTGTTAGAGCGTGAAGGATTTGAAGTGACATATTTACCTGTTGATGAAACAGGACGCGTTCAAGTTTCTGACATACAAAAGGTATTAACAGAAGAGACAATTCTTGTATCTATTATGTTTGGGAATAATGAAGTTGGAACGATGCAACCAATTGCGGAAATAGGTAAGCTGCTAAAAGAGCATCAAGCTTATTTCCATACAGATGCGGTACAAGCTTACGGTTTAGTAGAAATTGATGTGAAAGAGTTTGGTATTGATTTATTATCAATTTCGGCTCATAAAATTAACGGGCCAAAAGGTGTCGGGTTCTTATACGCTGGTGCAGACGTGAAATTTGAACCGTTATTAATAGGTGGGGAGCAAGAGAGAAAACGCCGTGCTGGTACTGAAAATGTGCCGAGCATCGTTGGGTTGCAACATGCAATTTTGCTAGCTGAAAAAACTCGTGAGCAAAAAAATGCCCAATATGAAGAGTTTAAAGATATAATGGTATCTGTCTTCAAAAATGAAGACATTACTTTCGAGGTAAACGGAAACTTAGAATATCGCTTACCACATGTGCTTAATATTAGTTTTACAGGAATGAACATTGAACCGTTTCTTGTGAACTTAGACTTAGCTGGCATTGCAGTGTCAAGTGGTTCGGCTTGTACAGCTGGTTCGATTGATCCATCACATGTATTAGTAGCGATGTTCGGAAAAGACTCCGATCAAATACGTTCATCCGTACGCTTTAGTTTCGGGCTTGGAAATACGAAAGAGCAAATTGAGAAAGCGGCGTACGAAACAGTGAAAATCGTGAAGCGATTAACACAAAATTAGCATGGGAGGTGACATGATGAACAAACTACCTCACGAAACACGCGTTGTCATCGGGATGTCCGGTGGCGTCGATTCATCTGTAGCGGCTCTTTTATTAAAAGAGCAAGGTTATGATGTAATCGGAATTTTTATGAAAAACTGGGATGATACAGATGAGAATGGTGTCTGCACAGCAACAGAAGATTACAATGATGTAATTGAAGTGTGTAACCAAATTGGTATTCCGTATTATGCAGTAAACTTTGAAAAACAATACTGGGATAAAGTATTTACGTACTTCTTAGATGAATACCGAGCTGGTCGTACACCAAACCCAGATGTAATGTGTAATAAAGAAATTAAATTTAAAGCATTTTTAGAGCATGCCATTGCGCTCGGTGCTGATTATGTAGCAACAGGTCATTATGCACGCGTTGCTTATATGGACGGCGAATATAAAATGCTTCGCGGCGTTGATGACAATAAAGACCAAACGTATTTCTTAAATCAATTAAGCCAAGAGCAATTATCAAAAACAATGTTCCCGCTTGGTGAACTGAAGAAACCACAAATTCGTGAAATGGCGAAAGAAGCTGGTTTAGCGACAGCGGCGAAGAAAGATAGTACTGGTATTTGCTTCATTGGTGAGCGTAACTTTAAAGATTTCTTAAGTAACTATTTACCAGCACAACCAGGTGTGATGCAAACGTTATCTGGCGAAGTGAAAGGGAAGCATGACGGTTTAATGTACTATACAATTGGACAACGTCATGGCCTTGGTATTGGTGGTAACGGTGATCCGTGGTTTGCTGTTGGGAAAAACTTGAAAGAAAACATTTTATATGTTGATCAAGGATTCCATAACGAACTTCTATATGGCGATGAAGTTATTGCTACGAATGTTGGCTGGGTAAGTAATGAAGCGAAAGAAAAAGAATTTAAGTGCACAGCGAAATTCCGTTATCGTCAAGAAGACAATAAAGTAACGGTTCAAATCGTTGATGAAAATACAGTTCGTATTCTTTGTGACGAGCCAATTCGTGCAATTACACCAGGACAAGCAGTTGTTTTCTATGATGGAGATGAGTGTTTAGGCGGTGCTACAATTGATGAAGTGTACCGTAGCGGTAAGAAATTGGATTATTTAGGATAAAAGAGAAGCCTCTGCCGATTCGCGGTTAGAGGTTTCTTTTATATAAGGCGAATTTTCGTTCGCTTGGAAAATACATTCTTTGTTATAATTTGTTGTAGAGGTGAAGGACATGTCAAACAAACTTGAAACAGGTATTCAATATATGCAAGAAGGAAACTGGGAAGAAGCTGCTAAAAATTTCACAGAAGCAATCGAAGAAAATCCGAAAGATGCGCTTGGATATATTAATTTTGCGAACTTATTAGATGTACTAGGTGACAGTGAGAGAGCAATTTTATTTTATAAACGTGCATTGGAGTTAGATGATAAATCAGCGGCTGCGTATTATGGATTAGGAAATGTATATTACGGTCAAGAGCAATTTGCAGAGGCTAAAGCTGTATTTGAACAAGCGATGCAAGCTGGATTACAATCAGCTGATGTAACATTTATGCTAGGTATTACACATGTGCAACTTGGAAATGACCGTCTTGCACTGCCGTTTTTACAAAGAGCAACAGAATTAGATGAAAACGATGTAGAAGCTGTGTTCCAGTGTGGACTTTGCTTTGCGCGACTGGAACATATTCAAGAGGCGAAGCCTTACTTTGAAAAAGTATTAGAAATGGATGAAGAGCATGCAGATGCGTATTATAATTTAGGTGTTGCATACGTATTTGAAGATAATAACGAGAAAGCTCTCGCTTTATTTAAGAAAGCAACTGAAATTCAGCCAGATCACTTTTTAGCTGGTAATGGTGTTCGTTTATTAGAGCAAGAAGCTGAATAAGATGAAAATATAGTTAATGAGTAGTTATCCCTCATCTAAATAGGTGGGGGATGTACTGCTCATTAAAGTGAAATGAAACCGGAAAGGAGAGGAAAGATGGGAAATCAACATGCAATGGATTTGTTTGAGGAAGAAAAAAAGTTTATAAAAGCGCAAGTTCTTCATACCATTTTCCACAACGAAGAAAACCTCTATTCCGTTGTCAGTATGAAAGTCATTGAAACGAATGAAACGTACGACGAAAAGAAAGTAATGATAAACGGTCATTTTCCTCGCATGCATGAAGATGAAGTGTTTACGTTGACAGGTCATTTTAAAGACCATCCGAAGTATGGAAAACAATATATGGTCGAAACGTTTAAGAAAGAATTGCCGCAAACGAAAGCTGGTATGGTGCAATATTTAGCGAGTGATTTATTTAAAGGGATAGGAAAGCGTACAGCTGAAAAAATTGTGGACCATCTGGGGGAACATGCTATTTCTAAAATTATGGATGATCCTGAGGCTTTAAATGGTGTTGTCAACAAGCAAAAAGCACAAGAAATTTATGAGACAATTGTTGAACATCAAGGATTAGAGAAAGTAATGAGCTTTTTAAATGGCTACGGTTTTGGAACGAAGCTTTCTATTAAGATTTACCAACAATATAAAGAGATGACATTAGAAGTGATTCGTAATAACCCGTACCAACTTATCGAAGAAGTGGACGGGATTGGTTTTGGAAGAGCGGATGATATAGGGCGTGCGTTAGGGATATCGGGTAATCACGACGACCGTGTACGCGCAGGATGTTTTTACACGTTAGAGAATGTCTCATTACAACTTGGTCACGTTTATATGAGGAAAGACCAACTTGTAAGAGAAACGATGTCACTTTTAAACAATCAAGAAGGAAGAGTGACTGAGGAAGATATTGTAGGCTGTATTGAAACGATGCAAAGTGAAGGGAAAGTCATCATAGAAGAAGAGCGAGTGTATTTAGCAACGTTATTCTACTCTGAAAAAGGTGTTGTAAAGTCCATTCGCAGGCTTATGAATCAAGAAGAAACACCTTCATTTCCTGAAGCAGAAGTGTTAAAGACGTTAGGTGAAATTGAAGAACAACTGAGCGTACAGTATGCACCACTTCAGCAAGAAGCAATTCAAACGGCACTTCATAAACCGATGATGTTATTGACAGGTGGACCAGGAACAGGGAAAACAACAGTTATTAAAGGAATTGTTGAAATGTATGCGTCACTTCACGGGCTATCGTTAAATCCGAATGAATATAGTGATGATAATCCATTTCCGATATTATTAACGGCTCCAACAGGAAGAGCAGCGAAGCGAATGAGTGAATCAACAGGGCTTCCAGCTTGTACAATTCACCGTTTACTTGGATGGACGCCAGAAGGGTCTTTCCAGCGTAATGAAACAGATCCGGTACAAGGGAAGTTGCTTATTATTGATGAATTTTCAATGGTTGATATTTGGCTTGCAAATCAGCTGTTTAAGTCATTGCCGACGAACATTCAAGTTATCGTTGTAGGTGATGAAGATCAATTACCATCTGTAGGGCCTGGACAAGTATTGAAAGATTTATTGAATGCAGGTGCAGTTCCAACTGTAAAGCTTACTGAAATTTATCGTCAAGCAGAAGGTTCATCAGTAATTCAACTTGCCCATGCGATAAAAAATGGAACGCTCCCACCAGATTTAGCGCAAAACCAAAAAGATCGTTCATTTATCGGCTGCACAGGAGCTCAAATTGTTGAAGTTGTTAAGAAGGTTTGCGAAAACGCTAAGACAAAAGGGTTTAGCGCAAGAGATGTACAAGTATTGGCCCCGATGTATCGTGGACCGGCTGGTATTAATGTACTAAACGAAGCGTTGCAAGAAGTGTTTAATCCGAAAAGAGAAAAGAGTAAAGAAATTGCTTACGGTGATGTTGTATACCGAAGAGGCGATAAAGTTTTGCAACTCGTTAATCAGCCGGAGAGCCAAGTATTTAATGGTGATATCGGCGAAATTGTTTCGGTGTTTTATGCGAAAGAAAACGTTGAGCAACAAGATATGATTATCGTTTCATTTGATGGAATTGAGGTAACATATACAAAACCAGATTTAAATCAAATTACACATGCTTATTGCTGTTCCATTCATAAATCACAAGGTAGTGAATTTCCGATTGTGATTATGCCGATAGTAAAAAGTTATAATCGTATGTTACGTCGTAATTTAATTTATACTGGTATTACAAGAAGTAAGAAGTTCCTTATTATTTGCGGGGAGGAAGCTGCTTTCCAGTCTGGTGTAAATCGCCTTGATGATGCAATGCGTCAAACGACTTTAGCTAGTCGATTGCAAGAATCACAAGGAGAAGTACAGATGGTAACGGTTAACGGCGAAGAAATGGACGTGGAAAACATTTCACCGTATGATTTCATGTAACAAGGTGAAATTATATAGTGAAACTTTCAAACGTATAACGTTGAAAGGCTCCAGCAATGTATAAATGAATGCAGTTTGGACATAATGGCGAATAGAATCCGGGAGACTGTAAGGAGATGAACGCCATATGTTTATTTGTCCAAATTGCAAAGGGAAAGACATTGGAAAAATAGGTGTCAACCAATTTTATTGCTGGAATTGTTATATCGAATTATCGGTTTCAAAGGGGAAAATCCATACGCATCAAGTAGAAGAAGATGGTTCACTAAGCTCTCTTGATGATTTATTTGATGAGAATGAAAGAACGATCGGATAACGAAAAGGGGGATTTACTTTGAATCTACGCAATTCATTAATCGCATTAGGTGTTGGAGCGGCAGCATATCAATATGCTCGCAAACAAGATGTATTTTCAAAACGTAATATGAAAAAAGCACGTAAGATGATTAAATCTTATTTATAAGCGTAAAAAACTCCCTTCATGATAAGGGAGTTTTTTTATGCACTTGTATGCAAATATAAAAGTCCAATTTCAGAGAAGAGATAAGATAGGCCGTAACATCCAACGCCAAGCATTCCGTAATGAAATAATTGCTTCGCTTTTTCTTTTCGTGAGGAATGAATAAAGAAGCCTTTCCAAATACCAAACCCGATACAAATCCATTCAAGAATCATAAAAAGTGCAGATAATATGAGCATAAATAAAACCATTATGAGCCCTCCTGACTATATTGTTTCATGCTGCATTCTTACGGGTGGTTGTCCTTGTTACGTTATGTATATGTACGTCTTTACAAAACAGTATGGTCTGCACGAAAAGATTTTAAAACTTTTGCACATAACCTACCCTATTTATTTTCAAAATAAAGGTGGAGGAGGTTTTTCGTGTGAAGAATCTTAAAATCATTTGGATATATCGTTTAGGGTTATTGTTACTTGTTTTTCTTTGTTTGCTCGTTTTTTTAAAAATTAAGCCGCTATGGGCACCGATTATTTTTGTATGTAAAGTGGCCATTACACCGTTTCTTATTGCATGTTTCATTGCGTATTTATTGCATCCTTTAATTGAAAAAATTCATAAGGAAGGGATGCCGCGTACACTCGCTATTTTGCTTATTTACATCCTTTTCTTTGGCGGGATTGGTTATGGAATTTATAAAGGAACGCCGGTTGTGATTAAGCAATTACAAGAAATCAATGAACAATTCCCGCAGTTTACAAAGATGTATGATTCGTGGATGGATGGTGTTACAGAACAAACAGCGAATTTCCCGTCATTTATTCATGAAAAGGTGAAACAAATTTTTGTCGGAGTAGAGACGAAGATACAAGCACTTTTAAATAAAGTGATGAGCACAGCTCGTGGTGTACTAGATTCGTTACTCATTATTTTCTTAATTCCGTTCATTGTATTTTACATATTAAAAGATTACGGCGAGTTTTATCATATCTTTTGGAAACTAGTCCCGAGTAAGTGGCGTAGTACGGGGCAAATGTTGGCGAAAGAAATTGATAAGTCACTCGGAAGTTATATTCGCGGACAGTTATTCGTTTGTTTAGTATTAGGAGGAGTATCGGTTCTTTCTTTTTGGTTTATCGGTATGAAATATCCATTATTACTTGGCATCATCATCGGGATAACAGATATAATCCCATACTTTGGCCCTATTTTAGGAGCGATTCCAGCGTTGATGATTGCAGCAACGGTATCAACAAGTTTACTCATTAAAGCGGGGATTACGATTGCTATTTTGCAATTCGTAGAAAGTAACATTTTATCCCCTTATATCGTTGGTAAGTCGCTTCGCATGCATCCTGTTATTATTATGCTTGCATTATTAGTTGGGGGAGAAGTGGCAGGAATTGTAGGGTTATTAATATCAGTTCCTATTTTAGCGGTCATTCGTACAGTGATCGTTCATGTAAGGCCTCTTTGGAAAAAAGAAGATGTGTAAAATGATTATCTACATTGACAAACTTAAGAGAATTCTATTATATTTAGTCATATAATACATTAAATCAATGACGGAACAAGTACGTTACAGTCCATTTATAGAGAGAAGCTTCCATATGGCTGAAAGAAGCTTTAAATGAAGGGTAACAGAAAGCTAATCCTGAGAGCAGCTAATCACTGCCGTCTTGCCACGTTACGGCACCATGAGGTGATGAATTGATTGTTATAGTAATCAATTCATAATTAGGGTGGTATCGCGAGTTAACTCTCGTCCCTTTTATAGGGGCGGGAGTTTTTTATATTTAAGGAGGAAAATACAATGAAACAACTAACAGGCGCACAAATTCGTCAAATGTTTTTAGACTTTTTCCAAGAAAAAGGACATGCAGTAGAACCTAGTGCATCACTAGTTCCACATGAAGATCCATCTCTTCTATGGATTAACAGTGGTGTAGCAACATTAAAAAAATATTTTGATGGACGTGTAATCCCGCAAAATCCACGTATTACAAATGCTCAAAAATCAATTCGTACAAACGATATTGAAAACGTAGGGAAAACAGCTCGTCACCATACATTCTTTGAAATGTTAGGGAACTTCTCAATCGGCGATTACTTCAAAGAAGAGGCAATTACTTGGGCTTGGGAATTCTTAACGAGCGACAAATGGATCGGATTCGATAAAGAATTACTATCCGTTACAATCCATCCAGAAGATGAAGAAGCATTCACAATTTGGAATGAGAAAATGGGTGTTCCAAAAGAGCGTATCATCCGCTTAGAAGAAAACTTCTGGGACATCGGTGAAGGACCAAGTGGACCGAATACAGAGATTTTCTATGACCGCGGAGAAGCTTACGGTAATGACTTTAGTGACCCAGAATTATATCCAGGAGGAGAAAACGAGCGTTACTTAGAAGTATGGAACCTTGTATTCTCTCAATTTAACCATAATCCAGATGGTTCATATACACCACTTCCTAAGAAAAACATCGATACAGGAATGGGTCTAGAGCGTATGACATCTATCGTTCAAGATGTACCTACGAACTTTGACACGGACTTATTCATGCCGATGATTGGTGCAACAGAAACAATCTCTGGTGAGAAGTATCGTAATGGTGACTTAGAAAAAGATATGGCGTTTAAAGTAATCGCTGACCATATCCGTACAGTAACATTCGCTGTTGGTGACGGTGCTCTTCCATCTAACGAAGGCCGTGGTTATGTGTTACGTCGTTTATTACGCCGTGCTGTTCGTTACTCTAAGAAATTAAACATTAATCGTCCATTCATGTTTGAATTAGTACCGGTTGTTGGAGAAGTAATGAAAGACTTCTATCCAGAAGTACTTGAAAAGAAAGATTTCATCGCAAAAGTTGTGAAAAATGAAGAAGAGCGTTTCCACGAAACACTTCATGATGGTGAAGCAATTTTAGCTGAAGTTATTGCAAAAGCGAAAGAAGAAAAAACAACTGTTATTTCTGGAGTAGATGCGTTCCGTCTATATGACACATACGGTTTCCCAATTGAATTAACAGAAGAATATGCAGAAGAAGCTGGTATGACAGTTGATCATGAAGGCTTTGAAAATGAAATGGAAAAACAACGTGAGCGCGCACGTGCTGCTCGTCAAGACGTTGATTCTATGCAAGTTCAAGGCGGTGTCCTTGGAGAAGTGAAAGTAGCGAGCGAGTTCGTTGGTTACGGTACGGTTGCAACAGAAAGTAACGTTGTTGCACTTGTGAAAAACGGTGAATACGCAGACAGCTTACAAGCAGGTGAAGAAGGACAATTAATGCTTGATGTAACACCATTCTATGCTGAGAGCGGCGGGCAAATTGCAGACCGTGGTTACCTTCTTGCTGACGGCGTGAAAGTTCTTGTAAAAGACGTACAAAAAGCACCAAACGGCCAAAACTTGCACAAAGTTGTAGTTGAAGAAGGTACATTAACGAAAGATGCAGCTGTAAAAGCTATTATCGATACGAAAAACCGTAGTAGCGTTGTGAAGAACCATACAGCAACTCACTTACTACACCAAGCATTAAAAGACGTACTTGGAACACACGTTAACCAAGCAGGTTCTCTTGTAACTTCTGAACGTTTACGCTTTGACTTCTCTCACTTCGGTCAAGTACAAGCTGACGAATTAGAAAAAATTGAGCGTATCGTAAACGAGAAAATTTGGGAAAGTATTGATGTTGAGATTTCTCAAAAAGCAATTGAAGAAGCGAAAGAAATGGGCGCAATGGCATTATTCGGTGAAAAATACGGTGATGTTGTACGCGTTGTACAAGTTGGCGACTATAGCTTAGAGCTTTGCGGTGGTTGTCACGTTGATAACACAGCTTCTATCGGTATTTTCAAAATCGTTGCTGAGTCTGGTATCGGTGCAGGAACTCGTCGTATTGAAGCAGTAACTGGTAAGTCTGCTTATGAATTAATGAACGATCAAGTAGGTTTATTAAAAGAAGCAGCTGGAAAAATGAAAACAAATCCAAAAGACATTTTAACAAGAGTAGATGGTTTATTTGCTGAAGTAAAACAACTTCAAAAAGAAAACGAATCTCTTGCAGCAAAATTAAGCAATATTGAAGCTGGAAACTTAACTGATTCAGTAATGACAGTTGATGGCGTGAACGTATTAGCGGCAAAAGTAAATGTTGCAGATATGAACAACTTACGTACGATGATGGATGACCTAAAAAATAAATTACAATCTGCAGTTGTCGTATTAGCGTCTGTAAATGATGATAAAGTAAACATCTTAGCTGGCGTAACGAAAGATTTAATTAGCCAAGGATACCATGCTGGTAAACTTGTGAAAGAAGTAGCTTCTCGTTGTGGTGGTGGCGGTGGTGGCCGTCCTGATATGGCACAAGCGGGCGGTAAAAACCCAGCGCAAGTTGAGGAAGCTTTAGCATTTGTACAAGAGTACGTTAAATCTGTTTCAAAATAAAGAGATAGTAGTGTACAATGGTAGGGAGAGGAGAAGTTCTTCTCCCTATACTTACTATATAAGTGAGGTGCTTGAAATGGACGGTTTTGATAAAACAATGAAGTTTAGCATTCAAGATGAAAAACAGAGTGTCCATGTAAATGATGTACTTTTAACTGTGTATGATGCACTTCAAGAAAAAGGCTATAATCCGATTAACCAAATCGTCGGTTATTTATTAAGTGGAGACCCAGCATACATACCTCGCCATAAAGATGCGCGAAGCATCATTCGCAAGCTTGAACGTGATGAATTAATTGAAGAGCTTGTGAAGTCTTACTTGAAACATCATCGTGAGGAGTAATTTATGCGGATATTAGGTTTAGATGTAGGTACAAAAACAGTCGGGGTTGCAATTAGTGACGAAATGGGCTGGACAGCGCAAGGGCTTGAAACAATCAAGATTAACGAAGAACGAGGTCAATTTGGTTTTGACCGCATTTCTGAGTTAGTAAAACAGTATGATGTGGACAAGATAGTAGTAGGTTTACCTAAAAATATGAATGGTACAATTGGCCCGCGTGGTGAAGCATGCCAACAATTTGCAGAAAACCTACGAGAGCTGTTACAATTAGACGTTGTAATGTGGGACGAGCGTTTGTCAACGATGGCAGCGGAACGTCTACTCATTTCGGCCGATGTAAGCCGTAAGAAGCGAAAGCAAGTAATTGATAAGATGGCTGCAGTCGTAATCTTACAAGGATTTTTAGATAGTAAATAAGAGGTGACCAAAATGGAAGAAAATCAAATTACAATTGTAGACGAAAAAGGTAACGAACATTTATGTGAAATTATTTTCACTTTTGACGCTGAAAAATTTGGCAAAAAATCATACGTAGTCTTCTCTCCAATCGGTGAAGTAGACGAAGATGGAGACCAAATTTATGATGCAATGGCTTATGAGCAAAATGAAGAAGAGGGCGGAACTTTACTTCCAATCGAATCTGAAGAAGAGTGGGAAATGGTACAAGAAATGTTCAACACTCTAGCTGATGAGCAAGAAGCTGAATAATAAGTACTGAAAAGGTGGACGGTATATCGTCCGCCTTTTTTATATGTAAAATGAAAGATTTTTTGTCGAAACTGCGTAATCCTTTGTAGTATAATGAGACGGATTGTAGAAAATAAAGTATCTGTCAAAAATGATAGGTAAATGTATTGTGATTTTTTATCATGTTGTATAGAAAGATGTACATATGGCCTACAATTGAATAAGGAGGAAGAGTTTTGGTAGAGAATCAAGTGAAAAAGAAGCGTAGACGCATTTTTTTATTCTCGATAATTGCACTGCTTTTAGTTTGTGGTTCAGTCTATGCGTATATTTCATCCGCATTAGGACCGGTTGATAGCGGGAATAAAAAAGAGATTGAAGTAGAAATTCCAAAGGGATCATCTACTAGTAAAATTGGTGAGATTTTAGAAGAAAAAGGTGCTGTGAAAAACGGTACAGTTTTTAGTTTTTATACAAAGGCTAAATCTAAAAATTTACAAGCGGGTACATATTTATTAAATCCTTCAATGAGTGCAAAAGATGTTATTGAGCAAATGTCATCTGGTAATGTACATCGTCCAGCTCTTTATAAAGTGACGGTAAAAGAAGGGGCACAAGTAACTGAAATTGCAGAAACGGTTGCAAACGAATTAAAGTGGAATAAAGATGATGTTGTACGTCAATTAAACGATAAAGCATTTATTCAAAAAATGCAGCAAAAGTATCCCAAGCTGTTAACGGATAAAATCTTTGATAGCAATATTAAATATCCATTAGAAGGTTATTTATATCCTGCGACGTACTCTTTCTATAAAAAAGATACAACTTTGGAGGAAATTGTCATTCCGATGCTTGAGAAAACGAATGCAATCATTGTTCAAAACGAAGCAAAAATGAAAGCGAAAAACTGGGATGTTCATCAGCTTTTAACATTGTCTTCACTTATTGAAGAAGAGGCAACAGGCTTTACAGATCGTCAAAAGATCTCTAGTGTCTTTTATAATCGTTTAGCAAAAGGTATGCCGCTTCAAACGGATCCAACGGTATTATATGCACTTGGAAAGCATAAACAACGTGTGTTATACGAAGATTTAAAGGTTAACTCACCGTACAATACGTATGTTGTGAAAGGATTACCTGTCGGTCCGATTGCAAACTCTGGCAAACATTCAGTGGAAGCGGCGTTAGAACCTGCGCAAACAGATTATTATTATTTCTTAGCTGCACCAACTGGTGAAGTGTATTATGCGAAAACATTGGAAGAGCATAATGCATTAAAGCAAAAATATATTACGAAAAAGCAGTGAAATGGGGAGGGATAGCGAAAAAGGTCGCACATCCCTCTTTTTTGTGGTAAAATATATCGGGTTAAAAACTGGCAGAAGAATCGTTTTTAATATCAAAACGGGACGTACAAGCTAAGGATAAAGCTGGCTTGTATTTTTATTGCATTCTATGTGTGAAAAGACGTCATAGAGGCACTTCTCCATGTAAATAAGGAGGACCATTATGGAGGATGCAGTTAACGAGTACCTATTATCATTTATTGATCCGAAAGATAAATTAATTCTTGAAATGGAAGACTATGCGAAAGAAAATCATGTGCCAATTATGGATCGACTTGGAATGGAATTTATGTTGCAATTTTTACGTTTAATTGGACCGAAGAGCATTTTAGAGCTAGGTACAGCAATTGGCTATTCTAGTATTCGTATGATGCAAGCTATTCCAAATTCTCGCATTGTGACAGTTGAGCGCAATCGCGATCGATATGAAAAAGCACTTGAATATATAGAACGTTCACCAGTTAAAGAACGTATTTCCGTTATTTACGGTGATGCGTTAGAAACAGGCGAGCAAGTAGAAGAACATGGAACATTTGACGTTATTTTTATTGACGCAGCAAAAGGACAATATCGTCGCTTTTTTGACTTATATGAACCGTTATTAAATCCTGGTGGCGTAATTATTTCAGATAATGTTATGTACCATGGTCTTGTAACAACGAAAGAGAAAATTGAAAACAGACGTACACGTGGTTTAATCCGTCGTATTAAGACGTACAATGAATGGCTTATGAACCATGAAGGATATGATACAACGATTTTCCCAATTGGTGATGGAGTAGCTGTTAGTAAAAAGAAAGGGTGACCAAGGTATGAAGAAACCAGAATTGTTAGTAACACCAAAAGCAGTGGCGGATATCGAACCTCTTGCGAAAGCAGGAGCAGATGCGGTAATGATCGGTGAGCAAAAGTTTGGTTTACGTTTAGCAGGGGAATTTTCACGTGAAGATGTGAAACAAGCTGTGAAGATTGCACATGAAAATGGTGTAAAAGTATACGTAGCAATGAACGCTATGTTCCACAACGATAAAGTAGAAGAATTAACAGACTATGTTGCATTTTTAAACGAAGTACATGTAGATGCAATTGTTTTTGGAGACCCAGCAGTATTAATGGCGGTCCGCGAAGTAGCGCCAAATATGCAATTGCACTGGAATACAGAAACAACAGCAACAAACTGGTTTACTTGTAACTACTGGGGACAAAGAGGAGCAAAACGTGCTGTATTAGCTCGTGAGCTTAGCTTAGATGAAATTGTTGAGTTAAAAGAAAATGCTGAAGTGGAACTTGAAGTACAAATTCACGGTATGACTTGTATGTTCCAATCGAAGCGTTCGTTAGTAGGAAACTACTTTGAGTATCAAGGACGTCATCTTGACATTGAAAAGAAAAAATATGAAGAGAATATGTTCTTATATGACCCAGAGCGTAACAATAAATATCCAATTTATGAAGATGAAAATGGTACTCACATTATGAGTCCAAACGATATTTGTTTCATCGATGAGTTAGAAGAGCTAATTGATGCTGAAATCGACAGCTTAAAAATTGATGGTGTACTAAAAAGCTCTGCATACATTATTGAGGTAACGAAGAAATATCGTAAAGCAATTGATTTATGTGTAGAAGATCGTGATGCGTATTATGACGTGAAAGACGATTTATATAAAGAGATCGAAGAAATGCAACCGGTGAATCGTCCGTTAGATACAGGATTCTTCTTTAAAGAGACGGTTTACTAAACGAGGAGGGTGTAGGAAATGACTGTACAAGAAATTTCACGAGTGATCGATGGCAAACGCGTTATTGTGAAGAAACCTGAACTGTTAATCCCTGCGGGTAACTTAGAAAAATTAAAAGTAGCTATCCATTACGGGGCAGATGCTGTATATTTAGGTGGACAAGAATTTGGTCTTCGTTCGAATGCAGGTAACTTTACACTGGAAGAAATGGCAGAAGGTGTGGAATTTGCAAAGAAATATGGAGCAAAAATATATGTAACAACAAATATCTTTGCACATAATGAAAATATGGACGGGCTAGAGGAATATTTAAAAGGGATTGAAAAAGCTGGCGTAACGGGAATTATCGTTGCTGATCCGCTTATCATTGAGACTTGTAAACGTGTAGCGCCTTCTGTTGAGGTGCATTTAAGCACACAGCAATCACTATCCAACTGGAAAGCAGCACAGTATTGGAAAGAAGAAGGTTTACATCGTCTTGTATTAGCTCGTGAAGCAAGCTATGAAGAAATGAAAGAGATTAAAGAAAAAGTGGATATTGAAATTGAAGCATTCGTCCATGGTGCAATGTGTATCGCATATTCAGGAAGATGTACGCTAAGTAACCATATGACAGCGCGTGACTCTAACCGTGGTGGTTGTTGTCAATCTTGTCGCTGGGATTATGATTTAGTTCAAACAGTATCACAACATAAAGATGCAAAAGAGCTTCCTCTATTCCAAGAAGAAGATGCTCACTTTGCAATGAGTCCAAAAGACTTAAATTTAATTTTATCAATTCCGAAAATGATTGAAATTGGAATTGATAGCTTAAAAGTTGAAGGACGTATGAAATCAATCCATTACGTAGCTACTGTAGCGACAGTATACCGTAAAGTAATTGATGCATATTGTGCGGATCCTGATAACTTTGAGTTTAAACAAGAATGGTTAGATGAGCTTGATAAATGTGCAAATCGTGATACAGCTCCTGCATTCTTTGAAGGGGTTCCAGGACATCAAGAGCAAATGTTTGGAAATCATAGTAAGAAAACAACGTATGATTTCGCTGGTTTAGTGTTAGATTATAATGAAGAAACGGGCATCGTAACGATTGAGCAACGTAATCATTTCAAACCAGGACATGAAGTGGAGTTCTTTGGGCCAGAAATAGAAAACTTTACGCAAACGGTGGAGAAAATTTGGGATGAGGATGGAAACGAATTAGATGCAGCGAGACATCCGTTGCAAATCGTGAAATTCAAAGTGGATCAACCAGTGTATGTGAATAATATGATGCGCAAAAGCATACTTCAATAAGAAAGAGTGATAGTCGAATGGGGACGAATAAGCCTGTTGTAATTGGAATTGCTGGTGGTTCAGGGTCAGGTAAGACAAGTGTAACGAAAGCGATTTTTGACCATTTTAAAGGTCATTCCATTTTAATCTTAGAGCAAGATTATTATTACAAAGATCAAAGCCATTTACCAATGGAAGAGCGTTTAAAAACAAATTATGATCATCCATTAGCGTTTGATAATGATTTGTTAATTGAACATTTGCAGCAGTTGCTTGCATATAAACAAGTAGAGAAACCTGTATATGACTATACATTGCATACGCGTTCAGATGAAATTATTCCAGTTGAGCCGAAAGATGTAATCATTTTAGAAGGAATTCTTATTTTAGAAGACCCACGTCTTTGTGAGTTAATGGACATTAAGTTATTCGTTGATACAGATGCTGACCTTCGTATTTTACGCCGCATGCAGCGTGATATTAAAGAACGTGGTCGTACGATGGATTCAGTTATTGATCAATATGTAAATGTTGTACGTCCAATGCACAATCAATTTATTGAGCCTTCTAAGAAATTTGCGGATATTATTATCCCTGAAGGTGGACAAAACCACGTTGCAATTGATATTATGGTTACAAAAATTGCAACAATTCTTGAACAAAAAGTAAATTTGTAATAGCATAGTAAAAGATATACGGTAGGAAGGGATTTTTTCCCTTCCTATCGAATACAATGAAACATGCAACCTCATCTATATATAGGTGAGGGCATATTTATATCAACTTTCCATACATATCTTCTTTATATAAAGAAGAATTGGGAATACGGGGTTGTATGTGACAACTCCGCTAGTACAGGCGTGCTAGAAACCTCCGCTTTACATATAAGCGGGGGAGTTTTCATATGGAACTCCTCTTTTTTTCGGGGGATTGGTATATAAAAGGAGTGGAAAATATGGCAACAGAAAAAACATACCCTATGACGCAAGAGGGTAAGCAAAAGCTAGAGAACGAACTTGAGGATTTAAAAACGGTAAAACGTAAAGAAGTTGTAGAGCGCATTAAGATTGCACGTAGCTTCGGAGATCTTTCTGAGAACTCTGAGTATGATGCAGCGAAAGATGAGCAAGCGTTCGTAGAAGGACGTATTACACAATTAGAAAACATGATTCGTAACGCAGTTATCATCACAGATAACGGTGAAGAATCTACAGTTGTTACATTAGGTAAAACAGTAACATTTAAAGAACTACCAGATGGAGATGAAGAAGCTTACACAATCGTAGGTAGCGCAGAAGCAGATCCATTTGAAGGAAGAATTTCTAACGATTCTCCAATCGCAAAAAGCTTATTAGGTAAGCAAATTGGCGAAAAGGTAGCAATCCAAACTCCAGGTGGAGAAATGCAAGTAGAGATTATCTCTGTAAAATAAAAAAAGATTCTCCTATCGGGAGAATCTTTTTTTTCTGTAGAATTTTATGTAACCTTTAGAGTGATTCGACAAAAAATGTCAAAAAAATACTTTAAGCTTTGATATCATAATTAGAGACTATAGGTTTTAAAAGGGAAAAGGGGCTAATTATGAAACATAAAATCTTTACGGGATTAGTTTGTAGTATATCCATATTAGGACTTGCTGCATGCGGAACGAATGAGGAAACTACATCATCAAAGGGAGAAAAGGTAAAGCAAGAAGAAAAAAAGGATATTAAAGCAACTGAGGGTTCAAAAACCTTAGAAACTCCGCAAGGTAAAAAGGAATTTAATGATTTTGATGTAGCGTATCAATTAGCTATTGTGATGAAAATATTTCAAGATGTAACGATTAAGTACGATTATGCGATTGGGAATCCAGATTATTTATTGCGAGATTCTATGGATCAAAAAACAATAGATGATATGAAGAATATGTTACAAGAACAGGCGAAGAATAATGATAAGATTTTAAAAGATGAAGTGAATCAAGCGTATACATATTTAAAACAATCAAAAGTAAGTAATAAAGATGATATTCAAAAAATAATAGATGCACAAAATAATTATTTACATATTGTAGATAAGATGATTACTTGTATTGATTCTGTAACAGTTGAGAATGCAAAAGAAAAAAGAAATGAAATGGATAATTTCAGTAAGGAATATTTAAAAGTAGCTGCTAATGTAACAACTACTGTAATTGAAGTTGCTAAAAACACTGGAGTGAATGAAACTGAATTTAGATCGCTTCTTATGAAATTTTTAGAAAAACCAAAGAAACAATAATAGCCTTATATAATATCTATTTTTATTTCGGAGCTTGTATAAATAAAATAGTACCTCGTCTAAACTACAATAGACGAGGTGTTTTTTTATGAAAATAAAACGGAGAATTACAATTGTTTTAATTTGTTTTATATGTGTCATGTTTATATTACTTTGTCGTTTAATTCAAATACAAATTATCAATACGGAATCATTTACGGATCGTAAGATTAACTTAATTGAAAAAAGTGTTACACAACGGACGCAATCCATTACGGTAGATGATGGACGCGGCCATTTTATAGATCGTAATGGTAAGGAGATAGGTGAGAAAAAGTATCCTGTTTTAATTGTTTTTCCATTTCTACAATTAAAAAATAACATGTTGGAGAAAATTGCGCATATCATTGGTATGTCGAGACAAGAGATTGAAAGTCAAATGAAACATAAGAAAAGTGCATTTATCCTGCAAAGAGGAAATGAACCACTTCGCTTGGAACGAGAGCAGATGGAGAAGGTGAATCAATTAAATGTATTAGGCATTGTAGCAGCTGAAGTTCGTTTGCGACAAACTAGCATGATGAATCATTTAATTGGTGATGTGGGTGAGAATGAGCGAGAATTTCAAAAACGATACGGAGAAGTTAGAAAAATTTCAAAACAAACACCGATTGGCATTTCAGGATTGCAGCAATCATTTGATGAATTTCTTTTGACCGATGGAGAGGCAAAAGTATTGTATCAAGTGGATCGGCAAGGAGAACCGATTTTTGGAAAACAAGCGAAATATACATCGCCTGGAAATCCGTTTTATCCAGTGACGATTCAAACTACTTTACATAACGAGTTACAGAAAAAAGCAGAAGAAGTAGTTGAAGCAAGTGAAATTAAGAAGGGAGGAGTAGTGCTACTTGATGTAAAGAAAAATGAAATTTTAGCAATGGTTAGCAAACCAGCTGTACAGGTGAAAGATGAGAGTTTATATAAAACTACACTTGAAAATCAAATGTTAACACCACACTTCCCCGGTTCTGTTTTTAAAACAATCATTGCGGCGGCAGCGATTGATCAGAATGAAAATGTTTTTAATCGCGTATTTAATTGTAATAAAGATTTATATGGTGAAGATCACCCACAAGTTAGGATGGGGACACTTAGTTTTAAAGAGAGCTTTGCTAGAAGCTGTAACAGGACATTTTCAGAGTTAGGAAATGAGCTAATACAAAAGGATAAGATGGTGTTAGAAACTTATGTAGAGGCTTTAGGAGGCGCTGAGAAGGTTGGATGGAGAGGTTCTGTATTTCATACAACTCATTTTGAGCAAATGCCAGAGGAGAAAAGTGTTACGATTTGGGGGAGTGAAGGAAATAAGAATAGTAAAAAAGCGGTAGCGCAAACAGCAATTGGACAGAAAGATGTACGTATGTCACCTCTAGCGATTGCAAATATGATGGCGACGATTGCTAGAGGAGGAGAAAAGATGGAAGTGAAAGCTGTTGAAAAAATAATGTATAAAAATGGAACGGATTTTTATACATTTGAAGACCATACATTAGGTGGAAAACAGCTTTCATATGAAACAGTGAAAACATTACAAAAGTTATTAAGGAGCGTTGTAACAACGGAAAAAGGCACAGGATCAGCATTCAAGTCGTTACCACTAAGTGTCGCTGGAAAATCTGGGACAGCACAAACAGGAAAAGGAAAGAAAGAGAATCGATGGTTTGCAGGTTATTTTCCATATGAAAATCCAAGGTATGCTTTAGTTGTCGTGGATATAGAAACGAATAGCGATGTAAATAAAGTTACACCTATTTTCAAATCTATCGTAGAATCAATCTATCGATTAGAGAATGAAAAGTAATCTTGCAATTCATAGTAAAATGTTTTCATTTCATGAAAATATTATTGTAAATGTTCAACCTTTCTAGATTTAATGTTACAATAGCAAGTATGAAAAACTGCATGGAGGTTTGAAGAATGGCAGGAGGATCTAGATTCCAACAGAAACAACAAAAACGTCGTCAAAACGGTGTTTTAAATATTGCAATCGCTATTGTACTAGTAGCAGTAGCTATTGTAGCATATCAATTGTTTGTTCCTGACACGAAAGAGCAAGCGTCTTCTAGCGATAAAAAGGTAGCTCAGCAAACAACGAAAGAGAATAAGTCTGAGAAAGCTAAAGGCAAAGAAGAGACGAAGAAGAATGAACAAGAGAAAACAGAGGCTAAGAAGAAAGAAGAAGAAGAGAAGCTAAAGGCTGAAGAAGAACAGAAAAAAGCTGAAGAAGAAGCGAAAGCTAACGAGAAAGTACCAGCTGAAAAAACACAGCCAAAGGCAACTGACGCTTATACGAAACCTTCTTGGAAGCCAGTAGGCACAGAGCAAGGTGCAACACCTGCGATGACGTTTAAAAAAGGTACAGCAGATTGGAATGAGATGAATCAAGCGATTTCAGCTGCAATTGACGTTCCAGTAGAGCAATTAATTATTCATCGAATCGGAAATAACGGTAAGAATAAAGCTTACGGTAACGTACAAGATAAACAAACAGGTAAAAGATATTATGTAAATATTGATTGGGTAGACAATGAAGGCTGGAAACCAGTACTTGTTCAAACTCTAAACTAAAAAAGAGAAGCTCCTAAGGAGCTTCTCTTTTTTAGTTAGCGTAATTTCTTTAATTTAAAATGAACAACCGCGCTATAATATGGTCTTTTACTTTCAGGATCCATAACCATTTGATGCGAGATGTGATGAACTTCAAGCATAAGTGCTTTATTATTATCGATTTGTTCACTGATTTTACGTTCTAAAGAAGCTAAGTCTCCCGCTTCAAAAAATTCTACTTTATCTTCTAACATTTCAAAGGTAAATGACATGAAGACGGCCCCTCTCCTATGTAATCAACTATAGTGTAACAAAGAAAAGAAGGAAATACCATGTACATTTCAATTGACATTTTTAGAAAGAGGGAATATCATACTGATAAAACCGATAAGAAAAAGGGGAATTTTTATGGGTACAGAATTTAATGGTTTATTTGATGAGTGGGCTCATACGTACGACTCATTTGTACAAGGCGAAGATATACAATATAAAGAAGTTTTCGCCCATTATGAGGACATTCTAGAGGATGTAGTTAACAAGTCATTTGGTAACGTATTAGAATTTGGTGTCGGTACAGGTAATTTAACAAATAAATTATTACTTGCTGGCCGCACAGTTTACGGTATAGAACCGTCACGTGAAATGCGCATGATTGCAAAAGAGAAATTGCCAAAAGAGTTTTCCATTACAGAAGGTGATTTTCTTTCGTTTGAAGTCCCGAATTCCATTGATACCATAGTAAGCACCTATGCATTTCATCATTTAACAGATGATGAAAAAAATGTAGCGATTGCGAAGTATA
The DNA here is from genome assembly GCF_006349665.1 of Bacillus sp. CD3-5. Lineage (NCBI taxonomy): Bacteria > Bacillati > Bacillota > Bacilli > Caryophanales > Bacillaceae > Bacillus > Bacillus sp. CD3-5. The sequence goes on along the minus strand of NZ_VEPX01000006.1, from coordinate 249,688 downwards.
GTCAATTGCTAAACAAAGGTGGTAAAATAGTGTTTGCTGATACGATATTTGCAGATCAAGATGCATATGATAAAACTGTTGAAGCAGCAAAACAAAGAGGTTTTCATCAGTTAGCAAACGATTTGCAAACGGAATACTATACACGTATTCCAGTTATGCAGACTATTTTTGAAAACAATGGCTTCCATGTAACGTTTACGAGATTAAATCATTTCGTGTGGGTAATGGAGGCAACTAAGCAATAGAAAGAGGGATTAGATTGAGAATTGCTGTAATTGGAGCAATGGAAGAAGAAGTACGTATTTTACGTGATAAATTAGAACAAGCAGAAACAGAAACGGTTGCGGGTTGTGAATTTACGAAAGGGCAATTAGCAGGACATGAAGTAATCTTGTTAAAGTCTGGTATTGGTAAAGTAAACGCAGCGATGTCAACGACAATTTTATTAGAAAGATATAAGCCTGAAAAAGTCATTAATACTGGTTCAGCTGGTGGCTTCCATCATTCTCTAAATGTTGGGGATGTCGTTATTTCAACAGAAGTTCGTCACCATGACGTAGATGTAACAGCATTTAACTATGAGTATGGGCAAGTACCAGGGATGCCGCCTGGATTTAAAGCTGATGAAGCATTAGTTGCATTAGCTGAAAAATGTATGCAGGCAGAAGAAAATATTCAAGTTGTAAAAGGTATGATTGCAACAGGTGATTCATTTATGAGTGATCCGAACCGAGTTGCAGCAATTCGTGATAAATTTGAAAACCTTTATGCAGTAGAAATGGAAGCAGCAGCTGTTGCACAAGTATGCCACCAATATGAAGTTCCGTTTGTTATCATTCGTGCACTTTCTGATATTGCTGGTAAAGAATCAAATGTTTCATTTGATCAATTTTTAGATCAAGCAGCTCTTCATTCTACAAACTTTATCGTAAAAGTACTAGAAGAGTTAAAGTAATGTAACAAAAAGGCAACTGTCTCATATAAAGAAAATACATACAGTTGCCTTTTCTTTATTGGCAAATAAGGGGGAGAACACGATGAATGTATATCGTGGAGTTCATGAGTTAATTGGTCATACACCAATTGTGGAAATTACTCGTTTTTCACTTCCAGAAGGGGTCCGTTTATTTGCAAAGCTTGAATTTTATAACCCAGGCGGAAGTGTTAAGGACCGATTAGGAAGAGAATTAATCGAAGATGCGCTAGAAAAAGGGCTTGTTACAGAGGGCGGAACAATTATTGAACCGACAGCTGGAAATACTGGTATTGGACTGGCACTCGCAGCGTTACAACATGATTTACACGTTATGGTTTGTGTACCAGAGAAATTTAGCATTGAAAAACAAGAATTAATGAAAGCACTAGGCGCAACGGTCGTGCATACGCCGACTGAGCAAGGAATGACCGGTGCAATTGCAAAAGCAAAAGAGTTAGTAAATGAGATACCGAATTCATACTCTCCAAGTCAGTTCGCAAATGAGGCAAATCCTCGTGCATATTTTAAAACATTAGGACCTGAACTGTGGGACGCATTGAATGGAGAGATTAACATATTTGTTGCTGGAGCAGGAACTGGCGGTACGTTTATGGGGACTGCATCTTACTTGAAAGAAAAAAATGTAGATATAAAAACGGTTATTGTGGAACCAGAAGGATCTATTTTAAATGGTGGTAAGGCTGGTTCACATGAGACCGAAGGAATTGGACTGGAATTTATCCCGCCATTTTTGAAGACATCTTATTTTGATGAAATTCATACGATTTCTGATCGAAATGCATTTTTACGAGTGAAAGAATTAGCGCAAAAAGAAGGACTTCTTGTTGGGAGCTCTTCAGGAGCAGCATTTCATGCAAGTTTACTTGAAGCAGAGAAAGCGGCGCCAGGTACAAATATTGTAACGATTTTTCCTGATAGTAGTGAGCGCTATTTAAGTAAAGACATATACAAAGGATGGGAATAAAAAATGAGAGCAAAGACAAAGTTAATTCATGGTATTCGCATAGGAGAACCTTCAACTGGATCTGTAAATGTACCGATTTATCAAACGAGTACGTACAAACAAGAAGCAGTTGGTAAGCATCAAGGATATGAATATTCACGTACAGGAAACCCAACACGTGCAGCTTTAGAAGAAATGATTGCGGTATTAGAAAACGGCCATGCTGGTTTCGCATTTGGTTCAGGAATGGCGGCTATTACAGCTACAATTATGTTGTTCTCAAAAGGTGACCACGTTATTTTAACAGATGATGTGTATGGCGGAACGTACCGCGTGATTACGAAAGTGTTAAACCGCTTCGGTATTGAGCATACATTTGTAGATACAACAAACTTAGAGGAAGTTGAAAAAGCGATTCGTCCAAATACGAAAGCGATTTATGTAGAAACACCAACGAATCCGTTACTAAAAATTACTGATATTAAAAAAATATCTACTCTTGCTAAAGAGAAAGATTTATTAACAATTATTGATAACACATTCATGACGCCATATTGGCAGTCGCCGATTTCTTTAGGAGCAGACATTGTACTTCATAGTGCAACGAAATATTTAGGAGGTCATAGTGACGTAGTTGCAGGTCTAGTAGTTGTAAATAGCCCGCAATTAGCAGAAGACCTTCACTTTGTACAAAACTCAACAGGTGGCATTCTTGGCCCACAAGATAGTTTCTTACTACTTCGTGGTTTAAAAACATTAGGAATTCGAATGGAAGAGCATGAAACGAATTCACGCGCAATTGCTGAGTTTTTAAATAACCACCCAAAAGTAAATAAAGTATATTACCCAGGCCTTGAGTCACATCAAAACCATGAACTGGCAACAGAACAGGCAAATGGATTTGGTGCTATTATCTCATTTGATGTAGATAGCGAAGAAACATTAAATAAAGTACTTGAGAGATTACAATACTTTACGCTGGCTGAAAGCTTAGGAGCAGTAGAAAGTTTAATTTCTATCCCCTCTCAAATGACGCATGCATCAATTCCAGCAGATCGTCGTAAAGAATTAGGAATTACAGATACATTAATTCGAATTTCTGTCGGTATTGAAGACGGAGAAGATTTAATTGAAGATTTAGCACAAGCGTTAGCATAGTAAAAATGCACTGCTAGTATAGGCAGTGCATTTTTACTATATTAATTTGTGAAATATTTCACAAATTAGACAAACACAAATAAAATAAATTCATGTATATTAAGTTCATGAAGTGTTACTCACGAACAAACTTGTGAAATATTTCACAAACAATGAGGTTCATGTAGGAAAGCAATTCTATTTTTTTGCGCTAATCGGGACTGATTATGACCTATAGGGTCTTATTTAGTCCAAGATAGCAGAATAGGAGGAATTTACATGGTAGTCAAAGAGAAAGTTGTAAATGAAATGCAGGAAGTAAAAGAGATGATTGATACGTTAGTGAATAACGGTCGGAAGGCTTTACAAGCATTAGAAAGTTTTACACAAGAGCACATTGACAACATTGTTCATGAAATGGCATTAGCAGGTGTTGATCAACATATGCCACTTGCGAAGTTGGCTGTTGAAGAAACAGGTCGTGGTGTATACGAAGATAAATGCATTAAAAATATTTTTGCTACTGAATATATTTGGCATAGCATAAAGAAAGATAAAACAGTAGGGATTATTCACGAAGACCCTCATGAAGAAATAATAGAAATTGCGGAGCCCGTCGGTGTAGTAGCTGGGGTAACACCAGTAACGAATCCAACATCGACAACACTGTTTAAAGCATTAATCGCGATAAAAACGAGAAATCCAATTATTTTCGCATTTCATCCTTCAGCACAAAACTGTTCTATTGCAGCGGCAAAAACAGTATATGATGCAGCGGTGAAGGCTGGGGCACCAAAACATTGTATTCAGTGGATTGAAAGACCTTCTGTCGAAGCAACGAAACAATTAATGAACCATGAAGGTGTTGCGCTTGTTTTGGCAACTGGAGGAGCAGGAATGGTGAAATCAGCTTATTCTACTGGAAAACCAGCGCTAGGTGTAGGTCCTGGTAATGTACCATGTTATATAGAGAAATCAGCGCATATAAAACGAGCGGTTAATGATTTGATTTTATCTAAAACATTTGATAATGGTATGATTTGTGCATCAGAACAAGCGATTATTGTAGACAAGGAAATTTATGATGATGTGAAAACAGAAATGATTGCAAATGATTGTTACTTTGTAACCGAGGAAGAGAGAAGTAAATTAGAAAAGCTTGTTATTAATGAAAATACATGTGCAGTAAATAGTGATATTGTAGGGAAATCCGCACAGTATATTGCTGAATTAGTTGGAATTACTGTACCTAAAAATACAAAAATGCTTGTAGCTGAAATACAAGGCATTGGAGCCGCATATCCACTATCTCGTGAGAAGTTAAGTCCAGTATTAGCTTGTGTGAAAGCAAATTCATTAGAAGAAGGATTTACATATTGTGAAGAAATGTTAAACCTCGGTGGTTTAGGACATTCAGCAGTTATCCATTCTGTAAATAAAGAAGTGCAAAAGCAATTTGGATTACGTATGAAAGCTTGCCGCCTTATTATAAATGCCCCTTCATCACAAGGTGGAATCGGTGACATATATAATGGATTTATTCCATCACTTACGCTTGGCTGCGGTTCCTACGGGAAAAACTCGGTTTCTCAAAACGTAACAGCGACGCACTTATTAAATATAAAAAGGTTGGCAAATAGAAAAAAGAATATGCAGTGGTTCAAATTACCACCAAAAATTTATTTTGAAAAACATGCGACATCATATTTAGCAAATATGCCTAACATTTCACGTGCGTTTATTGTAACGGATCCAGGAATGGTTGAGCACGGATATGTAGATACGGTTACGCATTATTTACGTAAACATGCAAATGATGTGAAAGTTGAAGTTTTCTTTGAGGTCGAGCCAGATCCGTCAGATGAAACTGTGTTTAAAGGTGCGGAAATGATGAGAAGTTTTCAGCCTGATGTCATTATCGCACTTGGTGGTGGTTCAGCGATGGATGCAGCGAAAGGGATGTGGCTTTTCTATGAGCACCCAGAAACAACATTCTATGGAATTAAACAGAAGTTTTTAGATATAAGAAAACGTACATGTAAATATCCGGAATTAGGAAGTAAGGCGCAGTTTGTTGCTATTCCAACAACATCTGGAACAGGATCAGAAGTGACACCATTTGCGGTTATTACAGATAAGAAAAATAATATAAAGTATCCACTTGCCGATTATGAATTAACGCCAGATATAGCAATTGTTGATCCACAATTTGTAATGACAGTACCACCACATGTAACAGCAGACACTGGGATGGACGTATTAACGCATGCAATCGAGGCGTATGTGTCTGTTTTAGCAAATGACTATACAGATGGATTAGCATTAAAGGCCATTGATCTCGTATTTAAATATTTACCAAGAGCATTTAAAGATGGACATGATGAAGAAGCACGAGAAAAAATGCATAATGCTTCTGCAATTGCAGGAATGGCATTTGCAAATGCTTTTCTAGGTATTAATCACAGCTTAGCACATAAAATTGGACCAGAATTTCATATTCCACATGGGCGTGCGAATGCAATTCTTATGCCGCACGTAGTTCGCTATAATGCTATTAAGCCAAGAAAACACGCATTGTTCCCAAAATATGAGCACTTTGTAGCCGATGAACGCTATGCACATATTGCGAGAATGCTCGGGCTTCCAGCAAGTTCGACCGCAGAAGGTGTGGAATCACTTGTCAAAGCAATTATTGAGCTCGGAAAAAGTTTAAATATAAATATGAGTATTGCAGGACAAGGAGTTGCTAAAGACCAATTTGAAGAGGTTGTTGGATTATTGGCAGAAAGAGCTTTTGAAGATCAATGTACAACAGCTAACCCAAAATTACCTCTCATTTCAGAGCTGAAAGAAATTTATATGAAAGCATATAAAGGTGAGTAATGGTTATGAAAGAGTCGCCATAAAGCGGCTCTTTTTCTTTTGGAAAACATCTCCCAGAATGGCTGTATTTACTTGTCTTTAAGTTTAGTAGAATATGATACAGTGAAATGGAGGAGTGAGAATATAATGAAAGAATTACAAGAGAAAATAGAAGATTATACTCGGTTCGGACAAATTCTTCTCGCTGTAAGTACATTGTTGATGGTTGGATTATTGATTCCGACTGGAGCAAAAGAAACGATACAATTTTTTGCTATGATGGGGAGCATCGTTATATTCTTAAGTTTATCTTTCTTTTTCTTTCAGCGTGTAAAAGTGATGCGAGACAAGTTAGAGGGAAACGAATGTGAATAATATTGATAAATAGTGCGTTATAAAAAGAAGGAATCTTTTTGTAACGCTTTTTGTTTTTTTCTAGAAAATGTATGCGTTTCATATTGACAATGATAATCCTTATCAATTAAAGTAGAATAGTAGTTAATGATTATCATTATCAATTAGAGGTGGAAGAATGAAAAAATCTATTACGCTATTTACAGCGATTTTATCTATTTTTTTCTTATTAATAGGTTGCAGTGCAAAGGGAGACGAAAAAGCAGCGGCAACAAAAACAGAAAAAGGAAAAGAGAAAATAGAAGTTACCGACCTGTCAGGAAGAAAGGTAATATTCGATAAAGTGCCAGAGAGTTTTGCAACATTAAGTATGGGAGACATGAATATTATTCATGCTTTAGGTGGAAAAATAGTGGGTCGTCCGGATGCAAAAATAACTCTTCCAGAGGATATAAAGAAAGTACAAGTAATCGGAAATGCACATCAGCCGAATTTTGAGCAAATTGCCAGCTTAAAGCCCGATGTACTTATTGCTAATAATGGGTTCCAAAAGAATGTTCCAACGGTTGAAGGGCAAGGAACGAAAGTAATGATTTCTTCTACGAATTCTGTACAAGATATTCTAAAGAATATTGAACTATACGGAACGATAATGAAAAAAGAAGATAAAGCAAAAGAACTTAACCAAAAAATTACGAATCAAATGAAGACATATGAGAAAAAGAGTGATGTGAAAGCATTGCTAGTGTATGGAGCACCTGGTACTTATTTAGCAGCATTACCAACCTCTTTATCAGGTGATATTTTAGAAAAAACAGGTGGGAAAAATATTGCAGCTGATTTTCCAGAAATGAAGGAATATCCGCAATATGCACAGCTAAGTGTAGAACGCATTATTGAGGCGAATCCTGATGTGATTTATTTAATTACACATGGAGATCCAAATAGCGTTAAAAAAGCATTTGAAGGCGAAATGATGAAAAATGAAGCGTGGAAAAATTTAGATGCAGTAAAACAAAATCGCGTAGTTATTTTGCCACCAGACTTGTTTGGATCAAATCCTGGAACAAAAGTTACAGAAGCGATGGACTTTATGTATAAAAGTATACAAGATGTAAGGAAATGATAAGTATGGAAAGTAGTGAAGTAGTAAGGGAAAAGGAACATCCTTTTGCGAAAAAAAGATGGATCATAGCAGTTACTTTAGTTGTATTAACGGTTTTATGTCTTTTTTACGGTCTTTTCGCAGGAAGCCTATCCTTTTCTTTACGAGATATTGTAACAGGGATACAAGATGAAGGTTCGACAGTTCATCGAATTGTATGGGACCTTCGTATACCGAGAGTGCTCGTTGGATTTATAGTAGGAACATGTTTAGCTGCATCTGGTGCACTGCTGCAAGGGGTGATGAGAAATCCTCTTGCAGACCCTGGTATTATCGGGGTGTCATCTGGAGCAGGCCTTGTCGCAATTGTAATTATGATTTTATTCCCTCAGCATATGGCGTTTTTACCACTCGGTGCGTTTTTAGGAGCTTTCATAACGGCGATGATCATTTATGCTTTATCATGGCAAAAAGGGGCACCACCTTCAAGAATTGTCTTAGTAGGTGTGTCAATTAATGCATTAATAGGTGCAGCGACGTCAGCATTAATGTTATTACATAGTGACAAAGTACAATCCGTGTTACCGTGGTTAGCGGGTGGTATTGGCGGTGTAAGTTGGGCACATTTACATATGATTATTTATTATGCAATATTCGCTATTATATTGGCCTTCTTCGGTATCAAGCATATTCGAGTATTAATGCTTGGAGATGAAATGGCGAAATTATTAGGTCATAACGTGGAGAGAAGTCGTTTTTATTTAATAGTAGTAAGCACATTATTAGCTGGAATAGCAGTTAGTGTTTCTGGTCTTATTGGATTTGTCGGCCTTGTCGTACCACATATGTTACGTTTATTAGTTGGAAATGACTATAAATATTTACTGCCATTATCATGCCTTGGCGGAGGGATATTACTTGTTTTCGCGGATGCGATAGCTCGAAGTTGGTTTGATCCAATTGAATTGCCTGTCGGTATTTTATTATCCTTCTTAGGCGGTCCGTTCTTCTTATATTTAATTCATAGAGGGGGAAAACAGCGTGATTTCCGTTAATAAAGTGTTTTATGCACATTCTGAAAGATTTCAAATGCAAAATATGAATGTACATATTAAAGCTGGAGAAGTCGTTAGTTTGATTGGACCGAATGGATCTGGGAAATCTACTTTGCTTCGTTTAATAGCAAGACTACTTAAACAAAGCGAAGGGGATATCGTTTTAGATGGAAAAAGTATTCATACGATGAAAAGTGCCGATGTAGCGAAGCAATTAGCGATGTTACCACAAATGCATGATCATCAATTAGATTTAACAGTGAAAGAATTAATCGAATTTGGAAGAGGCCCTCATAAGTTATGGAGAGGTCGTTTAAATAAAGAAGATGAAGAAATTGTTGATTGGGCATTGTCTGTTACAAATCTTGAAGGGTATGAATATCGTCTTTTACAATCTTTATCAGGAGGAGAAAGACAACGTGCTTGGATTGCAATGACGCTAGCACAACGTACGAATGTCTTATTATTGGATGAGCCAACAACTTTTTTAGATATCGTTCATCAGTTGGAAGTAATGGAACTTGTGAAACGATTAAACGAGGAATTTGGAATGACAATTATAATGGTTTTACATGATATTAACCAAGCGGCTCAATATAGTGATCGTTTACTCGTATTAAAGCGAGGGAAGCTTCAGTATGACGGTATACCAGAAGAAGTGTTATGTCATGAAATGTTTCAACATGTATTTGGCATAGATGTAGATATTTTTCAAGGAAGCGATAAGCCATTTTTTATACCGAAACGAATTTCTAAAAAAGGAGGAGCAAGATGCGAACAGAAGAATGTGTTACCACTGAGTTAGTAAGGGAATTTGTTATGGCAGCTCACGGAGATTTAGAAAAAGTACAAGAACTGTTGGCTGAATCGCCAAGTTTACTTCATGCCTCTTACAATTGGGGTGGATCAGATTGGGAAAGTGCGTTAGGAGCAGCGGCACATGTAGGGCGTAAAGATATTGCTCTTTATTTATTAGAAAAGGGTGCTCGAATGGATATTTTCGCGGCCGCTATGCTTGGAGAATTAGAAGTTGTACAAGCTATTTTAGTAGCACAACCAGAAGCATTACGTGCATCTGGCCCTCATGGTATTTCTCTTCTTCAACATGCACGAATGGGTGGAGAAAAAGCACAGCGTGTATTTGACTACTTAATGGTGCGTTCTTAATGATCGCCAAAGTTCTTATGTGCGGTAAACTTTTCACTTTCATATAATTGGAAAGTTTACCGCCCGTTAGAACGGGATAAGTATCTAGTATATTTGAAAAGCCTACACCCCCCTCAATTGTAGTTTTCTTTATGCTAGTTATGATATGGATGCAGTAGACAATATTTGTCTACTGCCTTTTTTAAACTCTTTTGAGATTGAATATTCTGTATTTTAATGTTAGTTCATTTATAATAGATAGTAACATTTAGTATGGATACAAGACGTGAGCGTGTAATTAAGTACAAATTCGTGGGAAGGAGTGCAGAAATGTTTCATACAGATCGTTTACAAATTCGCAAATATACAATGGATGATTTACAGTTCTACGCTTCACTATGGGGAAATGAGAAGGTAATGCGCTATATTGGAAATGGGACGTTAAAAACATATATGCAGTGTAAAAAAAGTTTGGAGGAGTGGGTGATTCCTAGCTATAAAAACGGTCTCGGTTTATTTGTATTGATTGAAAAGGGAACGGGAATACGAATTGGTCATGCAGGATTAGTAAAGCAGCAAATAGATGGAAAAGAGGAAATTGAAATTGGTTATTGGTTATTACCTCAGTATTGGGGAAAAGGGTATGCGAAAGAAGCAGCGGCAGCATTTCGAGATTATGGCTTCCAAGCGTTACGAATGAATAAATTAATCTCTCTTATTAATCCGGATCACCCCGCCTCAATCTTTGTTGCTAGAAAAACGGGGCTTAGTTATGAGAAAACAACTTCATTTCATGGGATGGATGTTCTCGTTTATTCCATTAGACGCATTGGATGAAAAAAGGTTAATTGCATCTTTTGAAGAATGGTATATAAAAATAAAGGGGGGATTACATGTACATTTATCATAATGGACTTATTATTCGTGAGGGAACGAATGGTGTACCTGCATATGCAATTAAAACTTTATTCGAAGATGCCGGTTGGAGCAATGATAATATCCCTTCTTGGCAAATTGAAAAATTCACGATAGCATTTGAAAATTCAACATGGGCATTCACAATTTGGGATGAGGAAGAGATGATTGCGATGGTTAGAGTCATTTCTGATGGAATCATGGTCGCCAACATAGTAAATTTAGTTGTGAAATGTGAATATAGAGGGAAGGGATTAGGTAAGAAACTTGTTGCTCTTTGTTTGCAAAAATTGCCACATGGTGACTGGTTTGCGCATACTTCTGCGAGTAATTTTGATTTTTATAGAAGTTGTGGTTTTGAGGTGAGAGAGTTATCGAGAAATGGAACATGTGCGTACTATGGATATCAAATAGCCAAAAAAGAGGGGCACCGATAAGGAGAAAAAGTAGAACAGAAAAAGGCTTACTATTTTAATAATATAAACTGAACTAAGATTCATTTTATGATAAAATGAAAGAAAATTCTGTTTATTATTAGGGGGATAAAAATGAGTATAAAAGTTGGGGATGTATTTAAATATGAAAGAAGATTTACTGAGGAAGAGGTTTTTGAATTTGCAAATATTACAGGGGATAAAGGTAGGCATCATATGGAATATGATGAAAATGGACGTTTAATGGTTCATGGTTTATTGACTGCTAGTATTGGAACGAAAGTAGGCGAAGAATTACATTACATAGCAAGAGAATTAGTAAGTGAGTTTATTAGACCAGTTTTTACAGGAGATACAATCACTTGTGAATTAACTTTAACGAATGTTGAACAGATGGAAGGATACAAAAAGGTTTCAATCGAGTCAGTTTATCGTAATCAACACGAAAAGACTGTACTAGTTGGGACAAGCTATGGAGTTATAAGAGGATAAAAAGAAGCCTGATTTACAGGCTTCTTTTTTTAATAAACACGTTTTCGATTTTCTGCATGACTAGAGATGAGTAATAATGCAGTTTCTTCTCCTATATTACGAACAATATGAGGAACACATGCATTCCAGGAGAAAGAATCTCCTTCTTCTACAATTGCAACATCTTCTCCATGTTGAACTTCTAGTTTTCCGCGTAATACAAGGTGACATTCTTCTCCTTCATGGGCATTTGGTGTGTTTTCTTTCGGAAACCCAGCAGGAATTTCTACGAGATTGAGGCGAAGGCCACCTTGCTCTGCAACATGTTCGATTCTTTGTTCATCTTTTCCGTATACACTATATTTACGCTCTACCTTTTTGACAACTTTCAATCGATCTTTTTGTTCTAACAATAAATAGGGAAGAGGAACGTTTAAAAAATTGGAGATCGTTTCTAAAGTTGAGATAGATGGTGATGTTTTATTATTTTCAACCTGACTCATAAACCCTTTAGAAAGACCTGTTCCCTCACAAATTTGCGCGATTGTTATGCCTCTACGCTGACGAATTTCACGTATTGCAGAACCAATATTCATAAAATCAAGCTCCTTTTTATAAACAACTATTTGTATCATAGCAAAAAAAATATATATTTTCCCAGTGAAAATGAATTGACGAATAAAAAAAATTAGTGTATGTTTTGTAATGTAAATAAAAGTTTTGTATAAGAAAACTATAAAGGAGAGAAAGAAATGAATCAACATATTGGTAACTTAATTATTCGTATCGTGTTAGGGGTAACATTCTTTATGCACGGTTTAACAAAATTCCAATCGGGGATTGACAATATTGCAGGATGGTTCACAAGCATTGGTTTACCAGGAGGACTTGCATACGGTGTAGCAACAGTTGAATTAGTTGGCGGTCTATTATTAATTCTAGGTTTAGGTGTAAGATATATTGGATTATTATTTGCACTAGTTATGGTTGGAGCAATTGTAAAAGTAAAATGGTCAGCTGGTTTATTAGGAGATGGAAAAAATCCTGGCTTCGAATTAGAGCTTGCATTGTTAGCAATGGGTGCGTACTTATTTGTTGCGAAAGCGGATGGTTTTGTAGATAATTTCTTAAAAGAGAAAATGTCAAAGAAGAACTAATTTACATGGGAGGCTAACAAGATGAGTTTTCAACTTCATCCCGATACAACACTTGATGTTGTTCATTTATATGTATCAAATATAAAGAAATCACTAGAGTTTTATACAGAAGTACTAAGTATGAAAGTACTAAAAGAAGATGAAATGGTCGTTACATTTGGGAATGAAAATAACGAACCACTCCTGATCATTGAAGAAAAGAAGGAAGCCTTACCAAAGCAAAGAGGGAGAACGGGTTTATATCATTACGCAATTTTATTACCGAGCAGACAGGATTTAGCGAATATCCTTCGTCATCTTGTAGAAATGGTTTATCCACTGCACGGCGGAGCTGACCATTACTTTAGTGAGGCCCTTTATTTAGCTGATCCAGATGGAAACGGGATTGAAATTTATCATGATCGTCAAAAAGAAGTTTGGCGTGATGAGAATGGAGAGCTACCATTTGTTAGTAACCCGTTAGCTGGTGAAGAATTATTGCAACAAGGAAGTACATGGAGTGGGTTTCCAGCTGGTACTGTGATGGGACATATTCATTTCCATGTAGCTGATTTGGAAGAAGCGAAACGTTTCTATGTGGATGGTCTTGGCTTTGAAGTAACGATCCCAGCTCGTAATGGGGCGCTCTTTGTATCGGCAGGTGGCTACCATCACCATATCGGTTTAAATACGTGGCAAGGTGAAGGAATACTACCGCAAATGCCAAATTCCGTTGGCTTGAAATATTTCACAATTGTATTAGCAAATGAAAAACAAAAAGAGCAAGTATGTGAAAGCTTAAAAAATATTGGCAAGATTGCTACGTACAAAGATGGAATATTACAAGTAGAGGATCCATTTGGACATTGTATCCATTTCAAAATAAAAGGAGAAGCCTAATAAAGGCTTCTCCTTTTTACTTTCTTATAATGGCTTTTTCATTTTGGACAAATAGTTCATCAAATTGCTTCGCAAGCTCAAAATCGAGTTTCGTTAAACCTTTTGCATTCCAAGATGACAAAGTAATAATGACTGCTTTATACTGGATAAGGATAAATGGGTGGTGATTATGTTCTTCTGATAGTTTGGCGGCTTCAGAGACAAATTCGACTCCTTTTAAGTAGTCGGAAAACATATATTTTCTTTCAATCCATTTTTCATCTTTCACTACCCATTTATCTAACTTCAATAATTCTTCTTGAACTTCTTCTTCAGTTAATCGTAGCATCATTTTTCACATCCTTTACTGGAAGTAGCGTAAGACCATTGTTAATAAGACGTGTTACAGCTTCATCCGTTGTGAAAGTAGAAAGTTGTTGTAATAATGCTGCTGATGTTTCATGCCCTTTGTTATGTTCTAAAAGCAATTCTAATATTTCAAGGCGAAGTAACCATTCTTTCGGATACAATTTATTTAATACTTCTTGAATTGCTACTAATTGCTCGATATGCGCGTCGTGTAAAATACCTTCATTTCGAATGTCACGAACGGTTTGATACATACGTTCAAGTTCATTCAGTACAAGTGGAGCAGGTATTTCTTGGATTTCTTCATCCATTGGGAAAAATGCTACAGCATCTGCGGCACCTGGGAATACCGAAGTAATTGTTGAACCAACAGCCATATCAAATGAGCCCCATGAAGCATCAAATAAAACGCGGTCGTTATAAGTAACTGTGCAATTAATAAAGGAAATAAGCGCAATTTTTTCATCGTTTTTTACAATATCTGTTACTGTTCCTTTTACATGAATACCACTTGCAAAAGTAAACTCAGCAACATTTCCAATTGTAATTCCTAATGATTGTAATTGTTCATCTGTACAATTTTCTAATGCAATATTTTCAGTGAGTAATCCAATTGGTGTTCCAAACCCGTCACTGTGTACAGACGTAGAATGATTCGCTAGCTGTTTATTGTGAATTGCTAATGCTGTTGGCGAACTCGTTCGCATGTAGATCAATTCACCTGCATCGTTTTCAATTGTCTCGGTAAATGTACCTGTAATTTGTAAGCCGCTATTTAATTCAGCAGTTGCATGATTTTCAGAGCGAATTGCTTTTTCTAATCCTTCTTTACCACCTGTTTTAAAGGCCATCGTTTCAGAGAATTTCTCAAGTGCTTCTGTTAATTCTTCAAATGATTCACAAACAAATAGTTGTGGTTGCATTTTTGTTACGTCATAAGTTGTACTTGTACATGCCTCTATAGAGAATGGAACCTTTTCTACAGCGTCTGTTAAGCAATATTTGCTTTCGCCAACAGAAGAAAGGAGACCAGCACCATATATTTTTGGAGCATCTATATTTCCAATTAATCCATATTCTACTGTCCACCAGAAAAGACGTGAAATTTGTTCCGCTTCTGATAAGCCAGAAACTAACTTTTGTTTTTCAAGTACATTATTCTCAGCAGCTGTAACTTCATCAGGAGTAGAAGTAGGGCTTTCTTTTACAATTGTTAATGTACGAACAGCTTCGAATGCATCATGTTCTTCTTTTGTTGAGAAAGCTTTTGCACCAATTTGTCCAAATCGTTTCACATATTTTGCATATGTAGGATCAAGTAAAATAGGTGCGTGTCCTGCTGCTTCGTGTACAATATCTGGAGCTGGTGTATACTCGATATTCTCTACCTTGCGAATATCTGTTGCGATTGGTAATAATCCGTGTCCTTGAAAATCGAAGAAGGCTACGCCAGGAATAAGCCCGTCAATCGTTACAGCACCCCAGCCGCTTGGTGCTAAACACTCATTCATTTCTTCTACCTTTGGAATTGCATCTATATTAATACCAGATGATTGTAATCCGTTCACATAGGCTGGATGAGCAACGTCTTTTAAGAAACTATGATTTTGTCTCATAATGTAACGCCACACAGCGTGATTCACCGGTGTGTATTGATCATAATGCTGTGTGGATACGAATGGTTTTAAATGCGATGGAATTTCTGTTTTCTTTGTCATTTAGACATCCTCCTTTTTTCTATAAAACTGTATATCGATTCTGTATAGCTTGTATCACCTCTCTTTAAATTGAAAGCGCTTATAAAAATTCTATCACAACATTCGGAATTGTTTAACAAATGTTTATATGAGAAATAGAAAAAGCCCCTATCGGAACATTGGATAGGGGCGAAAGAATCTTCGTATGACCTTATTTTACTTCTAAATCAACATTTAAATTAGTTGTATTTCCAGCTGCATCTGTTGCTACAATATGAATTGTGTTTTTTCCTTGTTGTAATTGATTACGATCGAAATAAATTTCATAGTTTTTCTCCCAAGTGTTTAGGAAGGCACTTTCCCATACGCCATTTCCGTTAATTTCATATTGCATTTTCACTGGAATACCAGGTGCAATCCAGCCAGATTCACTCATCCAATCTAGCAGAATATCATCAACGTTTCCTCTAATAACAAGATTTTCTTGATCAATTTCGTGTGTTAACTTAGGTGCTGTTCGGTCAATAAACACCGCTCCTGTTTGCTTTGTTTCTCCGCCAGAGTTAGAAGCAACAGCTTCGATTTGGTACAAGCCATCAGGTAACGGGGATCCATCAGTTTTTGTACCATTCCATTTGAAAGATTTATAACCAGGTGTTTCGTTTTTACCTTGATATACCGTGCCTTGATATGTCACGCGGTCTTTCGTAATTAAATTAGCATGAAAGGCTATGTCTTCAACTGGTGTAACTAAATAGTAATTGATTAAGTTGTCATCTAATATTTTGTCATTATTTGGGCTGAAAGTAGAATTAACGATTTCAAGACCATCAATACGCTTGTATTCTTTCGGATCGATGCTAAATGTAAATGGAATACGCATTTCTTCTTTTGTTCCTTGGTCTTTTACATACAGATTTCCTGTATATACGCCTTGTGGTAAGGAGCTATCTACAGTGATCGTAAAAGGTTTTTCGATGTTACTATTTGCTTTTAAACTAATTGAAGAAGGGAAAGAAGTCTGGATTTTTGTTTTTGTATCTAGTAATTCAATACGAGTTGAAAAGTTTTTCTTTTTGTTAGAAAGATTTTGTAACGTAATATTTTGTGTTAGTTTCACTTTGCCGCTATTTGGTTTAACAAGACCGAAACTTACGTTGTTCGGTTTCACTAACGCGTCCGTTTGAGCTGCTTTTGGAATGTTAATTAAACCAGATCCTTGTGCCATGACAGGATATGTATTTTCATTGACGTCCTTTAATGTTTTTGCAGTGTTGGCAAGAGCAGATTTCAATTGTTCTGTCGTCCAATCAGGATGCATCTGGCGCAGTAAGGCAACGGCTCCTGCTACTTGTGGCGCAGCCATACTTGTTCCGTTGTGAGATTCATAGCCACCTCGTGGTACTGTGCTTGTAATCTTTACTCCAGGTGCAATAACATCAGGCTTTATAAGCCAACTTCCTTGTGATGGTCCTCTTGAGCTGAAGTTACCAATCAGTTCGGTTTGGTTCGGTTGTCCAATTTTTATATTTTTCTTTCGTTTTGTAATTACATTTTTCAACTCTTCGCCATTTGTATTTGATAGTTGCATAACTGGAAGAGCTATATCTGCACGTTCGAAATATTCTGGCATAAGATCAATTTCTTTTTCATTAGAAATTAGTAGAACGCCGATAGCGCCAGCTTGTTTCGCTTGTTCTGCTTTTACTAATGTGCTTGAAGTTCCTTGTAAAACAAGGGCAAACTTTCCTTTCACATCTTGTTTCGCGTAATCGCTTGAATTACCGTAGCCAACATAGACAAGTTGGGCATCGTTTCCTACTTGGAAATCTGCTTTTGATAATGGTAAGCCTTGGTAAGATTTATTAGAACCAGCTACTTGGAATGTTGGGAATGGAATAGAAACAGTAGATGCACCAACAGAGATGACGCTACTTGCGTTACCAGGAGCATCAACAGACCAAGGTTTTGGTCCATCATTTCCATTTGAAACGACTGTAGTAACACCAAGTTTTGCTGCACGTTCTAACGTCATTGTTACAGGTTGATCAGGGACATTCAAATCTTGACCGAGAGATAGATTTAAAACATCTGCACCATCTTGAATAGCGCGCTCAATACCTTGAATAATATCATCGGTCGTACCAGTTCCGCCATCATTCATAACACGGTAAGCGAGTATAGAAGCGTTCGGAGCAATCCCTTTTATCTTTCCGTTACCAGCAATAATTCCAGCTACATGAGTACCGTGTACGTTACCATCCATTGGATCATCATCTTCATCCACTGTGTCGTATCCACCAATATAATTTGCCTTTAAGTCAGGATGTGTATAGTCTACGCCAGAATCGATAATCGCTACTTTCATACCTTTTCCATCAAGCGGTTTGCCAGATGGGTCTTTTAAATTCCATGCTTCAGTTGCACCAATTGTCGGTCCGCCGATATTTGGTGCCTCTTCATTAGTAGTGCTTTTTGATGTTTCATGTAATTTATATGTTAAGTTCGGGTAGACTGCTTTTACTTCGGGTAAAGAAGCAAGAGCGGTAATTTGATCTCCAGGAACTGAAATAGAGAATCCAGAAAATAACGTATTATACACTTCTTTAATTTTTGCACCAGGTGCTTTTTCTTTTATTTTCTTAGTCGTATCTTCTTGTGCTTTTTTAAGCTCGGTATGATAAGACTGTGCAAGATTATTTTGTAAATCTGGAGCATGCTGAATGTTACTTTGTGAAGCGAGTGGAGCATGTTGCAATTCTACAATGACAGAAATTTCTTTTGATGTTTTTGTTTCAACATTTTGCGCAATTTTGTTTTCTCCCCATTGTTCAATGTTCGCTTTTAACTGTGGACTAAATTGTTTCTCCTTTTGCAGCGATTCAGCATGTGCGCTTAAAGCTCCAAAACTGGAAAAGACGAGCGCCATACTTAATAGTGTAGATGTAGTTTTTTTCATTGAAACTCCCCCCTAATAAAAAGTGCTAATATTCCGAAAAAACATCTTACAAATTGATCTCGAATTACATAATCGGATGTTAGCTAAACTATATTTTCGACATAATTCATACCAATCCTCTATGAATTTGAAATTTCTTGGGAAATTTTTTCTGATTATGTCGAATAGGTATCTTTTACATATTGTAGGTGGAGATTGAGGAATGCTATGAGGGAAATGGAGGGGTGTTATGAAACGGTTCATAGTAAGCGTTGGTACAATGTTAGTCGTATTTTTATGTTCAACCATTAATAGTAGCGCAGAAAATAATGAATTTAAAATTGCTTTTATTCGTCATCATGACCTCTGGATTAAAGTTGATGGAAAAGAAAAACAACTTACAAAAGGAGAGTATATAACAGGGCCAAAGTGGTCTCATGATGGAGAGTGGCTGGCATATGTAAAAGGAAAGAAACAAAGTAATCTTGAGTTATATCGGCTAAAAGATGGAAAGAAAGTTACGCCGTTTCACTCAGAAGTATCAAATTATCAATGGTCACCAACAGAAAATATAATTGCATTTATATTTACAGGTACATTACATACCTTCGAGGTAGAAAAAAAGAATGCAGATTTTGAAAATGTATCGGCTGGTGTAGGTGATTATGCATGGTACCCGAATGGAAAGAAGTTTCTTGTATCTTCTGAAGCACACTTACTTCCAACTGGATGGACAGGAGCACAGCTATATGAAGTGCAAAAAGATGCCCATATGAACCCTCATAAAATGAAGCATTTGTATGCATTGCCAAATGAACATGATGATTTCCTAGCGCTAGTTGCAAGTGGCTTTAAGTGGTCACCAGATCAAAAGTGGATTTCATTTTTAGCAGTACCGACAGCTTCATGGTCAGCTGATAGCAATACGCTTTGTTTAGTTCGTGCAGATGGTAGTCGTTTTGAAAAGGTAGATCAAATGTTATTAAACACACAATGGTTCAAATGGGCGCCAGCCAACAATATATTGGCCTATATTGAAGGAAGTGGGAGAGTTGCGTTAGAGAATAAACATTTAAAAGTAAAAGAACTGCCAGCACTTCAGCAGAACACATTTACGCCGCAAGGATATGTTGATTGGGATTTTACATGGAAGAACGATAACATAATTATCGTCTCTCGAGCAAAAGAGGGAGGATTTGAAACATTGCCAGAAAAAAGGCCACTACCATCTTTATATGAGGTTGATAGTACAAGCAATGTACAGCATCGAATCACAAAGCCACCTCATAAGCAGGGTGATTATCATCCAATCTTTATGAAGAAGAGCAATCAATTAATATGGATACGTTCAGACCGTAAGAAAGCAGATGTATGGCTTGCTCATAGAGATGGAAAGCATGAAGTGAAGTGGATTGAAAATATAGATGTACCAGAGTGGTATTATGAGAAATGGAATTGGGGAAATGTCATCTCGGTAAAAGAAGAATAAAAAATGTGCCTAAAAGATAATTTTAGGCACATTTTTTTATTGGTTATTTATGCGTTTTATTTGGCTTTTTTTTCGCTGGGTTTCCGTTTCCCTGACGTTTTCTATTTTGTTCATCTTTTGCTTGTTTTTCATGCAGCGTATCTAAAAAATCATTCGAGTTACTCATTTTTCTATCGCTCCTTTCATTTCGTCCTAATTACTATAACCATTTAGGAGGACAATCATGAGATAAAAAGTTAAGCGCTTAGTTTTCTTCGGTAGTATATGTAAAATAAGCCATACGTAATAAATAGCATAAATAAAATTTGTAACTCTACATTTTCTTTTAAAATAGTTGCGATAGAAGATGGTAAGTAAGGTGATGTATTGTTTGTTTCTACACCTAACCATTTGTTTAAGAGGTTAATGGTACAAAACATAAAAACACCGGACCAGCTTGCAATAATTGCTTTCTGTTTAATTTTTGTTTCCCGTTCATCATCTGTAATCCAAGGATTAGCAGTTTTATCGCTGCTAAAAAATCCGTTTATATATCCCCATATAATCATGCCAATTAAGATGGTTATCCATTTCATATGTATGATTCCCCTTTCTCCTGTAAAAAGTATTTTACATATACAATTGTAATATTTCCTAATTTATTATGTCAAATCTTTTTTACATATTGCTTTTTCTTATAGCAGGAATAAAGGATCAAATAGGGAAGAAATATGTGAGAGAATTTCATAGTGAGAGGAGGATGGGCATGAAACTCGTCTTTGTTCGGCACGGTGAAGGAGAACATACAAAAGATTTGCCAGCAAGTTTACAAAGGTTGAATCCATCATTAACAGATGAGGGAAGGAATCAAGCTAAATTACTTCAATGCAATGTACCCTTGCAAGAAACGGATATATTAATCGCTAGCCCTACACTTAGAACTTTGCAAACGGCGGCGATATGGAGTGAGAAGGTAGCTTGTCAAAAAATTGTCCATCCATATGTATCCCCGCGTATTTTTCCTTATCGAGAAGGAGCGAAAACATTACCATGTGATCACATAGTAGATCAGGGAATAATAACAAATTCATTTCCACATTTTTCGATAGAGAAAAACACAAATCAGCAGTTATGGAAGGAAGGTATAAATACTATTTCAGAACATAGCTTTCAGCAAATAGTAGATGAATTTCTTCTTTTTTGTTATGAGCTAGGTGCGGAAAGAGTTTGTATTGTATCTCACGACGGGACAATTACAGCATATAGGCAATATTTACAGAAGGTCGTTTTAACTAGAGCTGATTTTTTGCAAGAAACGGGTATATATGAAATGGATGTATCCTTTAAAAGTCTAATTGGTGAAATCTAATTATAGGATGGAGGGTGTATGTTGAATGTTGCACTAGTAGTTGGTTTTAATTCGGATTTAGAGGCGCAATCAATCCGAGCATCACTTGAGTATTTTGGGGCGAAAGTTATAACGTACTGGATTGGTAGGCCGAAAGAGTTCATCGATATTCTTTCTGGAAAGGGTTTATATAATGATATCGATTATGTTGTCTTTTGCTTTCATGGTGAGGAAGGAAAATTTGTCATGGAAGAGTTAGGTGAAGATATATATGAACAAGATGAACCGCGGGGATACTTTGGTTCAGCAGAAATTTATAAATATGCAAAATTGCATAATGTAAATATTGTAAATAGTGGTTGTACGTTAGGGGAGCGAAAATTAGCAGAATCTTTCTTACGTAGTGGCGCAAAATCTTATATTGGATCAATAGATTATGTAGATGGGAATGCAGCACTTATGTTTACAATACGCTTATTTTACGGGCTTATTAACCATGAAAAAACGTTAGGAGAGGCTTTTGAAGAAGCACGGTTAATTGATAAAGAGACACATACATTTCAATTATATAAGTAGTGTGAAACACGTTTATTCTATATTCGAATAAACGTGTTTCACATTTAACTCACATTTTTTTTACATTTTCTTCAATGAAAACCATTATCACTTATGGTATGATATGTTCAAGTTTTTACAGGTAATAAAAGTTACTATATAAACGTTAGTTTTTAATGTTTCATACACATGTCACGAATTATTCATAATTAACGTTTGAAAAATAAGTAACTAATGTTATTATATTATCTGTAACTAACTTAATTACAACTTTAGGAGGAAGATATGGTTATTCAATTTTTAAGAGAAAACAAAGCAGTTTCTTTTGTGTTAGCGGTAATTCGAGTGTATCTTGGTTACACATGGTTAATGGCTGGAATCGGTAAACTACAAGGAAAAGGATTCGATGCAACTGGTTATTTACAAGGTGCAATTGAAAAATCTAAAGGAGCACAACCGGCTGTTCAATCTTGGTGGGCATCATTTTTACAAGATTTCGCAATTCCAAACGTTGA
Source organism: Bacillus sp. CD3-5 (assembly GCF_006349665.1). Lineage (NCBI taxonomy): Bacteria > Bacillati > Bacillota > Bacilli > Caryophanales > Bacillaceae > Bacillus > Bacillus sp. CD3-5. The sequence continues at coordinate 227,364 of NZ_VEPX01000006.1, read as the reverse complement.
TCTATTTAATACACTTGTAACGTGGGGAGAAATTTTAGTCGGAATTGGTTTAATTGTAGGCTGTTTAACAAAAACAGCGGTCTTTTTCGGTCTTGTAATGAACTTTTCCTATATGTTTAGTGGGTCAATTGGTGTGAATCCTGAAATGGTTATTCTATCAATGTTCGTTCTAGTTTCTGGTATGAATGCTGGTAAATTTGGAATAGATGGTTTCGTTATTCCGAAAGTATTAGGTTCAAAAACTCAAAAACGCCAAAAGCAAGCTGCTTAATATATGAAAGCGGGTATCTCAAAATGAGATACCCGCTTATTTTTCATTTATTATAGGGTTTTTGTCAAAGAATTCTTTTACATACCCTACAAACTCCTGTGGTTCCTGACGAAATGGTGCGTGATAACCTTTTTCGATAATATGGAAAGTACTATTTTTTAAAAATTGATGGTACGTTTCGCCCTCTTTCCAAGAAACGCTACTATCATTTCTTCCCCATATAATTAAGGTTGGTTGTTTTATTTCATTTGCATTAATTTGAAGACGTCTAGGCCATAATTTCATTTTATTGTAATGCTCTTCATCATTACGTTTAAATCTCACTTTGCTCTCATCATAATCTGCAATGGCAGAAACGGTATTTAAATCAGTCGACAACTGTGGTCTTGGTGATCCTTGTTTATTAACGAGTGTATGAGGACCGCCCGTAGCATCAGTTAAAATAAGGTGTGTAACGGATTCTGGATATAAATATGTTAAATTAAGAGAAATTTCTCCGCCCATTGAGTGGCCCAATATTGCAAACGAATCGTAACCTAGTTTTTTCATTAATTTATAATACAAATTTGCATGAGTCGGGAAAGAATAATAAAAATCCATCGGCTTAGATGAGCGCCCGAATCCTAAAGCATCTACAGAAATAATTGTATGATCTTTTGCTAAGTCTGAGTAAATCTTTTGAAAACCATCTGACGATCCTCCAAATCCATGGATCATAAGTAAAGGTGGTTTTTCATTACCAATCTTTTTGAAGTAAATGGTTTGACCATCTATTTCTACCATTTTTTCCTCGGTAGCTAGTTTTGCTGTAAGTGTATTTTTAACTTGTTTTACTTGTTCTACTGGCTTTTCTGCTGCACTACATCCTACTAATAGTGTAAGAGTAAGACAACCTACCATAAAATAGCTAAATCGCTTCAATTAGGTGTCTCCTTTCTAACATAACGCTGTATCTATCATAGCAAATAGCATATTACGATTTCCAGGAAGTTCGCTACCATTTTTTATCATAAGAGGTGAAAGGAGCGTTTCTTGGAAATTTTCTATTTGAAGAAATTTGCGAAATGAAAATTGTGAATGTGGGACATCAATTCTTACTGTGCCATTCCAACATTCACATATGTTTTGTAGTAATTGAATAGCATCTTCTTCTCTTTTGGCGATAAGTGGATTGATACATAATATACTATCTTTTTGTATGCATAAGGAAAAAGCTTCTATACAGTTATGTCTCTCAATTTTAAAAGAGTGACTGGTTCTTGGTAATAGTAATGAATAAAGTAAAGAACGATCGGCACCAGTTGTAATTTGATCGAGAGAAATAAGAGATATAAGATCTTTTTCTTTTACTTGTTTTGTAGGAGGGATATGTGTCTTAGTAGTTTGTTTTTCAAAACGATGAATCGTCGTTATTGTTTGAAATCCGCATGATGTATAAAGAGGCTCGCCAGCTTTTGTTGCAATAAGTGCAATTGGTTGTTTTGTAAGAGTGTGTTCTAAGCAGTGATTAAGCAAAATACGCCCGATGCCTCGGCCTTGAAAATGAGGATGGACGATTAACATACCAATAGTAGAAAACCTATCTTTAAAAGGAAATGCGCCTCCAGCTGCAATCAGTTTATTTTCATGCATATAACCGACAAGTGTACCGAGAGAAAGGTACATTTCGAATTGTTTTTTCATAAATGCTTTATTTTGTAACCATCCAATAGATTTGCAAAGGTCGAGTAAATCAAAAATAAAAGTTTCATCTAGCTTTATTATTTTCATACATGTTCACCACGTTTCTATTAATTTTCATAAAAGTAGATTGAAAATGTTAAATAAGAGATTTACGTTAAATGAAATCCAACTTGTTTATATTTTGATTGTAAAGGAGAAGATGGTTGATATGAAAAGACAAAGTTATACAAATTATAACTGATATTTACATAAGTTAACAAAAAATTTACATATAACTAATTTTCTCTTAACAGTCTTCTATTAAATTTGATAGTGGGAAATGAATAACCTAATTAGGGGGACAAGACAGTGAAAAAGTTTGTGAAAAAAGCATGGCCATTTGCAGTTGTGGCGTCGTTAGCAGTTACTTCGGTAGCAACATGGAATTTTACACGTTCTAGTGAAGTGAGTGCAGATGAGAGCGGAAGCAATGCAAAGATTAAAAATGTCATTGTATTAATTGGGGATGGTATGGGCCCTTCATATATGACGGCTCACCGTTATATGAAAGATAATCCAAAAACTTTTGAGATGGAATCTACAGAGTTTGATAAACATCTTGTAGGAACACAAAAAACATATCCGGAAGATGAACATGAAAATATCACAGACTCTGCATCTGCAGCAACAGCTATGTCAGCAGGAATTAAAACATATAATGCGGCAATTGCAGTTGATAACGATAAAGCAGAAGTAAAAACTGTTCTTGAACAAGCGAAGGAAAAAGGGAAATCGACAGGATTAGTTGCTACTTCTGAAATTACACATGCAACACCAGCTGCTTTCGGTGCGCATGACATTAGTCGTAAAAATATGGACGCAATTGCAAATGATTATTTTGATGAGAAAATTAAAGGGAAGCATAAAGTAGATGTTATGCTTGGCGGCGGCGTAAAAAACTTTGTTAGAAAAGATCGCAATCTTACAGAAGAGTTTAAGAAATCTGGTTATAGCTACGTAACAGATCGAGATCAATTGTTAAATGATAAAAATGATCAAATCCTTGGTTTATTTGCACCAGGCGGTTTAGATAAAATGATTGATCGCACTGATAAAACACCTTCATTAGAAGAAATGACAAATGCAGCAATTGAGCGTTTGAACAAAAATAAAAAAGGTTTCTTCTTAATGGTTGAAGGAAGTCAAATTGACTGGGCAGGACATGATAATGATATCGTTGGCGCAATGAGTGAAATGGAAGACTTTGAAAAAGCATTTAAAGCAGCGATTGAGTTTGCGAAAAAAGATAAAAATACGTTAGTCGTTGCAACGGCAGACCACGCTACTGGTGGATTATCTTTAGGTGCAAATGGTGAGTATAACTTTAAAGTAGATCCAATTAAAGCTGCAAAACGCACACCAGACTTTATGGCAAATGAGATTGCAAACGGTGCGAATGTAGAAGAAACATTGAAAAAATATATTGATTTACAATTAACACCTGAAGAAATTAAAGCGGTAAATGATATTGCTCCTTCAAAAGATGTAACAAAGATTGATAATGCGATTGAAGATATTTTCAATAAGCGTTCGGTTACAGGATGGACAACAGGTGGACATACAGGAGAAGATGTAAACGTATATGCATTTGGCCCTGGTAAATACTTGTTCTCTGGCGTTCAAGAGAATACAAATATCGCTAAACGTGTCTTTGATATTGTTGGCGGTGGCGACCCGAATAAAGGAAGACGCTAATTAGAAACGAAAGTGAGGCGAAATGCCTCACTTTTCTTTTTAGGAGATGGGAAGATGAGAGCTTTTTTCATAGGGATATTATCCTTTCTAATAGGTGTATTATTGCTAGTTGGATGTCAATCCAAAGAGAATCAGATAGAACAAAAAGCTACTACTACAAAAGCTGAAGGAAAGGTACAAATAACGAAAGAAGAAGAGAAAACGATTCAAGGTGTGATAGAGAAATTTGTACGGACGACAAATGAAAAAAATCTTACTGAACATATGGAGTTATTTTCAAAGAACATGCCTAGTGCTGAAGACTTAAAAACGCAAAAAGAAGCAGCTTTTCAAAAGGGAAATAAAAAAATTGAATTGGAACATATAGACATAAAAGCTAGTAAAGCAGGATATGTTGTTGTTGAAACAAAAGAAAAGGAAATAGAAGGAGAGGTCACTATTCAGAAGAAAGTACAGTATGCACTTGGAAAAGAAGAGGATGGCTGGAAAATTGAAGAGGTTCGCACGATAGAGAAGAAATAAAGTGAAACTTTCCGTAAATAGCGCAAAAAAGGTTCTCATTGGCGAGAACCTTTTTTTATAGTGGTAACATAATTTGATCTGAGCATGCTTCGATATCATCAATATCTTGGCGAATGGTTGCCATTTTATTATCGAGATCTTCAGCTTTCATTGCTGCATCATGTAGTTCATCTTTTAAATACTCAGGTATTTTCCCCTCATATTTATAATAAAGTTTATGTTCTAAACTTGCCCAAAAGTCCATTGCAAGCGTACGTAATTGAATTTCTGCAAAGACTTCTTTTGTACCAGAATTTAGTGATAAAGGGTATTTGATAATCATGTGTAAACTTTTATAGCCATTTTGTTTTGGGTTAGCGATATAATCTTTTACTTCTATGATTTCCATATCTTCACGCTTTTGAATGACATTTTTTAAATGATAGATATCTTCTACGAAGCAACATGTAATACGAATGCCGATGATGTCTTGTAAATGCGTTTGCGCATTTTCAACTGTCGGTAATAAATTTTTACGCTCAAGTTTTTTAATAATACTTTCAGGTTGTTTTAATCTTGTTTTTATATGTTCAAACGGGTTGTAATCCTCTAAAAATTGGGCTTCCCGGTTCATAATTTCAAATTTAGTTTTTAACTCTTCTAAAGCAAATGTATATGGTAGTACAAAAGCTTTCCAGTAGTTAACTGTTGATTGATTATATTCCATTTATATACACACCTTTTCCTATTTACAAGTGAGGTTGTTATTATACTAAACACCAAATCATGTAGGCGCAAGCAGCAAATGATGAGATCATAAAACGATATTTAGTTTTCATATTTTCAACTCCTTTCAAATAAAATTTTATATAAATAAACGTGATTGTTAATAAGTTCACTATGTACAGTTTCTATAGTAATAGATTCGTGTGAATTTCGTATGAACTAATTGTTTCAGCTTTTTGTCTTTTTTTGCAATTGACAAATAGAATGAAGTTATATAATATATAAATCGTAATCATTACGATTTAGTTTGCGATCTTTAAAAGAAAGGAGAATTACATATGCGTGTAAATATTACACTAGCTTGTACAGAGTGCGGTGATCGTAATTATATTTCTAAAAAAAATAAACGAAACAATCCAGAGCGCATCGAACTAAAAAAATATTGTCCACGATTAAAGCGAGTAACGTTACATCGTGAAACGAAGTAGAAGACTAGAGATATCTCTAGTCTTTTTTCGTTTATCCCGCTATTTGCCGGGCAGTAAGGCCTTTATCTCAAAATTCAGCGAAAGCAAAGAAGGTAGGTGGGGGTCTTACTGCCCGTAAAATCCCGATTGGTGAGGGCTGATTATAGTTTCACTTTATATTTCTTTTGTTTGTTATAATTACCTTAAATTGTAATAAAGGGAGCGGTATGATGAATCAAAAAGATAAAGAAAGAAAAGAGCAAGTGGCTCATATTATGGACATTCCAGATGATTATAGGCTTGTTGTAGATGATCAAGAAGGTGTGGATGACCCATATCATCTATTATGGTGGGAACATAAAGGGGATGGGGAGAGAACGATACAGATTACGTTGAATAGACATACTGGTAATTTAATTGACTTTAGGATAGAGGATGAAAAAGCTTTTTCGAGCGGTAAGGAAGCGATAGAAGAGAATAAAGCAAGAGAGGTTGCAAATACATTCTTAAAAAAATATACAAAAGAAGGATATGAATTTTATACATATGTAACTGTTAAGGATGATTGGCGCGGTTGGAAAGAAGTAAATTATATGCAAGAAGTGAATGGCTATCCATTGCCGAATACGGGGTGTGTTGTGCAAGTACATCCATTAGGTGATGTGATGCATTTTCATTATAATGGACAAAAAGCTATCGAGAAAAAACCGTTATGGCCAAGTGATATTGTTGAGGAGAACGTCGTCTTAGAAAATTTGAAGGCTAGACAAGATATGAGACTTGCATTTGTAGATTTAACACACTCCTCATGTGAGTATGAAAATGGAGAAGAAGTAAAAGGGTACCATCTTGTATATGAACCAGAGCCTAGTCATGCATGTATTGATGCAAGTACAGGTAAAGATTTATATGGGCCAGAACATTATAAATTACCGCCAACAGTAGTTGTTGAAAAATTAGAAAAAGGTAGCCGGCAAGATGACATATTCGAATTATTTGACTGGGATAAAGAAAATTTTGCAAAAGTAGATGAGACGGAAAATGATAATGAAATAAGGATGAAATTTGTTTTGAAGGAGGAATTACAAAAACAGAAAGAAGAAAAGAATCCATATTTAATGAATGAATTCTTTAAAAAGCATTTACCGATGCTGAAATATAATAATTTAGTTAGCGTTACAATTGATAAATTAACCAATGAATTAACTGGTTTTATAAAATTGACAGATGATAAAGAAGTAAAGCAAATACTATCTAGAGAGGAATGTTTACAAAAAGCACTTCAATTTTTGGAACAAGTTATTCCAGATATCACACAATATCTGCGTCTTTGGGAGGAACGTGAAGAAGCTGAAGATGGGATTGAAAGATTTATTTTTTCTATATATATAAATGATATTCCGGCAGAGTATAACCAATTTATGATTAACATCAATGCGGAAAATGGTGCTGTGATGCACTACTCTGGAGAGTCTAGCAACCTTATAAAAAAATTACTTACATACGAAACAACACCAAAAGTAACGAAAGAAGAAGCGTTAGAAATATACAGAGATGCTATCCGAGTTAAATTAGAATGGTCTATAGATCATGATGTAGAGGAAACGGTATATCAATTGCTGTATAAACAAACAACGTGTGAAAATTATAAAGAATTCTTCGACGGTAGTCGAGAAGTTCGTTATATTGATGCGCATACTGGTGAGAAAATTTGGAGCAAGTAAAATAAAAAGAGTTATTTTTCAAAGAAAATAACTCTTTTTATTTTTATAATTTGCCTGTTCGTTTTTCAAATGTAAATGTGATAGGAAGGTTGGAAGGAGAACTATCACTTTTAAATGTTACTTTCCATTCTTTAGAATGGGCTTTAATTTCGAAATCAAGAAGATTCATTGCTCTACGTTTATCTATTTCTAAAAACATATTATGAATTTCTGGTTCCTGCTGTAAATTAAGAGCCTTTAGTGTGACTGTTAATGTGAAAAAATCTCGCCCTTCATATACTATTTTTGATATTTTTGTTTTTTGTGTATTTAACAGTATATAAAAACGGTCTGATGGAGTTAATTGTACAGAGTCATCAGTAATTTTATCCTCCATATTATGAAGTTCAACTAAGAAAGATGTACTATGGGAAGAATCTTTTTTGCTTGTAATCTGTAATTCAGTAGGAATCATCGGTATTTCATAAAAATCATTCCTTATTATGTTGTTGTAATCCTCTGAAAATTTACGGACTTCTTTTGGGAAAGAGTCTTCTTCTTGTGTACTTAAAAAAGTTTTATGTTGCTTTAGAGTTTTTTTACTAAACTTTAATGTTTCTTTAAAGTAATAATTGGATCCAGTTAAAAATAAAAAACTACAAATTAATAAAAAAATTCGATAGGGATTTTGAAAGTGAAAGAACGATAGTATACATGTAATAAATCCAATTACATAGAAAATAAAGATAAGTAGTTCTAATTTTGAGTGAAAGGAGAAACCATAGTTATGAAAAAATTTCATTCCGATTATAATTTGAGCTCCAAAAAACAAGGAAATTCCAAATTGAAAAAATAATAAATCAGGCCCTCTCTTAATAACAAAAGTAATGAATGAAATGAAAAGTAAAAATACCCCTAAATAAATTGTTACATTTAATAATCGATCTAATGTGAGCATGAATAGTGTCCCCTTTAATAGCATATTCATATATAAATAACAATTTTATATAATTATAATATAACAATAAAATATTTTAAATGTTGGAAGTGGTGAGTTTTATAAATAAACTGTACAGACACAAACAACCTCATGCCCACATACACTTAGTAAAGACCACTATTTTGGCGGAGGTGAAAGGTTTGAGTCTATTCGCCGCAATTGGATATATGGTTCGAGAAGTGTTTGTTTTTGTTTCTTATGTGAAGAACAATGCGTTTCCGCAGCCATTATCATCAGACGATGAGAGAAAGTACTTAGAGTTAATGGAGCAAGGTGATGCTCAAGCGAGGAATCTGTTAATTGAACATAATTTACGGCTTGTAGCTCATATCGTTAAAAAATTTGAAAATACAGGGGAAGATGCAGAAGATTTAATTTCAATTGGTACAATCGGGCTCATTAAAGCAATCGAGAGCTATTCGGCAGGAAAAGGTACAAAACTTGCGACGTACGCAGCACGCTGTATTGAAAATGAAATTTTGATGCATTTACGTGTATTAAAGAAAACGAAAAAGGACGTTTCACTTCATGATCCAATTGGGCAAGATAAAGAGGGGAATGAAATATCGCTTATTGATATATTAAAATCAGAGTCTGAAGATGTAATTGATATGATCCAGCTTAGTATGGAGTTAGAAAAGATTAAAGAGTATATCGATATTTTAGACGAACGAGAGAAAGAAGTAATCGTGAAGCGTTTTGGACTGGGGCTTGATAAGGAGAAAACGCAACGAGAGATTGCGAAGGCACTTGGTATTTCCAGAAGCTACGTATCAAGAATTGAAAAGCGCGCTTTAATGAAAATGTTCCATGAATTTGTAAGAGCAGAGAAAGAGAAAAAAGCAAAAGAATAATGTACATTACAAGCAGCCGTATTTTAAAATGGGCTGCTTTTCTTTTTGGAAATAAGGAAAGAAAAAGAGTTGTGTTCAGAAGAAATCCATGTTCACTGTTGAAAATGACGGATTCTATCTGTAATATTAGAAGGTGCTAAACAATTTAAGAATAATACCGTACTTAGTTTTCTGCATGTATAATATGGCGGTTCTATATGATATGTGGGAATAAGAACTAATTTTACATATGATATAGAAGGAAAAGAAGGGGAAGCTAAAGTTATAGACTGATTAGGAGGTTCCGCAATTTGCGACGTACATTATATCGACTTATGATCGAACTTACAAATGGTCGTTTTACTTCTTATATATTACGTAAATTTGCACAATCTCGTTTGAGCTCTATCATTATTCCATCGTATGCGAAAGTATTTCAAATTAATCAAGATGAGATGGAAAAGGGTTTGAAGGAATATAGAACATTGCATGAATTATTTACACGTAAGCTAAAAGAAGGAAAGCGTAGTATTGATACAGATGCATCGAGTATCGTTAGTCCTGTTGATGGTGTTTTTGCTGATCACGGTCCTATTGAGGACACAAAAACATTTGATATTAAAGGCAAGCGTTATTCGATTGTGGATATGCTAGGTAATGAAGAACGTGCACAGCGATATGCAGGTGGTACATATATGGTTATTTATTTAAGCCCAAGTCATTATCATCGTATTCATAGTCCGCTTTCTGGTTCTGTGACTGAAAGATTTGTACTCGGTAGAAAATCATATCCGGTAAATGCAGCTGGTATGGAATACGGGAAAGAACCATTGTCAAAAAACTATCGCTCCGTTACAGAAGTGAATAGTGACGGTGAACATATGGCGCTTGTAAAAGTAGGAGCTATGTTTGTAAATAGTATTGAGCTGCTGCATGAAAGAGACACTGTTCAAAAAGGTGAAGAAATGGCATACTTTACATTCGGTTCAACAGTTGTGTTATTGTTTGAAAAAGATATGATAGAAGTAGTGCAAGAATTGAAGAGTGGGCAAGAGCTTCGCCTTGGTGAAAAAATTGCTACTCGATTGGCTCATAAGTAAAAAAGATTTTATAACTGTAAGCAAGATTTATGGACAAAGATGCGTAATGATGAAATTCCCTAGATGGGAGTACTTGTTTATTCGAGAGCCATCGCAGGATGGCTCTTTTTACAAGTTAGTTAATTAAAATTCCACTTTATATGTAATCAAGACGATTTAACAAGCTTGTCCTCTAATGAGCGTCTAATAATTTCTTGTTTTATAAGTAAAATGAAGTCGGGATTTAATTTTAGTTCTTTTGCTTTATAATAAGACTCAGTGAGTAACTCAGTAGATAACTGTTCCATATGTTTTGTTTTCAAGGTGAGTCACCTCCTAATAATATAAGGATTGATTCGTTGTTGCATTTAATGTACCAAAAAAATATGACAGTCACAAACGAGTGGTTATCCACATACCTAGGTGGATAAAATGTGTATAGATTGTTAGCAAATTCCAAATTAACTGAAATATTAATGTGGAAAATGTGTACAATTTTATCCACAGGCCATATATCGAAATATGTTGTCGAAAAATTTTTATGAAAACTCCTCAAAGAGGTGAAAGAAATTGAAACTATTTTTACCAAATGAATATGTGAAAAATGTATATCATGTTCAACCAGAAGATTTGAAGAAACGTGGAATTAAAGGTGTTATTACTGATTTAGATAACACTTTAATTGAATGGGATCGTCCAAATGCAACGCCACAACTTGAAGAATGGTTTTTGAAAATGAAAGAGCAAGGCATTCAAGTAACGGTCGTTTCAAATAATAATGAGCAACGAGTGAAAGATTTTGCTGATCCATTAGGCATTCCATTTATTCATAGTGCGCGTAAGCCATTTGTTCGTGCGTTTAAGCGTGCGATACGAGAGATGCAGTTGCAACCAGATGAAGTTGTAGTAATTGGGGATCAGTTACTGACAGATGTGCTAGGTGGAAACCGAGTTGGACTGCATACAATTTTAGTTGTACCAGTAGCACAAACAGACGGATTAGTAACGCGCTTTAATCGAAAAATTGAACGAAGAATTATGAGAAACATGAAGAAAAAAGGTTTAATTAACTGGGAGGAATAAAGTTTGACTGAAACAATTAAATGTATTGGTTGCGGTGTAGAAATTCAAACAGAAGATAAAAATGAAGTGGGATATGCTCCTGCCTCATCTTTAGAAAAAGAACAAGTAATTTGTCAACGCTGTTTCCGATTGAAACATTATAACGAAATTCAAGATGTCTCATTAACAGATGATGATTTCCTACGTATTCTAAACGGTATTGGAAAATCGGATGCGTTAGTAGTTAAAATTGTAGATATTTTCGACTTTAATGGTAGCTGGTTACCTGGCTTACATCGTTTCGTGGGAAATAATAAAGTATTACTTGTTGGGAATAAAGCTGATTTAATTCCTAAGTCAGTAAAACATGATAAAGTAAAGCATTGGATGCGCTATAGTGCAAAGCAGCTAGGATTAAAGCCAGAAGATGTCTTTTTAATTAGTGCAGCGAAGGGACAAGGGATTGCTGAGCTGGCAGATGCGATTGAGTATTACCGCGGCGGAAAAGATGTTTACGTTGTTGGATGTACAAATGTAGGGAAATCAACATTCATTAATCGTATGATTAAAGAATTTAGTGATGAGACTGAAAATGTAATTACAACATCTCATTTCCCAGGAACAACGCTTGATTTAATTGATATCCCGTTAGACGAAGAATCTTCTTTATATGATACGCCAGGTATTATTAACCACCATCAAATGGCTCATTATGTTGGAAAACAAAGCTTAAAGCTTATTACACCAACAAAAGAAATTAAGCCAATGGTATTCCAATTAAATGAAGAACAAACATTGTTCTTTAGCGGATTGGCACGTTTTGATTACGTAAGTGGCGGTCGTCGCGCATTTACTTGTCACTTCTCAAATCGTTTAACAATCCATCGTACAAAGCTTGAGAAAGCAGATGAATTGTATAAAAATCATGCAGGGGATTTACTAAGCCCGCCAACACCAGAAGAATTAGAAAATATGCCAGAGCTAGTGAAATACGAGTTTAATATTCGTGAACCAAAAACGGATGTTGTATTCTCTGGATTAGGATGGGTTACTGTGAACGAACCGGGAGCAAAAATTGTTGCACACGTACCAAAAGGAGTAAGTGTTTCATTGCGTAAATCTTTAATTTAATATGGAGAGGGATTTATGAAACAATTATATGGTGTAATCGGAAATCCAATTGGACATTCATTATCACCCGTTATGCATAACGATGCATTTGAACACTTGAATATGGATGCCCATTATCATGCCTTTCTTGTTAAAGAGGAAGTGCTAGGGGAAGCAGTAAGAGGTTTAAAAGCGTTAGGTATTTCAGGATTTAATGTAACAACTCCGCACAAAGTTGCGATTATGGATTATTTGGATGAGATTGACCCGCTAGCAAAACAAATTGGTGCAGTAAATACGGTGGTTCATAAGGATGGGAAATTGATTGGCTACAATACAGATGGAATTGGTTTTGTCCGAGCATTGCAGTCCATTAGTAGTGAACCACTTCAAGAGAAACGTATTTTATTGCTTGGCGCAGGTGGTGCTAGTCGAGCTATTTATTTTTCACTTGCTGATGTAGGTGTGAAAGAGATTGATGTAGCGAATCGTACAGTAGATAAGGCGAAAGAACTTATTACTGCATGTACGGCTACTGTTCATTCTGCTGCTTTATCGTTAGAGAAAGCAACAGAAGAACAAGAGAATTATGATATTATCATTCAGACGACAACAATAGGTATGCATCCACGTGTCGAACATACGCCGTTACAAATTTCTTCGTTGAAAAAGGGAACGATTGTATCAGATATAATTTATAATCCATTTGAAACTAAAATTTTATGTGAGGCGAAAGAGCAAGGTGCAATGATTCAAAATGGTATTGATATGTTTGTTTATCAAGGAGCGCTTGCATTTGAAATGTGGACAGGGCGCACGCCAAATATCGAACGAATGAAACAATTAGTTATAAGAAAGCTTGGAGGCTAACATATATGTTAACAGGAAAACAAAAAAGATTTTTACGTGCACAGGCACACCATTTAACACCAATTTTTCAAGTAGGAAAAGGCGGAGTAAATGAAAATATGATTAAACAAATCGCAGATACTTTAGAAGCTCGTGAGCTATTTAAAGTAAGTGTGCTACAAAACTGTGAATTCGATCGCCGTGAAGTTGCGGAAGAACTTGCAAAAGGTGCACGTGCGGAAATCGTTCAAGTAATTGGAAGCACAATCGTTTTATACAAAGAGTCAAGAGAAAATAAACAAATTAAGCTTCCTCGATAAAAAGATTAGCATGCGCTATTTTTATCGTTGATGCGTAATGATGTAGAGAACGAAACCAATTGAACTTTTATTAATAGCAACTCTCTTCTGTTAGGAATGAAGAGAGTTGCTGTACGTAAAAGGAAGGGGCGTTTCTTTTGAGGAAAATTGGCATCATTGGCGGTACATTTGATCCGCCACATTATGGACATTTGCTCATTGCAAATGAAGTATATCATGCTTTGAATTTAGAAGAAGTATGGTTCTTACCGAACCAAATTCCGCCGCATAAACAAGGGCGGAATATTACAAGTGTAGAAAGTCGCTTACAAATGTTAGAACTTGCGACTGAGGAAGAGGAACATTTTTCTATTTGTTTAGAAGAGCTAAGCAGGAAGGGCCCATCTTATACGTATGACACTATGCTACAATTAACGAAGAAGCATCCGGATGTGCAGTTTCACTTTATTATTGGTGGAGATATGGTTGAGTATTTACCGAAGTGGTATAACATTGAAGCGTTACTTGATCTTGTAACGTTTGTTGGGGTTGCAAGACCGGGTTATACATTGCATACACCTTATCCTATCACCACTGTGGAAATTCCGGAGTTTGCAGTTTCTTCATCTTTATTACGTGAGAGATATAAAGAGAAGAAAACATGCAAATATTTACTTCCTGAAAAAGTACAGGTATATATCGAGAGGAATGGGTTGTATGAATCGTGAGGAAGCACTTCATATTGTGAAACAACAAATGCATGAAAAACGTTATATACACACAATTGGTGTAATGGAGACGGCAATTGAACTCGCTAAATTATACGGTGTGGATGAAAAAAAGGCTGAAGTTGCAGCTATATTCCATGATTATGCGAAGTGTAGAGCGATTTCAGAGATGGAAGAGATCATTAAAAGTGAAGGTTTGCCGAAAGATTTACTTTGTTATAACAAAGAGTTATGGCATGCACCTGTTGGGGCATACTTAGTAGAAAAAGAAGTAGGTATTACAGATCCTGAAATCCTGCAAGCTATTACATATCATACAAGTGGTCATGAGAAAATGACGATGTTAGATAAAGTAATTTATGTAGCTGATTATATTGAGCCTGGGCGAAAGTTTCCAGGGGTGGAGGAAGCTCGTAAACTCGCATATACGGATATAGATCAAGCTTTATTATTTGCGTTAAAGAGAACAATTCAATTTTTAATGGAAAAAGATCAAACGATTTATCCATTAACATTCCAAACATACAATGCAGTTATCAAGGAGGAAATGAGTAAATGAAAGATAAAGATTTATTAGTATTAGCAGCAAAAGCAGCTGATGATAAGAGAGCAGAAGATATGGTTGTCCTAAATATGCAAGGTATTTCACCAATCGCAGATTATTTCATTATTTGTCACGGTAACTCAGATAAGCAAGTGCAAGCAATTGCACGTGAAATTAAAGCGAAAGCACACGAGTTCCAAATCGACGTACAACGTATGGAAGGTTTTGACGAAGCTCGCTGGGTATTAGTTGACCTTGGAGATGTAGTTGCTCATGTATTCCATAAAGATGAGCGTAATCACTATAATTTAGAGCGTCTATGGGGCGATGTGCCACGTGAAGATATTACAGAAGAGTTAGGCCAATGAACTACGAGCAATTTGCGTTGCTGTACGATGAACTAATGAATGATGTCCCTTATGATAAATGGGTGGAATTCACAGAGGAAAGCTTGCAGCAAGCGGATATGAAAGAGGCAAAGATTCTTGATGTAGCATGCGGTACTGGTAATGTAACGCTTCCGCTTATACAAAAGGGTTACGATGTAATCGGTGTCGATCTTTCGGAAGAAATGTTAGCAGTCGCACAGCAAAAACTAGGCGAGGCAGGATATTTTATTCCTTTTTACCAACAAGATATGCGGGAGCTTGATGTTCCAGGTGAGTTTGACTGTGTAACGATCTTTTGTGATTCATTAAACTATGTATTGCAAGAAGATGGAGTGCAAGAAACATTCCGAAGAGTGTTTCATCATTTACGTCAAGATGGTTTGTTTTTATTTGATGTACATTCTTTATATAAAATACATCATGTATTTCAAAATGAAACATACACAGTGAATGGAGAAGAAATATCTCTTATTTGGAATTGCTTCCCTGGTGAAGATTCAAATAGTGTAGAACATGATTTAACATTCTTTGTTCAAGACCCAGAAGAAGATGTGTACCATCGTTTTGACGAATGTCACGTACAACGTGCATATCCGGTTGAAGAGTTAACGAAATGGCTTGAAGAAGCTGGTTTTACAGTGCTTCGTGTAACTGGTGACTTTGAGCGACTTGAAGTTACAGAACAAACAGAGCGCATTTTCTTCATGGCGAAGAAAAACGGATAAAACAAAAGCAACCGAGAAGGTTGCTTTTGTTTTGTGAAGAAGCTGTAATTTTAGTTCTAGGATAATAAGAAAATGACATACGTGAATTGTGAAGATGCTAGTTTAAGTAAAAATGTAATGTGAAAAATTAAGTATTTATAAAAAGGATTTGGAATGACGATGACGTATTTATTATGTGTGTTTATTGAATTGCTGATCAACGCATTTTAAATCTTCATCAAATTTCTCGTGTGTCCGCTCGATTAATTTATGAAACATATCTCCAACATGTTCTTCTAAAACCTGAATACCTTCTCCTGTAACGCCGCCTTTCACACATACTTTTTCTTGTAAAGTAGGCAATGTGAAAATTCCTTTTTCGAGTAGTTTCCCCATTCCAACGACCATTTCACTTACTAAAGTAGTGGCTTCTTCATGTGTAATATTTGTTTTATCTACAGCAGCATTAATGAAACATTGTAATAAATAACTAAAGAATGCAGGGCCGCAGCTTGCTATATCAGATGAAACGCGCGTTATATCTTCTTCTATTACAAGGGGAGTAGAAATGTTTTTGAATAAGCGAAATAGTTTTTGTTGCCATTCTTCAGAGCAGTTACTTCCAAATGTAAATAGTGATGCGCCGGATAGGGCGCGGTTTGTAATGCTCGGAATAATACGAGCAACATGGCAAGGTACAAGTGTCTCTAATTGTGATGGAGATATTGGACTTGTGATAGAAACTAAGCACTTTTCATCAGAAAAATGTTCGGCGTATTTTTGTAAGATTGGGTATATATCTATCGGCTTTACACAAATAAAAATAAGATGTGATCGTTCGATTACCTCATCAATAGTTTTGGCTATATGAACAGAAGGGTATTTTTCCTTTATATGATATGCTTTGGCGGGCGTTCGATTAATGATCGTAAGGCACGAAGGTTTGGTAGCACGGGTTTCTAAAAATGCATCGATTAGTATATTCCCCATGTTTCCTGTCCCTATAATTCCTATGTTCAATGTTTCATCCCTCCTTCGTAACAGCTTTCTCCTAAACAATATGAATGATGTTATAAATTTATGATTAGAGGTGAAAAATGATGTGGGATTTTCCAAAGAAATGGTTAGGATTAGCAGCTATTATTGGAACTGTGCTTTTTCTTCTTTTCTGGAAAACGAACGAGCATACAGAGCGATCAGCTATTGCAACGGATGTTCAAGCGAAAGATATAGAGAAGAAAAGTAAACCGAAAATATCGGATACAAAGCAGCAGAAAAAAATAATTGTAATTGATATGAAAGGGGCTGTTGTTAAAGAGGGGGTGTATGAAATGAAAGAAGGGGACCGGGTCAAGGATGCCATTGAAAAAGCAGGTGGTTTTTTGCCTGAGGCAGATAGGATGAAGGTAAATTTAGCGCAAATGGTACAAGACCAAATGCTTCTTTATGTACCGAATAAAAACGAACAAGTGCAAGAGGTAGCTGCTGTTTCAAAGGGAGAGGGAAAAGTTCAAATAAATGCAGCTTCTAAAGAACAACTTGAAAAAATTACAGGTATTGGTTCTCGGAAAGCAGAAAGTATTTTGAAATATCGAGAGGAACATGGTCCGTTTCAAAAAATAGAAGATTTGTTAGAGATTGATGGGATTGGTGTGAAGTCTTTGGAGAAAATAAAAGATCAAATTATTATTCCGTAAAAGATTGACGAAGTTTTTCTTCATTCGCTACACTACAAGTAGACAAAAAAGTAGGTGAAGAATATGGAACGAATTTCATGGGATCAATATTTTATGACGCAAAGCCATTTGTTATCTTTACGTAGTACATGTACAAGGCTTGCAGTAGGAGCGACAATTGTTCGTGATAAACGAATTATTGCTGGTGGATATAATGGTTCAATTAAAGGTGGCGTACATTGTATAGATGATGGATGCTACGTTATTGATAATCATTGTGTTCGTACAATTCATGCAGAAATGAATGCTTTATTACAGTGTGCAAAATTTGGCGTGAAAACGGAGGAAGCGGAAATTTATGTTACGCATTTTCCTTGTTTACAATGTTGTAAGGCGATTATTCAAAGTGGTATTACAGCAGTTTATTATGCACAGGATTATAAAAATCATCCGTATGCCGTAGAGTTATTTGAAAAAGCGAATGTAACAGTGAAACACGTTCCGCTAGAATACGATATTGCAGCATTAGAGGATCAAAAGCGTCATATGGAGTTAAAAGAACTATTTGCATCTTTAGAAAAAGAGAACTTATCAATGGAAGAATTACAGCATGTATTCACGAAAGCAAAAATGATGCTATAAGGAGTGAGTATGAGTTGCAAGGACAATGGGGCTATGTTGCAATCTCATTTATAATTGGGATTGCAATTGCCTTCTCCTCTTCAGTTGTATGGCTAATTTGTTGTCTCGTTTTAAATGTTTTCTTTTGTTTGTATCGTACTTCGCGTAAAACCTTCTTTTATTGTATGATAGCGTGTTTAAGTGGCGCTATGTACACCACGTATGTTCAAGGGCAAAACAAGCCTCTGGGAGAGTCCTACGAAGCTACAAGAGGGATGATACATAATACACCTCTTATTAATGGAGATCGCCTTTCGTTTCAAATTGAAGATCAGAATAAAAATATAGTGCAGTTAAGTTACAAAATGAAATCAGCCTTGGAAAAGAAACAGATGCGACAATTACATGCAGGAGTATCATGTGTATTCGAAGGTGAGAGGAAAGAACCACAAATAGCTCGGAATTTCCATGGGTTTAATTATCGTGATTATTTATATAAGCAAAATATTCATTTCATATTGGACGCTACATATATTTCTGAATGCCATAAAACATCGTTATCACTCGTGCAATGGATTCTTCTTTTGAGGCAACAAGCAATCTCAGAAGTTACAGAAATGTTTCCAGAACAATCAGGTGCTTTTATGAATGCATTAGTATTTGGTGATAGACAACAAATGACATTTGAAGTTGAAGAGCAATATCAACAATTCGGTCTCGTGCATTTGTTGGCGATTTCAGGATCGCATATCGTATTGTTAATGGTAATCGTGTATTTTATTTTGCTAAGAAGCGGTGTGACAAGGGAGGTAGCAACAGTATGTCTTATCTTCTGCATTCCGCTATATATGATTTTAGCAGGAGCGTCACTATCTGTTATAAGAGCTTCTATAACAGGAGTTTTCATGTTAATTGCTTTTATGTGTTCTATTCGTTTATCTAGCTTAGATGCTTTAAGTATAACAGCTATATGTATGCTTATATTTGATCCATATCTCGTGTTTAATATTGGTTTTCAGTTTTCTTTCGTCGGTAGTTTTGCTTTACTTTTATCTGCCCCGCTTTTACTAGAGAGTGGTAATGGAGTAATTCGAAATTCTATTTATATTTCTTTCATTTCACAGCTCGTTAGTACTCCGATTTTGTTATATCACTTCGGTTATTTTTCTCCATATAGTATTTTCTTAAATATCCTATACGTTCCGTTTTTATCTCTCGTTGTATTGCCGTGCAGTATTGTTATTTTGATATGTATACCGATCATTCCTTTTCTTGCAAAAAGGCTTGGGAATGTATTATCAATAGGTTTGAATCTTTCTAATGATTTTTTAAGTTATTGCGAAAACTTACCATTTACCCGTCTTAATTTCGGACAAACACCTATACTTCTTGTAGCCCTATATTGCGTGAGTATTATTAGTATATTGATGGTTTGGGAAAGGCGAATGACGAAGGGGATTCTGTTTATATCTGCGGGTGTATTTCTTTTTATTAGTACATGCCATTATGTATATCCGTATTTTCGAGAAAGTGGGAGTGTTACCTTTCTCGATGTTGGACAGGGAGATGCAATATTAATTCGCCTCCCGTATGATCAAGAGATTTACCTTATTGATACTGGTGGAACAATTCGTCCAAACAAGGAAGAATGGCAACGTAAAAAGCATGAATTTTCTGTCGGAAATGATATTTTGATTCCTTATTTACAAAAGGAAGGTATTAAAAAGATCGATAAATTAATTATAACGCATGGAGATGCGGAATTAGAAAAAATAGTAAAGAAACAGGCTTTAGAAAAGGAAGTGAAAATAAGAGAAGTGAGAGAAGGAGAAAGTTGGAGCATAAATGGAGCGGAATTTTTCGTATTAGCGCCAACAGGGAAGGAGAGCAGTGAAAATAACGCTTCAATTGTAATGTTGGCAAAATTAGGAGGACTAAGGTGGTTGTTTACAGGTGATTTAGAAGAAGAAGGTGAGAAGTTTTTAGTAGCTACGTATCCAGAGTTGCGAGTGGATGTTTTAAAGGTTGCTCATCATGGGAGTAATACGTCATCTACAACAACTTTTCTGAGCGTCGTACAGCCTAATATAGCGGTTATTTCTGCCGGTGAGCGTAATAGGTATGGGCACCCTCATAAGGACGTTATAGAGCGTTTTGAGAAGAGGGGGATTGAAATATGGCGTACGGATAAGCAAGGGGCTATTTCCTATGTTTTTAAAGGGGAAAACGGAACCTTTCGCAGCAAAATCACATATGATGAAACACATAATAGATAAAAAAGACTGCCAGTAAGCAGCAGTCTTTAAGAACCGATAAATTTAATAACAGTTGCAATGATGAAAAGTGTTGCGAAAAAACCAAATGAGACGATAAATCCTACCCCTGAATCAATAGCGTCATTGCGTTTACTTTGAACGTTTTGTTCAAAATCATTCATTTAGAATCCCTCCCCAACATTCCACTTTAGTATAAAATATTGTCAGAAAAAAATCTACAATTTCCATGTGAGGAGAAATAGAGCGTTTTTACTACTTTTAGATCATGAAGTAATGTGAATTTTTGTTTCCAAGCATGTTAACAGTTGGCACTTATACTCGAATTTTTATTGCGAATAATAAAGGGAAGGTGATTACCGCACACCAATAAGAAACCCGGGGCTTATTGCGTGGCGTTTAATATAAATAAAGGGACGGGTTATATTGCCTGTTCCTTTGTACTTGTAAAACAAAAGCTAGGGCATTAGTATAAATATATATTGCCAAGTTAGGGAGTAGGAAAAAGTATGAGTGATATACATAAAAAGATTAAAAAGAAGCAGTTTGCTCCGTTATATTTACTGTATGGAACGGAAGCGTTTTTTATAAATGAAACGATAAAGCTTATTACAACAGAAGCGCTTGAAGAGGAAGATCGCGAGTTTAATGTTGTTACATATGATTTAGAAGAAGCATATTTAGAAGATGTGGTTGAGGATGCACGTACACTTCCTTTTTTCGGAGAACGTAAAGTGTTATTAATAAAATCACCACTCTTTTTAACTTCACAAAAAGAAAAGTTAGAACAAAATATAAAAATTTTAGAAGAATATATCGGGGAACCTTCTCCCTTTTCTATTCTTGTTTTTGTTGCGCCTTACGAAAAGCTGGATGAACGAAAAAAAATTACAAAACTATTAAAGAAAACAGCGGATGTAGTAGAAGCGAATGCAATGCAAGTGCAGGATGTTCAGAAGTGGATTGTTGCTCGGGCAGATGAAGTGCATGTGCATATTGATCATGCGGCTGTTAGTTTGTTGTTAGAGCTTGTGGGAAGTAATGTAACGATGTTGGCGAAGGAAATGGACAAGTTAACGTTATATGTCGGTATGGGCGGAGACATTACACCGAAACTCGTTGCAGAGCTTGTGCCAAAATCAGTTGAACAAAATGTGTTTGCTTTGACAGAAAAAGTGGTAAAAAAAGATATCGCGGGTGCAATGCAAATTTTGGATGGATTATTTACGCAGCAGGAGGAACCTATTAAATTACTTGCGTTATTAGTAAGTCAATTTCGTTTACTGCATCAAGTGAAAGAGTTACAGCAGCGTGGTTACGGCCAAAATCAAATCGCGTCTCATATTGGTGTGCATCCATATCGTGTAAAATTAGCGATGAATCAAACGAAGTTTTTCTCTTTTGAAGAATTAAAAAAAGTGATAATGGAATTAGCGGAAGCTGATTATAGTATGAAAACGGGAAAAATGGATAAAAAACTTGTGCTCGAGTTTTTCTTAATGCGGTTAAATCATATGTGATGAAACAAAAAAAGTTCACGTGCTAAGAGCGTGAACTTTTTTGTATATAAAAAAACGATCCGAATGGATCGTTTTTTAAACGCCTTACGCGTTTACTTGTTTCGCTAAGCGAGATTTTTGACGAGCTGCAGCGTTTTGGTGGATAAGACCTTTACGAGCTGCTTTGTCAAGTTTTTTAGAAGCAGTTTTGAAAGCTTCTTTAGCATTTTCAAGATCGTTATTAGTAACTAAAGCTTCTACAGTTTTAACAGCAGAACGCATGTCAGACTTGATAGAAGCGTTATGTGCACGACGCTCTTCGCTAAGTTTAGCGCGTTTGATAGCAGATTTGATGTTTGCCATACTTTTCACCTCCCTGGTGCAATCGAATGACTCGATTCTTAACATAGAACAAGTGATATTCTATCAAACGGTGAAGAGAATTGCAATAGTATATCTATGAAATTTCACGTAAAGGAAAGAATGACCTTATATAACTTTGGGAAATCTAACGATATTTACTATGAATGACGGAGGAGATACGATGAAAGAACCATTAGATTTAAGTAAATATAGTGTTAGAACGGATCTTGCTGTAGAGGCGCATCAAATGCTGCAAGAGCGTCAAGAAGAGCAAAAAGGGATACAAGGCGTTATTGTAAAAGAGAGGGAAGAAGAAGGTATTACCATTACAAAAGTTACAATTGATGAAGCTGCCTCTGACTCGATGGGTAAAAAACCTGGAAATTATTTAACGCTTGAAGTACAAGGTATACGTCAACAAGATACGGAGCTGCAACAAAAAGTAGAGCGTATTTTTGCAAAAGAATTTTCTTATTTCTTAGAAGAGGTTGGCGTTACGAAAGAAGCGAGTTGTTTAATTGTTGGTCTTGGAAATTGGAATGTAACGCCGGATGCGCTTGGACCGATAGTTGTAGAAAATGTATTGGTAACGAGACATTTGTTTCAATTGCAGCCTGAAAGTGTAGAAGAAGGGTTTAGGCCTGTTAGTGCAATTCGGCCGGGGGTAATGGGGATTACAGGAATTGAAACGAGCGATGTTATTTATGGAATCATTGAGAAGACAAAGCCAGACTTTGTCATTGCAATTGATGCATTAGCTGCTCGTTCTATTGAAAGGGTAAATAGTACGATACAAATTTCTGATACAGGAATTCATCCAGGGTCGGGTGTTGGGAATAAACGTAAGGAACTCAGTAAAGAAACATTAGGTATTCCTGTTATCGCAATTGGTGTTCCGACTGTGGTGGATGCCGTTTCGATTACAAGCGATACAATTGATTTTATTTTGAAACATTTTGGACGGGAGATGAAAGAAGGAAATAAACCTTCCCGATCTTTGTTGCCGGCTGGTTTTACATTTGGAGAAAAGAAAAAATTAACAGAAGAGGATATGCCGGATGAAAAGAGCCGGAATATGTTTTTAGGTGCTGTAGGTACACTGGAAGATGAAGAGAAGAGAAAATTAATTTATGAAGTGTTATCTCCTCTTGGTCATAATTTAATGGTGACTCCGAAAGAAGTGGATGCCTTCATAGAGGATATGGCAAATGTAATAGCAAGTGGTTTAAATGCAGCGCTGCATCATCAAATTGACCAAGATAATACAGGAGCATATACACATTGATGGGAAGTGACGATAATCATGTAAGCCGCTTTTCGCTTTTATGTATATGTAGTGTGGCTATATGCTTACTTATGGTAATAGCAGGGGTGGCACTTGCAAATCATGGGTTGAAAAGTATGAAAGGTTATCAGCAAATGTCGTATGAACAAATCGCTCATATGACAGGAACAAAAGGTGAGGCCACTGAATCAGAAACTTTGGAAGGTTCGTTTTCCGCTACTGAAAAACAAAAACAATTAGAAAGCTTAAAAAGTTTTAATATTGTAGAAGGAATGGGTATGGCGATAGCAAGCGTTGCCTAT
Source organism: Bacillus sp. CD3-5 (assembly GCF_006349665.1). NCBI lineage: Bacteria > Bacillati > Bacillota > Bacilli > Caryophanales > Bacillaceae > Bacillus > Bacillus sp. CD3-5. The sequence goes on along the minus strand of NZ_VEPX01000006.1, from coordinate 203,663 downwards.
GAAATAACAAAGTTTGGAACAGATATAGTTGTTGGGAAAGTAAAAGGGATTTTTAGTTAAGAGTCAAACGGAGGACGGTTGTTTTACAGGTTTGTAAGACAGCCGTTCTTTAATTTGAAAAAGGTTTGTCTCTTATGGTTTGTTCGCATAAGATATAAATAGAATGATTTGTATTGTAAGCAGCACGAGTTTTCATTGAATCTTTGCTGCTCTATTGATATAATCAGTGCTAGTGTATATTGGCGAGACTATTAGGAGTTGAGAACATAGATGAACAAAGAAGAAAGAGCAAAAAGACAGTCCAAAATTCGTAATTTCTCTATCATTGCTCATATTGACCACGGAAAGTCAACGTTAGCAGACCGTATTTTAGAGAAAACAAACGCGTTAACACAACGTGAAATGAAAGCTCAGTTGCTTGACTCTATGGATTTAGAGCGTGAGCGTGGTATTACAATTAAATTAAACGCAGTACAATTAAACTATAAAGCAAAAGACGGCGAAGAATATATTCTTCACTTAATTGATACACCAGGACACGTCGACTTTACGTACGAAGTATCTCGTAGTTTAGCGGCTTGTGAAGGTGCAATTCTTGTAGTAGATGCAGCGCAAGGTATTGAAGCGCAAACGTTAGCAAACGTATACTTAGCGCTTGATAACAATTTAGAAATTTTACCGGTTATTAATAAAATCGATTTACCAAGTGCAGACCCAGAGCGTGTACGCCAAGAGGTGGAAGATGTAATTGGGTTAGATGCATCAGAAGCTGTACTTGCTTCGGCAAAAGCTGGGATTGGTATCGAAGAGATTTTAGAACAAATCGTTGAAAAAGTGCCAGCACCAACAGGTGATTCAGAAGAACCGTTACAATGTATGATCTTTGACTCTTTATATGATCCATACCGCGGTGTAATTGCGTATATCCGTGTTGTAAATGGAACGGTAAAAGTTGGCGATAAAGTACGTATGATGGCAACTGGAAAAGAATTTGAAGTAACAGAAGTAGGTGTGTTTACACCGAAAACTACGCAACGTGATGAGTTAACAGTAGGTGATGTAGGTTTCTTAGCGGCATCGATTAAAAATGTTGGTGACACACGCGTTGGTGATACGATTACACATGCGAAACGTCCAGCAGCTGAGCCATTACCTGGTTACCGTAAATTAAATCCAATGGTATTCTGTGGTCTGTACCCGATTGACTCTGCACGTTACAACGACTTACGTGATGCGCTAGAGAAATTAGAATTAAACGATTCTGCTCTTGAGTTTGAGCCAGAAACATCTCAAGCGCTAGGATTTGGTTTCCGTTGTGGATTCTTAGGACTTCTTCATATGGAAATCATTCAAGAGCGTATTGAACGTGAATTTAAAATTGATTTAATTACAACAGCGCCAAGTGTTATTTATAAAGTATTCTTAACGAATGGTGAAGACATGATTGTCGATAACCCGTCTAATATGCCGGATCCACAGACAATTGATCGTGTTGAAGAGCCATTTGTTAAAGCAGCAATTATGGTTCCGAATGACTATGTTGGAGCTGTAATGGAAATTTGCCAAGGTAAACGCGGAACGTTTATTGATATGCAATATTTAGATGAAACGCGTGTTACATTGACATATGAAATCCCATTATCAGAAATCGTATATGACTTCTTCGATCAGTTGAAATCAAATACGAAAGGATATGCATCATTTGATTATGAGTTAATTGGTTACAAGCCATCTAAACTTGTGAAAATGGATATTCTTTTAAATTCTGAGCAAGTCGATGCTCTATCATTTATCGTACACCGTGATTCAGCGTATGACCGTGGTAAAGTAATCGTAGAAAAATTAAAAGAATTAATTCCAAGACAGCAGTTCGAAGTGCCAATTCAAGCGACGATCGGAAACAAAGTTGTAGCGCGTTCTACAATTAAAGCGATGCGTAAAAACGTACTTGCGAAATGTTACGGTGGTGACATTTCTCGTAAGCGTAAACTTCTTGATAAGCAAAAAGAAGGTAAAAAACGTATGAAGTCTGTTGGTTCTGTAGAAGTACCGCAAGAAGCATTCATGGCTGTACTGAAAATGGATGACAACTAATAGTTGGAATGAAAAAAAGAAGTCGTTTATGCGGCTTCTTTTTTACGTATAATTACTTTTTAGACATCTGAGTAGCTCTCATTTACAATAGTGAGAGAGCTTTTTAGTTCATATAAAGTTAGGAGTTTGTTAATGTCCGAAAATATTCGAAAAGATATTCAAGAAAAAATACAAAATGGCAATTTTAATTGTGAAAAGGAATTGACGCTTTCTATTATTAGTGGAAAGTGGAAAGTTGTAATATTGTGGCATCTTGGTGTGGAAGGGCCTCATCGTTTTAGTGAATTACAGCGATTATTTCCGAGCATTTCTCATAAAGTTTTATCAAACCAATTAAAAGAGTTAATGGAAGATGGGATTGTTGATCGAACAGTATACCCAGAAATTCCACCGCGAGTGGAATATTATATGACGGAATTAGGCATGTCGCTTTTACCAATCGTTGAAATGATGTATGATTGGGGAAAAATGCGAATGGAACAAATTCGTAATACGTTAGAGAAGTAAAAGAAGCCTCCCGAGCGCGGAGGTTTTCTTTTTAGAAAGGTAGGAGTTATTTTTGGTGCAAGCTGCATATATTCATATTCCGTTTTGTCAGCATATTTGTCACTATTGTGATTTTAATAAAGTGTTTATTGAACGCCAGCCGGTCGATCAATATTTAGAGTATTTAGAGAAAGAAATAATAAATACAGTTCAAAAGGTACCGTTTGATAGTATGAAAACGATTTTTGTTGGCGGGGGCACTCCAACAGCATTAAATATGGAACAGACAAAGAAATTATTAAATATTATAAATCGTCGTTTACGTCCGTTTGCCCCGAATTGCGAATTAACATTTGAAGCGAATCCAGGTGATTTGCCGAAAGAGAAATTAAATGTATTGCTAGAAGGTGGAGTGAACCGAATTAGTTTTGGGGTGCAAACATTTCGAGATGAATTGCTTGAGAAAATTGGACGTAAGCATACGAGAGAAGATGCGTTTGTAGCAATTAGAGAAGCGCAGGAAGTAGGCTTTAAAAATATAAATGTAGATATTATTTATGCTCTGCCAGGACAGACGATAGAAGATGTAAAAGAAACATTAGACATTGCTTTTACGCTTGGTGTACAACATTTCTCGGCATATTCATTAATTGTGGAACCGAAAACAGTATTTTATAACTTAATGAATAAAGGGAAATTAAGACTTCCAGGTGAAGACCATGAAGCGAAAATGTACGAAATGGTAATGGATGAAATGGAGAAACATGGCTATACCCAGTATGAAATTAGTAATTTTTCAAAAGGTAATAATGAAAGTAGACATAATCTCACATACTGGAATAATGAAGAGTATTATGGATTTGGAGCTGGAGCGCATAGTTATGTAAATGGAGAACGTATCCAAAATGTAGGGCCGCTCAAGCAATATTTCAATAAAATCGATGAAACCGGATTTCCGTATTTAGATGTTCACGTGGTGACGGAGAAAGAAAAAATGGAAGAAGAGTTGTTCTTAGGACTCCGAAAAACAAAAGGTGTATCTAAAATAGCGTTTCAAAAGAAATTTAATATGGAAATGGATCAAGTTTTCGCGAAGCAGTTACAAAACAACCAAGAACAAGGATTGCTTGAAGAGAGCGATGGATATGTTCGTTTAACGCGAAAAGGAAAATTATTAGGGAATGAAGTATTCCAATCATTTTTGATTGACTAATTAAATGTTCCATTAACGTGAAAAAGTTTCATTATTTCGTGACGTTTCCGTTGACAATTGAATGTCAATTTTGGTAAGTTATTAATAGATTTAGCACTCGAAGACAAAGAGTGCTAACAGAGGTGATGATGAGATGCTTACGGAACGTCAGCTCTTAATTTTACAAACAATTATTGATGACTTTATTGGATCAGCGCAACCTGTTGGGTCAAGGACGTTGGCTAAAAAAGATGAAATTACATTTAGTTCAGCTACTATACGAAATGAAATGGCTGATTTAGAGGAACTAGGATTTATTGAGAAAACGCATAGTTCTTCTGGACGTGTTCCTTCTGAAAAAGGATACCGATTTTATGTAGACCATCTTTTAGCGCCGCAAAATTTACCGAACGATGAAATTGTACAAATTAAAGATTTATTTGCTGAAAGAATTTTTGAAGCGGAAAAGATTGCACAACAATCAGCTCAAATTTTATCAGAGCTTACAAATTATACGGCCATTGTTCTTGGACCGAAGTTAAGCACAAATAAACTTAAAAACGTACAAATTGTTCCGCTTGATCGTCAAACCGCAGTCGCTATTATTGTAACGGATACAGGGCATGTACAAAGCAAAACGATTACCGTTCCGGAATCTGTTGATTTATCAGATTTAGAAAAAATGGTTAATATTTTAAATGAAAAGCTATCGGGCGTACCAATGTCGGAACTCCATAATAAAATCTTTAAGGAGATTGTTACGGTATTGCGTGGGTATGTTCATAATTACGATAGTGCAATAAAAATATTGGATGGTACATTTCAAGTTCCGTTATCGGAAAAGATATACTTTGGAGGGAAGGCAAATATGCTTTCGCAACCAGAGTTTCATGACATTCAAAAAGTTAGATCTTTACTTACCATGATTGATAACGAAGCTGAGTTTTATGATATTTTGCGTCATAAACAAGTTGGTATTCAAGTGAAAATTGGTAGGGAAAACTCTGCGACAGCCATGGAAGATTGTAGTTTGATTTCTGCAACATATTCGATTGGAGAAGAACAACTTGGAACAATTGCAATTTTAGGTCCAACGAGAATGCAATACTCTCGTGTAATTAGTTTGTTGCAGTTATTTACAAGGCAAATTACAGATGGACTAAAAAAATAAAGAATGAAGAAGAATACATTCGCTCAAGTGATAAGCAATACATCACTGTGTGTAATATATAACTATACTTAGGTAATCATGCTATGCATGATACCTAATACCTTTTAAGGAGGTGAAAATTGTGGAAGAGCGTAACGAACAAGTTGTAGAAGAAGTGAAAGAAGAAGTAAAAGAAGCACAAGTTGAAGAAGCCGTAACATCTGAAGACAGCGAAGAAACTGTTGAAGAAAAAAGTGAGGCTGCTCTTTTACAAGAAAAAGTAGATGAATTGCAAGCGAAACTGACGGAAACGGAAGGCCGTATGCTACGTCTACAGGCTGATTTTGAAAATTATAAGCGTCGTGTTCAAATGGATAAACAGGCTGCTGAAAAATATAGAGCACAAAGTCTTGTTTCAGATATTTTGCCAGCTCTTGATAATTTTGAAAGAGCGATGCAAGTGGAAGCAACTGATGAGCAAATGAAGTCCTTATTACAAGGGATGGAAATGGTATATCGTCAATTGTTAGAAGCGATGACAAAAGAAGGTGTAGAAGCGATTGAAGCTGTTGGTAAACAGTTTGATCCTCATGAACACCAAGCTGTTATGCAAGTAGAAGACAGCGAATTTGAATCAAATGCGGTTGTGGAAGAATTCCAAAAAGGTTATAAATTAAAAGACCGTGTAATTCGCCCATCGATGGTAAAAGTAAATCAATAATTTACATAAAAGTAGGAGGATTCGCCATGAGTAAAATTATCGGTATTGACTTAGGTACAACAAACTCTTGTGTAGCTGTTATGGAAGGTGGAGAACCAAAGGTTATCCCAAATCCAGAAGGAAACCGTACAACACCTTCTGTTGTAGCTTTCAAAAATGAAGAACGTCAAGTTGGGGAAGTAGCAAAGCGTCAAGCAATTACAAACCCAAATACAATCATGTCTGTTAAACGTCATATGGGTACAGACTACAAAGTAGAAATCGAAGGTAAAGAATATACACCTCAAGAAATTTCTGCAATCATTTTACAAAACTTAAAAGCTTCTGCTGAAGCATATTTAGGTGAAACAGTAACAAAAGCTGTTATTACAGTACCTGCATACTTCAACGATGCAGAGCGTCAAGCAACGAAAGATGCTGGTCGTATCGCTGGTTTAGAAGTTGAGCGTATCATTAACGAACCAACAGCAGCAGCGCTTGCTTACGGTTTAGAAAAACAAGATGAAGAGCAAAAAATCTTAGTATATGACTTAGGTGGCGGTACATTTGACGTATCTATCCTTGAGTTAGCAGATGGAACATTTGAAGTTATTTCAACTGCTGGTGACAACCGTCTTGGTGGAGATGACTTTGACCAAGTTATCATCGATCACTTAGTAGCTGAGTTCAAAAAAGAAAATAACATTGATTTAAGCCAAGATAAAATGGCACTTCAACGTTTGAAAGATGCAGCTGAAAAAGCGAAAAAAGATCTTTCAGGTGTAACACAAACACAAATTTCATTGCCATTCATTAGTGCTGGAGCTGCTGGTCCATTACACTTAGAATTAACATTAACAAGAGCGAAATTCGAAGAGCTTTCAGCAAACCTTGTTGAAAGAACATTAGAACCAACTCGTCGTGCTTTAAAAGATGCTGGTCTATCTGCAAGTGAATTAGATCGCGTTATCCTTGTAGGTGGTTCTACTCGTATCCCGGCTGTGCAAGAAGCTATTAAACGTGAAACTGGTAAAGAACCATATAAAGGTGTAAATCCGGATGAAGTTGTAGCATTAGGTGCTGCAGTTCAAGGTGGCGTACTTACTGGTGATGTAGAAGGCGTACTATTATTAGATGTAACTCCACTTTCTTTAGGTATTGAAACTATGGGTGGTGTGTTCACGAAATTAATCGAGCGTAACACTACAATTCCAACGAGTAAATCACAAGTATTCTCAACAGCTGCTGATAACCAACCGGCAGTAGACATTCACGTATTACAAGGTGAGCGTCCAATGTCAGCTGACAACAAAACGTTAGGACGTTTCCAATTAACGGATATCCCACCAGCACCACGTGGTATTCCACAAATCGAAGTAACATTCGATATTGATGCGAACGGTATCGTTAACGTACGTGCAAAAGATTTAGGAACAAGCAAAGAACAAGCTATTACAATCCAATCTTCTTCAGGTCTTTCTGATGAAGAAGTAGATCGTATGGTAAAAGAAGCAGAAGCAAACGCTGACGCTGACCAAAAACGTAAGGAAGAAGTTGAACTTCGTAACGAAGCTGACCAACTTGTATTCCAAACAGATAAAGTTGTAAAAGATTTAGAAGGTAAAGTAGATGCAGCTGAAGTTGCAAAAGCAACAGAAGCAAAAGAAGCATTACAAGCTGCGATTGAGAAGAACGAGCTTGAGGAAATCCGTGCGAAAAAAGACGCTTTACAAGAAATTGTACAACAACTAACTGTTAAACTATATGAGCAAGCTCAAGCAGCTGCAGGGCAAGCAGAAGGTGCACAAGGAGCACAAGATGCTGGCGCGAAGAAAGACAATGTAGTAGACGCTGAGTTTGAAGAAGTAAAAGAAGACAAGTAATTCAACTTTAAACATAATAAGTAAGATGACAAAAAGTCAAAGTCAAGCGTGCCTTGGCTTTGGCTTTTTTCACGAATGAGAAGGAATGTGTGAGGGTCTTAAGTTTTTTACTTTGCATACTGTAAGTGAGGAAACTTTGTTGCAAAGCACTTTCTTTCGGTGTTAAAATTACGTTTATGTGAAAGATTCGGGGGTTGTAAATTTATGAGTAAACGAGATTATTATGAGGTCCTTGGACTTAGCAAGGGTGCTTCAAAAGATGAAATAAAAAAAGCGTATCGTCGTTTGGCTAAAAAATACCATCCAGACGTAAGTAAAGAAGAAAATGCAATTGAAAAGTTTAAAGAAGTACAAGAAGCATACGAAGTATTAAGCGACGATCAAAAGCGTGCGCAATATGATCAATTTGGTCATGCTGGTGCTAATCAAGGCTTCGGTGGCTTTGGCGGCGGAGGAGACTTCGGCGGTGGCTTCGGTTTTGAAGATATCTTTAGTTCATTCTTTGGCGGCGGTGGCGGCAGACGTCGTGATCCAAATGCTCCGCGCCAAGGTGCTGACTTACAATATCAAGTCACTTTAGATTTTGAAGAAGCTATTTTTGGTAAAGAGTTAAATGTTGAGATTCCAGTAGAAGATCCATGTGATACTTGTAAAGGTAGCGGGGCAAAACCAGGAACTTCAAAAGAAACATGTAAACATTGCTCAGGATCAGGGCAAGTAAGTGTAGAACAAAATACACCATTTGGTCGTATCGTAAACCGTCAAGCTTGCGGTCATTGTTCAGGAACTGGGCAAATCATTAAAGAAAAATGTACGACATGCCACGGTTCTGGTAAAGTTCGTAAACGTAAAAAAATCAATGTTAAAATTCCAGCAGGTATTGATAATGGTCAACAAATCCGCGTATCTGGAAAAGGTGAAGCGGGCGTAAATGGCGGCCCAGCAGGAGATTTATATGTTGTTGTTCATGTAAGAAATCATGAATTCTTTGAGCGCGAAGGAGATCACATTATTTGCGAAATGCCATTAACATTTGCGCAAATGGCACTTGGTGATGAAGTAGAAGTTCCTACTGTTCATGGTAAAGTGAAGCTGAAAATTCCAGCAGGAACACAAACAGGAACAGAATTCCGCCTAAAAGGAAAGGGTGCCCCGAACGTACGTGGATACGGTCAAGGAGATCAATATGTAGTCGTACGTGTTGTTGTACCGACGAAATTAACTTCACAGCAAAAAGATTTATTGCGTGAATTTGCAGGACAAGAAGAGCAGGATGATAGTTTATTCGGAAAGCTTAAACGTGCTTTCAAAGGGGAATAATGGAAATAAAAATTGGAGTTGGTAAATTGTGAAATGGTCAGAAATTAGTATTCATACAAAAGAAGAAGCAGTAGAAGCTGTCTCTCATATTTTACATGAAGCTGGTGCTAGTGGAGTTGCGATTGAGGATCCAGCGGAATTGACGAAAGAGCGCGAGCAACAATATGGTGAAATTTATGCATTGAACCCAGATGAGTACCCGGCGGAAGGTGTGTTAATAAAAGCCTATTTCCCACAAACGGATTCTTTACATGAAACAATTGCAAGTGTAAAATCATCTATTGATGCTCTTCCATCTTACGACATCGAAATTGGTACTGGAAATATTACCGTTAACGAGGTCAATGAAGAAGATTGGGCTACTGCTTGGAAAAAATATTACCATCCAGTACAAATTTCTGATACATTCACAATTGTGCCGACGTGGGAAGAATATACACCATCTTCTCCGGAAGAAAAAATTATTGAATTAGATCCAGGTATGGCATTTGGAACGGGAACTCATCCAACAACAACGATGTGTATCCGCGCTTTAGAAAAAACAGTACAGCCAGGTGATACAATCATTGATGTAGGAACAGGTTCTGGTGTACTGAGTATTGCAGCAGCAAAATTAGGTGCGTCTTCTGTTCAAGCATATGATTTAGATCCAGTTGCAGTTGAAAGTGCAGAAATGAATGTACGTTTAAATAAAACAGATGATATCGTATCTGTTGGACAAAATAGTCTTTTAGAAGGTATTGAAGGTCCTGTTGATTTAATCGTAGCTAACTTATTAGCAGAAATTATTCTTTTATTCCCTGAAGATGCAGCGAGAGTTGTGAAGTCAGGCGGATTATTTATTACATCGGGCATTATTGCTGCGAAGGAAAAAGTAATTTCTGAAGCGCTAGAAAAAGCTGGATTTACGATTGAAGAAGTGTTGCGAATGGAAGATTGGGTAGCAATTATTGCACGAAATGCGTAATATAGATTTTAGTCTATAATGAAAAGGGGGAGTCTCTCACTATAAGGTGAGGGACTTGCCGTTTGTTATATGAAAAATGATAACGTTTCGTTCTTTTCGTAAGTTTTGACTTACGAAAGGAACGAAACTCTACTAAGGTGATTATATGCAACGTTATTTTGTAGAAGAGAAATATGTAAATGAGACAAGTATTCGCATTGTAGGTGATGACGTACATCATATCGCAAGAGTGATGCGTATGTCAGCTGGTGATCACATTTATTGCTGTGTAAACGGAAAAACAGCCGTATGTTCAATTGATGAAATTACCAGTGAATTTATTCATACGGCTATTGTAGAATGGGTAGAGGCGTCAAGTGAACTTCCTGTTTTCGTGACGATTGCAAGTGGACTGCCGAAAGGAGACAAGCTAGAGTTAATTTTTCAAAAAGGAACTGAGCTTGGGGCAGCTGCATTCTTACCATTTCAAGCATCTCGCTCTATCGTAAAATGGGATGCGAAAAAAGCGGATAAAAAAGTTGAACGTTTAAGAAAAATTGTGAAAGAAGCTGCGGAACAATCACATAGAAGTGAAATTCCAGAAGTACACGCCCCAGCATCGTTTAAACAATTGCTGTCAATGAGTCATGAGTATGATGTTTGCCTTGTTGCTTACGAAGAGGAAGCGAAACAAGGCGAGAAATCTAATTTTGCGAAAGCTTTAACGATGATGAAACCAGGTCAAAAGTTATTGATTGTATTTGGCCCAGAAGGCGGTTTGGCTGAGGAAGAGATTACAGCGCTTCGTGAACATAAATTTGTACCATGTAGTTTAGGACCAAGAATTTTAAGAACAGAAACGGCGCCGTTATATGCGTTAAGTGCTGCTTCGTATCATTTTGAATTGATGGGGTGATGATCAATGTCAACTGTTGCGTTCCATACGTTAGGTTGTAAAGTAAACCACTATGAAACAGAAGCCATTTGGCAATTGTTTAAACAAGGTGGATATGAAAGAACTGAATATGAAAAAAAAGCTGATGTATATGTTATTAATACATGTACAGTAACGAATACGGGGGATAAGAAAAGTCGTCAAGTTATTAGACGTGCTGTTCGTCAAAACCCAGATGCGGTTATTTGTGTAACAGGATGTTATGCACAAACATCTCCAGCGGAAATTATGGCGATTCCAGGTGTAGATATTGTAGTTGGTACACAAGATCGTGAAAAAATGTTAGGATACATCGAAGAATTCCGTAAAGAGCGTCAGCCAATTAATGCTGTGCGTAACATTATGAAAACACGTGTATATGAAGAACTTGATGTACCTTACTTCACGGACCGTACACGTGCATCTTTAAAAATACAAGAAGGTTGTAATAACTTCTGTACATTCTGTATTATTCCTTGGGCGCGTGGTTTAATGCGCTCTCGCGATGGGAAAGAAGTTATTAAACAAGCGCAGCAATTAGTAGATGCAGGCTATAAGGAAATCGTATTAACAGGTATTCATACAGGTGGATACGGTGAAGATATTAAAGATTATAACTTAGCTGGATTACTTCGTGATATGGAAGCGGAAGTAGACGGATTAAAACGTCTTCGTATTTCTTCTATTGAAGCGAGTCAGATTTCAGATGAGGTAATTGAAGTGTTAGATAAGTCTGAAGTAGTCGTACGTCACTTACACATTCCGTTGCAATCTGGATCTAATACTGTATTAAAGCGTATGCGTCGTAAATATACGATGGAATTTTTCCAAGAGCGCTTAGATCGTTTGAAAGAAGCGTTACCAGGTCTTGCGATTACATCAGACGTAATCGTTGGTTTCCCAGGTGAAACAGAAGAAGAATTCATGGAAACATACAATTTCATTAAAGAGAATCGCTTCTCTGAGTTGCACGTATTCCCGTACTCAAAACGTACAGGAACACCTGCAGCGCGTATGGAAGATCAAGTTCCTGAAGATGTGAAGAATGATCGTGTTCACCGTTTAATTGAACTATCTAATCAATTAGCGAAAGAGTATGCATCACAGTTTGAAGGAGAAGTACTTGAAATTATTCCAGAAGAACAATTTAAAGAGGGCGACCGTGAAGGCCTATATGTGGGTTATACAGATAACTACTTGAAAATTGTATTTGAAGGATCAGAAGAATTAATCGGTAAACTAGTGAAAGTAAAAATCACAAAAGCTGGTTATCCATATAACGAAGCGCAATTTGTTCGTGTCCTTGAAGATGATGTGAAAAAGGAATCAGCAAGCGCATAAAGTGAAACTTTAATGAGCGTGGGATTCATTCCCCGCTCATTATTAGCCCGGACCAATCGGGATAAAAAAGCATGCAAACGGAAACGATTTGCATGCTTTCTTTTTTAGTGGAGAAGTTAAGTACTGAAAATGTATGAAATGAGTAGTTGTTTCGTACGTTCCTGCATGAAAAAAGGTGTAATGATAAAAATATAGTTGCCTTCAGGGGAAAGGATAACAGCTATCTGCATAGTTTTTGAAAAAGGAAGAGCATCTATTCTTCTTTTATTCTGCCAAATAGTTGACCTGAAGTGATAAAATGTATTATAATCGTAAAAGACATGCTGAAGAAGTGTTTCTTTTTGCATGCTGGAGTTAGTATGTAAGTGTGATGTTTCGGAGGGAGGGAAAGAGAATGTCAAAAACAGTCGTTCGTAAAAACGAGTCTTTGGAGGATGCACTTCGCCGTTTTAAAAGATCGGTTTCTAAAACTGGTACACTTGCTGAAGCAAGAAAGCGCGAGTTTTATGAAAAACCAAGTGTAAAACGTAAGAAGAAATCTGAAGCGGCAAGAAAGCGTAAATTCTAAGAGAGGGTGTAAGTTATGAGTCTTCTCGGTCGTTTAAACGATGATATGAAACAAGCGATGAAGAATAAACAAAAAGAAAAATTAACCGTCATTCGTATGGTTAAGGCTGCTTTACAAAATGAAGGTATTAAACTACAGCATACTCTTACTGAAGAAGAGGAACTAACAGTTTTAGCTCGTGAAGTAAAACAGCATAAGGACTCCCTCCTTGAATTTAAAAAAGCTGGTCGTGAAGACCTTGTTAATAAACTGCAAAGTGAAATTCAGATTTTAAGCGCATATTTGCCGGAGCAATTAACGGAAGAAGAGCTAGTTGATATAATCAAGCAAGTTATTTCTGAAGTTGGTGCGACGTCTAAAGCAGATATGGGTAAGGTGATGACTGCTGTTATGCCGAAAGTAAAAGGTAAAACAGATGGATCGCTTGTGAATAAGCTGGTTATCCAGCTATTAGCATAAAAAAACGTCTCATTTCGTATGAGACGTTTTTTTATGCTTTTTTCAGTTTGGACGTGATATTACAAGCTCTTTTTTCATACATATGGGATGAGAGGGGGTCTTTTGGGATGAAAAAATTAGAACAAATGAAGAATTGGTTAACGAAGCAAATAGACCTACCAGTGGATGTGCTAATGGATCTACCTCGGATCACGCTTGTTGGGCAAGTGCATATCTATATAGAAAATCATCGAGGTTTATTAGTGTTTTCAGATAAAGAAGTAAGATTGTTGTTAAAGCATGGTCAGTTATTAATTAAGGGGCAGTCCTTTGTTATTAAAACAATCCTTCCGGAAGAACTTTTGCTTGAAGGGATAATTGAGCAAGTGACGTTTTTAGAAGACGAACAGAAAGAGAAGTAAGGGAAACTTCCGTATGTGAAGTTTTTCTTCTTTATTCTAATGATTTGCCCCTACTATTTAAGTTTATCCCGCTTTAATGGGCAATAAGCCCCCGCCTCAAAATTCAGCGAAAGCAAAGAAGTTAGGTGGGGGTCGGGCTGTCCGTTAAAGTCCAATTGGTGAGGGCTGATTAAAGTCTCACTTTATCCCGCTATTTATGGAAAATAAAACTCTTTATTTCATTTTCGTACGAGCTATTTTGCTAATTAAAGTGAAAAGTAGTGTGTCTACTTTTGGAAAGGTAGTGAAGGTAGTAGATGAAAAATAAATGGTTTATAAAGTGGCTTGGATATGTAAAGGTACGAATTGAAGGTAGAGGAGCGGAGCGGTTTGTTAACGAATGTGTGCGTAGAAAATTATTAGTTTGGGACGTTAAGAAAATCGCCGATGAAACGTTAGTCTTTTGTATGCTATTACGAGATGTGAAAAAAATAAAGCCGATTTATAGAAAAAATGAGTGTAAACTATATTTTATTGGGCGTTACGGTTTTCCATTTTGGAATAAGCGCTTAATTAAAAATAGTGGATTCTTAATTGGTTTTTTAATTTTCTTCTTTGGCATGATTGCATTATCGAATATGGTTTGGAAAATTGAAATTACGGGAGCGAAACCTGAAACAGAATATATATTGATGAAAGAATTGGACAAAATGGGTATTAAAAAAGGAAAATTACAATTCCAAATGCCTAGTGTAGAAGATGTACAACGTCATTTGACGGACAATATTAATGCGATTACTTGGGCAGGACTAGAAGTAAGGGGAACGACGTACCATTTTAAAATTGTTGAAAAAAATGAGCCGAAAAAAGAAAAAGAACAAAGGCCGCAAAATTTAGTGGCAAAAAAAGAAGCGATTGTTACAAAAACATTTGTTGAAGTTGGAAAACCAGTCGTTTTAAAAAATGATCATGTAGAAAAAGGGCAGCTTCTCGTATCAGGGATATACGGTAATGAGGAGAGTCCAACCATTGTTTCGGCGAAAGGTATTGTATATGGAGAAACGTGGTACACATCTGAGGTGAATGTACCACTCAAGACGCAATTTCAAGTATATACTGGTAATACGTATAATGAGCATTACCTTACATTTGGGAGTACAAAAATAAAAATATGGGGATTTCAGCATGATAAGTATAAACGTTCTCGTACGGAAAGTGTAAAACATGATGTGAAATTATTTGGTTTTACACTGCCGATTGCATATGAAAAAGATGTAGTGCGAGAAGAGGAAGAGGCGAACCGAGAATATACAGAAAAACAGGCAATGAAAGTAGCGAAAGAAATGGCTGAAAAAGAACTAAAGAAAAAATTGGATGAACATGCTATGATTGTAAGTGATAAGATTTTGAGTAAAGAGGTTGAGGCGGATCAACTAAAAGTCACTTTGCATTATACTGTGATTGAAAATATTGCAGAGCCACAACCAATATCCGAATCCGATATTCAAGGAGACTGAGTAATGGCAGAACAATTAGTAGAAATGAACCAACAATTGGAAAATACTAACGAAGCAATCGCTCTTTTTGGAGTCAATGATGCTCATTTGAAAGTAATTGAACGGGAACTGAATGTATCAATTGTAACTAGAGGTGAAACTGTTCATGCATCTGGAGCAGTTGAAACTGTGACACTCGTAGAAAAAATCTTACAACAACTACTTGTTGTTATTCGAAAAGGTGTGTCAATTACAGAAAGAGATGTTGCGTATGCAATTCAGCTCGCACAACAAGGGAAAATTGCTCAATTTGAAGAGTTATATGAAGAAGAAATCTTTAAAACGGCAAAAGGTAAATCCATTCGTGTAAAAACGATGGGACAAAGAAGATATATTCATGCAATGAAGAAAAATGATATTGTATTTGGAATAGGACCTGCCGGGACTGGGAAAACGTACTTAGCTGTAGTAATGGCTGTAAGAGCTTTAAAGCAAGGGTATGTAAAGAAAATCATTTTAACGAGACCGGCTGTAGAAGCTGGAGAAAGTTTAGGGTTTTTACCAGGTGATTTGAAAGAGAAGGTAGATCCGTACTTACGTCCATTGTATGATGCTCTGCACGATATTCTTGGACAAGAATATACGCAGCGTATGATGGAGAGAGGTGTAATTGAAATCGCGCCTCTTGCTTATATGAGAGGACGTACGCTCGATGATTCATTTGTTATTTTAGATGAAGCGCAAAATACAACGGGTGCACAAATAAAAATGTTTTTAACTAGATTAGGTTTTAGTTCTAAAATGGTTATTACGGGGGACCCTTCACAAGTAGACTTACCAAAAGGGGTAAAATCAGGGCTTACGCTAGCCGCTAACATTTTATCTGGTGTATCAGGTCTTTCATTCATTACGTTAGAACAAACGGACGTTGTAAGGCATCCACTGGTACAACGTATTATTGAGGCATATGATAAAATGGAATGATCCTATTTGTCAGGATCATTTCTTTTTGTATTAAGGTTGGCGAACGGCATATTTTTTACTATCATAAAAGATAAGAGAAATAAACTATAGGTACTGGTGTATAAAAATGTTACCTAAAAGTATCGTTGGCTAGAAGAAATGAAAGCTATAAATAGTTTCACTTTATTTCTAGAGAGGAGAAGGTATTGAAATCATGTTAAGATCTCAAGAAATTTCTAAGTGGTTTCGTAATTTGCAACATTCGAAAAAACTAAGTTGGATTTCTTACGTTTTATTAGGGGCGGTGCTGTTTTTTGCACTTATGAATAATGTGAAACCAGAGCAATTAGATGTTGATATGTATTCTATTGCGAAAAAAACAATTCATTCTCCTATTAAAATTGAAGATAAGGTTATAACGGAAAGAAAAAAACAAGAGGCCGCTCAAAAAGTCGGGGATCAATATACATATAGAAGTGAATATAAACAAAATAGAGTAGATATTGTAAATGATGTTTTTGCTAAGGTGAATGAAGTAATTCAGGAGATGAAAGCTGCTGGACCTGAAGAGCAAAAAAAGATGACCGATGCGAATAAATTAGAAAAGTTGAAGAAGAAGTTGCCATCCAATTTAACGAAGGAATTATCGGATGAGAATTTATTATACTTTATTAATGCAGAACCGGATCAATTAGAATTAGCAAAGAATGCGGCTTTAACGTCTGTTAGCGTTATCATGGGTGGAAATATTAAAATGTCCGAAGAAATGGCGGCGAAAGAGCGATTTGTTAATGAAATGAAAAGCCTGAATGTGAATAGCGGATTGAAAGAAGCTGTGAATGCGCTAGGATCATATGCGATTACAGCAAATTATTTCTATGATCCGGCTGTAACGAAAGAGAAGAAGAAAGCAGAAGAAGATTTAGTTCCACCTGTTTATATTCTTCAAGGACAAGTTATTGTTAGAGAAGGTGAAACAATTTCAAGTGATATGTATAATCAGTTGAAATTAGTCGGTTTATTAGAAAAAGGAAATAGTTTTCAGCCTTATGTTGGATTAGCGGTGCTCATTGGTGTGTTACTATACTTTATGCATAAACAGTTTGAAGTATTTTTACAGCGGAAAAGAGAAGACAAACCGTACATTTTAGCGTATATTACAATTTTGTCTATCACGATTGTTTTAATGAAAATTATTAGTTTGTTTCAAAAGCTTGAATATGCAGGAATTGCGTATGTTGTCCCAGTTGCGATGGGAACGATACTTGTAAAACTAATGATTGGCGATCGATTTGTATTTTTAACAAGTATGATTTTTTCTGTGTGCGGGAGTATTATGTTTAATGAAGGAGTAACAAGTACACTAAATTATAGTGTAGGCATTTATGTGTTATTAAGTTCATTATCAGTGAGCATTTTCTTAAGAGAAAAAAATCGTCGTACGATGATTTTACAAGCTGGTATACTCGTTTCGATCTTAAATGTAGTCGTCTTGGCGGCGTTATTATTATTACGTAATGGGAATTTTTCGCCTCTTGAAATTGGTACCCAATTATTAATGGCTTCCCTTTCAGGAATTATCTCATCCGTTTTGGCTATGGGGATATTACCATATTTAGAAAGTGGACTTGGAATTGTATCAAGTATGAAGCTTATGGAATTATCAAGTCCGAATCATCCGCTGTTGCGTAGAATTTTATTAGAAGCGCCAGGGACATATCACCATAGTGTAATGGTAGCGAATCTTTCTGAGGCGGCTTGTGAAGCAGTTGGAGCAAATGGTGTATTAGCGCGTGTAGGGGCGTACTATCATGATGTAGGGAAAACAGTACAACCACAATTCTTTATTGAAAACCAGATGGGAATTGAAAATCCGCATGATAAATTAGATCCTGTGACGAGTAAAGATATTATCATTGCTCATGTAACCGATGGAGTAAAGATGCTCGAAGAATACCATATTCCGCAAGAAATTATCGATATTGCTGGACAACACCATGGTACAACGCTCCTGAAATATTTTTATTATAAGGCGATTAAAGAAGATAAAGAAAAATATACAGAAGAGATGTTCCGTTATCCGGGATCAAAAGCAACTTCTAAAGAATCGGCAATCGTTGGTATTGCGGATAGTGTTGAGGCAGCGGTACGTTCTATGAATCACCCAACGCCAGATCAAATTAATAATTTAGTACAAAGTATTATTAAAGATCGCCTGCAAGATGGGCAATTTAGTGAATGTGATTTGACATTTAAGGAACTACAAATCGTTGGAAAAACGTTATGTGAAACGTTAAATGGTATTTTCCATTCGCGTATTACATATCCGGAACCACCGGAAGATAAGGAGAAAGAATGAGTTTATTAATTGATTTCATTGATGAAACAGAAGAAGTGAAAGAAGAGTATGTGAATTTAATTCGTGAGATATTAGGAAAAGCAGCTCAAATGGAAAAAATAGAGGATGGTGCAGAGTTATCAGTAACATTTGTAGATAACGAACGCATTCGCGAGATTAATCGTGATTACCGAGATAAGGATCAGCCTACTGATGTCATTTCTTTTGCTATGGAAGAAATGGGAGAAGGAGAAATGGAAATTGTAGGTGTAGAGATGCCGCGTATGTTAGGCGATCTTATTATTTCTATTCCGAGAGCGAAAGAACAAGCTGAAGAGTATGGGCACTCTTTTGATCGTGAACTTGGCTTTTTAGCGTTACATGGCTTTTTACATTTACTTGGTTATGACCACATGACAGAAGAGGATGAAAAAGAAATGTTCGGAAGACAAAAAGAAATTTTAGAAGCATTTGGATTAGGACGATGAAAAAAGGAAAACTTATAGATAGTTTTGGGTATGCTATAGTCGGTATATTCTTTTGTCTTCGTCATGAACGAAATATGAAAATTCATTATTTAGCCGCAGTTGTTGTTATATGCTGCGGCTTTTATTTCCATATTACAAAAGTAGAATGGATGGTATTACTTATTGTAATGGGAATTGTAATGAGTTTAGAGATGGTAAATACGGCTGTGGAAAAAACAGTAGATTTAGCGACTACCGATATACATCCGTTTGCGAAAGTCGCAAAGGATGTCGCAGCGGGAGCTGTTTTATTGTTTGCGATCATAGCCGTTATAATTGGTGCTATTATCTTTTTACCGTATGTGGTATAGTTGCATTCCAAAGCTTTTCTTAAGCTTTGAAGGTGCCGTAAAGGCCTTTAGTAAGAGAGTGTATCTATTCACAGCTGTGAACAGGAAGGATGCGGGAATATGAATGGTCAACAATTAATTCAAGAAGCAATCGAAGCGCGTAAACAAGCGTACGTACCATATTCTAAATTTCAAGTAGGTGCAGCATTATTAACGCAGGATGGAAAAGTATATCGTGGATGTAATGTTGAGAATGCTTCATATGGCTTATGTAACTGTGCAGAAAGAACAGCTTTATTTAAGGCGGTTTCTGAAGGAGATAAAGAGTTTGTAGCTATCGCAATTGTGGCGGATACGAAGCGTCCAGTACCTCCTTGTGGAGCATGTCGACAAGTTATGGTAGAATTATGTAAACAGGATACGAAAGTATACCTATCAAATTTACATGGTGACGTTCAAGAGACAACAGTCGGGGAATTGTTACCAGGAGCATTTTTAGCGGAGGATTTACATGAATAGAAAAGGTTATAAATCAGGTTTTGTCTCTATTATTGGCAGACCGAATGTTGGGAAATCTACATTTTTAAATCGTATTATTGGTCAAAAAATTGCTATTATGAGTGACAAGCCACAAACAACTCGTAATAAAATTCAAGGCGTATATACAGAAAATGATTCACAAGTAATTTTTATTGATACACCAGGAATACATAAACCGAAACATAAACTAGGCGACTTCATGGTGAAGATGGCGCAAACGACATTAAAAGAAGTTGATATCGTTCTGTTTATGGTGAATGCTGTTGAAGGCTTTGGTCGTGGTGAAGAATTCATCATCGAGAAGTTAAAAGAAACGAAACAACCAGTATTTTTAGTTATTAATAAAATTGACCAAGTTCACCCAGAACAATTATTAGAGTTAATTGATCAATATCGCAAATTACATGATTTTGCAGAAATCGTACCAATTTCTGCATTAGACGGTAATAACGTGGAGGCTCTAATTGGTACAATTAAAAAGTATTTACCAGAAGGACCACAATACTACCCGGATAATCAAGTAACGGATCATCCCGAGAGATTTATTATTGCAGAGCTTATTCGTGAGAAAGTACTACATTTAACACGTGAAGAAGTGCCGCATTCTGTGGCTGTTGTTATCGATGCAATTCAAAAACGCGAAGGCGGGGCAGTTTATATTAATGCAACGATTGTTGTTGAACGTCCGTCGCAAAAAGGGATTATTATCGGAAAACAAGGGAAGATGTTAAAAGAAGTCGGTAAGCGAGCTCGTTTTGATATTGAAGCATTACTTGGTTCTAAAGTATTTTTAGAAGTATGGGTAAAAGTGCAAAAAGATTGGCGAAATAAAATGTCTCAGCTTCGTGACCTTGGTTTCCGCGAAGACGAGTATTAAAATAGAGTAAAGCTGTAATCAGCGGATGTTTTGTTCATCCGCTGATTATTGGTTTTTACGAGTTTTGATAAATTAGGAAAAATTTTTCTCACATGAAAATGGACAAAATGGGTCAATTTAATAACAACAAAGGAAATTGGTTTATAGGCTACGCTTATTGAGAAAGGTGGATTCTTATGCTAGATTTTACCTGGAAGTTTTTCTCCAAAACAGGAAGCATTGAGACGTATTTGCTTTTGAAAGAAATGGAAAAAGACGTAAACGATGAGATGGATCAACATGAAGAGGAGCTAGCGCATCTAGACTCTCCAATTTCTTGACCCGTTTTGTTCAAACCTTGGATGGTGACGAACATGTTTCAAAAAGTTGAGGGCATCGTTATCCGTACGACAGATTACGGAGAAACGAACAAGATTGTTACAATATTCTCAAGAGAATTGGGTAAGGTAAGTGCAATGGCAAGAGGAGCGAAAAAACCGAAAAGCCGGTTAGCATCTGTTTCGCAACTTATGACACATGGTCATTTTCTTATTCAAATGGGATCTGGACTTGGAACTTTGCAACAAGGCGAGATTATTTCAACTATGAAAGAAATTCGCGAGGATATATTTTTAACTGCTTATGCATCATTTATTGTTGAGTTAACTGATAAAGCAACAGAAGATAAAAAACATAATCCATATTTATTTGAAATGTTATATCAAACGTTGCATTATATGTGTGAGGGTGTTGATCCAGAAGTATTATCATTAATTTATCAAACGAAAATGCTTCCGGTATTAGGGATGCGCCCGTACTTTGATACATGTGCGATTTGTCATCAAGAAACAGATTTTGTCGCCTTCTCTGTTAGGGAGGGCGGTTTTCTGTGCTCACGTCATGCTGAGCAAGATCAATATCGTATACCAGTGGGGGAAGCCGTTCATAAATTATTGCGTCTTTTCTACCACTTCGATTTACATAGACTTGGCAATGTATCAGTGAAGGATAGCACAAAAAAACAAATGCGTTTAGTATTGAATACATATTATGATGAATATTGCGGGATTTATTTGAAATCAAGACGTTTCTTAGAACAACTTGATAAGTTTCAAATATAATTTGGGGCCGTATACGGTCCTTTTTACATCCTTTCTTTTTCGAATAGCATATTTAGTATATAATATTTAAGAGATAGTATAACTTTTTTCGTTGTGCATTAAAGGTGGTGATTATCATAGAGCTGAATAAACGGCAAGAACATATCATTCAGATTGTAAAAGATCACGGTCCTATTACAGGGGAGTCAATTGCTGCGCAATTGGGATTAACACGTGCAACGCTAAGACCAGACTTAGCAATTTTAACGATGGCTGGTTATTTAGAAGCACGTCCACGCGTAGGTTATTTTTATACGGGTAAAACTGGGGGACAGTTATTATCTGAAGCTGTTAAGAAAATTAAAGTACAAGATTATCAATCTAGACCGGTTGTAATTGATAAAAATGTATCGGTATACGATGCGATTTGTACTATGTTTTTAGAGGATGTAGGTACATTATTCGTTGTAGATCAATCGACTCTATTAGTAGGCGTTGTATCTCGTAAAGATTTATTACGAGCTAGCTTAGGGAAGCAGGATTTAACCTCACTTCCGGTTAATATTATCATGACAAGGATGCCAAACATTGCGATGTGTCGTAGAGAAGATTCTTTATATGATATTGCGATGGAATTAATAGAAAGACAGATTGATGCGATGCCAGTTGTAAAAGATACGAAACAAGGTTTAGAAGTGGTTGGACGAATTACAAAAACAAATATTACACGTGCGTTTGTAAACTTAGTAAATAACGAATAAGTGTAATTTGTTTAAAGTGAGGTAATGTAATGGATAATAAAATCGTATATGTCGTATCTGACTCTGTAGGAGAAACGGCTGATTTGGTTGTTCGAGCAGCAATGGGGCAATTCCCATTTGCTCCTGATATTAGACGTGTGCCGTATGTAGAGGATACAGGGACATTAAAAGAAGTGATTTCGATTGCTAAGAGCAATCAAGCACTTATTTGTTTTACGTTAGTAAAGCCTGACATGCGCCAATATTTAGTGACAGAGGCTGCAAAAGAAGGTGTAGAGGCATATGATATTATTGGCCCTCTAATCGATCAAATTGAAGAAATTACCGGGCAAGTGCCTAGATATGAGCCTGGTGTTGTTCGTAGGTTAGATGAAGAATACTTTAAAAAGATTGAAGCGATTGAGTTTGCTGTGAAGTATGATGATGGTAGAGATGCACGTGGTATTTTAAAAGCAGATATCGTGTTAATTGGGATTTCGCGCACATCAAAAACACCACTTTCTCAATATTTAGCTCATAACAAACGTTTGAAAGTTGCCAACGTACCACTAGTACCAGAAGTAGATCCGCCTGAAGAATTATATCAAGTGGCTAAAGAAAAATGCTTCGGTTTGAAAATTACGCCAGAGAAGTTAAATCATATTCGAAAAGAGCGATTGAAATCACTTGGACTAAGTGATGGAGCAACATATGCCAATATTAATCGTATTAAAGAAGAGATTGATCACTTTGAGAATGTAGTTAATAAAATAAATTGTCAAGTAATTGATGTATCGAACAAAGCGATTGAAGAAACAGCTAACATTATTGTGAATGCAGTGCAAAACCAAAAAATGTTTTAGCACATTTACCAAAGGTGAATGTGCTTTTTTCGCTCGTGAGAAACACAGTGCCTGCTGATTTTGTAATAGATGATAGCGAAGTGGTTATGCTTATATTTTTCGGTCTTTTTATTATGCTAAAGGTAGGGTTTCGCTATCCTGAAATAGAAGATGAAAAAATAAAGGGATATGTAGCGTAGTTGAAGAAAATATATTATAATAAAAAATTGTGATAAAAACCTATATTTTACGTTTAGACTTTAATTTTTCAGAATAAACTAGGGATAGGATTTAAGAAATGACATGTAATTACGTTAAATCGACAAAATCTATACAAGAAAACGCACATTATGGAAGGATTCGCAGAAGGGATGTAGAATACAGAAATATGAAAAACATCAATATGGTATGAGTTGATGCAGATGCATATACTGTGAAGGCTGACAATTGTGCGAGCTGGAACGAAATTTCATGTCAAAATTTTGTTTGTCACATCGTATGCTCATCGTTTAAGGAAGTAGCGAGGGAATTTGGATCTATGTAGATGCTGAATAAGCAAAAGTTGATTTCTTTATATGTATCAACATGCAAAAAACAGATCTCGTGATCACATAGGATATGGTGCTTGCTAGTCTTCTTATGAAAAAGTGCATATGTATTGTCTTCATGAGGTACATTTGTAATAGATGAGCAAATGGATACAATTTTATATAGTAGGTACGTATCTGCGAAGTTACGCAGAAAAGGGTCTGCAAAATCGCTTGATAACGTGATCGACAACATTTTCTAATAAGTTTAGAAAAAATATTGTCGAATTATAAAGGAATTTTTTAATTTATATCGAATACAAAATACGACACGGAGATGGAGTTATGGGGAACAGAATTCCTGAAGAAGTTGTTGAACAAATTCGGACATCATCCGATATTGTCGAAGTGATTGGTGAATACGTTCAACTTAGAAAACAGGGACGTAACTATTTCGGCCTTTGTCCGTTTCATGGTGAGAATTCTCCTTCATTCTCTGTTTCATCTGACAAGCAAATTTTTCATTGCTTCGGATGTGGAGAAGGTGGAAATGTATTTTCCTTTCTAATGAAAATGGAAGGACTGGCTTTTACCGAAGCTGTTCAAAAGCTAGGTGAAAGAAATGGAATTGCGGTTGCAGAGTATACATCAGGGCAAGGACAACAAGAAGACATATCTGATGACACTGTCATCATGCAACAGGCTCATGAACTTTTGAAAAAGTATTATCATCATTTATTAGTAAATACAGAAGAAGGAAATGAAGCACTTTCGTATTTGTTAAAACGTGGTATTACAAAAGAGATGATTGAGAAGTTTGAAATTGGTTATGCGTCACCTGCTTGGGATGCAGCAACGAAAATCTTACAAAAAAGAGGTTTATCGCTATCAAGTATGGAACAAGCTGGTCTTCTCATAAGAAGCGAGAAGGATGGTAGTCATTATGATCGCTTCCGTGGAAGAGTTATGTTTCCAATCTATACGTTACAAGGTAAAGTGATAGCGTTTAGTGGAAGGGCATTAGGAGATGACACTCCGAAATATTTAAATAGCCCAGAAACACCAATTTTTCACAAAAGTAAATTGTTGTATAACTTCCACCAAGCGAGGCCGTTTATTAGAAAACGTGGGCAAGTGGTCCTTTTTGAAGGGTATGCTGACGTACTAGCTGCGGTAAAAAGTGGTGTGGAAGAAGCTGTTGCGACAATGGGAACAGCTTTAACTGAAGAACAAGCAAAACTTCTGCGACGTAACGTTGAAACTGTTGTTCTTTGCTATGATGGTGATAAAGCAGGGCGAGAAGCGACGATGAAAGCAGGGCAATTATTGTTGCAAGTTGGTTGCCAAGTGAAAGTTACATCCTTGCCAGATAAGCTTGATCCTGATGAATATGTGCAACAATATGGGACAACTGCTTTTGAAAATCTTGTGAAATCAAGTATAAGTTTTGTTGGTTTTAAAATAAATTATTTGCGTTTAGGGAAAAATTTGCAAGATGAGTCGGGCAAAGAAGAGTATGTGAAAAGTGTTTTAAAAGAGTTATCGTTGTTACAGGATGCGATGCAGGCAGAATCATATTTGAAGTCATTATCGCAAGAATTTTCGTATTCAATGGAAACACTTTTGAATCAATTGCACCAATATCGCAAAGAACAAAAGGTACAGCAAAAACAAGTAAAGCAGGTTTCTAAGCCGTCTCAAATTGTTCAAACAAAACCGAAGTTAACAGGTTTTGAAAGGGCAGAAAGAGAAATTATTTACCATATGTTGCAAAGTCCAGAAGTGGCCGTTCGTATGGAATCCCACATAGAAGATTTTCATACAGAAGAACATAAAGGGATTTTATATGAACTATACGCATATTATGAAAAGGGAAATGAACCTTCAGTCGGAACATTTTTAAGTTGGCTCTCTGATGAAAAGTTGAAAAATATTATTACTGATATTTCGACGGATGAATTTATTAATCCAGAATACACAGAAGAAGTGTTACAAGGCCATTTGGAGACGCTTAGACGTCATCAAGAAAAACTTGAAAAGATGGAAATCATCTTCAAGATAAAACAAATGGAAAAAACAGATCCTGTAGAGGCTGCTAAATATTATGTAGCATATTTACAAAATCAAAAAGCGAGAAAATAGCTTTTTTGATAAATTTTTAGTATAATGAATGTTTGTATCTCGCGTAAGGAGGGGAACAGATGGCTGACAAACCAGCTCGTTCTAAACAAATTGAAACTGAAATGACCCTTGAGCAAGTGAAAGAACAACTCACTGAGCTCGGAAAAAAACGTGGCGTTCTTACATATGAAGAGATTGCAGAACGCATGAATGGATTTGAAATTGAATCCGATCAAATGGATGAATACTATGAATATTTAGGTGAACAAGGGATTGACTTAGTTGGCGACAATGACAACGACGAAGGCCCTAATAATCGCCAAATAGCAAAATCGGAAGAAGAATTCGACCTCAATGATTTAAGTGTACCACCAGGGGTTAAAATCAACGATCCTGTTCGTATGTATTTAAAAGAAATTGGTCGTGTAGATTTACTATCTGCAGAAGAAGAAATTCGACTTGCAACGCGTATTGAAGAAGGCGATGAAGAAGCGAAACGTCGTCTTGCAGAAGCAAACTTACGTCTTGTAGTAAGTATTGCAAAGCGCTACGTGGGCCGTGGTATGCTTTTCTTAGACTTAATTCAAGAAGGGAATATGGGTCTAATTAAAGCGGTTGAAAAGTTCGATTATCGTAAAGGTTTCAAATTTAGTACGTATGCAACTTGGTGGATTCGCCAAGCAATTACACGTGCGATTGCAGACCAAGCAAGAACAATTCGTATCCCAGTTCATATGGTTGAAACGATTAATAAGTTAATTCGTGTACAACGTCAATTATTACAAGATTTAGGACGTGAACCATCTCCTGAAGAGATAGGTGAAGAAATGGATCTTGCTCCAGAAAAAGTACGTGAAATCTTGAAAATTGCACAGGAGCCAGTTTCTCTTGAAACACCGATTGGTGAAGAAGATGACTCCCATTTAGGTGATTTCATTGAAGACCAAGAAGCAACATCGCCTGCGGACCATGCAGCGTATGAATTGCTAAAAGAACAATTAGAAGATGTGTTAGATACACTAACAGATCGTGAAGAAAATGTTCTACGTCTTCGTTTTGGTTTAGATGATGGACGAACTCGTACGCTTGAAGAAGTTGGGAAAGTATTCGGCGTAACGAGAGAACGTATCCGTCAAATTGAAGCAAAAGCACTTCGTAAATTGAGACATCCAAGCCGTAGTAAGCGTCTTAAG
The DNA here is from genome assembly GCF_006349665.1 of Bacillus sp. CD3-5. Taxonomy (NCBI): domain Bacteria; kingdom Bacillati; phylum Bacillota; class Bacilli; order Caryophanales; family Bacillaceae; genus Bacillus; species Bacillus sp. CD3-5. Next base: position 176,677 of record NZ_VEPX01000006.1, on the reverse strand, counting down.
GATTTCTTAGAATAGGCTACCTTTAAGTTTACTTCACTTTTGTGAAGTAAACTTTTTTATTTTGTTAATTTTTGTTAAACTTTAGCTGTCAGCAACGATTACAATTTCTTGTAATTTATTTTACAGAATTGTCTTTTGATTTGCAAATGCTCATTTTTCGATTTTTCGATTAATTTTGTTTATTCTATACAAAAATATATGTAGAAAAGTGAAAAATATGATGAGAAACGTTAATAATTATCGAAATAATAAGCGATATAACAATAAAAAACAATAAACTGAATTTATGGAATATTTTTAACGATTAGTAGTTTACTCTTTTCTGATAGAGCGTTTTCAAGTACAATGGAAATGACTGAATCATCTAACTATTTAGGGGTATAGAGGGGGGAGAAGAGATATGAAACGTAATCCGCTGATTCCGTTCGCTCTTATTGCAGCATTGGGTATTATCGTTATGTTTGTATTTTCATTTCAGGGGCTAAATAAATCTAAAGAGTTAGCTGATGCAAAAAATGGCGGGAAGCCAGCACAAACAGCATCCAAGCCAGAGGATATTGTGAAGCAAAGCTGTACGAGCTGCCACGGTGATCAATTACAAGGGGCGGTAGGACCTAATTTACAAAAAATTGGTGGGAAACTTTCAAAGGATGAAATTAAAGAAATTCTTTCGAAAGGAAAAGGCAATATGCCACCGAATATAGTTCCAGCTGATCAAGCCGCTAAAGTAGCTGATTGGTTATCGAAGAAAAAATAAAGTTCCGTATGACAAGCCTTTTGCTTAAGCAAAAGGCTTGTTTTTCTATATTTTCTAAAATACGATGAATGATAGAGAAGTGAATTGTTGTTATAGGCTTGCAACAACTACTATAAATTCATTATCATGGAGACAGACTGACAAGAGAAGGAGTAATGGAAATACATGAATGAAGTAAAGCTTTCAAAACGATTAGAAGAAGTTGTGCGTGAAATACCAGTAGGATCTACAGTTGCCGATATTGGATCGGATCATGCGTATTTACCGTGTTATACAATTATAAATAATATTGCTACTAAAGCAGTTGCTGGAGAGGTTGTAGATGGACCATTTCGCTCTGCGCAGGCAACTGTAGCTGAAAGTGGCTTACAAGATCAAGTAGATGTGCGTAAAGGGAATGGATTAGCTGTTATCGCGCCAGGAGAAGTAGATGTAATTACGGTTGCCGGAATGGGCGGAGCGTTAATTCGTGATATTTTAGAAAGTGGTAAAGAAAAATTAGAAGGTGTAACACGTTTAATCTTACAGCCGAATATTGCAGCGCATCACATTCGTGAATGGTTTATTGAGAATGGATGGGAGCTTATCCATGAAAAAATCGTAAAAGAAGATGGGAAAATTTACGAGATTTTAGTAGGGGAGCGAGGAAATATCACGGTTCCTTACTCTGAAAATAAACAGGCTGAATTATTTATGGGACCATTTTTAATGAAAGAAAAAAGTGAAGCTTTCGTTGAAAAGTGGGAAGGAGAATTAAAAAACTTCCAAAATATTTTAAAGCAGTTAGAACGTGCGGCTGATTCTGAAGAAACAAAAGCGAAGCGTGCGGAAGTAGAAGCGAAAATGAAAATGATAGGTGAGGTTTTATCATGAGTAAAATTCCAAATGGCCATGAAATTATTTCGTTATTTGAAAGTATGTATCCGAAGCATTTGGCGATGGAAGGAGATAAGATTGGCTTGCAGATTGGAGCGCTTAATAAACCCGTGCAACACGTATTAATTGCGTTAGATGTAACGGAAGAAGTTGTGGATGAAGCAATTCAATTAGGAGCGAATGTCATTATTGCGCATCATCCTTTAATTTTTAACCCGCTAAAAGCGATTCATACAGATAAGGCATATGGGAAAATTATTGAAAAGTGTATTAAAAATGATATTGCAATCTATGCCGCACATACAAATGTGGATGTTGCTAAGGGCGGGGTAAATGATTTACTTGCTGAGGCGTTAGGATTGCAAAATACAGAAGTTTTGGCACCGACATATGCAGAAGAAATGAAAAAAATTGTTGTGTTTGTGCCTGAAACTCATGCAGAAGAAGTACGAAAAGCATTAGGAGACGCAGGTGCTGGTCATATCGGCAATTATAGTCACTGTACGTTTAATAGCGAGGGTACAGGTACATTTGTACCTCAAGAGGGGACAAATCCTTATATCGGGGAAACTGGACAGTTAGAGCGCGTAGAAGAAGTGCGAATCGAAACGATTATTCCAGCTTCACTACAACGAAAAGTGATTAAAGCAATGGTAACAGCACATCCATATGAAGAAGTAGCCTATGATGTGTATCCACTTGATAACAAAGGTGAAACGTTAGGGCTTGGAAAAATAGGGTATTTACAAGAAGAAATGACACTTGGACAGTTTGCGGAACATGTAAAGCAATCGTTAGATGTAAAGGGTGCGCGAGTTGTTGGGAAATTAGATGATAAAGTGCGCAAAGTAGCTGTACTTGGTGGCGATGGTAACAAATACATCAATCAAGCTAAATTTAAAGGTGCGGATGTATATGTAACAGGTGACATGTATTATCATGTTGCCCATGATGCGATGATGCTCGGTTTAAATATCGTCGACCCAGGACATAACGTTGAAAAGGTAATGAAGCAAGGTGTACAAAAGCAATTACAAGAAAAAGCAGATGCAAAGAAACTGAATGTACATATTCATGCTTCGCAGTTACATACAGATCCATTTACATTTGTATAAGAAAAATAAAAACCGTTGCTCATATAGGCAACGGTTTTTATTATTGTTCTTTTTTCACTTTTACACGAGGTAATATTTTTTGTAACGGTACTTTTCGAACTCTTTCCCATGTAGCAGGATTCATTGGGTCATATTGCTCTAAGAAAGCGATAACCTCTTTTGTAATTGGTGTTGGAGTAGAAGCGCCTGCTGTAACAGCTACGTTCTCGACACCTTGTAGCCATTCTAATTTGATTTCACTTACGTCCGCAACGCGGTATGCTTTCGTACCAGCGATTTCTTGCGATACTTGTGCTAAACGGTTTGAGTTATTACTTTTCGGGTCACCAACAACAATTGTTAAGTCTGCAACATCAGCTTGTTTGGCAACAGCTTCTTGGCGAACTTGAGTTGCTAAACAAATTTCCTTATGGAACTCTGCTGTTGGGAATTTCTTCTGAATGTCCTCCATTAAATGTTGAACATCCCATTGACTCATCGTTGTTTGATTTGTAACTAAAATTTTATCCGTTGGGATTTCTAATGTTTTTAAATCATCGGCTCTTTCGATAAGATGAACGATGTCAGGTGCGATACCAACTGCGCCTTCTGGTTCTGGATGATTTTTTTTGCCGATATAAATGACATGGTAACCTTCAGCTTTCTTTGCTTCAATAAGGTCATGTGTTTTTGTAACATCTGGGCAAGTGGCATCGATTGTTGTTAAACCTTTTTCTTTTGCACGCTGTTTAACTTCTGGAGAAACACCGTGTGCAGTGAAAATAACAGTACCAGAATCAATTTTATCTAAAATGTCTAATCGACTTGGACCGTCTAATGTAATGATACCATCTTCTTCGAATGCATCTGTTACATGTTTGTTGTGAACAATCATACCTAAAATATAAATAGGTCTTGGTAATGATGTATCTAATGCGGCGTTACGTGCAATAACCATCGCGTCCACAACACCGTAGCAATAACCACGAGGGGAAATTTTAACAATTTTCATATGAGTAATCCTCTCCTTCTAAACAAGAGATACTTTTGTGCATAGTCTTTTACATTATAAAGGAGGAGTGGATAGAAAACAAAGGATTGTTACACATATAGTTTTGGTTTTGTTGCTATTTTTTGAACAGGCTCCTCGCGCACTTCTTTTTCTATAACTGGCTCAATCACCATTTTTTTTCTTTTTCTTTTTTTTTGTGGAGGAGGTGGAGTTGCTACTTCAACCTTTTCTGTTACGTCTTCAGTTTGATCTTCGGTTGGATTTTCTTCCGTACTTTTTCCAGAGGTGAGGATTTTAACGATGCTTGGTAGGTTACGCATAATGGGACCGTACTGTTCGACGACAGGGCTTACAGATTGAACGACTTGTGATACTTTTTCGATATTATTTATCATATTAGTTGGATTCGAAATTAAATTCGAAAAAAAACTACCGATGCCGCTACTTGATGCGGTTGTAGTTGCTGCACCGCCGCGCGTTTCGTTTGATTCATACATTTGAGGAGGGATCATTTGCTCGGGATGATGCTGCATGTATGGTTGATATTGCTGTTGATATTGTTGCGGGTATTGGTGTTGGTATTGTTGCTGATATTGCTGTCGATATTGAGGTGGCGGTTGCTGGTGCATCATTGGCGGTCCTTCCATTTGTCGATAAGGCGGAACCATTTGCATGAAAGCTTCGGTTGGATCGTGTTTTTTAAAGAGTTTAGCAAGAAATCCTTTCTTTTTTTGTGCCATCGGTGGTAGTTGTGGAATTGGATATGGTGTATAAGGTTGCTGCCCTGGATTCGGATACATTTGCCTCATGGGGGATTTTGGAAACATGTGAGAAATCCTCCTTTCTTCAGTTAGGTATATACACATACAATATGCAATAAGAGGGAAGAAGGTTAGTTTTTGAAGTAAAAACCTAAACTAAAGATGGATTTTACTTGTAGATTTCGATATAATGTAGACTTGACTGATTTGTGCGCGCAGTAGAAATTTAGAAAGAAGGTGTAACTTATGACACAACAAACTTTTACACAGTATGATTTTAAACCATTTTTAATAGATGCAGTTCGTGAACTACGCTTTACAGAGCCGACAGGAATTCAACAGAAAATTTTCCCGGTCGTGAAAAAAGGTGTAAGTGTAATTGGACAATCCCAAACAGGTTCTGGGAAAACACATGCATACTTACTTCCTACATTGAACAGAATTAACCCAGGTCGTGAAGAAGTACAACTTGTTATTACAGCGCCTACTCGTGAGTTAGCACAACAAATTTACGAAGAAATCGTGAAATTAACAAAGTTCTGTGCGGAAGATCAAATGATTACAGCACGTTGTTTAATTGGTGGAACTGATAAACAACGATCAATTGAAAAGTTGAAAAAACAACCTCATATTGTAGTTGGAACACCAGGACGTATTAAAGACTTAGTAGAAGAACAAGCACTGTTTGTTCATAAAGCAAATACAATTATTGTCGATGAAGCAGACTTAATGCTTGATATGGGATTCATTCATGATGTAGATAAGATTGCAGCACGCATGCCTAAAAACTTGCAAATGTTAGTTTTCTCTGCAACAATTCCTCAAAAACTAAAACCGTTTCTGAAGAAATACATGGAGAATCCAGAGCATATTCATATCAATCCAAAACAAGTTGCGGCTGGAAATATCGAGCATTATTTAGTGCCTTCTAAACATCGTAACAAAATCGATTTAGTGAAAAGAATGTTGCTACAATTTAAGCCGTATTTAGCAGTTGTTTTCACGAATACGAAGAAAATGGCAGATCAAGTTGCTGACGGATTAACGGAACGCGGCTTAAAAGTTGGACGAATTCACGGAGATTTATCACCTCGTGATCGTAAAAAAATGATGAAACAAATTCGTGACCTTGAATTCCAATATATTGTTGCAACTGATTTAGCAGCTCGTGGTATTGATATTGAAGGAATTAGTCATGTTATTAACTACGAACTTCCATCAGATTTAGATTTCTTCGTTCACCGAGTGGGAAGAACAGCACGTGCAGGCTATTCAGGTATTGCAGTGACGATTTATGATCCAGCAAACGAAGAAGCGTTAGATAGTTTAGAAAAACAACGCCATATCGAGTTTAAACATGTAGATTTACGCGGAGATGAGTGGGCGGATTTAGGTGAACGTCGTCGTCGTAAGAGCCGTAAAAAACCAAATGATGAACTTGATGTTATGGCAACGAAAGTTGTTAAAAAACCGAAAAAAGTAAAACCAAATTATAAACGTAAACTTGCAACAGAACGTGACAAAGTGAAAAGAAAATATAGCAATAAAAAAAGATAAGGGATTTCCCTTATCTTTTTTTATCTAGCTATTTACGAGGATAATAATCAGTGGAGAATGGAAAAACAATTCACTACATATTTCTACAAATTATGCTATCATTATATCTATTGTATATTGAAGAGGTGATTGTATGTTAAAGATTGGATCTCATGTTTCTATGAGTGGTAAGAAAATGTTATTAGCAGCAAGTGAAGAGGCTGTTTCATACGGTGCAACGACGTTTATGATTTATACAGGTGCACCGCAAAATACAAGAAGAAAACCAATTGAAGAATTGAATATAGAAGCAGGAAGAAAACATATGGAACAAAACGGTATCGAAGAGATTATCGTACATGCGCCATATATTATTAATGTTGGAAATACGACGAAGCCAGAAACATTCCAATTAGGTGTAGATTTCCTTCGTATGGAAATTGAAAGAACATCAGCATTAGGTATGGCAAAACAAATCGTTCTTCACCCAGGTGCGCACGTTGGTGCAGGGGCAGACGCTGGTATTCAACAAATTATTAAAGGACTGAATGAAGTATTAACGCCAGATCAGACGGTGAACATTGCGTTAGAAACGATGGCAGGAAAAGGAACAGAATGCGGCCGTAGCTTTGAAGAAATTGCAAAAATTATTGATGGTGTAACATATAATGAAAAACTATCGGTATGCTTTGATACATGCCATACGCACGATGCAGGATATGACATTGTAAATGACTTTGACGGTGTATTAAACGAATTTGATAAGATTGTTGGTATCGATCGTTTACAAGTACTTCATATTAATGATAGTAAAAATGTACGCGGCGCAGGAAAGGACCGTCATGAAAATATCGGTTTCGGTCATATCGGTTATAAAGCATTGCATCATATTGTGCATCATCCGCAATTAATGCACGTACCAAAAATTCTGGAAACACCATATGTAGGTGAAGATAAAAAGGACAAGAAGCCGCCATATAAATTGGAAATCGAAATGCTGAAAAATGGTACTTTTGATGAAGGACTCCTTGAGAAAATTAAAGCGCAATAAGCAATAAGGAGGGGAATATCCCCTCCTTATTTTAGTAGTTGTTGAAATAAAGTATTTACTTGTTGGGCAGTAGCGGGCGAGGTTACTTGAGCTATTTGTTTTAAGAGCGCTAGTCGTTCGTCATTATCGTAAATGTTAATATTCTTTCCTTTCATAAGTCCAACAATTTGATCAGCTTGTGCAGTCGTAATTGGAACATCATATTCTTTACTATATTTCAATAATTCCTTTGTAGAAATATGATTTAATTTTTTATTTACAAGTTGTTTAATGAGGTTCATCGAGTTATCCTCCTTCACACGTTCTTCTATCGAAATATATGAGTACGTAGCTTGTACATATTCATATAGAGCTTCTTTTTTCATGAGAAAAAGAAGCGTATGTTATAATATAAGGACAAAAATATAGAAAAAGAGTATAGGGAGGACTTATGGAGCAGAAGCAACATCGAAAAGAAAGTGTTATCCATCTTATGTATCGTTTAGTTATGATTATTTTTGGAGCAGCATGCGCAGCGGTAGCGATTGAATTATTCTTAATGCCAAATAAAATTATTGATGGTGGAATTATTGGTATTTCTCTTATATTAGATTATCTTACTCCTAATATTTGGTGGTTAAGTTTCTCTACTTTGGTCGTTATTCTCAATATCCCATTTATGTATTCGGGTTATAAGCAAATTGGAAAAACGTTCATGTTATCTTCGGCGTTCGGTATTGTAGCTTTAGCGTTTATTGAATCAACGTTACATGCTGTTCCGCCATTTACAACAGAGCCAATTTTAGCTACAGTGTTTGGTGGTCTTATTTTAGGTCTTGGTGTAGGGCTCGTTATTCGTCATGGTGGATCAATGGACGGAACAGAAATTATGGGTATTTTATTAACGAAGAAATTACCTTTCTCCGTAGGCGAATTTGTAATGTTTGTGAACTTATTCATTTTTGCATGGGCAGCATTTGTATTTGGTGTTGAACAAGCGATGTATTCTGTTATGACGTACTACATTGCATTCAAAACAATTGATACAGTCATTCAAGGTTTAGATGAAACGAAAGCTGTTTTAATTGTATCAGATCAATATGAGGAAGTATCAAATGCGATTTTGCATCGTCTTGGTCGTGGAACTACAAAGCTTGTAGCGAAAGGCGGTTACACGGATAAAGAAAAAGAAGTTATTTATGCAGTGGTAACACGTCTAGAAGTGACAAAGTTAAAATCAATTGTGTATGAAATTGATGCGAATGCGTTTGTTACGATTATGAGTACACAAGAGACAAATGGTGGTAAGTTTAAATCGGCTATTCACTAAAAAATTAATTATAATATCTTTTGAAAGCAGAGAATTTTTCTCTGCTTTTTGTTATAATAGTAAGGTTTCTTGAAAAAGTAGATATATTTTAGGCAGATTGGTTTACAACTATAATAAGCTGTACTATAATTCAAATAGATATAAATCGGAATCATTCTGAATTAAAATAGGTGAGATGCTATGAACAATATATTAGAAATAGAAGGATTGTCATTTCGATATGAAGATCGAAATGTGTTAGAAGATATAAATTTGCAAGTTCCGAAGGGAGCTTTTTTAGGTTTAGTTGGGCCAAATGGTTCAGGGAAATCCACTTTGCTAAAATGTTTATTAGGCGTTTTAAAGCCAAAACAGGGAAGCATTCGTTTGTTTGGTGTTGATAGTAAGAAGTTTAAAGAATGGAACAAAGTTGGTTATGTGTCGCAAAAGGCAAATAGCTTTAATTCTGGTTTTCCGGCAACTGTGTTTGAAGTTGTGTCAATGGGACTCGTTTCGAAAAAAGGGCTGTTTCGCTTTTTTACGAAAAACGATAAGAAAAAGGTAGAAAAAGCGATTGCTGATGTAGGAATGAGTGAGTTTCAAGGGCGTAATATTGGAGAACTTTCTGGTGGACAACAACAGCGCGTATTTATTGCTCGTGCGCTCGTTAGTGATCCTGAATTACTTATTTTGGACGAGCCCACTGTTGGAATTGATGTGAAGAATGTAGAAAGTTTTTATGAGATATTAGAGGATTTAAACAAAAGGCTAGGAATCACATTAATTCTCGTTACGCATGATATGGGAGCTGTTACCGAGAAAGTAACACATGTTGCATGCTTAAACAAACATTTACATTTCCATGGAAATGTAGAAAAGTTCCGAGAGTTAGAAGATGCAGAAATGTCCGTCTTATATGGACACCATGTTCATCGTTTAGAACACGAGCATGAGCATCACGGGAGGATATAATGATACAAGATTTTTTACAATATGACTTTTTACGTAACTCTTTATATGCAGGAATTTTAATAGGACTTGTTGCACCGCTTATAGGTGTATTTGTTGTCATTCGCCGCATGTCGCTTATTGCGGATGCATTAAGCCACGTGACATTATCGGGTATTGCTGCAAGTTTACTACTAGAAAAAACAATTTTCACAGGGGGATTTTTAAATCCGTTATATATGGGGATGATTTTTTCTATTGGTGGGGCGTTACTTATTGAAAAACTACGTACTGTATATAAACATTATCAAGAATTAGCAATTCCAATTATTCTTTCAGCAGGAATGGGGATTGGCGTTATTTTTATTTCACTTGCAAATGGGTTTAACACAGATTTATTTAGTTATTTATTTGGTAGTGTAAGTGCTGTAACAAGTACGGATTTAATAATTATCGGCATTGTAGCAATTGTTGTTATTGTAACGATTACTTTATTATACAAAGAGTTATTTTTACTATCGTTTGATGAAGAATACGCTGTATCAACCGGTTTGAGTGCAAAGTGGATTCACTTTATTTTCATTATATTGGTTGCGCTTGTCATTGCGGTATCAATGCGTGTAGTGGGGGTTCTTCTCGTATCATCATTAATGACGTTACCAGTTGCAGCAAGTATTCGTATTGCGAATGGATTTAAACAAACAATTTTCTTCTCCATTTTATTTGGTGAAATTGCAGTAATTGGTGGAATGTTTGCTTCGTATCAACTTGATTTAGCACCAGGTGGTACAATTGTTATGATAGCAGTTCTTATTTTAATTGGTGCGATTTTATGGAAGAAGAAAAAAACTGCATAAAGTAGGGATAGATATGAATCTAACAGAAGCTTTACGCCTAATGAAAGATAAAGGATACAAACATACTGGGAAAAGGGAAGAAATGCTCAGGTTATTTGCAGCTCACAATCGTTATTTAACGGCGAAGGACGTTTTAGAGCATATGAAGGATGATTATCCAGGTCTTAGCTTTGACACGATTTATCGTAACTTAACGGTGTTTGCTGAAATCGGTGTTTTAGAACAAACGGAATTAAACGGTGAAAAACATTTTCGTTTTACATGTTCTATTATGGAACATCATCATCATTTTATTTGTTTAGATTGCGGAGGGACGAAAGAGATTACTTCTTGCCCGATGGATTTTATGAATAAAGATTTTAATGGTTATGAAGTAACAGGTCATAAGTTTGAAATATACGGACGTTGTCCAAAATGTGCAAAGTAAAAGCTCGTTAGTTCTATAACTGACGAGCTTTTTTACGTAGAAAAGAAGGTTGCTCACAAATGTTGTGGGCAACCTTCTTTTTATTGTTCTTGTGTTTCTTTTTCTTTTTCTCGTTCAGCAGCCATTTCAGCAGCAATTACGTCGATTTCTTTTTTCAGTTCTTCTACCATTATTTCTTCTGGTACTTTACGAACGACTTGCCCTTTGCGGAATAATAGTCCTTCTCCGCGCGCGCCGGCAATACCGATATCAGCTTCACGAGCTTCACCAGGACCATTTACAGCGCAGCCAAGTACTGCAACCTTAATTGGTACTTGTAGTGTAGAAATGTACTCTTCCACTTCGTTAGCGATGCTAATTAAATCAATTTCAATACGACCGCAAGTTGGACAAGAAATAAGTGTTGCTGCATTAGATGCAAGGCCGAATGACTTTAATAGTTCACGCGCAACTTTTACTTCTTCAACTGGGTCAGCACTTAATGAAATACGTAGTGTATTCCCGATGCCTTTGCTTAAGATTGCTCCAAGACCAGCGGCACTTTTTACAGTTCCGGCAAATAACGTTCCAGATTCTGTGATACCTAAATGTAGTGGATAATCAAAAGCACGTGCAGCTTTTTCGTATGCTTCAATTGCCAAGTTAACATCAGAGGCTTTCATAGATACGATAATATCATGGAAATCTAAGTCCTCTAAAATTTTAATGTGATGCAGGGCGCTCTCAACCATACCATCTGCAGTTGGGTATCCGTACTTTTCTAAAATGTGACGCTCTAATGAACCTGCGTTTACACCGATACGGATTGGAATGCCGCGTTCTTTTGCTGCATTTACAACAGCTTCTACTTTATGGCGACGACCAATGTTACCTGGATTGATACGTACTTTATCAATGCCGCCTTCAATTGCTTTTAAAGCAAGGCGATAATCAAAATGAATATCAGCAACAAGTGGAATGTTGATTTGTTTTTTAATATCAGCAATAGCATTTGCTGCGCGTTCGTCTGGAACAGCAACACGCACGACTTGGCAGCCAGCTTCTTCTAAACGTTTAATTTCAGCAACTGTTGCTTCAACATCATGTGTTTTTGTTGTTGTCATACTTTGTATAATTAATTCATTATTACCGCCAATTGTTAAATTACCGACTTTAACTGGACGTGTTTTTGTACGATGAGTCATTTCATTCACGAATAGATCGCTCTCCTTATAAAAGAAGTTTCTTATTTAGTCCCTTATATCAATGATAGTATACGTGATACAGGGCTATAGAAACCGAAGTGCTCGGTTTCACTTTTACTATTGTATCAGCGCCTTTATGTAATTGACAAGGATTAAGTGATTGCTTATTGATATAACGGGAATTTATAAGACTTTCCAAGTTGTATTTTTGTAGCAGGTGTATTTTTATTTAATTGTTTAAAATCATCAATTACTTTTTCGATAGAAGGAATTTTCTTCTTATTAATCGCTTCTGTAATGGAAAGAACCGTATCACCTGTTTTGACTTCAATTGTTTTATAAGTGACATCTGTTTCTTTTTCCGCTTTGTTTTCTTTCTTTTGTTTTGTATTTGTACTTTCTTGTTTTATCGTTTCGGCCGCATTTGTCTTTTTATATGAACTTAACATCGGTAAAGTGCCGATTTTTATATCGTAATAAAATATATAACCAAGAACAAGCACGAATAAGAATATACCTAATCTCTTCATATTCTTCACTCCTTTGCTAGGAATATATGCTTGTCCAAAAAAAAAATGCCTATTTAGGCATTTTTTTCGTTCGGTTTTGGAACTTCTTTAATTGTTAAGTATAGAACAATTAAAACAACTGCGATATAAATGAATGTTGAGCCAGGTACAACGATTTTGAATAAATCCATCATCATAAAGAAGATGGTTGGAATTGTGTAGCTGTAGGCAGTTAACGTCCATACTTGCTTATAAGATAATTTACGTTGACCACTCATAGCAGAACCGATAAACGCAAGTAAAGTAATTCCTAAGAAAGTAATGAACAATTGGAATAGATATACTAACACTCCGATAACAGCTAGTAAAATTGGATAAATACTATCGAATACAGAAATGAAATCTTGCAAATCTTTTTTCTCAAGAGATGTCCCTAATAAATCATTGTAGGAGTATGTTTGCGTCTGGCCATTTCCTATAGAAACTACTTTATCTTTTAAAATAAATAAACCAGTTTTATTTTGATACTTTTCGATATCTGTTGTATTTGGATCAAATACGAAAAGAGCATCTCCCTCTTCTTTTTGAATAGGTTGTTCAATATCAGCTTTTAGTTCACCATTTTCGATTTTAAAATCAGGTAAATCTTTTTCAATTGCTTGATTTACCATAGTAACACTATCTTGGATAAAGCTACCGTAAAAGAATGTTCTTGGAATAGTAGTGATTAGACAAAGTAGCATAATATACAAAATGGTTTTTCCGATTTTTTGAAAACGGAATAGCGCCATATCTTTAGGCGAATATACGCTTTTGACTAATTGGGTAAATATGGACATAGATTCACTTCCTTTATGTATGTATAAAATCATTGTAACGTAGGAATCTAGGGAATCTCAAGATATATTATATTTACATATAGTAGAGATAACTAAATTTCTTTTTATTAATTTTCTTCTTTTAAATGAGAAAAATACAATTGACACTTTTCTTTTCTATATGGTAAATTTATCTTACATTTCTTAAAGGATATATCCGATAGGAATTCCTTTATTTGATGTATTATTACATACATAATTGTGGACCCTTAGCTCAGCTGGTTAGAGCAGACGGCTCATAACCGTCCGGTCGTAGGTTCGAGTCCTACAGGGTCCATATCCATTTCACATGTTTATTATGTCAGTAGGAAGCTTCCTTGTAGAAGGGAGCTTTTTTTATGAAATATATGAGCATTTTAATTGAAAAGAAGTGGGAATTTTGCTACTTTAATGATAGCAAGACAATGTGATTTATTTGTTTGCACCCTATGGCAATTAGGGTAGAATGTAGTTGTATGTCACTTAAGTGGCAATACATAAACTGGGAGGAATATAACAATGGCAAAACACGAATTACCAAATTTACCTTATGCGTATGATGCTTTAGAGCCTCACTTTGACAAAGAAACAATGAACATCCATCATACAAAACACCATAACACGTACATCACAAACTTAAACGCTGCTTTAGAAGGTCATGCAGAATTAGCTGACAAAAGCGTAGAAGAATTAGTTGCAAACTTAAACGAAGTACCAGAAGCAATCCGTACAGCAGTACGTAACAATGGTGGCGGACATGCTAACCACACATTCTTCTGGACAATCTTATCTCCAAACGGCGGCGGACAACCAGTAGGCGAACTTGCAACTGCAATTGAAGCGAAATTCGGTAGCTTCGATGCATTCAAAGAAGAATTCGCAAAAGCTGGCGCAACTCGCTTCGGTTCTGGTTGGGCTTGGTTAGTAGTAAATAATGGTGAGTTAGAAGTAACAAGCACGCCAAACCAAGATTCTCCTCTAACTGAAGGTAAAACTCCAGTTATCGGTTTAGATGTTTGGGAACATGCTTACTACTTAAATTATCAAAACCGTCGTCCAGACTACATCGGTGCATTCTGGAACGTTGTAGATTGGAACGCTGCTGAAAAACGTTACCAAGAAGCAAAATAATTGTAATAACGATAGAAAAAGCTAGGAGAATGCTCCTAGCTTTTTTCTATGCTTTCCTTTTACATAATTGAGCTTGTCTTTGGAAGACTAGAACATGAAGTAAAGGAGAGTTGTGTATGAAGTGGAAACATATAATTGGTGACGTTGAAGTGAATCGGGATTTAGTGTTATTACTCCTTATTGGAGGTTTATACACGCTCGCAATTTCTTTATCGAATACGTTTGTTAACATTTATTTATGGAAACAAACACAAAATTATGTGAATCTCGGCTTGTATAATTTGGCCAGCGTTGTATTGCAGCCCCTCACATTTCTTATAGGTGGGAAATTAGCGAAGCGTATTGATCGCTCGATCTTGTTACGAATAGGCGTAGGCACGTTAGCGATTTTTTTTATCGTTGTTTTAGTAGCGGGGAAAAGCGCTTCTCACTATATTTTATTAATGGGGGCTCTTTTAGGAGTCGGATATGGTTTTTACTGGCTCGCGTTTAACTTATTAACATTTGAGATTACAGAACCAGAAACAAGAGATTTCTTTAACGGGTTTCTTGGGCTTCTTACATCCTTCTCTGGCATGATTGGACCGATAGCAGCTGGATACACAATTTCACGTATGGAGAAGTGGAGTGGTTATACGGTCATATTCTTTCTCTCGTTATTGTTATTTGCAATTGCTGTCGTTTTAAGCTTTTTTGTATCTAAGAGAGAATGTGAAGGTCGTTATGAGGTTACACAAGTTTTGAAAGAGCGACGGATTGATAAAAATTGGGGGAGAATTACACGTGCTCATTTTTTCCAAGGATTGAGAGAGGGGACATTCATTTTTGTTATTTCAGTATATGTGTACTTAGCAACCGATAGTGAGCTTGCATTAGGGAAATATAGCTTAGTAAATTCTGCTGTATCATTTGTATGTTACTATTTAGTTGCCCGTATGTTAAAGAAAGAGTGGCGAAAAAAAGCAATTTTACTTGGAGGCATTATTTTATATGCTGTTGTATTTTTAGTTATATTCAATGTTACATACACAAAATTACTTATTTATGCAGCATGCATTGCGATTGCATACCCTATTTTACTCGTTCCATATGGATCGATGACATATGATGTAATTGGTAGAGCGAAAAATGCGAGAGAGTGGCGTGTAGAGTATGTTGTTGTCCGAGAATTATGGTTAAATGCCGGGAGAATTTGTTCAGTTTTAAGTTTTTTATGTGCTGTATTATTCTTTCCGCCTGAAAAGAGTTTACCTGTCTTACTATGTATTTTAGGTGCTGGACATTTTCTTATTTATTTTGCAGTTAAAAATGTCAAATATGATGAAGGAAATGCAGGGAACACAAGTGTCGTAGCGCAAGGAACCACGCAGAATCAAACAGAACCAGAAGGTTAACTTATCGTTTGTTTTATGCTAGAATAGAAAAAGATGTAAGACAGCAGTGAGGACACCTGTATGAAGGTGTCCCTTTCAAATTACATAGCTGTTGGTAGAGGGGGTTTGTATGGGCAAGAAGCAGAAACAACAAAAGAAAAAGACTCACGTTCCTTTTCGGTTAAACGTGCTGTTTTTCTGCGTGTTTTTAATGTTCTCCGCGGTTATTGTAAGGCTTGGTTATGTACAAATTGTTCGCGGTGAGGAATATAAGAATGAAGTGGAGAGGAAAGAAAACTCGACGATAAGTAATCCTGTACCACGTGGGAAAATATTTGACCGTTATGGGCGAGCTGTAGTAGATAATGCAGCTGTACGTACGATTACATTTACAAAAATGAAAGGATCAACTGCAGAGGCTCGCTTAGAAACAGCGAAAAAATTAGCAGATTTGATTGAAGTACCGACAGATAAATTAACAGATCGCGATAAAAAAGATTATTGGCTTGCTATTCATAAAGAAGAAGCGCAAGAAAAAATTACGAAAAAAGATCGTCAAGAGTTTAAAGATAAAAAAATTGACGATAAAGAATTAGATGAGCGTCAACGAAATCGCGTGACAGAAGAAGAAGTGAATCAATTATCCGCAAAAGATTTAGAAGTGCTAGCGATTAAAAGCAAAATGGACGGCGGATATGCGATGACACCACAAGTCATTAAAAAGGATGCTACAGAACAAGAATATGCGATTATTAGTGAAAATCTAGCAGCATTACCGGGTGTAGATACGAATGTTGATTGGGATCGAAAGTATATTTATGATGATTTATTCCGAAGTGTACTTGGCGGCGTGTCAACGTCTGATGAAGGTTTACCGAGAGAAAGACTAGATTACTATCTTGTTCGTGATTATAATCGAAATGACCGCGTAGGGAAAAGTTATCTTGAGCAGCAATATGAAGATAGTTTGCACGGTAATAAAGCGGAAGTGAGAAATATTACGGATAAAAACGGTAATATTTTAGAAACGATTAATGTATCAAAAGGGCAAAGTGGTAACAATCTGAATTTAACAATTGATATGGAATTACAAAAGCGTGTAGAAGAAATTATCACGAAAAATTTATTGAGATATAAAGGGGGACAACCTCTTTTAGATCGTGCATTCGTTGTAATGATGAATCCAAAAAATGGTGAAGTTTTATCTATGGCAGGGAAACAGTTAGTAGAAGAAAATGGCGAAACGAAAGTGCAAGATTTCGCATTAGGAACGATGACAAGTTCTTATCCGATGGGATCAACTGTAAAAGGTGCGACAGTACTTACTGGGTATCAGACAGGTGCCATTCAACCAGGTTCAGTTCAACTTGATGAACCAATCAGATTAAAGGGAACGCCACAAAAATCTTCTTGGAAGACGATGGGATACATTAATGATTTAACAGCATTAAAAATGTCTTCTAACGTATATATGTTTAAAACAGCGATGAATATCGCAGGTGTTCCATATGTAAGAGGTGGTACGTTAGATATACCACAAAAAGCATTTGATACGATGCGTTATTATTTCGGACAGTTTGGACTTGGTGTAAAAACAGGTATCGATTTACCAAATGAATCTGCGGGTCAAACAGGTAGAGGAAATCAGCCAGGTTTCTTATTAGATTTATCAATTGGGCAGTATGACACGTACACACCACTTCAATTAGCACAGTATGTTTCAACAATTGCAAATGGTGGTTACCGTATGCAGCCGCAAGTTGTAAAGGAAATTCGTCAACCGGAAGCGAAACAAGGCGAAGTTGGAAAAGTCGTTCATTCAATGGAACCAAAAGTACTAAACCGTATTGATATGCCTGAATCGCAAATTAAACGTGTTCAGGAAGGATTTAGACAAGTATTTAATGAGTCTGGTGGTACAGCTGCGAAATACTTTACAGGCGCATCATATAAAGCTGCTGGTAAAACAGGTACAGCTCAAACTGTGTATGGCGGAGATAAAGAGATTGGTAGAAAAGCAAACGGTGAGCGTAAAGAAACATATAACTTAACATTAGTAGGTTATGCGCCACTTGAAGACCCTGAAGTAGCATTTTCTGTTGTTGTACCTTGGGTAGATGATAAATCAGGTATTAACGGTTATATTAGTCGTGACATTATGGACGCGTACTTTGATTTGAAAAAGGTAGAAAATGGCGAAGCTACACAAGAGGAAATAGATAAGAAAAATAAAAAGCAAGATGATGAATAAAAAAGTTGTAAAAAAAGCACACTATCTGAAAAGATAGTGTGCTTTTTTTTTTGATTCATGCATACGTTTTAATAAAGTGGACAAGCAGATCATATCGGAATTTTAAGGGACCTTGCAAATAATACGTATGCATTCACTATGGAAGTTATGGACCAATCCTCAGTGAAGATGAACAGTGGCTACGGATTAATAATTTACCTAATGTTGATTCTTGTGGAACTTTACAAAACTTTTACAAACAATTAAAACCGAATTAATAGTTTAGCAGTATTCTTATATCTGTAATCCTGTTATTTCCGGTTACTTCTAGGAGGAAGAACACGTGAAATGGATAAGTGCATCAATTAAAGTTTTCATACTGTCAACATGTTTCTTTTATGTTGGCACGTCTACTGCATTTGCTGCGAATGAAATGGGAGAAGTGAGAGTTGATGGATCCTCAACGGTTTTTCCTATTATAGAAGCGGTAGCGGAGGAATATACAAAGGTGCATCCAAGCGTGAAAATTTCCATCAGTGTTTCTGGAACAGGAGGAGGATTTAATCGTTTCAGTAAAGGAGAAGTCGATATAAATAATGCTTCGAGAGTAATGAAACAAGTGGAAGAAAATGAAATGAAGAGAAACTCCATTCAGTTTACACCATTTGAAGTTGCTTACGACGGTCTTACGATCGTTGTGAATCGCGAAAATACTTGGGTAGACAATATGACGGTAGACGAGTTACGTCTATTATGGAGTGAAGATGGAAACGAAAAGCGATGGTCACAAATTCATTCTTCATGGCCACGTGAACAGGTGAAGTTTTATGCGCCAGGTGTAGACTCTGGTACGTATGATTATTTTCAAAACGTCATCTTACAAAATAATCGCATTGTAAAAAAAGTCTCTTTGTCTGAAGATGATCAAGTTATTATGCAAGGGGTAATGAATGATAAAAATGCCATTGCTTTTGTAGGATATGCTTATTATATGGCCAATCGAGATAAGGTGAGAGCAATAAAAGTGGATGGTGTACTTCCGACGAAAGATACGATTCAATCAGGTAAATATAAGCCATTATCTAGGTCGCTATTTGCTTATGTAAATGATGCATCTATCCGAAATAAAATGAATGTAGCGAATTATGTTGAGTTTATGATTCAGCATGTTGGTAATCTTGCTGAAGAGGTAGGATATGTAAAATTACCAAAAGAAAAATACAATGAACAGCTGCGGATGTTAACAGAAATAAAAAGGTAATGTCAGGGTGGAAAGGGGTTTTCATCTTTGGCTCATAATGACAAAAGTCAAATTACATTTTCTGTACAACATTTGATTGAGAGAAATACAAAACAAAGAAAAAAAACGCAGCGAATCAATCAAATCGTTCCATTATTACTAAAAATAATTGCTAGTGTGTCTATTGTGACGACACTTGGAATTATTTTTACGCTGGCAAATGAAACAATGATGTTTTTTCAAAAAATACCATTGCTCTCCTTTTTGACAGAGAAAGAATGGTTACCTTTTTTTGAAGATCCTAAATTCGGTATATTACCACTTATATGTGGAACGTTCCTTGTAACAACAATTGCTATGTTCGTAGCAATTCCTATCGGTTTAGCGTGTGCCGTATTTTTAAGTGAATATGCTTCAAACAGTGTAAGAAAAGTATTAAAACCGATGTTAGAACTATTAGCAGGTATCCCGACGATTGTATATGGTTTTTTTGCATTAACAGTTGTCACACCGCTTTTACAGCGGATTATACCAGATTTACAGTTTTTTAATGCGATTAGTCCAGGTATTGTTATTGGCTTTATGATGATACCGACAATTGCATCTCTGTCTGAAGATGCAATGAGAGCTGTAGCGAAAGGGACGAAAGAAGCTTCGTTAGCACTTGGAGCAACTCGGTTTGAAATGGTAAAACAAGTCGTGTTTCCTTCAGCTTTCGCAGGGATTATGGCAGCGATTATATTAGCTGCTTCAAGAGCAATCGGTGAAACGATGATCGTTGTAATTGCAGCAGGGTCCACACCGAACGTATCTCTCGATCCGACACACTCTATTCAAACGTTAACAGCTTATATTGTGCAAGTGAGTTTAGGTGATGCTCCGCATGGAACAATTACTTATTACAGCATGTACGCTGTAGGCGCAATGTTATTCTTGTTTACTTTTATAATGAACATCATTTCGCAGTTTATTATGCGCCGCTTTAGGAGGGTGACATAATATGCGCATGTTGAATCATAAAAAAATACAAGAAAATATGGCATCACGTTTTTTAAAAGATCGAATTTACAAATTGTTATTTTATATGGCAATTTTGTTTTCAATAGTAATCCTGCTTATTTTGCTTTTTCAAATTTTTGAAAAAGGTGTCAGTTACCTTTCGTTAGATTTCTTTACAAACTTCGCTTCGCGTAATCCGAAAGAAGCTGGGATTGTTGCAGCTTTGTCAGGAACAATATTATTTATGAGTATTGTTATACCACTCTCCTTTATATTTGGGGTCGGAACTGCTCTTTATTTAGAGCAATATGCGAAGGAATCTATATTTAAAAAGGTAATAGAAATTAATAATCAAACGTTAGCGGGAGTACCTTCCGTCGTATTTGGATTACTCGGCTTAACCATTTTTGTATACGCTCTTCACTTAGGTGAGAGTATTATTGCAGCGGCACTGACGATGAGCTTACTCGTCTTACCGACAGTTGTTGTAGCGAGTCAAGAAGCGATACGATCTGTACCGAGGTCATTATTAGAAGCTTCTTACGGGTTAGGTGCTACGAAGTGGCAAACGATGTATCAAGTTGTATTGCCATATGCGTTCCCAGGAATTATAACAGGTTGTACGTTAGCGATATCAAGAGCGATTGGAGAAGCGGCACCGTTATTAGTTATCGGGGCACTTGCATTTGCAAATTATGTTCCGTTTAGTATGTTTGATAGATTTACAGTTTTACCAATTCAAATTTTTAATTGGATGAGTAGACCACAGGAAGAATTTCAGTATGTAGCAGCTGCTGGGATGATTGTTTTGTTAGGTTTGTTGCTCTTGATCAATATAGTTGTCCTATGGTTACGAAATCGAAAATAAGTTGGAAATGGATGAAAGGGGAATTCAAATGGTAGCAACAGTAGTAAATGTACAGGTGAAAAACGAGGAGAAAATCGAGACTGCGCCAAAGAAAGTAGTATTTGATACGAAAAACTTAAATTTATGGTATGGAGAAGACCATGCTTTAAAAGATATCAACTTAAGTATTCATGAGAATGAAGTTACAGCAATTATCGGGCCAAGTGGTTGTGGTAAATCAACGTACTTAAAAACATTAAATCGTATGGTAGAGTTAGTACCAATCGTGCGAACTACAGGCGTAATTGAATATAGAGAGCGCAATATATTTGATAAATCATATCCAGTTGAAGAATTACGAACACATGTAGGAATGGTGTTCCAAAAACCAAATCCATTTCCAAAATCTATTTATGAAAATGTAGCATATGGCCCGAAAATTCATGGGATTAGCGACAAGAAAACGTTAGATGAAATTGTTGAAAAAAGTTTACGTGGAGCAGCGATTTGGGATGAGTTAAAAGATCGTTTGCATGATAATGCATACGGTTTATCTGGTGGACAGCAACAGCGTCTATGTATTGCACGTTGTTTAGCGATTGAACCAGACGTTATTTTAATGGATGAGCCAACATCAGCACTAGATCCAATTTCAACATTAAAAGTAGAAGAATTAATTCAAGAGTTAAAGAAAGATTTTAGTATCGTTATCGTAACGCATAACATGCAACAAGCTGCGCGTATTTCAGATAAAACTGCTTTCTTCTTAAGTGGAGAAGTTGTAGAGTATACAGATACAAATAAATTATTTACGACACCTTCAGATAAGCGTACAGAAGATTATATTACAGGCCGATTCGGTTGATGTCGCTAGCAAGGCTAAGAGCAAATACCCTCTTAACAGAGGGTATTTCTTATTTTTACCTTATTTAAGATAGGAGAAGTAATACTCCTCCTATCTTAAGGTTTATTATAAGTAGGCTAGGTAGGAGAGTTATATATAGTGGTACATAATATTGAGGGGGAAGAAACAATGGTACGAGAACAATTTCAATGTGATTTAAAAACGTTACAGCAAAAGGTGATTGAGCTTGGTGAACTAGCGAGAGAAGCTTTATTGCTTGCTATGGAAGGGCTTCATAAAAAGGATGTAGAGAAAGCGTTAGAGGTAATAGATGGTGATTATCGTATGGATAATTTAGAAGAGGAAATAAATGATCTTGCGCTTATGCTCATTACGAAGCAGCAACCTGTAGCGAGTGATTTAAGAAGGATTTTCATTTCAATTAAAACAGCGACAGATTTAGAACGGATTGCAGATCATGCTGTTAATATTGCGAAATCAACCATTCGTCTCGGGGAAAAAGACGTGTCTGTTAGTTTGCACAATCTTGATGAGATGTTTGCGATTGCAAATAAGATGTTACAGTTAGCGCTAGATGCATATGAGCAAGAAAATTTAACTTTTGCGAAACAAATTGCCGAAATGGATGATTCTGTTGATGAAATATATGGGAAAGCGATTCGTGAATTTATATCTTCAGTTCCAGAACAACCAGAAGCAATTACACAAATTACACAATTATCCTTTGTAGCGAGATATATCGAACGTGTAGCAGACCATATTACAAATATTGCTGAAAATGTTTTTTATTTAGTAAAGGGAAAGCATTACTTATTAAATGAATAAAGAAAAAAGCAGGTGAAACATCACCTGCTTTTTTTAGTCAAAACATGACAAAAAAAGCTCGTTGTTTCCTTTAGTTTATGATGATAAGATGTATCATAATATAATGGAAAAAATAGGGCGTATATGTTATTCGCTTATTAAGTAATATTTTAAAAATTAATAGTAAGCGCTTTCTTAAGTTGTTGAAAGGTGAATGTATATAAGGGGAACTTTACTGCCTGCCGGCCCGATTGGTCAAGGCTAATAATCAGTAGGGGAGGAAGAAAACCCCCACTGATTAAAGTTTCACTTTATTTTATACTGCTAGTTAATGCTGGGTAGATAATATACATATCGTATATGAAGTTACTGAACATTATATAAGTGGAGGCTGAAGTATATGAAGGGGGTTATTTTAGCTGGAGGAAAAGGACGACGCCTTAGACCATTAACATGTAATACTCCAAAGCCGATGTTGCCATTATTAGAAAAGCCAGTTTTAGAATACAACATTGAATTATTGCGTCAGCATGGTATACGTGAGATTGCCATTACTGTTCAGTATATGAGTGCGGCTATTAAGCAATATTTTGGTGACGGTAGCAAATGGGGCGTTAACTTGTACTACTTTGAAGACTCTCCACCGCTTGGAACTGCAGGGAGTATTAAACAAGCGGAAAAATTTTTGGATGAACCGTTTGTTGTCATAAGTGGGGATGCGTTAACTGATTTTCAATTATCAGAAGGAATTACGTTTCATGAACAAAAGAAAAGAATGGTAACTATGTTTGTAAAGGAAGTAGAAAATCCACTCTCATTTGGTTTAGTTGTAATGAACAAAGAACAAGAGGTTACACGATACATAGAAAAACCGAGTTGGAATGAAGTAGTCTCTAATATTGTGAATACAGGTATATATATTATGGAGCCAGAAATTTTTTCTTACATACCGCCCCGAGAATTTTTTGATTTTAGTCAAGATGTGTTTCCGTTATTGGCAAATAAGAACGCATTATTTGCATATTTGTCAGAAGGTTACTGGTTAGATATCGGTACATTTGATCAATATCGACAAGCACAATTTGATTTGTTAACGAAAAAATTGCAAGTACCTATCCCATATACGGAAGTATTACCGATGGTATGGATGGGAGAAGGGGTAACGATTGGAAAAGGAACGAAAATTCACGGCCCTTCTTTTATTGGAGAAGGAGCAAAAATTGGTGCCGGGGCTGTAATTGAGCCGTACTCTATTATCGGGAAAAATAGTATTGTTTCGAGTTATTCTCATCTTCAAAAAAGTATTATTTTTGCAAATGCGCACATTGGGAAATATTGTGAGTTACTAGAAACGACAATAGGAGAACATACAATGGTGGAAGATGATGTTACATTGTTTCAAAAAAGCATTGTAGCGGACCATTGTCATATAGGGAAAAGTACGGTAATTAAGCAAAAGGGAAAACTATGGCCATATAAGGCGATTGATAGTCATTCGGTAGTAGGATCGGCTGGTGTTCAAGAAAGTGAGAAGAGTGCAGGATGGTTGCAAAAAAGCCGCATTGTAGGAAGAGGGAACGTTGAAATCACCCCTCAATTTATTGTAAAGGTTGCGATGGCGTACGGATCTCTTTTTACAAAAGGGGAAAGTATATTAATCGGGAGTCAAGAACATATAGAAACGACTTCTTATAAAAATCTTTTTCTTCATGCCATTCATGGTATTGGGATTCATACGATGGAATGCAAAGAAATGAACGAATCACTTTTTCAGTACAGCATTCAAGATTTGCAATGTGCGGGCGGGGTTTTCATTCAAGCGGAAAAAGAAAAAGAGATTGTTATAAAGTTGTATGGTAAGGATGGGGCACAGTTAACGTATAAGCAGCAAAAAGCGATAGAACAAGTATATATGTCTGAGTCGTTTTATTACGTATGTGAGAAGGAAATGGGGCGGAATAAGCTAGTACACGTTTCTTTACATAATTATATAGAGGCTGTATTAGAGCGTATTGATATTGAGAAAATAAAAAAACAGAAGTTCCATCTTCTTATTAATAAGAGAAATGATATGTTACAACATTTGCTTATGCTCTTTTTGCAAAGGCTCGGATGCACAGTTACGTGGATTTATGCGGGCGAACAAAAGGATCATGTGAAAGCTTTGATGAAATCAAGTAAAGCAAATATGGCGCTTATGTTTTCAGAGCAAGGAAATTATTTCGAGTTATATGATAATCATAGTAATATTTACCAAGGGACGGATTTTGAAGAGATTGATATTCCAGATTTATTACTGGAATCGGCAGGAAATATTTACCCAATGTCTTTGAAATTAGGAGAATGTTATCTTCTATTTTATACGCAGGATGAAAAAAAATCGTTTCAAGCGAGATGGAAGCGAGATATTTTATATCGAATTGGAAAATTATTCGAGTTAATAGCATTGCAGGGAAAAACCTTTCTCAGCATAGTAGAGCAATCGCCGCCGCTTTATTTACTTTGTGATGAAGTTGTATGTTCATGGAATGAAAAAGGAAAAGTGATGAGGAAATTATTGGCTGATATCGAAAGGAAGGAAGAAGGCATATTTGAAGGAGTACAGTTCAAATATACCGAAAAAGAGTGGTCTTATATCGTTTCTGACACAAAACAACCGAAATTTTTAGTGTATTCACATGCTAGAAACCCAGTAATAGCAAGGGAAAACATGAAAAATCTTATAGAAAAAATTAGACAATATCAAAAGGTGTAGAATTTTTATTTTAAAAGTGGTATTATAGTATAGTCTGATTTAAGTTATTAGTACTGGAGGGAAATAAGAATGCGTGTGAATATTACTCTAGCATGTACAGAATGCGGAGATCGTAACTATATCTCAAAGAAAAACAAACGTAACAACGCTGAGCGTATCGAGCTTAAAAAGTATTGCAAGCGTGACAAGAAGTCTACGTTACACCGTGAAACAAAGTAAGCAGTAGGAATATTTTCCTACTGTTTCTTTTTTTATTCGATTCCTCTCTTAAAAGTGATACACTATCATCGTAGAGCAAAGTATCACTGTGAGGGGGGAAATGTGTGAGAGAAGAGAAACTACGTTTACGTAAACAAATAATAGAGCACATGAATTCTTTATCAAAAGAACGGTATACAACTTTATCAGAGCAAATTGCATGTTCGTTGTATGCACAAAAAGAGTGGGCTGAAGCTAAAACAATTGGAATCACTCTTTCAATGGAAAATGAAGTGAATACATATCCTATTATCGAAAAAGCTTGGGAAGAAGGAAAGAAAGTTGTTGTTCCGAAGTGTAATAAAGAAACAAGAACAATGTCCTTTAGGCAAATTAGTAATTTTGATCAATTGGAAACAGTGTATATGAATTTACGTGAGCCAATTCCAGCGCTTACGGAAGAAGTGAATGCAGATGAAATTGACCTTCAAATTGTACCAGGTGTAGCTTATACAGAGCGAGGAGAACGGATTGGATATGGTGGTGGCTATTATGATCGTTATCTCATGCATTATAAAGGGAAAACGCTATCATTAGCTTATAGTTTTCAAATGGTAGACCATATTCCAATAGAGCCGTTTGATAAAAATATAGAAAAAATTATTACAGAAAAAGGAACAATGGTTAAAAATGGGCTTGTATAGACAAATAAAAATTGACGAGACTTTTTCTTCTTGATTATAATAAAATATGTGAACGTTTTCTTATTATAATTTTTTATAGTAAGTGAGCATAGAGGGTGATGAAATGTTATCTATATATGATATTCAGCAATTGCTAAAGAAATTTGGTACGATTATTTATACGGGAGATCGAATTGCAGATTTACAATTAATGCAAGATGAATTGCGTGAATTAAATCAATCACAGCTAATCGATTCACAAGACTATCAAACAGCTTTATTTTTATTGAAGCAAGAAATTCAAAAAGAGCTAAATAAGAATTAGATAAAGGTAGGTAAGTAACATGGAAGAGAAATGGTTAGTTGGTGTTGACCTTGGTGGTACAACGATTAAATTAGCATTTATTAATGTATACGGTGAAATTTTACATAAGTGGGAAATCCCTACGAATACAAATGAGCAAGGAAAACATATTACACTTGATGTAGCGAAAGCTATTGATAAAAAGTTAGAAGAGTTAGGCGAATTAAAAAGTAAGTTAATCGGTATTGGTATGGGAGCTCCTGGCCCTGTACACGTGGCGTCTGGAATGATTTATGAAGCGGTTAACTTAGGATGGAAGAACTATCCGTTAAAAGATTTATTAGAAGTAGAAACAGGATTACCTGTTGTGATTGATAATGATGCGAACTTAGCAGCGCTTGGTGAAATGTGGAAAGGTGCTGGTGAAGGAGCAAAAGATTTAATTTGTATGACGCTTGGCACTGGTGTTGGCGGCGGTGTAATTGCCAATGGAGAGATTGTACACGGCGTAAGCGGTGCTGCTGGTGAAATCGGACACATTACAGTCGTTACAGAGAACGCTTTCCCATGTAATTGCGGGAAGTCTGGTTGCCTAGAAACTGTAGCATCTGCAACAGGTATTGTGCGTGTTGCTATGCAAAAAATACAAGAGACTGATAAAGAAAGTATTCTACGTTCTATGTTAGCAGAAGAAGGACGTATTACATCAAAAGACGTATTTGAAGCACATGGACAAGGTGATGAACTAGCAGGCGAAGTAGTAGAAAAGGTAGCTTCTTATTTAGGATTAGCTGTAGCGAACCTTTCTAGCACGTTGAATCCAGAGAAAATCGTTATTGGCGGAGGCGTTTCTAAAGCTGGAGATGCACTTTTAGAACCAATTCAACGCTATTTTGAACAATATGCTTTCTCACGTGCTGTAAAGAGCACGAAGTTAGCTATTGCAACACTTGGTAATGATGCAGGTGTTATCGGAGGAGCTTGGCTTGTAAAAAAGCACAAATACGAAGCGAAGATGATATAAGTTGTGAAGTATGAAAAGAGGAAGGGGAAACCCTTCCTCTTTTTGTGCGAAATCTTGATGAAGACGAGCATGTAAATGAATTAAGCTGCTGGTGGGTACCCGTTATATAGAACAGTCATGATTGTAAACCATCCGAAAACGAGTACAGTTGCAATTGCAAAGCCGCCCGCGAGAAAATTCTTTTCGCGAAGTGTTCTAAGCGTAGCAAATACAGCTAACAGAGTGACTAATGCAAAAATAATAACAAGGCCCATACAATATCCTCCTCTGTCTCCCCATTCCTTAATATGAGTTTTTGGAATATTTACTCTTTTATATTGTACATGTTTTAAAAATGATTGTCGAGATAGCATCCTTTCTTTTCCTAAGAGAAAAAAATGTTGTATCATTGAAAGTAAGTTTAATAATTGGAGGAGATTTTCATATGAAATGGATACAAATGCCGTTAGGCCCATTACAAACAAATGCTTATATTTTAACGAATGAGCAAAATGAGTGTATTATCTTTGATCCTGGTCACGAAGGAGAGAAGCTCGTTACATATTTACAAGAAGAACAATTAAAGCCACTGGCTGTTTTATTAACACATGCTCACTTTGATCATATTGGTGCTGTTGATGCGGTAAGAGACGCTTTTCATATTCCTGTGTACGTACATAAAGAAGAAGCAGATTGGTTAGGCGATGCAACTGTAAATGGTTCTCAAATCTTTATGATGAATCGCAGCATTACAGCAAAACCAGCAGATCATATTATTGATGCAGAAGGTGCATTAGCAATTGGTTCATTTAACTTTGAAATTTTTGAGACACCAGGACATTCTCCAGGCAGTATTTCTTATTACTGTAAAGAGGCGAATGCTGTATTTTCTGGAGATGTATTGTTCCAAATGAGTATTGGAAGAACAGACTTACCTGGTGGAAGTTTTGCAGAATTGATTGGAAGTATTGAAGAGAAATTATTTGTATTACCTGATGAAACAGCGGTGTTATGTGGACATGGTCCAGAAACAAGCATTGGTTTTGAAAAAGAAAATAATCCATTTTTACAGTAAGGAGCTAGTATGGAGATGGAGCTCATTTTAAAAGAATGGATGGAAAAAGAAAAGGATTATTCAATTTCATACAGTACATATATGAACCTCGCATTATACGCAGAGGAATATGGATATTATATGAAAGAACGTGAAAAAATAGGAAGACAAGGGGATTTTTTTACAAGTAGCAACGTATCCTCTGTGTTTGCAAAAACCTTTGCTAAGTTTTTTATTCGTCTTGTTGAAAATGGTGAGGTTGCTCCACATATTTGTGAGATTGGTGGGGGGACAGGAAGGTTTGCCTATGATGTTTTACAAGAATGGAAGCAATTATCACCGGAAACCTTTATTGCTTTAAACTATTCGATAATTGAAATGAGCCCTTTTCATAGAAAATTGCAGCAAAAGACTCTTTGTTCGTTTTCTAATGTGTCATATTATACGTCGCATAGTGAAATGGGAGAATCGTTCGAGGGGATTCTTTTTTCGAATGAGTTATTTGATGCATTTCCTGTTGAAGTAATTGAGAAGAGAAATGGAATATTGTATGAAGTACGTGTTACGTACACAGAGGAAGGGAAACTTGCAGAAGTATGTAGGCCGTTACATAAAAGAATTGGTCGATACTTATTGGAATATAATATTCATCTTGCTGAAGGCCAGCGTTTTGAAGTGCCAATTGCGATGGAAGAATATATAAAAGAAATGGCGAAATGGTTTCAACGAGGTGTATGTATTACAGTTGATTATGGATATACAAAAGAAGAATGGATGCATCCTGCACATCAAGAAGGTAGTTTACGAGGATATTACGAGCATAAGTTAATTCGTAATCCTTTAGCGTATCCAGGTGAAATGGATCTTACTACTCATATTCATTGGGACGAACTGAAAGAAATGTTTAGCCTGCAAGGTATGAATATGGTATGGCATAAGAAACAATCTGAGTTTTTGTTAGCAGCAGGAATACTAGAGCTGCTTACGAATCATCAAGATCGGGATCCTTTTTCTGAAATTCAAAAACAAAATCGTGCAGTTCATTCTATGATTTTGAGTGGAGGATTAGGGAGTGCATGTGATGTTGTTATACATACGAAACATATGCAACAGTTACACTTGGATCGGTATTTGAAAATATAAAAAACAAGACACAGCATAGTTCTGTGTCTTGTTTTTTAATACGACTTATGTAGCATCATATATTTCCTCTCATGATATATATTTATATTAAAGATATGAGATGAAAAATATAAAATACGTCCTTTTTCTCTGTCTATGAGTCCCTAACCCAATAATACGCGAACGAGTTGAATAATTGTCTCGTTTTCTACTTTGTAATAAATTTCCAATCCTTTTCTTTCACTTGAAACGATTTTAGCACTTTTTAACTTTGCTAAATGCTGTGAAATTGTAGATTGTGGCATGTTTAAGCCAGTGTACATTGTAGAAACGTTGCTTGGACCGCGTTCAATTAATCCTTTTACAATACATAAGCGAACAGGATGAGCAAGTACTTTCAATAATTCTGCATTGCTTTCATATAGTTCTATTTCTTTTTGAAAGGTTTCTAACATGTTCTTTTCCACCTCCGTGTGAGCTGTTATACCATACTATACATACCAAAAAATTAAAGAAAAGAAAACAGTTGTTGCAGAAAAACATTCCTAAAGTAAAGAAATTGTAAGAAAAGAGACCCTGATGTAAATAAAGTAGATAATTTAGCACGGTTTTGTAAAATGACATTTTTGGGTGAAAATTTCGATGCGTTTTAAAAATTGAAAGATATAGATATATTTGTAACACAATTTTATCATGATTTTCTTATTCTTTCAAATGAATATACGAAATTTTTAAAATAATATGACAAAGGAATTATAATGTTATATATAGAATATAAAACAGGTTAAAAGAAAAGAAGCCGAATGTAGTCAGCTTCTTTATGGTGAAAATGAAATGTTTGAATATAGCTGATACATCTTAGAATTACCAAGACGTTAGTTATGTATTCTAGAT
This sequence comes from Bacillus sp. CD3-5, assembly GCF_006349665.1. NCBI lineage: Bacteria > Bacillati > Bacillota > Bacilli > Caryophanales > Bacillaceae > Bacillus > Bacillus sp. CD3-5. The sequence goes on along the minus strand of NZ_VEPX01000006.1, from coordinate 146,018 downwards.
TTCATCTTTCATCAATTTTAAAAATCTGTGGTTCCATATATTTTCATAAAAATCAATTGTCTCTTTTGCGGACATAAATGGATTATTTAACGTAGAGGTTGCTTTCTGGAACATGAAGTTTTCGTACCCTAGTCCATGGGCAAATTTAATTGTGGTATCCATACAGTACTCTGTTTGGGCACCACAAAATTCAATACGATGTACAGATAATTGATCTAAAATCTCTTTCAAGTTTGTGTTATAAAAAGAATTGGCATGTGTTTTTCTTACAAAAAAATCGTGTTTTTGAACATCTAAATCTGAATGAATAGCCCAAAGTTCTTTTTCAGGTACTAAATCATCATCACAATGTTGAACGAAAAGAATTGGTTTATTTGATTTTCTGTATGAAGAAATTCTTTTATTTACTTTTGTAAGTAAATTTTGTAAATTAAATAAATGCTCCTCACTATAACATACTCCATTTTGTAAATCGATAACGATTAAAACATCTGCACATGTATCCATTATTTTTGCCCCTTTTTTTACTTCTTAATATATCAATTAATTCATTACTTGGAAATAGATAGTGATCTGTCATTTTTTTTATGAATTATACGAAGGGTTGACAAATATACTTATCAGCGTAAAAAAGAAGATATGATAACTTAATTTCATATCTTCTCTGCTCTCTATGCATTTACAGGCTCTTCTACATAAGAAAGGGCATTTTCAAAATCGGATATTAAATCGTCAACATTTTCAAGACCGACGGATAGCCGAAGTAATGAATTTGAAATCCCTCTTTCATCACGAGCTTCTTGCGATAGTGCTGCATGTGACATTTTAGCTGGGTAGGAAAGGATCGATTCGACAGCCCCTAAACTAACCGCAAAGACAGGTAATTTTACTTTTGATAAAAATTGGCGAAGTGCGTCTTCTGATTGTAAAGTGAAAGATAGGACAGCTCCTGCTGATGTAGCTTGAGATTGTTGAATGTTAAATCCAAGATGTGTTTGTAATCCTGGATAATAGACATTTTGAACTTTAGCGTGCTCTTGTAAATAGTGTGCAATTTTATTGGCATTAGCAGCTGAATGCTCAAGACGTACATGCAATGTTTTTAGACCACGAAGTACGAGAGAACAATCTTGCGGGCCTAGAATAGCGCCGAATGAATTTTGTAAAAAGCCAAGTTTTTGAGCGAGATCGGTATCTTTTACAACTGCTAATCCGGCAGTAACATCACTATGACCGGCAATGAATTTTGTGGCACTATGAAGAACGACATCAGCGCCAAGGTCAAGTGGTTTCTGGAATAGTGGTGTCAAAAATGTATTATCAACAAAAGTAAGGGCGCCAATAGATTTTGCAAGTTTAGAAACAGCACGAATATCTGTCACTTTTAAAAGTGGATTGGAAGGTGTTTCTACATAAAAGAGTTTTGTATTTGGCTTAATGTTTTGCTTTATTTCTTCTAAATTGGTCATATCAACAAATGTATGTGAAACACCGTAACGGGAGAGAACTTCAGTTATCATTCGATAAGTTCCTCCGTATACGTCTTCTGAAATGAGTACGTGATCACCTTGTGAAAGGAGGAGGAATGCAGTAGAAATCGCTGCAATTCCTGATGCGAAGGCAAATCCTTTTGTTCCGCCTTCTAATAAAGCAATGATGTCTTCAAGAGCTTCACGAGTTGGATTGCCTGACCTGCTATAGTCATATTTCCCGAACGTATCTACATCAAATTGGTGAAATGTTGATGTGTTATAGATGGGAACGTTAACAGCTCCTGTTTGCGAGTCATGTTTATATTGGTTGTGCAGTAAGAGTGTATCTATAGAATAACTCATATTCTTACACCTTCTTTTACAAGTTTAATGGCTTGCTTTAAGTCTTGAATTAAATCGTTACTATTTTCAATACCAACGGAAAATCGAAGAAGACGATTACATACACCGTTTGCTGTTCTAATTTCTTCAGGAATATCAGCGTGTGTTTGTGTTGCTGGATATGTCATTAAACTTTCAACACCACCGAGACTTTCGGCAAATGTAATTAAGGATAAAGATTGTAAGAATGGATTAATCCATGTTTCATCTTTCAGACGAAACGAGATCATGCCGCCTCTTCCAGGATAAAATACATCTGTCACCCCATCCTCATCATTTAAATAAGCAACAACTGCTTTTGCATTTTCTTCATGTTGTCTCATGCGAAGCGCTAACGTTTTCATACCACGAATTAATAGCCATGAGTCAAATGGACTTAAGACTGCACCAGAGGCATTATGATAATGAGCGATTTCCTCACAAAGTTCCTTTCCTTTTGCAACGACAAGTCCGCTTAGTACATCGTTATGACCACCTAAATATTTCGTTGCACTATGAAGTACAATATCGGCACCTTCTGTTAATGGCTGCTGTATATAAGGTGTGTAGAATGTGTTGTCTACAATAAGAAGTAGTCCGTGTCTTTTCGCTACAGTTGCAACAGCGGCAATATCGGTAACTTGCATTAATGGATTAGTTGGAGTTTCTATGAAAATAGCCTTCGTTTTCGTTGTGATGGCTTGCTCAATTTGTTTAATAGATTGTGTATTTACGTATCTACATCGAACGTTCCACTTTTTTTCGTGCTCAGAAAATAATCGATAAGTGCCACCGTATAAATCTTCGGAAACAATAAGTTCGTCTCCAGAGCGGAATAGGGAAAGGACAAGAAGAACGGCTGCCATCCCTGAACTACAGGCATAACCTTGTTCACCGCATTCTAAGTCTGCGATTGCCTGTTCTAATAGGCCGCGCGTTGGATTTCCAGTTCGTGAATAATCAAATCCAGTAGATTTACCAATTCCTTCGTGACGATAAGCAGTTGAAAAATAAACAGGTGGATTAACAGTTCCTGTTGTAGTTTCACTCCGGTTTCCGATTTGCGCTAATTTTGTTTCGATAGTTGACATGTGAAAATTCCTCCTTTTTAAATTGAACCATTAGTTGAATATAAAATAAAAAAGCCTTCTAAGAAGAAGGCTTTCGGTTTGAATAGAGTCTTCTTCTCATCTGTCAAATCTTTCACAATTTGCTGGAATTAGCACCTTATTAACAAATGTTAATGGTTGCTGAGGCGTCATAGGGCCAGTCCCTCTACCTCTCTAGATAAGAATGTTCGTATGAAATTTTATTATGTTTTTAACTTTACAACAAAAGATAATTGAATTGCAACTTTATTTTAAATAATTTTTATTTTTCCGCAAGTGTCATTGACTTTTATATTTGTGCGTGCTAAATTTATAAAAAAATTAACAAACATTGTTAAAAGGGGAACGCATTTCCTTTTAGCTACATAAATAAAATAATAAAGACAAACTCTTATTGAGAGCGGTGGAGGGAAAGGCCCTGTGAAACCCGGCAACCTTCAAACGAAATGTTTGAAACGGTGCTAATACCTGCAAAACGAATGTTTTGCATAATAAGAGGAGGATCGATTATGTCCCCCTCTTCAAAGTGAAGAGGGGGTTTTTATATTGATAGAAATGAGGGAGATTTGTGAAATTACTAGATTTATTATCAAAAGGAATTGTAATAGGTGATGGTGCGGTTGGGACGTTATTACATTCACATGGTTTGCAAAGTAGTTTTGAAGAATTGAATATATCTGATCCAGATTTAATTATATCGATTCATAAGCAATATGTAGCGGCTGGGGCAGATGTGATTCAAACAAATACGTACGGAGCAAATGAAGCGAAATTACGTATGTATGGATTAGAAAATCAAGTTACTGAAATTAATAGAGCGGCAGTAAAACTGGCGAAAGCATCTGTTACAGACAGAAATGCAATTTTAGGCACAATTGGTGGTATGAAACATATCGGGGCGGTTACGACAACTGATATGGAGCGAGAATTTATGTTACTGGAACAGGCAAGTGCATTATTAGAAGAACAGGTTGATGGACTGCTATTAGAGACTTTTTATGATGAGTTTGAATTACTTCATGCTGTCCAGGTGTTACGAAAAGAAACAAATATTCCAATTGTAGCGCAATTGGCGTTACATGAGGCGGGTACGACTCAAAATGGAAATGATGTAAATGAAATATTAAAACAGCTTTTAGATTACGGTGCAAATGTTGTTGGATTGAACTGCCAACTAGGGCCACTTCATATGACGGAAGCTTTTAAAATGATATCGATTCCGAAAAATGGTTACTTGTCAGCATATCCAAATGCAGGTCTCCCAAATTATGTAGAGGGACGATACGTATATGAGGGAAGTCCAGCTTATTTTGAAGCGATGACACCGAAATTTATTGAGCAAGGTATTCGTTTATTGGGCGGTTGTTGTGGCACGACTCCAGAACATATTGAAAGTATGAAACGTGCTACTCTAAATGTTACGCCTGTAATAGAAAAGGATACGGTTCAAAGACCGAAAGTAGTTCATACACATGAGAAACGTTCAAAAGCTCATGTCACTTTAGCAGAGAAAGCAAAAAAACAAACGACCGTAGTAGTGGAATTAGATCCACCAAAAACGTTAGATACGCAGCGGTTTTTTGAAGGCGCAAGAGCATTGAAAAGAGCTGGAGCAGATGCTATTACTCTAGCAGATAATTCATTAGCATCGCCCCGTATCTCGAATATGGCAATGGGAGCATTATTAACGAAGCACGATATTCCGGTATTGACGCACTTAACATGTAGAGACCATAACGTCATCGGACTACAATCTCATTTACTAGGATTATCAGCGTTAGGCATGGAAGAAGTGTTAGCTTTAACTGGAGATCCAGCGCGCGTTGGTGATTTTCCAGGTGCCACTTCTGTATATGATTTGTCCTCTATCGAGCTCATTAAAATGATTAAAGAAATGAACGATGGGCGTTCCGTTTTAGGGAAATCCATTGGACCGGCAACAAGGTTTTCTGTGGGCGGTGCATTTAACCCGCATGTAAGACATTTAAAAGCAGCGGTTAAGCGAATGGAACGGAAAATAGATGCTGGAGCAGAATATTTCTTAACGCAGCCAATCTATGATATCGCGTTAATTGAAGAAGTGTATGAAGCGACAAAGCATTTAGAACAACCTATTTTTATTGGAATTATGCCATTAATAAGTAAACGGAATGCAGATTTTCTTCATTTTGAGGTGCCCGGTATTACTTTACCTGAAGCAGTAAGAGAGAGAATGGATGGACATGAAACGAAAGAGGCAGCAATTGAGGAAGGGATTCGTATTTCTCAAGAATTAATCGATGCGGCGATGAAATACTTTAACGGCATTTATCTTATTACACCATTTTTAAAATATGAAATTACAGAACATCTTGTTAAATATGTGAGAGAAAAGCAAGAAGTGAAAGAAGGTATTAATTGATGAAATGTATAGAAGAAAAATTACAAAATAACATCTTAATATTAGATGGGGCAATGGGAACAATGATCCAGCAAGAGGACTTAACTGCGGAAGATTTCGGAGGAGAGGAGTACGAAGGGTGTAATGAGTATTTAGTAGAAACAAGACCAGATGTTATTTTAAAGATTCATAAAGCCTATATTGAAGCTGGAGCGGATATTATTGAAACAAATACATTTGGGGCAACCAATATTGTACTAAGTGATTATGAGTTATCTCATTTAGACGAGGAGCTAAATGAGAAGGCAGCGCGTTTAGCGAAGCAAGCAGTCGAAGAAAGCGGGAAGGAAGTATATGTTGCGGGAGCAATGGGACCGACAACGAAAGCGATTAGTGTTACTGGTGGTGTAACGTTTGAAGAATTAATTGAAGCTTATACACGGCAGGCAAGAGGATTGTTGAAAGGAGAAGTGGATGTATTACTCGTTGAGACGAGTCAAGATATGCGTAACGTGAAGGCTGCTTATATTGGAATTCAAGCGGCTTTTGATGAACTAAATACAGTTGTACCTATCATGATTTCGGGAACGATTGAACCGATGGGAACGACTCTAGCTGGGCAAACAATTGAGGCTTTTTACTTATCGGTAGAACATATGAAGCCATTATCTGTTGGATTAAACTGTGCGACTGGTCCGGAGTTTATGAGAGACCATATTCGTTCTCTATCTGATTTATCGGAGTGTTACATTTCTTGTTATCCAAATGCAGGTCTTCCTGATGAAGATGGACATTATCATGAATCTCCATCCTCGCTTGCCGAGAAAGTGAAGCGATTTGCAGAAGAAGGATGGGTTAATATTATCGGTGGTTGTTGTGGTACAACACCAGAACATATAAAAGCAATGAAATCCGCATTAATGTCTCTTAAACCTCGTGAACAGCAAGAGAGAGCGGGACATGGGGTTAGTGGATTAGAGGCACTGCAATATGATGACTCTATGAGACCGTTATTTGTTGGTGAAAGAACAAATGTTATTGGATCACGTAAATTTAAAAGATTAGTAGCAGAAGGGAAATTTGAAGAGGCTGCTGAAATCGCTAGAGCGCAAGTGAAGAAAAATGCTCATATTATTGATATTTGTATGGCAGACCCGGACCGCGATGAAATAGAAGATATGGAAAACTTCTTGGCAGAAGTTACGAAAGTGTTAAAAGTACCGATTATGATTGACTCAACAGATGAACATGTGATGGAGCGAGCTCTTACTTATATTCAAGGGAAAGCTGTTATTAATTCAATTAATTTAGAAGATGGAGAAGAGCGATTTAAAAAAGTGACACCGCTTCTTCGTAAATATGGTGCTGCAATTGTAGTTGGAACAATCGATGAAGATGGAATGGCAGTAAGTGCGGAAAGAAAATTAGAAATTGCGAAAAGAAGTTATGAGTTATTGACGACGAAATATGGTATACGCCCATCAGATATTATTTTTGATGCACTTGTATTTCCTGTAGGGACAGGTGATGAAGAGTATATTGGCTCGGCGGCTGCGACGATAGAAGGGATTCGCCTTATTAAAGAAGCATTACCAGAGTGTTTAACGATTTTAGGTGTAAGTAACATATCATTTGGTTTACCACCAGCTGGTCGCGAAGTGTTAAATTCCGTCTTTTTATATCATGCAACGAAAGCAGGGTTAGATTACGCGATTGTAAATACGGAAAAATTAGAGCGCTATGCGTCAATTCCTGATGAAGAAAAACGCCTTGCAGATGCATTGCTTTTTGAAACGACGCAAGAGACGTTAGAAAAATTTACAAACTTCTATCGCGTGGCAAAAAAGAAAGATGTTGTTGTCCAAGAAACATTAACACTTGATGAAAGGCTCGCAAATTACATTGTAGAAGGTACGAAACAAGGTTTACACGAAGATTTAAGTCTCGCACTTACAGAAGGAAGAAAACCTTTGGATATTATTAATGGCCCACTTATGACAGGAATGGATGAGGTAGGACGATTATTTAATAATAATGAGCTTATCGTTGCTGAAGTATTGCAAAGTGCTGAAAGTATGAAAGCTGCTGTAAGTTATTTAGAGCCACATATGGAATCTAGCGATAGTGCGAAAAAAGGGAAAGTATTATTAGCAACTGTAAAAGGTGATGTGCATGATATTGGGAAAAATCTCGTTGAAATTATTTTAGCAAATAACGGATATGAGATTATTAATTTAGGAATTAATGTTCGCTCGGATCGAATTGTGCAAGAAGTACAAGAAAAGAAGCCTGATATTATAGGTCTTTCTGGTTTATTAGTAAAATCGGCGCAACAAATGGTAACGACTGCTGAAGATTTAAAAGCGGCGGATATTGATATTCCAATTGTTGTAGGCGGGGCAGCGTTAACGAGAAAGTTTACAGATAATCGCATTTCGCCATCTTATAAAGGGCTCGTATGTTATGCGAGTGATGCGATGACGGGGCTGGATATTATTAATAAGCTTCAAAAAGAAGAAGAGCGTGAGAAGATGAAGCAGGATAAAAAAGAACGTCATCTTCATATCGTAACAAAAGAAGAGAAGAAAGTAGAAATTCCAGCAGTAATTGAGCCATTGCCGAAGGCTGAGGTTATCGTGCCGGATTCAACAAAACGAATTGTATTAAGAGATGTTCCTGTTTCACATCTCGCGCCATTTCTAAATAGACAAATGCTGCTTGGACATCACCTTGGCCTAAAGGGAAGTGTGAAGAAACTTTTGCGAGAGGGAGATAAAAGAGCGCATGAATTAAATGATTTAATAGATGAATTATTGCAGGAAGGACAATCTTGGTTAAAACCAAAAGCGGTGTATCAATTTTTCCCAGCGCAAAGCGACGGACAGAATATTGTAATATATGATCCAGAAGATCATACGCGTGTTATAGAGCGTTTCACATTCCCAAGACAAGGAAAAGCACCATATCGTACTTTAGGTGACTATTTACGCCCAGTTGGAGATGAAATGGACTATGTTGCTTTCCTATCTGTTACGGTTGGAGAAGGTGTTCGTGACATTGCTGAAGAGTGGAAAGCGAAAGGTGATTATTTACGCAGTCATGCTATTCAATCGTTAGCGCTCGAACTAGCAGAAGGACTTGCTGAAAAAACACATATGCTCATTCGCGATCGCTGGGGGATTCCAGATTCGCCAGAATTGACGATGGAAGAACGCTTCCGTACGAAATATAGAGGGATACGAGTGTCCTTCGGTTATCCAGCATGTCCAGAACTCGCAGATCAAGAAAAGTTATTTCGCTTAATTCATCCAGAGGAAATAGGTATTTCATTAACGGAAGGATTTATGATGGAGCCAGAAGCGTCTGTAACGGCTATGGTATTTTCTCACCCCGAGGCAAGATATTTTAGTGTATTATAGTCTAGAAGGGGGAGACGTATGAAAAAAATAGTCTTTACAGGTGGCGGTTCGGCAGGGCATGTAACACCTAATTTAGCCATCATTCCACATTTACAAGAACAGAATTGGGATATTTCTTATATTGGTTCTCATCAAGGAATTGAGAAAACGATTATAGAAAAGGAAGGTATTCCGTACTATAGTATTGCGAGCGGAAAGCTACGCCGTTATTTTGATTTGAAAAATATAAAAGATCCTTTTCTTGTAATGAAAGGTGTTATGGATGCGTATGTAAGGATTCGAAAACTAAAACCGGATGTGATTTTTTCAAAAGGTGGTTTCGTATCTGTACCAGTCGTAATAGGCGGATGGTTAAACAGGGTACCAGTTTTATTACATGAATCTGATATGACGCCAGGACTAGCAAACAAAATTGCGCTCCGTTTCGCTTCGAAAATATTTGTTACATTTGAAGAAGCTGCGAAACATTTACCGAAAGAAAAAGTAATTTATACAGGATCTCCTGTACGTGAAGAAGTACTAAAGGGAAATCGTGAAAAAGGTTTAGCATTTTTAGGTTTTTCACGTAAAAAGCCAGTTATTACAATCATGGGAGGAAGTTTGGGCGCAAAAAAAATTAATGAAACGGTTCGAGAAGCGTTACCAGAACTTCTGAAAAAATATCAAATTGTTCACCTTTGCGGAAAAGGTAATCTTGATGATAGTTTACAAAATAAAGAAGGATATAAACAATTTGAGTATGTACACGGAGAACTGCCAGATATATTAGCCATAACAGATTTTGTTATTTCACGTGCGGGCTCTAATGCCATTTTTGAGTTTTTAACATTGCAAAAGCCGATGGTTTTAATTCCACTATCGAAATTTGCAAGTCGTGGAGATCAAATACTAAATGCAGAGTCTTTTGAGAGACAAGGATATGCTTCCGTATTGTATGAAGAAGATGTGACTGTGAAATCTCTTATAAAGCATGTCGAAGAATTAAATCAAAATAATGAAGTGTATAAAACAGCTCTAAAAAAATATAATGGAAAAGAAGCAATTCAAACAATCATTCAACATATTTCAGAGGCATGATGAAACAATCATGCCTCTTTTAGTAGGATGAAAGATTCCAAGAAACGGTGTTTTTATGTTACAATAGCAAATGGATTAGTAGGGAAATTCCAATTAATGAAGCGTGAAAATACGAATGGATTAGGAGTGACTGTGTTGGAGCTAAGTCTCTATGAAAATACTGCACTTATTATATGCTTTGTGTTGTACGTTGGTAGTGTTATTGTTTATATTTCAAGGAAGTTTTCGCAAGAAAGAGAGCTTGAAAAATCAGAAATAACAGCTGAACTAGAAATGTTAGCTGATGAAAGTTATAAAAAGCAAAAAATAAAAGAAGATTATGAAGCATCCCATCATTTAAACGCAAATAAGTTTTAAAGATGGGGATTTTTTTTGAAGGAGATGCAACTGAATTTGCATCTTATGTTATGAATCATGTGAAATAATAGTAACGGTATACAAGGTTATAAAAGTGATCTTTTGGGTACAGTGATGATAAGAAACATATATAAAGGAGTACATAATATGAAATTAGAAAATGGATGGGAAACGAGCTTTTTAGAAGTCGTACAAAATAGTGAATTTAAGAAAGAGGCACTTCTTAGCCAATTACTTTTTGCAGATAGTGAAGAAGTAGAAGAGCTTGTAGATGATTATGGTTATGAAGAAATCATTGACCGCGAACATGATGATGAATTAGCTCATATTTTAGGAGAAGAACTTTTTAGTGAGATGGAACGACACGTATTCTTATCTTCACAGTCAGAAGAAAAACTTATTTCATTCGTAAATGGATTAGGTTTTCATGTGTTAGATTGGATCGTTCTTCTTGAAACAGAATTTGGCATCGATAGTGCACACTTTACGTCAGATGCTGTGAAAATGTTAGAAAAGCGCTTTAGACAATTTCCATACATAGAGGATAAGACAATTTTTGATATGACATTTGGAGAAGCAATGGATGTATTAGAGTCTATTACAGGATTACAACTGAAAGAAAAGATGAATGTATAATGTAAAAAAAGAACGTGAGGTAATCACGTTCTTTTTTTTACATTATAATAATTTTATCATCTAGTTTCGTTTGTCCGCTAAGAAGTGCGTTTAAATATTCCACTTTTCTTATACAGGCTTGTATATGTCTTTCAACCTCTTGTAACTCTGCTTGGTGATGCGTTTCAATAGGATGAATTTGTACGTTGAATTTTTCAAATTGACTACTATATGTTATTTCTGCATAGCCGCTCATAATATCTGTTTCGTTATGAAATAAAAATTGCTTCGTTTTGTCACAGAATGATACATTCTGAAAGCCATATACTTTTAATGCTTCAATTACTTTTTTTATCATTTTTCTATTCATTTTTTTTAACCCTCTTTACGAAGTTCTACTTATACATTATAACATAAAAAATTACATAGAAAGCGCTTCCAAGTGTATTTTATTATAAACTTTACGTTTCAATCACAAAAATGAAACAAAGAAAAAATAATTGTAAAGAAGGGAGGACTCTTTTATTGTTTCGTCATATATATAGAGAAATAGTGCAATGAAAGGAAATTTTCCGAGGTGGAGATCGTATTTCCAATTTGAGCGCAGTAAAAGAGGTGAAGATCTTGAACTTTGATATTGTAGGACAAAAAGCATATATAAAAGATGGACCGCATCGGAACCGAATTGGAATTGTAAAGAAAAACGAGACAAAATTAGAATCGCAGTTTGCTATTGTAATTGGAGAACAAATCATTGATGTAGAGCTAAAGGATATCGTATTAGTTGGAGTAGACGTAGGACAATTTCATAAATGGTGCGAACAAAATGGTTATTTGTGAAAAGGACGGGCTGTGAGATAAAGAGGAAGATGAAAAGAACTAAAAAAGGACGCTAACCGTTTTGTTAGCGTCCTTTTCATTATGAAGCAATTTCACCAGTTTTTGTATCATCTTGATTGTACGTATCTTGATCTAATTCACCAAGCCATTTACTAGAAATAAGACCTGCTGTCATAGAACCACTTACGTTAAGAGCTGTACGCCCCATATCGATTAATGGTTCAACTGAGATAACAAGAGCGACAATACCGATTGGTAAGTTCATTGTAGATAGTACGATTAACGCTGCGAATGTTGCACCGCCACCAACGCCGGCAACACCGAATGAGCTAATCGCAACAACAGCGATTAAAGTTAAAATAAATTGTGGTTGTAATGGATCAATTCCTACAGTTGGAGCGACCATCATTGCAAGCATTGCTGGATAAATACCTGCGCAACCGTTTTGTCCGATAGATACTCCAAATGATGCTGCGAAGTTTGCAATCCCTTCAGAAATACCAAGTTTTTCTTTTTGAGCTTCAATATTTAATGGCATTGCACCAGCACTAGAGCGAGATGTGAATGCAAATGTTAATACAGGGAACACCTTTTTCAAATATTGAATTGGATTTAAACCAGATAGAGCAATTAATAATAAGTGGATAACGAACATTATGATAAGTGCCACGTAAGACGCTAACACGAAGTTACCAAGTTTTAAAATAGCATTTATGTCGCTACCAGCAACTGTTTTTGCCATAAGAGCTAATACGCCGTATGGAGTAAGACGTAAAATTAATGTTACCATACGCATTACAATTGCATATACAGCATCAAGCATTTTCTTAAATAGCTCTGCTTGTTCTGGATATTTTCGTTTTACACCTATAAAGGCGATACCGATAAATGCTGCAAATATTACAACAGAAATTGTTGAAGTTGGACGAGCACCTGTTAAATCAAGAAATGGATTTGTAGGTAACAGCTCTAATAATTTATCTGGAATTGTTGTCTTCTCAATAGAAGTAAATCTTTCTTCAACTAGCTTCAGACGAGCAGATTCTGCATCACCTTGTTGCAGACCAGTTGCAGATACATCAAATCCTGCACTTGCAGCGATACCGACAGCTGCAGCAATTCCTGTAGTCAGAATTAAAATTCCGATAATAAGACCACTAATTTTACCAAGGTTTTTCGTTAACTGTAATTTTGTAAATGCTGAAATAATAGATACTAAAATAAGTGGCATAACGATCATTTGAAGTAACTTCACATAACCGTTACCGATTAAGCCAAACCAAGTATTTGATTCAATAATGACTTTAGAAGTTGGCTCATAAATAAATTGTAATATAAGACCGAAGATAATTCCGACTCCTAAAGCGGTAAATACACGTTTATTAAAAGATACATGCTTACGTTGCATATAATATAATACGCCAACTAAAATGAGCATGACTGCAACGTTAATTCCGACAAGCAGTGTATTCATGATGATTCCCCCTAATTCCAATCTGTTATATAGAATATAAATCAATAAAACCTATAAGTCAACTAGGGAATTCCGGAATTAAAAAAAGATGGCGAAATGCCACCTTTTAATGTCCAGCCCCTGGGACAAGTAAAAACGTCGTGTAGTATGTAAATCCTATGAAGAAAACAGTCAAATATGCCCCGAATACGTATATATACATACGCTCTGTTAATTTTAAATAGCTTAAAAGTACGAAGAATCCTGTTTGGCCTAAAAATAGTAGTGCAGCCGAATGCATATCCCCTACGTAAAACATAACCGAGAAAATTCCAGTCCAAAAGCCGAGAACGCGAAACATGCGCTCCATGCCATCTCCCTCCTTTTCTAAAAAAAGTAAACCTCACTTCATTATAGATTATTTTTCTTACTATTGTAAATATTCGTTCATATAAAAAGAAGCCAATTATAATTGGCTTCTTTTTATATGAGAAATTAAATTGTTAGTTTATAATTACAAGATTTACATCCATCTAGTAAACTATCGTTTCGTGTTAATTCCGTGTTAGGGAATAGGATTTCAAAAATCCCTTTCATCATATCTCCGTGCATATTACAAATTTCAGTTGGATGATGAACGGCAACTTCTTTAAATGGACAATTGTGTACATCATAGAAAATTTTCGTTCCATCTGCACTTAATTCAAATGCGGGTGATAAGCCAGCTGTCGAAAAGGCTTCTTTTGCAATTTGAATTTTTTGTTCCACTGTTAAAGCATCTTCACTCACATTTAAACGCTGCATATGTTGTTGCATTAATTCGGCCCCGAATTGTTTCCCTGTTTCGTAGAGCGCTTTTTCACCAGCAGTACCAAGGCTAAGTAAAGAATTAAACGCGATTTTTGCTAACAATTGATAGTCACGGAATGGAAATTGTAATTGGATAACATCTTCAGATAATACATATAATCTGCTTGGTCTTCCGCCTTTTCCAGTTTTCTTCGTTTCGGATTTCAGCATATGAACATCTTCTAATTTAGATAAATGTAAACGCGCTACGTTTGGATGAATTTCAAACTCATCTGCAATTTCTTGTACAGTTACGTAACTATGTTTTTGAGAAATATATTTATAAATGTAATAACGAGTTGGGTCAGCTAAAACACCTGTAATTTTTAAAGCTTGTTCCATGAGGATCTCCACCTTTATCACTTTATCCAAGATAATAACATTATAATACAGATAAACATGAGTATAGGTAATTTCAGACAATAATTCGGAAATTGTTCATAATTTCACAAACATATTTTTCCTTTTTCATCTAGTGAAAATGCAAAAATACCGATTTTTCAGATGGATTTCTTCATGCTATATACATAGTGGGGAGGGAAAAATGATGAATGGAATTGAAAGCTTTGCGAATATGATTTTAAAAGAAGCGTGCAGGGTACAAGCGTCGGACTTACATATTGTGCCCCGGCAGAAGGATGTAGTGGTTCAGTTGCGTATAGGAAAAGATTTAATGACGAAACAATGCATTGAAAAGGAGTTTGGAGAAAAACTTGTTTCACACTTTAAATTTTTAGCATCCATGGATATAGGGGAGAGGCGGAAGCCACAAAATGGCTCACTGTATTTACAAATGGACGGACAAGAAGTGTATTTACGTCTTTCCACGCTTCCAACTGTATATCAAGAAAGTCTCGTTATTCGTCTTCATTTACAAGCATCTATTCAGCCGTTATCTCATCTTTCGTTATTTCCAAGTACAGCGAAGAAACTACTTTCTTTTTTACATTATTCCCATGGGTTACTCGTATTTACTGGACCGACTGGGTCGGGGAAGACAACAACAATGTATGCATTATTAGAGGTAATTAGAAAAAAGAAAACACGCCGCATCGTTACACTGGAAGATCCAGTTGAAAAAAGAAATGACGGTGTATTACAAATTCAAATAAATGAAAAAGCAGGTATCACATATGAGGCGGGACTAAAGGCTATTTTGCGTCATGATCCAGATGTTATTTTAGTGGGTGAAATTCGTGATGAAGAAACAGCAAAAATCGCTATAAGAGCAAGTTTGACTGGCCATTTAGTAATGACGACATTGCATACGAACGATGCGAAAGGAGCAATACTTCGGTTTATGGACTTTGGCATAACGAGGCAAGAGATTGAACAATCTTTATTGGCTATAGCTGCACAGCGACTTGTTGAATTGAAGTGTCCGTTTTGTAAAAGAAAGTGCTCAACTGTATGTAAATCAATGAGGCAAGTAAGGCAAGCGAGTATTTATGAGTTGTTATATGGATATGAGTTAAAACAAGCGATTAAAGAAGCAAACGGGGAATGTGTCACGTACAAGCATGAGACATTAGAGTCTTCGTTGCGAAAAGGATACGCTTTAGGATTTTTAGAAGAGGATGTTTATGTTTAAGAAAATATGGAGTTTAAGTGATCAAGTAATATTACTGAAACGATTAGGAGAACTATTAGAAAAAGGATACTCTCTTTTGCAGGCATTAGAATTTTTACGGTTTCAATTACCTTTAGAAAAGAAAGTACAATTGCAGCGCATGATTGATGGATTAAAAAATGGAAAAAATCTACACGATTCTTTTCATCAATTAAAGTTTCATCAGGAGATGTTAAGCTATTTATTTTATGCCGAGCAACATGGTGATATTTCTTTTGCGTTGCAACAAGGGAGTGCACTTCTTTATAAAAAGGATAAGTATAGGAAAGATATGATGAAAATAATGCAGTATCCTATGTTTTTGGCGTTCTTTTTAATAATCATGATTTTGATTTTTAACCGCATTTTATTACCACAAGTTGACATGGTATATAGTTCATTTGGTTCTACAGCACCGTTATTCACAGAACAAATATTAAGTACAATTAAGCTACTACCCTATCTTATTTTTAGCACTATTTTTATTGTTATGGTGGGTTGTAGTGTATATATATTGTACTTTCGGAAACTCCCGCATATGAAGCAGATAAAAATTTTGCTTCGTATCCCCCTTGTAAAAACATTTCTTATTTTAAAGCATTCGCATTATTTCGCTACTCAATTGAGCGGCTTATTACACGGAGGACTATCAGTACTTGAGGCTCTAACAATAATGATGGAGCAAAAGTATCAGCCGTTCTTTCAGTATGAAGCGGGCCGAGTTAAACACCAATTAATTGCGGGAGAACCGTTGCAATCTATTATTGCTAAAAGCGGATATTATGAGGAAGAGCTTTCTTATATTATTACACATGGTCAAGCAAACGGTAATTTGGCGATTGAATTAGGTGATTATAGTGATCTGATTATGGAAAAGATGGAGCAAAAAATTAAACGTATGTTAGTGATTATTCAACCGATTTTATTTACGTGTATTGGAGCAATAGTTGTTCTTATGTATTTAGCGATGATTATGCCAATGTTTCAAATGATGAATTCTATATAGGAGGCATTTACATGCAGAATGAGGAAGGGTTTACCCTTTTAGAAATGTTATTAGTTATGGTCGTCATCACTGTATTATTACTATTAATTATTCCAAATGTAGTTACGCAGCGCTCATCCGTCGAAGGAAAAGGATGTAAAGCCTATGTGAAATCTATAGAAGCGCAAATACAAGTATATCAACTACAACATAATAAAATTCCCTCGCTAAAAGAGCTAATTGATGGGAAATATATTACAAAGGATGAGTGTCCGAATGGTGAAGCTATTCATATTTCCAATGATGGCACGGTAACAAGTGGGAAACTGTGAAGCAAAAAGGTTTTACACTTTTAGAAATGCTACTCGTTTTATTTGCCATTTCTGTATTAAGTATGGTCACGTATTTTCATGTACATTCATTATACGAAAAACAAAAAATCGAACAATTTTTAAGACAGTTTTCAAATGATATTTTGTATATGCAACAATTAGCTATAAACCGTCAAAAACACTATACATTACGATGGCATAAAGATAGACATATGTATTATATAGGGGAATCGAGTACGGATCATTCTATCATTAAAAGAGAATATGATAGCGATATACAATTGGATTTGAATACTTTTCCAAATCCGATGACATATAATCCGAGTGGGAATATTAATAGAGGTGGCACGATTTTACTTTCGTATCGAAGTTATAAATATGAGATTGTATTCCAGCTTGGAAGAGGGAGATTTACGTATCGTGAAATGTCAAAAAGGGTCAGTGATGGCTGAAATGCTTGTAGCATTAAGTATAGTAATGATGATGGTATCTTTACTACTTCCGCAAACAGTATTGATTATGCAAGAACGAAAAAACATACAAATTCGTTATAAGGCATTTGTATTATTAAAAAAAGAAGCAGCTTTATATATGTATGAGAATGAGGCAAAACAACAGAAAGAAAAAGTCATAAATGGAAATGTATATTACACATATTGGGGAGGAAATGAAGTTTGTGCGATGTGGAAAGATGTGAGAGGAAAAATGATGGAACAATGCTTTTATGCGGGAGAAAAAATGAATTAGAAGTTGGATTTACATTAATTGAAATGATCGTATGTTTTTTTCTGTTATCACTTTTCTTTTTACTCTTACCACGTCTAAGCTTTATTGGAATAGAAAACAAGCAATCAAAAGGGTTAAATAATTGGGAATGGGATGTGTTTGTAGGACAAGTACAGTTAGAGTTTCGTGAAGTATCATTTGTGGAAAAAATAGTTCCTGAAAATAGAGAGAGTATGTTGCGCTTCCGTCTTCGCACTGGAGATGAAGTGACGTATGAAAAATTGAATAATCACCTTATAAGAAAAGTGAACATGCGCGGAAGAGAAGTTATATTACAAAATGTTGAAATGGTTTCGTATGAAGTAACACCTCATTTGCTCTTTATCAATGTGAAAGATAGGAGCGGGAAAAAATATGAAGGTGTAGCTATAAGGTATAGCGAAATGGGAATACATGTATGATAAAACAAGATGGATTTACGATGCCAGGAACAATCATTTTTCTTATATTATTAACTTCGTTCTTTATATACGAAACGAATATGTTGCTTATAGATAAAAAATTTTATATTGAAATAGAGCAAAAGTTTGTACTGGAGGAAATACTAAATCAATCTATTACAAATATAAAAAAAGACTTACGGCAAAAAGAAAAGGAAGATACTTTTTTCTTTTCATATGAAAAGGGCGAAGCGAGTGGAAATTACGTATTTGAAAACGACGTTATTCTCGTTTCATTGCAGTGCAAAATAAAACAGGAAGTTTTCTATAAAGTAAGCTTTCGGTATAGAAAAAAAGATGAGAAAATATTCGATTGGATAGAAGGATAGTATGTGAAATATATGGATAAAAAACCATGATTTATCATTTGAAAATAGGCTGTTTTTTAAAAGGAAATGGATAAATAAAACAATTAAAAGTTTAAATTTTCTCAAAAAAGAGAAAGGTAGAAAGAATATGATATATTCATGCTATCCAATCATTATTTTTAGGGAGAATAGGGAAATGACAAACAACTATCAAATAGGTGAAAATAAGGAACAAACTATTTTTGATCATAAAGGAAATGCAATTATGACAGAAGATAGGGAAATACAAATTATTTCAAAATTCGAAGAACCTCTTATTGTCGTGTTAGGAAATGTATTAAGTGATGAAGAGTGCGATGAATTAATTGAATTGTCTAAAAATAAATTAGCGCGTTCTAAAGTTGGTTCATCACGTGATGTAAATGATATTCGAACGAGTAGTGGTGCATTTTTAGATGATAATGAACTTACTGCGAAGATTGAAAAACGAATTTCATCTATCATGAATGTTCCTGTTTCGCATGGAGAAGGATTACACATTTTAAATTATGAAGTGGATCAACAATATAAAGCACACTATGATTATTTTGCGGAACATAGTAGATCAGCTGCTAATAATCGTATTAGTACGCTTGTCATGTACTTAAATGATGTAGAAGAAGGCGGAGAAACTTTCTTTCCGAAATTAAATCTTTCTGTGCACCCTAGAAAGGGAATGGCAGTATACTTTGAGTATTTCTATCAAGATCGATCACTAAATGAGCTTACGTTACACGGAGGGGCACCTGTAACGAAAGGTGAGAAATGGATTGCAACACAGTGGGTGAGAAGAGGTACTTATAGATAAAGCGAGTATGTTACGTTTTGTTCTTCAGTGTATAAGAAGAACAAAACGTTTTTTTATTAAATAAAGAAGCATCTTTCGTTATAATAACAAGTAATACATGACGATTGAGAGGAACGAAAATGAAATCTATATACATAACCGGCTATATGGGAGCTGGGAAAACAACAATTGGAAAAGCATTAAGTAAAGAACTTCATATGGATGTTGTAGATACAGATCAAAAAATTGAAGAGAAGCAGGGAAAAGTAATTCGTGATATTTTTGCCGAAGAAGGTGAAATGGCTTTTCGGGAATATGAAAGTGAAATGTTATGTTCACTACCTGTTGATAATGTAATCATTACAACTGGTGGTGGAATCATTGAGCGAGAGGAAAACCGAAAGTGGATGAAGGAAAATGGAACTGTCGTGTATTTATATTGTGATCCACATGTAATTGCAGAAAGGCTTCGTGAAGATACGACACGTCCACTATTTCAGAAGAAAGATATAGATGCATTTGTAACGAAATTCGAATCGCGCCGAGCTTATTATGAAGAGGCTCATATTCATATCGATACGACGAATAAGTCTGTAAAGCAAATTATGAATGAATTAAAAGAAAAGATTAATGAATAAGAAAGTGGACATACTAATCAAGTAGAGGTGATGATAATATGTCTACTAATGATTATGTTCGCTTTGTGACACAACAGTTTGTGTCGTATATGGATGCTCCAAAAGAAGATCGTAAACAAAAGAAAGAACAACGCCGTGCTGAAAAAGAGCCATTTATGAATAAGTGGTTTGGTGTTATGCCGCTAAGTGCTGCTTTGTTTTATCAAAACGTAAAAAATAAAAGAAAAAAATCAAGTTAAAGATTTCGTAATATGTGTAGCAAAATGAAAATCCCCTAGTAGCATCATACTACTAGGGGATTTTCATTTACTGCATAGACTCTTTTTCTTCTGTAATGGCATGTATTTTATTGTTCACCCAGACAAATCCAATTCCGATACAAATGGAAATGCCCCATCCAACAGCGGTCATAATTGCTCTCATTTCACCGTAGCCATCTACACCGAAAACAGAGATGAAATAAATTTTTAAGAAGCTTTTTAATATGAATTGGAGACCGAAAAAGAGCGTTAAATATTGCAATGATGGATAGATACGACTATCACGATACAGTTCACGACTTTTATCACGGTCATGGCCTTGCAGTGCAGCAATATCTGCTGCGAAATATAACATAAGTGGTTTTTTTATAAAAATTGTACATATAACGATAATACCGAGTACGATGTGATAATACGCATCGTTCCACAACATTCGTTCAGCTGATCCAGATAATAGATCTACCGTTGTATTAGAAATGAGTGTAATTAAAATAAAGAACCCTGTCACGTTAAACTGCTTTTCTTTTTTAAAGGTATACAGTGTATAAATAATTCCCGGAACAGAGGAAAGTAACATCGCGTAATACGGATCGATATAAGGTTTTGCGAATTTCCAAATGAGGAATGGGATTACGAGATAAAAGACAAGATCTAATATAGCTTTTTTATTTTGATTCATATACAGCCTCCTTAAGTCATACATATATTTTATAATATAATTTCTGAAAATTGTATAAGGTTTATTGAAAAAAGAAAAAGTATATGATTAGTAGATTGAAAAAATTGCCCCTAGCGTAGTAAGTTTTTTTAGTATATAATAAAGGAAACGCTTTCATTTTTAGTTTGTTCACAAAATGGACGGAAAATCACATATTTACTATCGATATGTTGCTTTATAATGAAACTAATTAAATATACATGCATACAATATTGTGAAATAAATAACATAAATAATTTATATAAATGTAAACGTTATCACGTTATCAAAAGAGAGAGGTGGAGGCAATGAGTAAATTTTTCTTCAATCATAATCCAGCAACAGTAGAGGATGGAAGGCTTGTTGAATATGCTGAAATTATTTATGGAGAAGGCGGCCGTTCTGTATTAGAAAATTTAATGGTGAAGGCATCTATCAGATTGCGTGATCGTTATCCGAATAAATCTGACGAGCAGATCTCGAACCTAGTAAATAAAGGCATCCATGATATGTTTCAAAAATATGTGAGTGAGTAAGAGTAGCTATTGGCTACTCTTATTTTTTTGTATAAGGATGGTGTCTCTAGCTGAAAATAAGGGTGTATTTTGAAAGATATAAAAAGGAGGGGAAAAGATGAGCAATGGAATTGGCCGTTCAAAAGAAAATCTTCCAACTGATGCTAATCATGTGAGCGCAAAGGATCGTGCGTATCAAAAACGCATGGCAAAGCAAAAACAACAAGAGCGTAATGGCGATAGAGGATAACTAAAAAAAGCTCCTTCTAAAACAGAAGGGGCTTTTTAAGTTAGAAAATGATTCGCGGTAACATAAAAGAGTCCACCGTTAATAATTTGTACTGTAATGCGGGGTTCATATTGTTCTTGCAAAGCTTGCTTTTCAATTTCATAGCTTTCGGGAAGTTCATTACTTTCTTCATAAAAACGATTTAAAAGGTCTAAATCGTGATTCCAGCGCACTCTTGCTTCTTTCGCCCACGTATGGTCATCTTCTGCAATGATATTTTTTAAAGCGTCCTCTATACGTTGTAAACCGCTTTGCGGTTTAATAATAGGCGAGAGCGTAAAACAAAAGTCAGGTATTTTCGGTGTAAGTTTAATTTTCGTTAATGTTTCATGAAAGTTTGCAATCATTGTGCCAGAAATAAGATGAATGCCAATCGAGTGGAGGATATCTTTTTTTCGATCACATTGATAGGAAACTTTTATATTTACACCGAGCCACGGATGGAGCGGTGTATGCGTTGCTCCGCTATGCCGTACTTCCTCATATAAGCGTATGTAAGAGCCTAATTCTTTTGTCGTTTGAAAAATTTGATGAAGACGTGGTGAACCGTAGTGAATAAGTTCACCATCGTTTTCTTCATTTTCTGGATTTGTAATAAGAGTAAGGCGCATCGGATTCGGTACGCCTCCTGTCTTCTCAAGATAGTGCCAATAAAAAGGACGGTTCATTAATAATTTATCCATCTCAATTGTTAATTGCACATCCAATAGATGAGGAGAACGTTCTAAAATTTCACAGTTATTCGCCTCAAAAAAATTGTATAAGTAATTATGAATTTCATGTTGCTGCATAGCCTTGCACCTCAGCTTCATTTCGCTTCGCAAAGTCGATAATAGATGTTAAGTTTTCCATCTTAATTCGGATTTCTCCTTCGCTTTTTGATTGCGCAAATATTTCTTGAATGTGTGCGTCGATGTTTTTCATATTAATTCTCGTTAAAATTTCATCAAGTTCACCGATCACACGCTCAAATAAATTAATTTTTTCATATAACAGTTTCAAAATATGTTCTTCCACAGTGTGTTTTGTAGCTAAGTTATAAATATGAACATCATTCTTTTGACCAAGGCGGTGAATACGTCCGATTCTTTGTTCAAGGCGCATTGGGTTCCATGGTAAATCGTAATTGATCATATGGCTACAAAATTGTAAGTTAATTCCTTCACCACCAGCTTCCGTTGCGATTAGCACTTGCGCATGATTTTGGAAAAGTTCCTTCATCCAATCTTTCTTTCCCCGTTTAAATCCGCCGCGGAATGGGACAGAAGAAATACCGTGCTGTTGTAAAAACCATTGTAAGTACATTTGTGACGCTCGGTATTCTGTGAAAATGACGACTTTATCGTCAATTTCTTTTATAAGCTCTAGCGCTTTATTTGCTTTTGAGTTAAAAGGAATACGGTTAATTTTGTCCATTAGCACATCAATATGCGGATCTTTTACGTAATTCTCATTTTCCTTCTGTCGTTTTTCTACATGTTTTTTTAATGAATAGTAAACGGCCTCGCGACTACTACACGCTTCCCGTTTTAAAGTTAATGATGAGAAAGCAGATGTGAAGGCGTCTTGTCCTCGCCAATTTTCGATATCATTATATAGAGCTTGCTCTTCTTCATTAAACTCAACAAAAATTGTACGTACATGTCTCTTTGGCCAATCAATCCCGGTATTATGACGCCGATTTCGGACCATTACTTTGTTAATAAGAGCTTTTAAATCTTCATCAGATTCGGCTGAACGATTTTTTGAAGCATAATATTCTTCAAAATTGGATTGATTGCCTAAATGTCCTGGTTTTAATAAAGAAACGAGGTTGAAAATTTCATCAATCTTATTTTGAACAGGAGTAGCCGTTAATAATAAACAAAATTTCTTTTTTAATCGCTGTGCAAATTCATAGTTTTTTGTTTTATTATTTTTAAGTTTATGTGCTTCATCGATAATAATAAGGTCATATTCTAAGTTCAAAACGATATCACGATGTGGTGAACGTTTTGCAGTATCAATTGATGATACAATCACATCGGCTTGTTCCCACGAGTAGCTTTTCTTTTGAGCTACAGCTGGAATGAAAAACTTTGTATTTAATTCGTATGCCCATTGTGATACGAGAGAGGCTGGAACGAGTATAAGTACTTTTTTCACAAGGCCGCGGACCATATATTCTTTTAAAATAAGTCCAGCTTCAATCGTTTTTCCAAGTCCTACTTCATCTGCTAGAATCGCTTTACCATTCATTTGTTCAATAACATTTTGAGCGACTTCTAATTGATGAGGAAGTGGTGTGAAATGGGATAAATGTTTCGGTGCTTGTAATCCATCAAAAGTAGGAACAAGTAATGATTTTTCTGTTTCATAAGCTAAATGATATAAATCCCAGTTTGTCCAAGGACCATCTTCATCAATTCTATTTAAAAAATTGTTTTGCCACGTTCGATCTATGGAAATATCGACATTCATTACGACTCTCCCACCTTTTATAAACTAAAGTAATTATGAAAAAATCTTTAATATATAAGCCTTGTAATAAGGCGCTATTACACTTACTGAAAGGTAAACAATAAGTAAAGATAAAGGACTAAATCTTAAAAACTGTATGTAATAAGATTAAGCGTAAAAAATTCTAAATTATTTTTTATGCTAGAATATTGATGAAATATAGCGAATAATGTTAGGATAATGGTGTGAAATGTGTGGAATCTTTCGTATTTTATCCAAGAAAGTGATTTTTTATTTACGCTTTCATAAAAAAATATAATGAGATTCCGTATATCCTATCTTTTTAGAATGAAAATGTTTAGAAATGAGTAACAACTTTTATTGATTTGTCAGAGCATAAGGGGGAGAGATCATGATTACATTACAACGTACACCGTTATTTGATGTATACGCGAAGTATGGTGGGAAAACAATCGACTTCGGTGGTTGGGAGTTACCAGTTCAATTTTCAAGCATTAAAGAAGAACATGAAGCTGTACGTACAGCGGCAGGTTTGTTCGATGTGTCTCATATGGGAGAAGTTGAGGTAAAAGGTGTAGATAGTTTAGCATTTTTACAACGTGTTGTTACAAATGACGTATCTACCTTAAAGGTAGGGGGCGCACAATATACAGCAATGTGCTACGAAAATGGTGGTACAGTAGATGATTTATTAATCTACAAACGTGGTGAAGAAGACTATTTATTAGTTATCAACGCATCAAATATCGAGAAAGATTACGAATGGTTAGCTAGCCATGTAATTGGCGATGCGACAGTAGTCAATGTTTCTAGTGAAGTTGCACAGCTTGCAATTCAAGGACCAAAAGCAGAAGGCATTTTACAAAAAGTTGTGTCAGAAGATTTGAAAGAAATTAAGTTCTTTAAATTTAAAAACGATATTCTTGTAGATGGAATTCCAGCACTTGTATCTCGTACAGGTTATACAGGTGAAGATGGATTTGAAATTTACTGTAAGAGTGAAGATGCTGCAAAACTTTGGGAGAAACTTCTTGAAGTTGGAGCAGAAGAGGGCTTAAAACCATGTGGTTTAGGTGCTCGTGATACACTTCGTTTCGAAGCAACATTACCACTTTACGGTCAAGAATTATCAAAAGATATTACACCGGTTGAAGCTGGGATTGGCTTTGCGGTAAAACCAAATAAAGAAGCAGACTTCTTTGGGAAAGCGACTTTAAAAGAGCAAAAAGAAAACGGTGCGCCTCGTAAGTTAGTCGGCATCGAAGTAATCGAACGTGGAATTCCTCGTACGCATTACCCTGTATTTATTGGAGAAGAAAAAATCGGGGAAGTAACGAGTGGTACACAATCTCCAACGTTAAAGAAAAGCATTGGTTTAGCACTAATTGATGTAAAATACGCAGCAGTTGATACAGAAGTAGAAATTGAAATTCGTAATAAACGCGTCAAAGCAGTAGTTGTTCCAACACCATTTTATAAACGTTCAAAGTAACGGGGAGAGGGGTAGATTTCATGTTGCATCGTTATCTTCCAATGACAGAAGAAGACAAAAAAGAAATGTTACAAACGATCGGCGTTCAAACGATCGATGAGTTATTCTCTGATATTCCAGAGAGTGTTCGTTTTAAAGGGGATTTAAAAATTAAAGAAGCAAAATCAGAGCCAGAGCTTTTAAAAGAGTTATCTCAAATGGCTAGTAAAAATGCTAACTTAAAAGAGTACGCTTCTTTCTTAGGGGCAGGCGTATACGACCATTACGCTCCAGTAATCGTAGATCATGTTATCTCTCGCTCAGAATTTTATACAGCTTACACGCCATACCAACCGGAAATTTCACAAGGGGAATTACAAGCAATTTTTGAATTCCAAACAATGATTTGTGAATTAACAGGAATGGATGTAGCAAACTCTTCTATGTACGACGGAGGTACAGCTTTAGCTGAAGCGGCAATGCTAGCAGCTGGCCATACTCGTAAAAAGAAAATTCTTGTATCTAGCGCAGTTCATCCAGAATCAAGAGCTGTACTTGAAACATATGCAAAAGGTCAACATCTTGAAGTTGTTGAAATTAATCATAAAGATGGTGTAACAGATTTAGATGTATTACAAAGTGAAGTAGATGATACAGTTGCTTGTGTAATCGTTCAATATCCAAACTTCTTTGGACAAGTTGAAAAATTAGCTGATATTGAAAAAATCGTTCATCAACAAAAATCATTATTTATCGTTTCTTCAAATCCATTATCATTAGGCGCATTAACACCACCAGGAAAATTTGGTGCTGATATTGTAATCGGTGATGCACAACCATTTGGTATTCCAACGCAGTTTGGTGGACCACACTGTGGTTACTTTGCAACAACGAAAGCATTTATGCGTAAAATTCCAGGACGTCTTGTTGGACAAACTGTAGATTCAGATGGGAAACGTGGGTTTGTATTAACGTTACAAGCACGTGAACAGCACATTCGTCGTGATAAAGCGACGTCTAACATTTGTTCAAACCAAGCGTTAAATGCATTAGCAGCATCAGTTGCAATGACGGCACTTGGTAAACAAGGTGTGAAAGAAATGGCGCGTCAAAACATTTCTAAAGCACAATATGCAAAACGTCAATTTGAAGCGAAAGGCTTCACAGTTACATTTGCTGGACCATTCTTTAATGAGTTCGTTGTAGATTGCAAGCGCCCAGTGAAAGAAGTAAACGATGCATTATTACAAAAGAATATTATCGGCGGTTACGACCTAGGCCGTGATTATAAAGAGCATGAGAACCATATGCTTGTAGCAGTAACTGAGCTTCGTACAAAAGAGGAAATTGACACACTTGTAAACGAAATGGGGGCTATCCAATGAAGAACCAAGACCAAGCACTTATCTTTGAAGTGAGTAAAGAAGGACGCATAGGATATAGCTTACCAAAATTAGATGTAGAAGAAGTGAAACTAGAAGATGTATTTGAGAGCGATTATATTCGAGTAGAAGATGCAGAGCTACCAGAAGTATCTGAACTTGATATTATGCGCCACTATACAGCACTTTCAAACCGTAACCACGGCGTTGATTCTGGGTTCTATCCACTTGGATCTTGTACGATGAAATATAATCCGAAAATTAATGAGAGTGTAGCTCGTTTCGCAGGATTTGCAAATATTCATCCGTTGCAAGACGAGAAGACAGTACAAGGTGCAATGGAATTAATGTACGATTTACAAGAGCATTTAATTGAAATTACAGGTATGGATACTGTTACATTACAACCAGCAGCTGGTGCACACGGAGAATGGACAGGCTTAATGTTAATTCGTGCATACCATGAAGCAAATGGTGACTTTAACCGTACGAAAGTAATTGTTCCTGACTCTGCTCACGGAACGAATCCAGCATCTGCAACTGTAGCTGGTTTTGAAACAATTACAGTAAAATCAAATGAACATGGTCTTGTTGACTTAGAAGATTTAAAACGTGTTGTAAATGAAGAAACAGCAGCACTTATGTTAACAAATCCTAATACATTAGGTTTATTTGAAGAAAACATTTTAGAAATGGCAGAAATCGTCCATAATGCAGGCGGTAAATTATACTATGATGGTGCAAACTTAAATGCAGTATTAAGCCAAGCGCGCCCAGGAGATATGGGATTTGACGTTGTGCATTTAAACCTTCATAAAACATTTACAGGTCCTCACGGCGGCGGTGGCCCAGGTTCTGGTCCAGTAGGTGTGAAAGCTGATTTAATTCCGTACTTACCAAAACCAATTTTAGAGAAAACGGAAAATGGCTATCGCTTTAACTATGATCGTCCAGAAGCAATTGGGCGCGTAAAACCATTCTACGGTAACTTCGGAATTAACGTTCGTGCATACACATACATTCGTTCTATGGGTCCAGATGGCTTGCGTGCAGTAACGGAGTATGCGGTATTAAATGCGAACTATATGATGAGAAGATTAGCACCATTCTATGATCTTCCGTTCGATAGACATTGTAAGCATGAGTTTGTATTATCAGGTCGTCGTCAAAAGAAACTTGGTGTACGTACATTAGATATCGCAAAACGCCTGCTTGATTTCGGTTACCATCCACCGACAATTTACTTCCCATTAAATGTGGAAGAATGTATTATGATTGAGCCGACGGAAACAGAATCAAAAGAAACATTAGACGGTTTCATTGATAAGATGATTCAAATCGCTAAAGAAGTAGAAGAAAATCCAGAAGTTGTACAAGAAGCACCTCATACAACAGTCATTAAACGTTTAGACGAAACGATGGCTGCACGTAAACCAGTTTTACGTTATGAAAAGCCAGCTCCTGTACAAGTTTGATTAGAATAACAAAGGAAGAACTCGCTATATGCGAGTTCTTTTTTTTGTATGGAGAATTTGTTCCGCAATTTGTGGCCTGGTAATCAGTAGAGATGAACAAAAACACCCACTGATTAAAGTTTCACTTTATGCAGAAGTGGTGAAGAAAATGTTAAAAATTTATATTTTTTGTTTCATAATGGTGTAATGAGGCAGTTTTATAGGTGATTTTGTTGAAAAAGTCAGTTTGATAAAAGTATTTATTTTTGTTAGAATTTTATTGAAATTAAGAAGATGTGATGAGGCAAAAATTACTCATTTTTATGTATATGTGAAAAAACGAGCAAGACGGGGGTGAAAGTGTGGGATATCGATGTTATAGAATGGTATACCATTTAGAAAATGGAGAAACAATTAAAGATGTAAAAGAATTTTGCTATCGAGACCAAGGAAAAGTGTTAGAAAGAGTAGCGCATCGTGTAATGGATAATAGAGAAGTGACGGCAATTGATAAGCAAGGAACGATCATTTCAATAGCATGTGAGGACATTGTAAAGGTGGAACTTGATTACATAACAGAAAGTTAACCTTGAGTCATATCGAATTATTCGATAAAATATACTGTTGAATGGTGAAGTGAGAAGAGAGGAGTTTATCATGGGTAGTACAAGACACTTTTATATGTTTATCTTAGCGTTTGTTCTTGTTGTGGCATTAACGATTTATTTAATTGTTGATAGCACTTGGTACAACACAGTTCATCCGGCGTTCCTTCTGTTTATGTATGTAGGAATTGCGGTAGTGAGTTTCGGAATGAGAGATGAGATGTTAGATCGCTTTGAAAAGTGATACATATACGAAAGACCAACAGGAAAATGTTGGTCTTTTTTTCTTGCCAAAAATAGGATGATGTGTATATACTGTATATATAAGGTATACACAGTATATACACACTGGAGGAAAACATGAATATTATTATTTCGAATTCTTCCCAAGACCCTATTTATGTACAGATAAGAAAACAATTAAGCCAGCTTATTTTAAATGGTGGTTTAAAGGGTGGAGACCAATTACCGTCTATTCGTAGCTTAGCAAAGGAATTACAGATTAGTGTAATTACTACGAAGCGTGCGTACGAGGAGCTTGAGAAAGAAGGATATATAGAAACTGTTGCTGGGAAGGGGACTTATGTTTCACGTAAAAATAATGAACTATTAAAAGAACAAAGGCTTCGTCTATTGGAAAGCAAAGCGGAAGAGATTGTAAATGAAAGTAAAGCGTTACAGCTTTCACTTGAAGAATTACAGCAGATGATTGCGTGTTTATATGAGGGGGAATAAGAGATGTTAGAGTTAAAAAACGTATGTAAAAGTTATGAAGATTTTGCAGTAAAAAATATAAGTTTTACATTACCACGCGGATATATTATGGGATTTGTCGGACCGAACGGGGCCGGGAAAAGTACGACGATCAAAATGATTATGAATTTAATTAGAAAAGATAGCGGCGATATAAAAATTTTTGGCAAGGACAACAAGAAAGCCGAAAAGGAAATAAAGCAAAATATCGGCTTTGTATATGATGAAAATCATTATTACGAAGATTTAACGTGTGAGCAAATGAAGCGTATTATTGCACCGTTATATAAAAAGTGGGACGAAGAGCAGTATCAATCGTATATGCATAGATTGCAAGTTCCGAAGTATAAAAAAATTAAAGAACTATCAAAAGGAATGAAAATGAAATTTGCGATTGCCATCGCACTTTCGCACCACGCGGAGTTTATCATTATGGACGAACCGACAGCAGGATTAGATCCAGTTGTTCGAAGTGAATTACTTGATATGCTGCAAGAAATTGTAATGGAAGAAGAAGTATCTGTATTATTCTCAACTCATATTACAACAGACTTAGAGCGTATCGCAGATTATATTACGTTCATCAACGATGGAGAAATTATATTTACTGGTGAGAAAGACGATTTAATGGAAAACTACGTAATCGTAAAAGGAAGTAACGATTTATTAGATCGAGAAGGAAAAGAGCTATTTGTTGGACTACGAAAAAATAAATTTGGTTTTGAAGGTTTAGCAAAGGATAGACAAGCAATTATCGACTGGTTTGGAAATAAGGTTGTACTAGAAAAGCCTACATTAGATGATATCATCGTTTACACCGCGAAAGGGAGAGGTGCCTATGCGTCAGCTCGTATATAAAGATTTGTTCTTTTTTCGGGGGATATGGTTCGTATACTTTATTATACCCTTTATATTCTTTTTATTTGAACCCGGTGAGGGAATGCTGTTTCCTATGAGTTGTTTATTTATAACTCTTTCCTCAGTTATTATATTAATCATAATAGATGAACGGAATACAAGTGACATTATGATGAATAGTTTACCGCTAAGTAGAAAGGATATCATAATTGCTAGATATATTTCCTGTGCAATATTCATTGTAGGGGGCATGATTTCTACTATGCTAGTTGTTTTTCTTATAAGGTGTATCGCTGTTATTGGTGATATCGGTGCATACTATCCTAAGCTTTATATTGAGATTTCATGGTATGAAGTAATAAATGGAATTGTTTATGCCGTATTTTGGATGGTCACCTTTTTCCCTATGTATTATGTTACAAAATCAAAGGCGGTAATAAGTATAATAGCAGCAGCTTCAATAATAGTTAGCGGGATACTTTGGATATTTATTAGTGATGGACTGAAGGAAGTAGCACCTTCATTCCTTGATTGGATTATGAATCCTCTGCATATTGGTGTATTTATAGTTGGATTCATTGCATTATTCAGTATTTATATCGCTTCTATGTTTCTTACAATTAAAATTTATGGAGCGCGTGATTTATAGAGAGGGGAATTACCATGCAGCAATTGATTTTGAAGGAGTTTTTCTTACAAAGAAAAATGTTTCTTATCTATTTGATCTTACCAATATACGGAGCATTCCAAAACTCTATAGAACCATTTCAAATGGCGTATGTTTGTTTTGCTATATGTCTTTTGATGATTTCAATCTCTTTATCAAATGAAGAGAAAAATAGTACGGAAAAAATATTAGTAAGTCTACCTTTTACTAGAAAAGATATTGTCATTGCGAAATACATATCGATACTATTTTTTATGGCATTCAGCTTAATCATTACATTCGTATTCTTTATACTCCCTGTATTTGTATTAAAAGAAAATATAAATATTCCTTGGTATGCAGCATTTATAGCTATTTTCTTTTCTGTTCTGTATGCTGTTATGATCCTTCCCATAAAATATAGTGAGGATAAGCGAACGGTTACTATGCTGGGATTAGTTATGCTTTTTCCTATAATAGGTTTACTAGGATTTATGTGCAATATATTTACGGATGAAAGGCTTATGTTAATGATTTTTCGAACTTCAGATGTGCTATTAGTTATAAGTATTTTAAGTATAGGCGCGTGTGTAAGTTATGTAGCTTCAATGTTTATAGCTATTGTGAGTTTTAAAAAGAGAGAGCTTTAATACTTATGGCTTGTCTTATATAAAAAAGAATAAATGATGTTAAGGAATGAGTTTATTGAGGTGTAATACATGATTAAGCAACTAGTTTTAAAGGATATGATGTTGCAAAGAAAGTTGGGGGTTACTTATCTTATATGTTTGTTTTTTCTCGCTATTGTTGATTTTCGCAGTGATAGTTTTCTGATGACATTTAGTCTGTCTATACCTGTTCTTGGAATGATGCTGTCAATGAATTATGAGAATAAAAATAAAAGTGAAAGGCTAGTAAATAGTTTACCGCTTCAGCGTAAAGAAATTGTCATAGCAAAATATATATTTGCAAGTATTTTAGTTTCTTTAGGTGGAGCTTTACCTTTTACAATTAGTTTAATCCAATTACAAAATGAAAATACCACTGTATTTATGCTATGGGCAGCAATTCTTGGCGGAATAACGGGAGGATTGGTTTATACTATGATCGTACTTCCGATTGAATTTACAGTAGGATATAGTAGTGCAAAACAAATTGCTCCCTTCATTGGAATTGCATTTGGGTATTTAAGTGGACTGATTGTCAGTAACGTCTGGTTAGATGTAGAGAATGTTTGGAATACAAGTTTAGTCGTAAATGTTTGTTTTATAGCAGGACTCATTCTTTTGTATGTTATGTCCATGCTTTTCTCAATTCATTTGTACAATGAACGTGATCTGTGAGAGGAGGAAAATAGCGTTGAAACAACTAATTTTAAAAGATTTCATCATTCAATGGAAATTTTTAATTTGGTACATATTGTATCCTGTTTTCTTTTATATGGCCTTAACAGATACGGAAAATCTGTTCATAATTATGTCGGTAATTATTACAATTGGGGCAACAGTAAAAACATTTGAAGCAGATAGTAAAAATGAGAGTGAAGTTATAGTAAATAGTTTACCAATATTGAAAAAACATATTGTATTTGCAAAATATATAGTAGCAATTATTATTCTTTTTATAAGTGTAATGGTCGGTTGTTTTACGATGGGAATGAAGAATGGGGTTAACCTATTTGAATTTATTGAAACGACAATGGTTGCTAGTATTAGCTTTATTTTAGTGTATTTAAGCTTTGTTTTACCGATATCGTTTTGGTTGGCCTATAAAAAAACTATTTTTATTGCGATTTTTATACTAATAGCACCTATGGCCGTTTCTTCTATTTTCTTTGGAATCAACCTAGAACAAATTCAACTATACAACAGCTTGTTATTCATTAGTTCAATATGCATGTTCATAGTATCTGTCTTTGTTTCAGTGAAATTGTATGAGAAGAGAGAATTTTAAAAGGTGCCCTATAAAAGGCACCTTCTTCAATAACGACAATAGGAAAGTAAAAGTTTATAAACAGAAAGATTACTCGGTATAACATCTTTCGGAGTATGTAATATAAAGCTGAAAACGATAACGAGAATAAGAAAGAGGAAAAATAAAAATAGGAT
This sequence comes from Bacillus sp. CD3-5, assembly GCF_006349665.1. Taxonomy (NCBI): domain Bacteria; kingdom Bacillati; phylum Bacillota; class Bacilli; order Caryophanales; family Bacillaceae; genus Bacillus; species Bacillus sp. CD3-5. Next base: position 112,644 of record NZ_VEPX01000006.1, on the reverse strand, counting down.
CTGCTTATGTACGGAATTTTGCATATTATCCACTCCTTTTTTAGGTAGTATGTCCAAAAGAAAGGAGTGTATGAAAAATTTTAGGAGGGGAGAATAATGAACAAAAGAAAATGGTTATATAGAATAGGGATATTTTTCGTTTCAATCGGTCTCATATTAGCAAATGTTTATTCAGATATACCACCGTTATTTCCTAGTTTGCATAAAGGGGTTGGTATAAGTATTGCCATAGTCGGTCTTCTTTGTCTTATCACATCAAACTTCTACAAAAAGTCTGAAGGAATATAAAAAAGGACAGTTACTCTTTTTCAGAAGTACTGTCCTTTTTAAATAACTTATTCCACAGCTTGGCGATACTCCATATAATGACGATTGAAATGGAGGCAATAATGGACCAAACGATTGATATCATTTCAAGTGTCAAGTTAGGAAGGAATGTGAGAATGGATACTATTTTATGAAACAACCATTCTATTATGTGAAAACTGATTTGTAATAGAATGACGATACTAAGCGTGATCCATGCTAACAGTTGCTTCCCTTTTTCTTTCCACATGACATTCACCTCACGTTAGCTCAATAGTTTTAAGCCAACAGCGCCGCATAGAATGCAGCTTAAGAAAGCAAGACGACGCCAATCCGCTGATTCGCGGAAAATAAGGATGCCTAGAAGTGCACTTCCGGCAGTTCCGATTCCAGTCCAAATCGCGTAAGCAGTTCCCATCGGTAATGTGTTCATCGCAAGGGATAAGAAGAAGAAGCTTACGCCGAAGTTAGCGATTAAAATAACTTTTGGTGCCCAGCCTTTCTTTTCAGTGGCTACTTTCATAAAGAGTACACCAATAATTTCACAAATACCAGCTAGAATTAAAAATACCCAAGCCATTTTATGCGGCCTCCTTCGCTTCTTTTTCTTCTGTTACTCGCTTTAAACCAATTACGCCAAAGAAGATTAAACCAATTAATAATACTTTTACGATAGAGAATGGCTCTCCGAAAACGAAAATTTCTGTAAGAACGATTCCACCAGCTCCAATTCCAGTGAAGACTGCGTATACAGTACCAACAGGTAAATCTTTATAAGCTCTAAATAATAAGACGAAACTAACTGTAATTAATAACGCAACACCAGCCCATTCAAGTGGAGCCTCCGCGTGTTTTAATCCAATTACCCAAAAGATTTCAATAATACCAGCTAAGATTACATAAATCCATGCCATATGTCATCTCTCCTTCCTACCAGTCGTTAGGTAAAGGGCTTAAAAACGACGCATTGCAAAGGAGCAATCCGTCAGTTTGAAAGTCCACGCCAAAATACTTTCCAAGAAGCGTCTAAACGTGTCTCAAAACGATTTAAACCTGCGTATAGTAGTTCAACCATAAGACCGTCAAGTAAGCATAGAAAAGCCTCTAAGGCGTCTTTTACTTCAATGTTATGCAACTCATCTCGTTCGCTTGCTCTTTTAAATATAGGGAATAAAAGTTTTCCGACGTTTTCAATGTGTACATTTGCTTTATTAATAATTTGTTCGCGAAATGCATCAGGCGGAAAATAAGAAGTTCGTAACCAAAACATTGATTCTTCACTTTCACCAAATCGTTTTGCATAGCCCTTTAGTAGCTGTAAGAGCAATTCTTCAGTAGACGAATTGGAAAACTTTTCGATATCGCCTGTGAAGCTTTGTAAATCTTTTTGAAGAGCGGATTCTAAGCATATAAAATATAGCTCTTCTTTTCCTTTAAAGTGTGCGTAAATTGATGGTTTTTTAATCCCGACTTCTTGAGCAATATTTGCTAATGAAGTTCCTTCGTAGCCGTAGCGTGCGAAATGAGAAAGTGCTACAGCTTTAATGCGGTTTGCTGTCATTTTCATCCCCTACCTACCGTTCGTTAGGTTCATTATATGCGAGTAAAAATACAAAGTCAATAGGTGAAGAACTGAAAAAGAGCGCTATAGATAACGCTCTTATTAGACAGTATCTCGTTCAATTAAATGGAATGAAAGCTCTTTTGCGTTCCCGATAATTTGCTCGCTTTGGATTTGTTTATGGAATAAAGAAAACGCATGTGAGCCCATTTCGAGACCGGGATGTTCAATTGTTGAAATTTCTAACGCCTTTGAAATTTCATGATTATCAAATCCGAGGATAGCAAGATCTTCGGGTACTCGAAGACCTTGCTTTCGAGCCTCTGTTAATAAACCAGCTGCAACTTGATCGTTAGCTGTAAAAATAGCGGTTGGACGATTTTTCATGTTTACAATACGATGGAGTATTTGTGCACCGTCTTGCATTGTATAGCATTGATGAAAAATCCATTCGGGATGTAACGTTTTGCCTTCGTTACGAAGTGTATCAGCAAACGCTTTTTCACGTTCCATAGAATTTACACTTGTTTTTCTTGCTAAACAAATCCCGATTTTTTCATGGCCTTTATTGAGTAAATAGGCGGTGCCGAGACGGAAGCCTTCATAATGATCTACGTAGACAGATGAAATGAGGGGGTGCTTCATTTTTTCGCATGAAATAATAGGAGCAAATTTTGCGAAAGGTTCAATTTGTTCCCATGAACTCGTTCGAGAGCAAATAATCATCCCGTCGAATTGTTTCATTTTCATCATTTCAAGAACACGAATTTCTTCAATACTATCGTAATTCGTTTGACATAAATTAATGTGATAGCCAGCAGCTAACGCTTCGTTTCCGATTCCTTCAATAATGGTACTGAAGTATGGAAGGTTAATGAAAGGGAGCATAACGCCGATCGTATATGTTTTTCCCTTTATTAAATGAATAGCATTTATATTTTTGGCATAGTTCAATTCTTCAACAGCATCTAGAACACGCTTACGTTTTTCTTCTTTTACGTAAGGGTGATTATTCAGGACACGAGAAACAGTTGATATGGATACACCAGCGGTTTTTGCAATTTGTTTTATATTGGCCATATGTATCACCTCTCTCCTTATTATAAAGGGAAAATAATAAGAATGAAAAAATCTTGACCTGAAAAGCTTTTCACAAACTATGTTATAAATATGACTTCTGTTATTCGCGTAACCTTTTTATTTGGGCGTGAGAATGATAGGGGTCTTTTTTGCGTTTATAAAAGAAGTTTTGTCAAAATGTGTGAGAATAACGTGGAAAGTTTTCAAATGAAAAAACTAGCTGAATTATTCAGCTAGTTTTTGTATGTTATTATTTCTTTTTAATTTTTCCAGTCCACGTTTTGAATCCACCTTGTAATTGGTAGAAATCTTTGTAGCCTTGTTTCTTTAAGTATTGAGCCGCACGACCAGTACGGAATCCGCTTTGACAGTATAAGTAAACTGGTTGATCTTTACGAAGTTCTTTATGACGAAGGCGAATTTGTGATAATGGAATGTTACGTGCGCCTAAAATATGCCCTGCAGTATATTCGTCTGCTTCGCGAATATCGATAAGCTGTGCTTTACGGTAGCCAGCGCGAAACTCTTCTTCTGAAAGTGTTGTAATTAATTTTTTCTGATAGAAATACATCCATACAGTGTAACCGATGAACGCTACGATTACGGCTAATAAAATAATCCAAGTTGTTGACACGATTCTATCGCTCCCTTTTTTCTTATCCTACTTTCAATATTATAATGCCCGTATGTATTTATGCAACAGATTCATTTGTATATAAGAAGAAATTTCGTATTCTTTCACAAATTTTGTCGAATTTGGTAGACTAGAGAATGTGAAAAATAATTGGTTATATGAGGTGCAGGATGGGAAAAGAAAAATGGTGTTATATTAACTCTGGTCAATGTTCACCGGCATTTAATATGGCGTTAGATGAATGTTTATTAAATTGGCAAAGTGAAAAGAAAATGCCACCAACCATTCGTTTTTACGAATGGGAAGTACCAACATTAACAGTCGGGTATTTCCAACGTGTTGAAAAAGATATTAATATGGATGTAGTTAACGAAAAGAAATATGGATTCGTTCGTCGTCAAACAGGCGGTAGGGGTGTACTACATGATAAAGAATTAACGTACAGTGTTATTGTGTCTGAAGATCATCCGAATATGCCAAAAACAGTTACAGAAGCGTATCGTGTTATTTCGCAAGGTTTATTAGATGGTTTTAAAGCATTAGGGTTAGAAGCGTATTATGCAGTTCCAAAAACAGAAGCAGATCGTGAAAATTTAAAAAATCCACGCTCAGGCGTATGTTTTGATGCGCCGTCTTGGTATGAAATTGTAGTAGAAGGAAGAAAAATCGCAGGTAGTGCGCAAACACGTCAAAAAGGTGTTATTTTACAGCACGGGTCGATTCCATTAGAAATAGATTTAGATGAGTTATATGATCTGTTTTTATTCCCGAATGAACGTGTAAAAGAACGTATGAAGAGTATGTTCTCTTCTAAAGCGGTAGCAATTAATGAATTAACAGACCGTACGTTTACAATCGAGCAGTTAATTAAAGCGTTTGAGGTTGGGTTTGAAAAAGGATTAGATGTAGAGCTTGTTCCGTATGAATTAACAGAAGAACAATTACATGAAGTGCAAACATTAGCAAAAGAAAAGTATGAAAGCAAAGAATGGAATTATAAAAAATAAGAGGTGGCAATTGCCGCCTCTTATTTTTTTTATAGTAAATTAAGTACTTTTTCTACTTTGATTCCTTTATCTTGTAAAGAACGAAGGCGATTGACAACGTCCATAATTTCTTTGTCAAATGTAACGCTAATACCTTGGCTTTGTAGTTCTTCTTTTAAGCCTTCAATAGAATCATCTATGTCGATGCCAAGCTCGTAATCTTGACAAACTTCAATTGTCTTTTTCACGAGTTTCACATAATTTTCTTGTAGTTTTGAATTTGTTTCAGTCAAAGCAGGTTGCTTCGGTTTTGCAGGCGCGACCGGTGCTGTCTCTTGCTTTGTAACTGGAGTTGGTACTTCTCGTTTCACAGGTGCTGGAGTAGATAATTCCACAGCTGCTTCTACACTTACTGGCTTCGGTGCCGGAGTAGGCTTCGGTGTTGGTGCGGTAGCAGGTGTTTCTACACGTGTAACAGGCTTTGGAGCAGGTGTAACTGCTTTTGGAGCTTCTACAACTACTTCTTTTTTCGGAGTAGCTTCTACAACTGTTTCTTCTTGTTCAGCAGCCTCTTTATTTTCTTTACTCCACATAACGCGTTCTATCTCTAGAGAAACATTATTTTTGTTCATCGCTGTTAATGTAACTTTACCAACTTCAGCGTTTCCAGTGAAATCAACAATTTTATAAATAACACTCTTGTTCCAATCCACGTTTCCGCTCAAAAATAATTCTTCGTTACATTTCGGCGTTAAGCCCTCGATTTTAATTTCTGCGTTTACACCGTTTTCACTATATACCATAATTAGCGAAGCATTTACATCTTCGTCTGCTAACATTAGTTCACGTACCATTTTGCCGGTGCGTACTTGCGTTTTCTTCTTAACTGACATCTAATTTCTCCTCTCAAAAATTCAGTAATAATAAAAAAATCGTATAACGAAAAATAATTGCTCACGAAGATTTATGATACCGATAATAAAAGCATCACGTCAACAATTAACTTTAATTATTTTGCATTTTTCTTATTTTCTTTATGAAATTTTTCAATTTGTAAAATTAGACAGAAGAAAAACAGCCTTTTGAAGGGCTGTTAAAACGTGGAAAACTTTAATGCGTGTTAAATTTTCAGCGTTTCCCATACTAACGAGAGGAGGGAAGCGTATGAAACCATTTATGCCAAAAATCGTTTACTTTGAACCGAAGGCACTTGAATATCCACTTGGAAAAGAGCTATATGAGAAGTTTACGAAGATGGGATTAGAAATTCGTGAAACGACATCCCATAATCAAATTAGAAATTTACCAGGTGAAAATGATTTGCAAAAGTACCGTAATGCAAAGGCAACGCTTGTTGTTGGGGTAAGGAAGACATTAAAGTTCGATACGTCAAAACCGTCAGCTGAATATGCAATCCCGCTCGCAACAGGGTGTATGGGGCATTGTCATTATTGTTATTTGCAAACGACACTTGGGAGTAAGCCTTACGTTCGCGTGTATGTGAATCTTGAAGAAATATTTGAGAAAGCACAGCAATATATGGATGAAAGAGCACCTGAAATAACAAGGTTTGAAGCTGCTTGTACATCAGATATCGTTGGGATCGATCATTTAACACATGCATTAAAGCGCGCGATCGAATTCATTGGAGAAAGTGAGCATGGACGTTTACGTTTCGTTACGAAATATTCGCACGTTGATCATTTGTTAGATGCAAAACATAACGGGAAAACTCGTTTCAGGTTTAGTATTAATTCACGGTATGTAATTAAAAATTTTGAACCAGGGACATCACCGTTTGAAGAAAGAATTGAAGCGGCTCGTAAAGTAGCAGGCGCGGGTTATCCACTTGGATTTATAGTGGCGCCGCTTTATATGCATGAAGGATGGGAAGAAGGATACCGTGAATTATTTGAGCGATTGTACAATGCATTAAAAGATTTGTCGATACCGAATTTAACATTTGAATTAATTCAACATCGCTTTACAAAGCCTGCAAAAAAAGTCATTCAAGAGCGTTATCCGAATACGAAACTTGAAATGGATGAAGAGAAGCGTAAATATAAATGGGGACGATATGGAATCGGGAAATACGTATATAAAAAAGATGATGCGGAAGTATTAGAAGAAACGATAAGAGGTTATATACATGAGTTTTTTCCTGATGCAGAAATACAATACTTTACTTAAGAGGAGTCTGTATACAAATACAGATTCTTTTTTGTTTTATATATTTAGGTTTGTTTTCAACTTGTCACGTTATTCTTTCTGGTGTATCATTTTATTGATTGCTTCGTACGGAATGAGCAAAATGAAATTGGATGGAGGAAACCGATGCCTACCCCTAGTATGGAAGATTATATTGAACAAATTTATTTGTTGATTGATGAAAAGGGTTATGCCCGCGTATCTGATATTGCTGAAGCGCTTAGTGTACATCCATCCTCTGTAACAAAAATGGTGCAAAAATTAGACAAAGATGAATATCTAATTTATGAAAAATATAGAGGGCTTGTATTAACATCAAAAGGTAAAAAAATTGGAGAACGTCTCGTATATCGTCATGAATTGTTAGAGCAATTTATGCGTATTATCGGTGTGGATGAAAGTAAGATTTACAATGATGTAGAAGGAATTGAACATCATTTAAGCTGGGAAGCAATTGACCGCATTGGTGATTTAGTGCAATACTTTGAACAAGATGAGGTTCGAGTGGAAACCCTTCGTGGTGTTCAAAAGGCAAATGAAGAGAAAAGTAATTAAGGGGAACGTAAGTCGTTTCCTTTTTTATTTCAATCGAAAAGGATGGGAGAATGATGAAAGCAATTATTTTTGATTTTGATGGATTAATTGTGGACACAGAAACAATATGGTTTCACTCTTTCAGAGACGCCGTTCGTGAGTACGGTGGAGATTTACCTTTAGAGGAATTTACAAAGTGTATTGGAACGACAGATGATGTACTGTATGCATATTTAAATGAGCAATTAAAAGAGAAGTTTAACAAGCATGCATTAAAAGAAAAAGTGAAAACTTTACATAAAGAAAAAATGAAAACACCAGAAGCTCGTGACGGAGTAAAAGAATACTTACAAGAAGCGAAAGAAATGGGATTAAAAATCGCATTAGCTTCCAGTTCATCTAAAGAATGGGTGATTCCTTTTTTGGAAGAACTACAAATTCGAGATTATTTTGAAGTTATTAAAACGAGAGAAGATGTTGAGAAGGTAAAACCAGATCCAGCACTTTACCGAGTAGCAATAGAAGATTTAGGAGTAGATTCGTCTGAAGCAGTTGTATTTGAAGACTCGTTAAACGGATTAAAAGCAGCGATTGCAGCGGGATTAACGTGCGTTGTTGTACCTAATGATGTGACACGTAATTTACCATTTGAAAATCATCACCTTCGAATTGAAAGTATGAAAGATAAAAGTTTGAAAGAAGTACTGCAAAATATAAAGAAAGACCGTATTTCCTAAAAGGAAGCACGGTCTTTCTTTTTGTTTTTTTTACCTTCAATGACAGTTAAATGAGATTGTTTTCTTTTTCGCTTTAAAGAAGAAAGATTCCCTTTTTTCCCTTTGTCATTAGAAGCGTTTGATTTAAAGAAAGAATTGCTTAGGGGTGCTACATTTTGTTTCCCATGCTTGCGGCTCGATTGTTTTGCAGCGCGCTTATATGAGCTTTGCGAATTTGCTGAACCGCTAGAGTTTGTAAACATTTTGTAGAGTAAATAAAAGATACCAACGACAGCCAACATAATACCAATATTTCTTAACACTCCCATTGGGTTTGTAATGACAGATGAAACAAGGCCGAATATTGCTAATCCGATAATAAGCACAAATATAGCGAAAGTAAACGAACGACCGTTCATAAGGAACACCTCCTAAAAACATATATTAAAATTAGTATATTAACGATGAGGAAAGGAGTTGAACACCATTTTTAAATAATTATTGTTTGTTTTCTAAACGTAATAATTCTTCAAACGATGCAATAGCTACTTCCACTTGATCATCTGTTGGTTCTTTCGTTGTTAATAGTTGTAGCCATAATCCGGGATATCCAAGTATGCGTAATACTGGAATATCGCGTAATCGATTCGTAAATTGTAACACTTCAAAAGAAATGCCGAGAACGACAGGGATTAATAAAATTCGGTTTACCACTCTGGCCCAAAGTGGATCTGTAGGGACAAGGAAATAAACAAACATTCCGATAATGACTGTAAATATAATAAAGCTACTGCCACAGCGATAATGAAGGCGAGTTTGTTTTTGCACATTTTCTACAGTCAATGAAAGATTATTCTCATAGGCATTAATTACTTTATGCTCCGCACCATGGTACTGAAATACCCGCTTAATGAGTGGCGTTAAAGAAATAAAGTATATATAGCTCAATAATAACATGAGCTTAATAACACTTTCGACAATGATTTGCCCTGTATGAGATGGGAAAATCGGTCTCGTTAATTCAGCTAGTAATGCAGGAACTGCTGTGAAAATGACTTTACCGAATATGAAAGATAAAACGCCAACTGCTGCAACTCCTAATACCATCGTTAACTTCGATTGTTCTTCTTTTTTATTTGCAATTTGTTCATCTTCTTCTGGGTGAACATCAAATCGTTCTGAAGCAAAGTTTAAATGTTTTGCCCCGTTCGCGCTTGCATCCACAATAGCGGCAATCCCTCGTAAAAATGGAATTTTTTTTAGGATAGATAATGCTTTATTACGAACGCGTGGTAATCGATAAAATTCAATCGATTTATCTTTACGACGAACCGCTGTAACAGTATATTCTCTACCGCCAAACATAACTCCTTCTATGACTGCTTGCCCGCCATATATTTGTTTTGACTCTTCTGCCATGTTAACACCAACCTGTATTTGTTTCTCTCTTATGTAGAAAAAGAGGCAATTGTCATACTGGGTTCTGTCATTTTGAAATAAGACAATCACCGAGTTTCCTTTATTTTATCGACAAATACAAGTATATGACAAGGAAAAATGTTACGAGAGTCGGACATTTCTTATTCTTTTTATAGACAAATTTCGCAGTATTTAAACATGGTTCAAAATAGTTTCGGGCATACTATTGAGCGGAGGTGTTGATGTGAGTCAAGAACATATAGGAACAAGAAATTTTGTGCAAATTGGTTTATTTGGTGGACTGTTTTGGGGAGGGATATGGTATTTCCTTCATATATTTTCATTTACGGAAGCCGGACCGAACTATTTACTTCTACCATTTGCCTTTGGAAGCTGGAAAGAAGGGGTATGGGGCAATGTGTCAGGAATTGTTTGTATGGGAATACTTTCGATTTTAATTGCCTTTTTGTATAAAGCGTTTTTGGCAAAGTTTGAAGGAGTTCTTCCAGGGATGATTTATGGTCTATTTTGGTGGGCATTACTATTTTTCGGAATGGGGTTAATAGCGCCTGCTATTAAAAGCGCACTCCGTTTACCGAAAGAAACAATTGTGACGACGATATGCATTTTTATATTGTATGGTGTATTTATAGCATACTCTGTTTCTTACGCAGTAAATACCAATAAGGCCGAGCGAAAAGGGGAAGAGAAGACAAACTATTCAAACAAGTAACTCCTATGTTAAAATGTTATATAGACATTTAATATTAAGGAGTTTTAAGCATATGAAAAAGGTACTCCTCGTAAACGGTCCTAACCTAAATCGCCTCGGTGTCAGAGAGGTAAATGTATATGGAAAGGGCACGCTAGCGACACTTGAAGCAGATATGAAGCAAGAAGCAGAAACAATGGGAGTGGAGTTAGAATGTTTCCAATCGAATCATGAAGGTGCGATTATCGATCGTATTCATGAGGCGGAAGATATATATGAAGGGATCATTTTAAATCCTGGAGCATTTACGCATTATAGCTATGCGATTCGAGATGCAATTGCGAGCATTTCGATTCCTGTTATTGAAGTACATATTTCTAACATTCATCAGCGTGAGTCGTTCCGTCACGAATCTGTGACGGCAGCTGTTTGTGCGGGACAAATTGTTGGATTTGGTTTTTATGGCTATAAGTTAGCGTTATTTGCATTAATGGAGAAATTGAGGGAGGCATAAAGTAATGGAGAAAATCGAAAGATTAAGAAGTGCATTTGATGAGGCTGGTATTGACGGTATTTTGTTAACAAATGAACATAGTCGTAGATATATGGCTAACTTCACAGGAACAGCTGGTGTTGTACTCATTTCGAAAAAACGCGCTCAATTTATTACAGATTTCCGTTACGTAGAGCAAGCTACTAAACAAGCGGTTGGATACGAGATTGTACAGCATGCGGGATTAATTATCGATGAAGTTGCAAAGCAAGTGAAAGAATTAGGAATTCAAAAGCTTGGCTTTGAGCAAGATACTCTTACATATAGTTCTTATTCAGCTCATAAAGAAGCGATCGATGCTGAATTTATCCCAACTTCTGGGCTTGTAGAAAAGTTACGCTTGATAAAGACTGATTCAGAGATTAAGATATTAAAGGAAGCTGCACAGATTGCAGATGCTGCCTTTGAACATATTCTATCATTCATTCGCCCGGGAGTATCTGAAATTGAAGTGTCAAATGAACTTGAATTTTTCATGAGAAAACAAGGAGCAACATCTTCTTCGTTTGATATTATCGTTGCTTCAGGTCTTCGTTCGGCATTACCGCACGGCGTGGCATCTGAAAAAGTGATAGAAACAGGAGATTTCGTTACATTAGACTTCGGCGCTTATTACCAAGGATATTGCTCTGATATTACTCGTACGATTGCAGTTGGTGAACCATCTGATAAATTGAAAGAAATTTATAATATCGTTTTAGAAGCACAATTACGTGGTGTGAACGGTATTAAAGCTGGTTTAACTGGCCGTGAAGCGGATGCGTTAACGCGCGATTACATAACGGAAAAAGGATACGGTGAATACTTCGGACATTCTACTGGTCATGGAATCGGTCTTGAAATCCATGAAGCACCAGGTTTAGCATTCCGTTCTGATACAGTACTTGAACCAGGTATGGCTGTAACAGTAGAGCCAGGTATTTATATTCCAGGTATTGGCGGCGTACGTATTGAAGATGATATCATTGTGACAAGTGAAGGTAATGAAGTAATTACGAAATCACCAAAAGAACTTATTATTTTGTAATACACAGGAGGATTTTTTTACATGATTTCAGTAAACGATTTTCGTACAGGTTTAACAATTGCAGTGGATAATGGCCTTTGGCAAGTACTTGATTTCCAACACGTAAAGCCAGGTAAAGGTGCTGCATTCGTTCGTTCTAAACTACGTAACCTTCGCACAGGTTCTGTTCAAGAGAAAACATTCCGTGCTGGTGAGAAAGTGGAAAAAGCACACATCGAAAACCGTCGTATGCAATACTTATACGCAAGCGGTGAGTCTCACGTATTTATGGATAACGGAACTTATGAGCAAATCGAACTTGGTGAAAAACAAATCGAGCGCGAGCTTAAATTCCTAAAAGAAAACATGGAAGTATCTATTATGACTTACCAAGGCGAAGTACTTGGTGTTGAACTTCCAAACACAGTTGAATTACAAGTTACAGAAACAGAGCCAGGTATTAAAGGTGATACTGCTTCTAACGTAACAAAACCAGCTACATTAGAAACTGGCCTTGTTGTACAAGTACCAATCTTCATTAACGAAGGTGAAACACTTATCATCAACACTGGTGAAGGTAAATACGTTTCTCGTGCATAGTAGAAAAGCACTCGTGATTATCACGAGTGCTTTTTTTATAGAAAATAGGGTAAATAATAAATAGTAGTTATTATAAAACTGAAAGCTGTAAGACTAGCAGCACCTGTTGTGTAAGGACCCCATGTCATTTGAAAAGGTTTTACTGTACCTGTTTTATATATAGTGTGATCAATGTTGTTATTTTGGCTTATATTTAAAGCAACGAGCCAAATTGCCCCGAATATCGCTAAACTACCAAGGAAAAAGGCTTCCATGAATGACCAGCCGACCAATGATGAAAAAAGATAAATAAGAGTTACTTCTACTACGACTGTTAAACTAATTTTTAATCTCTTCATATTTTTCCTCCTCATTCTGTAATTCCAACCAGTTTAAAAATTTTTCACGTGACACGACGTGCAGAGAACAAGGTGACCTTACTTCTTTCTCTAGTGCAGCGTGTTCGTCTGGAAATTTGTTTTCCACATGCAATGAAATATAAGGTAGTTTTTCTTGTGCTTTTAAAGAGCGAATATTATTCGTTTTAGCACCAGCAAATACATAGGAAAGTTGTAAGTCTAAAAAAGCAATCTTAAAAATTTCTTTTTTTGCAGCCTCATTATATCCTTTTCCCCAGTATGGATAGCCGAGCCAGCTGCCAATGTGAGATTGTTTCTTCTCGTAATTAATATGTTTAAGTGTGGTGAGACCAATTATTTCATTCTCTGCATTTACAATCACTCTCGATAAAGACTTCTTTTGGCGTTCTTCTTCTATGGCGAAAAGAAGGAATGCTTTCGTGTCTTCGATTGTTTCTACTTTTATTCCTAATGCGTTTTTTACATGTGGATCACTTGATAGCTTGAAAATCGCATTTGCATAACGGAAATCGAGTGGTAATAAAGTAACTCGTTGCATCATTTTCCCTCCTTTTCAATAAATATACCATAAAATACCACTATTATTAAGAATATTCAAATTATTATAGGCGGTAGATAAAAATTATGTTTTTAATTCTGAAATAGACAACCTCTGCATATGGTTGTACAAATATATTCTTTTTTAGCACACGCACTAGTAACCGTTATGGGAGAAGGTGGGAGAATGAAACAGTGGCTAGCGGCAATGGAAACATCTGTGCTTGTAATGGGGCTGCTTCGGTTGTTTTCAGGTAGCGCGGAAATATTCGCCGCTTTGCTTATGCTTTATGTGAATGATGCGAAGAAAGCATTGTTTATAAATGGTATGTTGGCGTTTGTTGGACCGACCGTATTAATTTTAACAATGACAATAGGCATAGCGAGTGTGGCAAGTGAGATCTCTTTCTTGAAACTCTTTTTTCTAGCGCTTGGAATTGGCTGCATTTTTATCGCGTTGTTGAAATAAGTAAGTCGAGTATAGTGGGGCGAAGCTGATGAAAGAAGTATTAGAAGTTTTACCAAAAACGATGAAGCAGTTAGTGGAAAATTGTAAGCAGTACGATGCTCTAGAGGAAATCCGTGTTCGAATTGGAAGACCGCTAGAGTGTATTGCTCAAGGTGAAGTGTTTTTTTATGACTATATCGTTACAGCAGAGGATGCTATTTACTTATTGAATAAGTTAAGTCACTTCTCAATTTATACAATGGAAGAAGAATTAAAGCGTGGGTATGTGACACTCCGAGGTGGGCATAGAATAGGCTTAGCAGGAAAAGTTATTACAGAAAAAAGCACAGTGAAAATGATTCGAGATGTCTCTTCTTTCAATATTCGTATTGCTCGTCAAAAAATAGGCATTGCTGAACCACTTTTACCGTATTTGTATGGATCACGATGGTTAAACACGATGGTAATTGGCCCGCCACAAACGGGAAAAACAACACTTTTAAGAGATGTAGCGCGTTGCATGAGTCAAGGTGTAAGTGCTTCGAAAATTCCTTCTTGTAAAGTCGGGATTGTTGATGAACGGTCAGAAATTGCTGGCTGTGTGAAAGGCATCCCGCAATATGACTTTGGCACACGAGTAGATGTGTTAGATGCATGTCCAAAAGCTGAAGGAATGATGATGATGATCCGTTCTATGAGCCCAGATATATTAATTGTGGATGAAATTGGTCGTAAAGAAGATAGTGAAGCAATTATGGAGGCTGTACATGCAGGGGTTCAGCTTTTTATAAGTGCACATGGATTTTCCTATGATGATGTTGTGAAACGCCCATCATTAAAGGCAGTGCTAGAGCTCGGCATTTTTGATAGGTTTGTGGAATTGTCAAAAGCAAGAGGGCCAGGAACAGTTATGCAAGTGAAAGATAAATATGGAAAACCGGTATTACCTCATAGAAAGGCTGAGGGCGTATGGTGAAAATATTTGGTGCAGTGTTAATCGTTGCGGTCAGCACCTTTTTCGGGTTTTCATACGCCAAAAGATACAGTGAGAGACCGAGGCAACTTAGATTATTAAAAGCGGCACTGCAATCATTAGAGGCAGAAATTATGTATGGGCATACACCATTGTCTGAAGCCGCTGAGCGATTAGTGAAACAAATGCCGAAGCCGTTAAATTGGATATTTCAAAGTTTCGCTAGCAGGCTAGAAAGTGGAGAACAAACAGTTAGAGAAGCTTGGATAGATAGTTTGAAAGAAAATTGGAAGCTAACAGCATTTCAACAAACTGAGTATGAGATTTTGCAGCAATTTGGTGAAACGCTCGGACAACATGATCGTGAATCACAACAAAAACATATTCGGTTATGTATTACACATTTAGAGAGAGAAGAAGAAGAAGCGAAAGCATTACAGCTACAATATGAAAAGATGATTAAGAGCTTAGGAGTACTAGCGGGGCTACTTATCGTAATTTTACTGCTATAGGGGGGAGAAAGGCGATGTCCATTGATGTTGGATTAATATTTCAAATCGCCGGAATCGGCATTGTTTTAGCTTTCATTCATACTGTACTAAAAGAATTAAAGCGTGAGGATATTGCAAATTGGGTTATCCTCGTCGGTTTTGTCGTTATTTTATTTCATGTCGCATTTTTAATTAATACACTATTCGACAAGATTAAAAGTGTCTTTCTCTTCCAGTAAAGGGGGCGGTTCGAATCGAAATTATACAAATTGTCGGATTAGGCCTCGTTGCTACGTTTTTAGCGGCTGTATTGAATCAGCATAAATCTAGCATTACGTCATTATTTATTGTGTTCGTAGGTAGCGTAATGTTCCTTCTTTTAATCGATCAAATTCACGCTATTTTACAAATGATTGAGAGAGTAGCGAGTGAAGCGAAAGTTAGTAACGTATATGTAGAAACGTTGCTGAAAATTATTGGGATTGCTTATATCGCTGAGTTTGGAGCGCAAATTACAAAGGATGCAGGGCAGGGGGCAATCGCTTCGAAAATTGAATTAGCTGGAAAGATTTTAATTCTCGTTATGGCGATCCCTATTTTGACGGTTGTAATTGAAACTATTCTCGGATTTTTACCGACGGGATAAGGGGGAGTGAATGTTGAGGGGGTTTGGAGCTAAGCTGCTATTTGCTTGCTTCCTTTTCTTTTCTTTACCGGTTGTTGTACAAGCTTCTCCTGTAGAGACAAACGTCGTTGATCAACAATTGGATAAGCTCGGAATTGAAGATGTGAAGCAATTTTGGGACGGGCTTGTTACAAAATATGGAGGTTACTTACCAGAGAGTCAAAAAGGTAGCTTTATGGAGTTTGTAAAGGGAGAAAAAGAAATCTCTATAAAAGAGTGGATGCTAGGTTTATTAAAGTACTTGTTTCACGAACTTGTTGCAAATGGGAAACTACTCGGAACGCTCATTATGCTCACAATTTTTAGTGCATTGTTGCAATCACTGCAATCTGCATTTTCAAAGAGTAGCGTAAGCAAAATAGCCGATGCAGTTGTATATATGGTACTGGTTATTTTCGCTTTAAATAGCTTTTATGTCGTTATGACATATGCAAGAGAAACGATACAAACAATGGTAGATTTCATATTAGCGTTATTGCCTATCTTGCTTGCACTCATAGCGACAGGCGGTGGTGTTGTATCCGTATCGTTTTTTCATCCGATTATCATCTTCTTAATGAATACGAGTGGGCTTTTGATGAATTATATCGTGCTACCACTTTTATTACTTGCAACGATATTAAGTATTGTAAGTACGATGAGTGATCAATATAAAGTTACGAAATTGTCCAAGCTTCTGCAAAACATTAGCGTCGGGATTATCGGTATTTTTTTAACGATTTTTTTAGGCGTATTATCTGTACAAGGAACAGCGACAGCTGTTGCTGATGGAATCGCTGTGAAAACAGCTAAATTTGTAACAGGAAACTTTATTCCCGTAGTAGGAAGAATGTTTACAGAGGCGGCGGATACAGTTATTAGTGCGTCGGGATTATTAAAAAACACAGTCGGGATTATCGGACTCGTCATTCTATGTTTAATTGTCGCTTTTCCAGCGATTCAAATTTTTTGCATAGCATTTATTTATAAGTTCGCAGCAGCAGTATTGCAACCAGTTGGCGGCGGAGCAATTATTCAATGTTTAGATATCATTGGACGGAGCATTATTTATGTATTTGCTTGCTTAGCTATCGTATCATTTATGTTCTTTTTAAGTATCACAATTATTATTGCTGCGGGGAACATTACACTTATGATGCGGTAGGAGGTGAAGGGTATGCAATTTGTTACAGAGTGGATTCGAAATATTATCGTTTTTTTACTTTTAGCGACAATGCTTCATCTTATTCTTCCAAATTCCAATTTGCAAAAGTACGTTAAATTCGTTGTAAGTCTATTATTAGTTGTTTTAATTTTAACGCCCCTTTTTAAACTATTGCAAACAGATGTAAATGAAGTAATCGCAAATTTTAATGAAGAGAAGTACGTAGCAGAAGGATCTGTAAAAAATTCAATAGATTCGAAGAAAAAAGAAATACAAGCTCTAACACGTGCATATAGTTTAGAAGAGATGGCTACCAAAATGAAAAAAGAAGTAGGAAAAGAGTTTGAGAAACAGTATGGTATGTCAGTCTCTGAAATACAAATAGTCGCAGCGGAAAGCACAGCGGAAGTAAAGTCAGCGAAAGATATTCAATCTGTGGTTGTGACGTTGAAAGAAAAAGAACGTAGTAAAAATGATGCAATCGAAACAGTAAAACCAGTTGAAATTAATACGAAAGAACCACCGAAAAAAGTAGAGGAAACGAATGGAGAAATGAAAGACTTCTTTTCAAGCAGGTGGCAACTAGAGAATAAACAAATCCAAGTTCAAATGGAAGGGAGGACAGGTAGAGTAAATGGACAATAAAGATAAAAATTCGAAGTTCTCATTTTTTCGAAACTTATTGAATGGAGATGAAAAAGAAAGTAATGAGAAGGGAAAAAAGGTAACACCTAAGTTCTTACTTGTCCTACTCATACTTGGAATGTTGCTTATGTTTTCTAGTAGTTTCTTTTCAAGTAAAAAAGAAGAAGTACCTGTATTTAAAGAACAAAAAACTCAAAACCAAGAAAAAGACGTACCAACTTTTGGACAAAAAAATAACGATAATATGTCAAATGTAGAAAAATATGAAAAAGCGTATGAACAAGAATTAAAAGCAGCCTTAGAAGAAATAGCAGGAGTAAAAGATGTAACGATTAATGTAAATTTAGACTCATCAGAGGAAAAAATATTAGAAAAAAATACAGTGAAACGTTCACAAACAACAGGTGAAACAGATAAAACAGGTGGCAAGAGGGAAGTAGAAGATGAGTCTCTTGATGAAAAGACAGTCATTATACGTGAAGGGGATAAAGAAACTCCCGTTGTTTTACGAACAGAGAAACCGAAAGTGCGAGGTGTTCTTGTCGTAGCAAAGGGAGTGGATAATATACAAGTTAAAGCGATGGTAAAAGAAGCTGTCATACGGCTACTAGATGTACCAGCCCATCGCGTTTCAGTTTCACCGAAAAATTGATAGGGAGGAAATAAAGTGTTAAAAAAACAAACGGTTTGGCTATTAACGATGTTAAGTTTAGTTGTTGTACTATCTGTGTATTACGTAACAACTCCAGACAAAATGAATACAGCATCGCCGGCAACAGGTGAAAAGATTGGACAAGAAAAACAAGGTACTGATAAAGCAGTAACAAACGAAGCACCTAAAGAAACGCCTAAAAAAGAAAATACAAACAAGGAAACATCAAATAAAGAAACAAACAAAGAAACAGATAAAAAAGAGAGTGCTACAAAAGAAACAAGCAAAAAAGAAGCTAACGTAACAGTTCAATCAAGTGATGAAAATTTCACAGCATTACGTATGCAAATGGAAGATCAGCGAAGTGAACAAAAAGCAAAATTACAAGAAGTGATGAGTTCAACAAAAGCTTCAGCAACAGAAAAGAATAAAGCGAAAGAAAATTTTGATGCAATCACTACAATGGAAACGAAGCAAGAATTACTTGAGACAGTAATTAAATCTCAAGGTGGATATAAAGATGCCCTTGTAAGAGCTGATGGAACTGACATTAAAGTAACTGTAAAAGCAGCAAAACATTCACAAAAAGAAGCGAATAAAATTATACAACTTGTAAGAAGTGAAGGCGGATCAAAAGATGTAGGTGTAAAATTTGATCCACCAACAAAATAAAACGAATAATCCGCGGGGAATTCCTCCGCGGATTATTCGTTTTTAGTAATCGGATTGTTTGAAAATAGTTAGATAAAAATAATAATAGAAAAAAGCTATCATTTTCGATAGCTTTTTTCTGTTTCGTCTTTGTTTTTACTATGTTCAACTCGGAACGGAGAAATACGTTGTGAGTAAAAGATTAGCGGTTCATGGTAGTGATGATTACTTTTTCCGGATTTGACGTGGATGAAGAGAACGAATGCCCAGACCATTACGGCAGGTAAGAAGAGAATGAGCCATATCATATGTCCACACCTCGATACGATATATTTTCTACACTTTGAACATACTATTCTTATATGAAGGAATGATGAACGACGTGTAAACAAAAAAATAATATTTGGTAAAAATATGTTATTGACTATAGATGAGGTGACGAGTAAAGCGGTAATGGTAGGTTTACTTTATAGTATTTTGAAAAGTAAGGAATGTTTTTTCGGAAGTGGTCTTGCCAATTTTGTGTGAAACTTGGTATTATTACTAGGTAATAAATTTTTAATGGAATAATATTTTTACAGGAGTTTCGATTTATTATAAAGAAATATAAATTGGAATGTTTAAAAAATTTATCGTAAGATGGAAATAGTAACTATTTCTATTAGTAAATGAAATACATTTTCTAATAGAGTACATCGTATTTTTACAGTCAATCTAGTTTTAGTGAAGAGAAATCTGTAAAAACGGGACAAACAAGAGTATGGGAGTGGATTTTACATGTTTAAAATTCAAGAAGTTCGTGAATTAATTAAATTAATTGATAGCTCTAATATTGATGAATTTGAATACAAAAAAGATGGTACGACAATCAAAATGAAAAAGCGTGGTAATGAAGTGGTTGCGGTGCAAGCCTCTGTAGCAAAACAAGCCGTACAACCAGTAGCACCTGTTGAAGTTGAAACAACAGTAGCGGCAGCACAAGTGGAAGTGCCAAAACAAGAAGAGAAAAAAGCTGTTCAGAATGAAAACCTACATAAAATTACATCACCAATGGTAGGTACATTCTATTCTTCTTCTTCTCCTGATACGCCTCCATATGTAAGTGTTGGGGATAGAGTATCGAAAGATTCTATCGTATGTATTGTCGAGGCTATGAAGTTATTTAACGAAATCGATGCAGATGTAGATGGAGAAATTGTTGAGATTCTTGTTAATAACGGACAGCTTGTTGAGTATGGACAACCGCTATTTCTTGTAAAAGCGTAATAAGGGAGTCTTTGTGATGATAAAAAAAGTATTAATAGCCAATCGTGGGGAAATTGCTGTACGAATTATTCGTGCTTGTAAAGAAATGGATATTGAAACAGTCGCAATTTATTCAGAAGCAGATAAAGAGTCACTTCACGTACAAATCGCTGATGAGGCGTATTGTGTAGGACCAACGATTTCGAAAGAAAGCTATTTAAATTTGACGAACATTATTAGTGTTGCGAAGTTAACAGGCTGCGATGCAATTCATCCGGGATACGGATTTTTAGCAGAGAATGCAGATTTTGCAGAGTTATGCCGTGAGTGTAACTTAATTTTTATCGGTCCAAGTCCAGAAGCTATTTCAAAGATGGGCACAAAAGACGTTGCTCGTGATACAATGAAAGAAGCAGGGGTTCCGATTGTACCAGGTTCACAAGGAATTATTAAAAATACCGAAGAAGCGATCGAACTTGCGAATCAAATTGGATATCCTGTTATTATTAAAGCGACTGCAGGTGGCGGCGGAAAAGGTATTCGTGTTGCGCGCCATGAAGAAGAGCTTGTAAAAGGAATTCAAATTACACAGCAAGAAGCTAGTACCGCTTTTGGGAACCCTGGTGTATACTTAGAAAAGTACGTTGAAGATTTCCGCCATGTTGAGATTCAAATAATGGCAGATACACACGGAAATGCCATTCATTTAGGAGAGCGTGATTGTACGATTCAGCGCCGCTTGCAAAAACTACTAGAAGAAAGTCCATCACCAGCACTTGATGAAAATGTGCGTAAGCAGATGGGTGAGGCGGCAGTTAAAGCGGCGGTAGCGGTTGATTATACAGGTGCTGGTACGGTTGAGTTTATTTATGAATATAAAACGAAAAGCTTTTATTTCATGGAGATGAATACGAGAATCCAAGTTGAGCATCCAGTTACTGAAATGGTAACAGGGGTAGACTTAATTAAAGAACAAATTCTTGTTGCTTCTGGAGAAAAGTTATCGTTACAGCAAGAAGAAGTACAATTTAATGGTTGGGCAATTGAATGCCGAATTAATGCGGAAAACCCTGCCAAAAAATTTATGCCATCTCCAGGTAAAGTAGAAATGTACTTGCCACCAGGCGGATTTGGTATTCGCGTCGATTCAGCTGTATATCCGGGATATTCAATCCCACCTTTCTATGATTCGATGGTTGCTAAATTAATTGTTCACGGAAAAACACGTGAAGAGGCAATTGCAAAAATGAAGCGTGCACTCAGTGAGTTTGTCGTTGAAGGCGTACATACAACAATCCCGTTCCATTTGCAATTGTTAGATCATCCTGATTTTGTAAAAGGTGAGTTTAATACGAAATTTTTGGAAGAGCATGAACTTGTGACGCAGTGATACATTAAAGGAGGTTTTTTTCATGGCTGAACATATGTTAGATATGGGTCAAGATACAACTCTTGGTAAAGTAGAAATTGCACCAGAAGTAATTGAAGTAATCGCAGGTATTGCAGCTGCTGAGGTAGAAGGCGTAGCGGCAATGCGTGGTAATTTTGCTACAGATGTTGTTGAGAAGTTAGGTAAGAAAAATCATGGTAAAGGTGTAAAGGTTGAATTAGCAAACGAAGATATTATCGTTGACCTTTATGTTGTAATGTATTTTGGCGTAGCAATTCCAGTTGTTGCACAAAAGATTCAAGACAACATTCGCCAAGCACTCTTTACAATGACAGGGCTTGAGCCAAAAGAAGTGAATGTTCACATCGTTGGCGTAACATTCGAAACACAAAAAACAGAAATCGAACCAGTGTAAGAATGAAAAAGGTGCCTAGTAACATAGGCATCTTTTTTATCGTTTCATTTCTTCACAAATTACAACCCTCTAATTATTATACTATTTCAAAAAATGAGAAATAAAAAAGAAAATGTTTCGTTTTACCAAAAAACGTACATTGTGATAAGATATGGAACTTGAAGTTAATCTTTTTATTATTTTTCAGCCTTGTAACCCGTGTGTGAAACGATAAATTGTGTTATTATCATTGTATTATAAGGTTGGAAAATCAATGAAAACTGTAAGAGTAAGTGAATTGACGGCTTATAAATTATAATAATATAACAAAGCATAAGGAAAGACTTGAAGCATAAAGGAGAGTTACAATGAAACGTAGGACGGCTAGAGAAAGAGCTATGCAAGCATTATATCAAATGGATATTACAGGTGAATTAGAACCGAAAGTAGCAGTGGAAAACACGCTAGATGAAGGTGAAGAAACAAATGAGTTTCTAGAATCACTTGTTGTAGGTTTTGTAGAAAATAAAGAAGTAATTGATGAAGCGATTCGTCAAAATTTAAAAAAGTGGAAGCTTGAGCGTATTAGTATTGTTGATCGCAGTATTTTACGTGTAGCTGTGTATGAAATGAAATACATGGAAGAAATTCCACACAACGTAACAATTAACGAGGCAATTGAAATTGCTAAAACATTTGGGGATGAGGAATCTCGTCGTTTTATTAACGGCGTTTTATCTAATATAAAAGATACACTGTAATTTCTTTAAGGGGGAATCTTAAAATGGTAGCAGTAATCATCAAAGGAAATGAAGTTGCGGAGAAAAAACGAGCACAATTAACAGAAGAAGTTGTGAAGTTGAAAGAGCAAGGGATTGTACCAGGATTAGCAGTTATTTTAGTTGGAGAAGATCCAGCATCTCGTTCTTATGTAAAAGGAAAAGAAAAGGGCTGTGAACAAGTAGGAATCTATTCAGAGCTAATTGAATTTCCTGAAACCATTACGGAGGAGCGTTTGCTTGCTGAAATCGATCGCTTAAATGGCGATGACCGCATTAATGGCATATTAGTGCAATTACCTTTACCAAAACATATTGAAGAAAAAGCTATCATTGAAAGAATTTCACCAGAAAAAGATGTAGATGGATTTCACCCAATCAGCGTAGGACGTATGATGACGGGACAAGATACATTCCTTCCATGTACACCGCATGGTATTGTAGAGTTAGTAAAAGAAACAAATCTTGATATCTCAGGAAAACATGTTGTAGTAATTGGAAGAAGTAATATTGTCGGCAAGCCAGTGGGACAATTGTTCTTAAATGAAAATGCAACTGTCACATACTGTCATTCTAAGACGCAAAATATGAAAGAGTTAACGAAATTAGCTGATATTTTAATCGTAGCAGTAGGACGGCCTAAAATGGTAACAGCTGATTATATGAAAGAAGGAGCAGTTGTAATCGACGTTGGTGTAAACCGTTTAGAAACAGGAAAACTTTGTGGTGATGTTGACTTTGACAACGTGTTAGATGTTGCAGGTTACATTACACCTGTGCCAAAGGGTGTTGGTCCAATGACGATCACAATGCTTCTTCATAATACTGTTGAATCGGCTAAGCGTGCAGGTGTCGTTTGTAAATAATTTGAGTCGGCTATGAGGAGAGAGAAATGGAGAAACAATATTTAACCGTTACAGCGTTAACACGCTATATAAAAACAAAAATAGAATATGATCCGCATTTACAGTCTGTTTGGTTAAAAGGTGAAATTTCCAACTTTAAAAATCATAGCCGTGGCCACATGTATTTTACATTGAAAGATGAAAATGCAAGAATCGCAGCGGTTATGTTTGCGGGTCATAATCGTAATATTAAATTCAGACCTGAAAATGGGATGAAGGTACTCGTGAAAGGGAAAATTTCTGTTTACGAGGCGAGTGGTTCTTATCAAATTTATATTCAAGACATGCAGCCTGACGGAGTCGGAAACCTGCATTTAGCTTACGAACAATTAAAGGTTCGTTTAGAGGAAGAAGGATTGTTTTCTCAAGTTTATAAAAAAACAATCCCTCCTTATGCGAAAACAATAGGTGTGATTACGTCACCAACAGGAGCAGCGATTCGTGATATTATAACAACGATTAAACGTCGTTATCCAATTGGAAATGTTATTGTGTTTCCAGTACTTGTACAGGGGGAGTCAGCAGCTCCCTCAATTGTACAAGCGATCCGTACAGCGAATGAAATGGAAGGGATAGATGTCCTAATCGTTGGGCGCGGTGGAGGTTCTATTGAGGAATTGTGGGCGTTTAACGAAGAAATGGTTGCAAGAGCTATTTTCAAGAGTGAGATCCCTATTATTTCAGCAGTAGGCCATGAAACAGACTTTACAATTGCGGATTTTGTTGCCGATTTAAGAGCACCAACACCAACTGCAGCGGCTGAGCTGGCAGCGCCTAATATTATCGAGTTACAAGAAAAGGTATTACAAAGAACTTTAAGGTTGCAAAGAGCAATGAGAGAGTTAGTACATAAAAAAGAAGAAAAACTACAAGTATTGCAAAAATCTTATGCGTTCCGTTATCCAAGACAAGTATATGAGCAAAAAGAAGAGCAATTGGATAGAGCGTTAGAACAGCTTGTGTTAGCGAAAGAGCGCTATATTGATAAAAAGGTAAATCAGTTAAAACAGCTTTCGTTTTATTTAGAGAAGCACCACCCATCTCAAAAAATTATGCAAACAAAGGTAGCAGTTGAAACGTTGCAAAAGCAATTGCAACGTGAAATGCAAACGTTACTCCAAACGAAAGAATTTGCCTTTGTAAGAGCTGCTCAAAAACTTGAAGCGCTAAGTCCGCTTAAAGTAATGATGAGAGGGTACGGGCTTGTATATGATGAAGAGAAGCAAGTGTTAAAAAGTGTGAAAGATGTTAGCCTTGGAGATGCTGTTTCAGTTCAATTACAAGATGGAATATTAGATTGTAGCGTATCAGGAATAGAGGAGCGTGAATTGAATAATGGAAAATAAATTAAGCTTTGAAGAGGCAATTTCGCAACTTGAGCACCTCGTTTCTAAATTAGAGCAAGGTGACGTACCTTTAGAAGAAGCAATTTCTTATTTTAAAGAGGGTATGGAATTATCTAAGCTTTGTGATGAGAAGTTGAAGAACGTACAAGAACAAATGGCAGTTATTCTTGGGGAAGATGGAGAGCTTGAACCGTTTACTGCTTTAGGAGATGAAGCATAGTGACAATTGCTTTTGATACTTTTTTGAAAGAAAGTAAAACTTTCGTAGAAGAGAAGCTTGTAAGCTATGCAAATGAATTACAATGTCCAAATGTACTTCGTGAAGCGATGGCATATTCTTTGGAAGCGGGTGGAAAGCGTCTCCGCCCGTTACTTTTATTTGCAACATTACAAGCGTTTGGTAAAGAAAAAAATCTTGGTGTAGGTGCAGCTTGTGCTCTTGAAATGATACATACATACTCGTTAGTTCATGATGATTTACCTTGTATGGATGATGATGATTTAAGAAGAGGGAAGCCCACAAATCATAAAGTATTTGGTGAAGCGATGGCAGTTTTAGCAGGAGATGGTTTGTTGACATATGCTTTTCAAGTTATTATGGCATATGGGCAAAAGGAAATCTCTGCTGAGAAAAAAGTGAGACTTGTACTTGAGCTTGCAAAGGCGGCAGGGCCAGAGGGAATGGTTGGCGGACAAGTAGCAGATATGGAAGCGGAAGGGAAACAGCTTACGATCGATGAGCTAGAGTATATTCATAAGCATAAGACTGGGAAACTACTTGAATTCGCTGTACTTGCAGGGTCGATACTTTCTAATGCCACAGAAGAACAGGAAGAAAAATTACTTG
Organism: Bacillus sp. CD3-5; assembly: GCF_006349665.1. Lineage (NCBI taxonomy): Bacteria > Bacillati > Bacillota > Bacilli > Caryophanales > Bacillaceae > Bacillus > Bacillus sp. CD3-5. The sequence continues at coordinate 86,838 of NZ_VEPX01000006.1, read as the reverse complement.
AGTTTGCAAAATATATCGGCCTAGCTTTCCAAATTCGAGATGATATTTTAGATGTGGAAGGAACCGAAGAAGAGATTGGAAAACCGATTGGTAGTGATGTTTCCAACGAAAAGAGCACATATACGACGTTATTTACTGTAGATAGAGCAAAGGATATTTTAGAAGAAACGATTGCAAAAGCAAAAGATGCTATTAGTTCCTTGCAATTACAAGATGAATATTTACTATCTATTTGCGATTTGATTGCAAAACGTAATAACTAATATAACAGCGTTTTCATTTGTTGAGTCATTCGTCATTTTATGATATAAATGTAGGAAAAGGTTTTTCTTTTCTTGTTATTGGCAAAAATATATGTAGATTACATTGCCGTTATCACTTCGTGTTAGCGGCTATTTTTTTCATCGCCTAAAGAAATATGGTTTATAATAAGATTAGGGCGCAATAGACTGGTTAATAGCAGGACAAGGTGAAAAATAAAAAAAGAGAATTTCTTGTTTTGTGTAAATGTTTTTTATAATATTTGACATGTTGACAGATTATGAAATGAAAGTGAGTGATCCATGTGGATCTAACGCAAATTCAAAACCCTAGTTTTTTGAAAGAGATGTCTATCAGTGAACTAGAGGGATTGAGTGAGGATATTCGTAAGTTTTTAATTGAAGAGCTCTCTCAAACAGGTGGACATATTGCGCCTAATTTAGGTGTAGTAGAACTCACAATTGCTCTGCATAAATTATTTGATAGTCCGAAAGATAAATTTTTATGGGATGTAGGACATCAATCCTATGTACATAAAATTTTAACTGGACGTGCAAAAGAATTCGGCACATTAAGGCAATATCAAGGTCTATGTGGTTTTCCAAAACGTTGTGAGAGTGAGCACGATGTATGGGAAACTGGCCATAGCTCGACATCATTATCTGCTGCGATGGGAATGGCTCTAGCACGTGATTTAAAGAAAACGAAAGAATATGTTATACCAATCATTGGTGATGGCGCTTTAACGGGCGGAATGGCTTTAGAGGCATTGAACCATATTGGACATGAAAAAACAGACATGATTGTTATTTTGAATGATAATGAAATGTCAATTGCGCCAAACGTTGGTGCGCTTCATAATGTGCTTGGACGTCTACGTACCGCAGGAAAATACCATTGGGTAAAAGATGAGCTAGAGTATATTTTGAAGAAAATCCCAGCTGTCGGTGGGAAAGTTGCTGCGACAGCAGAGAAAATAAAAGATAGTCTTAAATATTTACTAGTATCTGGTGTCTTTTTCGAAGAGTTAGGCTTTACATATTTAGGTCCAGTCGATGGGCATGATTATGAAAAGTTATTCGAAACGTTGCAATATGCAAAGAAAACAAAAGGCCCAGTGCTTGTTCATGTTATTACGAAAAAAGGAAAAGGTTACAAACCAGCTGAGAGTGATGTTATTGGCACTTGGCATGGAACAGGACCTTATAAAATTGAATCAGGTGACTTCGTTAAACCGAAAGAAGTTGCACCAGCATGGAGTGCTGTTGTTAGTGAAACAGTACTTAAGTTAGCGAGAACGGATGAGCGTATCGTTGCAATTACACCTGCAATGCCTGTTGGATCGAAACTTGAGAAATTCCAAAAAGAATTCCCAGATCGTATGATTGATGTAGGTATTGCAGAACAGCATGCTACAACAATGGCAGCGGGTATGGCAACGCAAGGTATGAAACCATTCTTAGCGATTTATTCAACATTTTTACAAAGAGCTTATGACCAAGTTGTTCATGATATATGCCGCCAAAATTTAAATGTTTTCATCGGAATTGATCGCTCTGGTTTAGTAGGAGCAGATGGTGAAACGCATCAAGGTGTATTTGATATCTCATTTTTACGCCACTTGCCGAATATGGTACTTATGATGCCAAAAGATGAAAATGAAGGGCAACATTTAGTATACACGGCGATGCAATATGAAGATGGACCAATCGCATTACGTTATGCGCGTGGTAATGGACTTGGCGTTCATATGGATGAAGAATTAAAGGCGATTCCAATCGGTTCATGGGAAACGTTAAAAGAAGGTACACAAGCAGCTATTTTAACATTTGGTACGACAATACCAATGGCAATGGAAGCGGCTGAGCGTCTTGAAAAGGCTGGTATTTCAGTGAAAGTAGTGAACGCTCGCTTCATTAAACCAATGGATGAAGCATATTTACATGATCTCTTAGGAAAAAATATACCAATTTTAACGATTGAAGAAGCTTGCTTAATTGGTGGTTTTGGAACAGGAGTAGTTGAATTTGCGTCTGAGAACGGGTACCATAGTGCGTTAGTTGAACGAATGGGTATTCCAGATCGTTTCATAGAACACGGTAGTGTAACAAAATTATTAGAAGAAATCGGTTTAACGACAGATGCTGTTGTAGACCGTATTCATACAATGATTCCATCAAAACAAAAAAGGGCGTAACAAATGAGTGCGAAAAAAGAAAGAGTAGATGTACTATTAGTAGAGCGAGGGCTTATAGAAACACGTGAGAAAGCAAAACGCGCCATTATGGCCGGCCTTGTATATGCGAATGAGATGAGATTGGATAAGCCAGGGGAGAAAATCCCACAAGATACAGAGATTACGGTGAAGGGGCAAGTTATGCCGTATGTAAGCCGTGGTGGTTATAAACTTGAAAAGGCATTAGAGACATTTCATCTTGATTTACAAGATAAAGTTATGATAGATATTGGTTCATCAACTGGTGGCTTTACCGATTGCGCGCTTCAAAATGGAGCGAAATTATCTTATGCATTAGATGTAGGGTATAATCAACTTGCGTGGAAATTGCGTCAAGATGAGCGTGTTGTCGTAATGGAACGAACGAACTTCCGTTACGTAACACCAGCAGACTTAGAACGTGGTTTACCGCAATTTGCTAGTATCGATGTTTCGTTTATATCATTAAAACTTATATTGCCAGTTTTAAAAACAATGCTTATGCCGAATGGGGATGTAGCAGCGTTAATTAAACCGCAGTTTGAAGCTGGAAGAGAGCAAGTTGGTAAAAAGGGTATCGTTCGCGATCGAAAAGTACATGAGGCTGTCGTAGAAATGATTGTCGACTTTGCTATAAAAGAAGGATACGACGTAGAAGGCTTAACATTCTCACCGATTACGGGCGGGGATGGTAATATTGAATTTTTAATTCATCTGAAATGGCATGGTGAACGTGAGAAGGGCGAAAATCATTCTCCAATTTCTGTTGAGCAAGTAGTTACAGAGGCACATGATGTCCTAAAACAAAAAGGGAAAGGGGAATAACATATGTTGTTCCTCTTTTTGTTGTAATTGTATAATGATTGTAAAAACAATTGTGTACAAGTAACGAATTATAAGTTAACATAAATAAGTGAAGTATACCAATGTTTAAACTATGGTAAGAGATAGTGTGAGGTGCAAATGTATGAATAAAGGTCAGCGCCATATTAAAATCAGGGAAATTATTGCGAACAAAGAAATTGAAACACAAGATGAATTAGTTGATATTCTACGTAATGAGGGATTTAATGTAACGCAAGCGACAGTATCGCGCGATATTAAAGAATTGCACTTAGTGAAAGTGCCATTACATGATGGTCGCTATAAATATAGCTTGCCAGCAGATCAACGATTTAACCCGTTACAAAAATTAAAACGCAATCTAGTGGATTCATTTGTAAAATTAGACACGGCAGGACATATGCTTGTGCTAAAAACATTGCCTGGTAACGCTCATTCACTTGGGGCACTTATTGATCATTTAGAGTGGGATGAGATTATCGGAACCATTTGTGGTGATGATACTTGCTTAATTATTTGCCGTACACCTGAAGATACAGGTGTTGTCTCTGATCGTTTCTTAAATATGCTGTAACAAAAAATCTTGTTTGCTTTCCTCTGTAAAGTGGAAAGCGAACAGGATATTTTTATTGGTTAAAAACGTGAATTCTTAATTGTAATATAATATTTTCTTTGAATAAAATTAGGAAATAGATGGATTGACCCGTAAAACAAATGTTTGGTACAATGGAGCGGTTAGAAAAGTAATTTATACATACAAACATATAGTATGACTATTTGAATAAAGAACTGAGAAAAGCCCTTCATAGGGGATTAGTTTATAACGAGGTGAATGGGGCATTGTTATCGGAATTATCGATTAGAAACTTTGCTATTATTGAGGCATTAAATATTTCTTTTCAAAAAGGATTAACGGTTTTAAGTGGTGAAACAGGGGCCGGAAAATCGATTATTATTGATGCGATTAGTTTACTTGTAGGTGGCCGTGGTTCAGCAGAATTTGTTCGATACGGAACAGAAAAAGCTGAGATAGAGGGGCTATTTTATGTGGAAGATGATAAGCATCCATGTATTGAAAAAGCAGAAGAGTTGGATATAGAAATAGAAGACGGCATGATTATTTTGAAGCGTGATATCGCTGCAAACGGAAAAAGTGTATGTCGTGTAAATGGAAAACTAGTTACCCTTAGTGTATTAAAAGAAATTGGAAAAACACTTGTTGATATTCATGGACAACACGAAACGCAAGACTTAATGAATGAAGAACGTCATCTATTTATGCTCGATCATTTTGATGGAGAGCGTATCGTTAAACAATTAGATATATACCAAAACGTATATGCTGACTATGAGAAATTAAAAAAACAGTTGAAATCGTTAAGTGAAAATGAACAACAAATGGCACATCGTTTAGATTTAATTCAATTTCAGCATGAAGAAATCCGTAAAGCGGATTTAAAGATAGATGAAGAAAATGACTTAACTGAAGAACGATTGCAAATTTCTAATTTCGAAAAAATTTACAAAGCATTAGGGGATGCGTATCGCTCGTTAAGTGCTGACGGACAAGGGTTAGATAATGTACGAAGCGCAATGGGACAAATGGAGAGTATTACACATTTAGATGAAGTGTATCAAGAAAATCATGATTCCATTGCCAATAGTTATTATTTATTAGAAGAAGTTGCCTATCAACTAAGAGAAAAGCTCGATATGATGGAATATGATCCGAATCGCTTAGATGAAATTGAAACGCGTTTAAATGAAATTCGTATGCTAAAGAGAAAATATGGAAATACTGTAGAAGAGATTTTAGCGTATGCTGATAAAATTGAACAAGAAATTTTTACGATTGAAAATAAAGACGTTCATATTGAAACGACGAAGAAACAGTTGAAGGAATTAGAAAGTGTTATTCTGAAAGAAGCAACGTTGTTAAGTAATATGCGTCATGAACTTGCAGAGCATCTTACAAATGCCATTCATCAGGAATTAAAAGAATTATATATGGAAAAAACAAAATTTGAAGTGAGAATTATGAAGCGAGAAGGAAATGCAGAAGAGCCTCTCGTGGAGGGAGCACCGGTAAGGCTTACAGCGGATGGTTACGATCATGTGGAATTTTATATTTCAACAAATCCGGGTGAGCCGCTAAAACCACTTTCAAAGGTTGCTTCTGGTGGAGAGTTATCCCGTATTATTTTAGCTTTAAAAAGCATTTTTTCTAAGCATCAAGGTGTTGCATCTGTTATTTTTGATGAAGTGGATACTGGTGTAAGTGGCCGGGTCGCACAGGCTATTGCGGAAAAGATTTATCGAGTATCAGTAAACTCACAAGTACTTTGTATTACGCACTTACCTCAAGTAGCTTCAATGGCGGATTCGCATTTATTTATTCGAAAACAAGTAGCAAATGATCGAACAATTACATCAGTTACCGTTTTAACTATGGAGGATAAAGTAACAGAAATAGCTCGAATGATTTCTGGTGTGGAAATTACAGATTTAACGACAGAACATGCGAAAGAATTACTTACGCAAGCGCATCATTTTAAACAGACAGCAGAGGCTATCCAGTAATGGATAGCTTTTTTTCTCAAATGATGATTTCTTAATTCTTCCGGTTATAAATAAAGCATTGCAAGGAGAGATTAAAAAGTGAAGCCAAAAGGCTGAATGTGGGGTAGGAGCGAGGAGAGTGAACAAATTGAAATTAGAAAGATTTCGCAAAATAATAGGTATTTTTCTCCTTGTTTCTTTAGTTTTTATTGGGTGTTTTAAACCGCTTCGGACGTTTATTTCATCTCCGAAGCAACTTGTTGTTTTTGAAGGACAACAATCAGAAATAGCTTCATTACCAGTATTTAAAGCTTCATCTACAGATCGTCATGTGTTTACAGTAAGTTCAAATGAACAAAAACAAGGACTTATGGTAAATTCTCATCAAAATGGTGAAGCAGATATGGTGTTTCAGCTTGCTGGTTTTCCAGTGAAAAAAGTAAATGTGAGAGTATTAAAAGATTTCAAAGTTATTCCAGGTGGACAATCAATTGGTGTAAAGTTAAACACAAAAGGGGTACTTGTTGTAGGCCATCATTTAATTCAAACTGAAAAAGGGAAAGTATCTCCTGGTGAAACAGCTGGTGTGCAAATTGGAGATATGATTACTGAAATTAATGGTAAAACAATTGAAAGAATGAGTGATGTAGCACCATTTATTCATAATAGTGGGGAAACAGGCGAACCGCTTAATCTCGTTTTGCTAAGGGATGGAAAGCATATCCGCACTAAATTAACACCACAAAAAGACAGTGGAGAATCGTCTTATCGCATTGGTTTATATATTCGTGATTCGGCAGCTGGAATCGGAACAATGACATTTGTTCATCCTGATTCTATGAAATATGGGGCACTTGGTCATGTTATTTCTGATAATGATACGAAAAAGCCGATTCAAGTCGAAGATGGACAAATTATGCGTTCGACAGTTACATCAATTGAAAGAGGTAGTCATGGGAATCCAGGGGAGAAATTAGCGAGGTTCTCACCTGATCGTGAAGTGATTGGCAATATTACAATAAATAGTCCATTTGGTATTTTTGGCAAATTGAATACAAATATGACAAATGGCGTAATGGATAAAGCAATGCCTATTGCACTATCTCATCAAGTAAAAGAAGGACCAGCAAAAATATTAACGGTTATTGATCAAGATAAAGTGGAAGCGTTTGATATTGAAGTTGTGAGTACAGTACCGCAAAAGTTTCCGGCAACAAAAGGCATGGTAATAAAAGTAACAGATAAACGTTTATTAGCGAAAACAGGTGGTATCGTACAGGGGATGAGCGGAAGTCCAATTGTACAAAATGGAAAGGTAATTGGCGCTGTTACACATGTATTTGTAAATGATCCAACATCAGGATATGGTGTTCATATTGAATGGATGTTACATGAGGCTGGAATTAACATTTATGATCAAGAAAGAAAAGCGAGCTAATTAATAATTAGCTCGTTTTTCTATTGAAAAATTCGTTGAAATTTTGTAAAAGCTCCGCAAGAGGTGTTTTTTGTTGTAAAATAAAAGGAAAGGGTTGAACGTTTCGTTGTTTTTCTATGATGGAATGTGTTGCGAAAAGGAATAAATAAACGATAAACATATTTTTTTGTGATTTTATCGGAAAGTAACAAACTTTAAAAGGGAATTTTCACACAATTGTCGAACAATTCATGTAGCCTAGAAGGATACACATGTCGGAGAATCGATTCGGTAAGGGAGGAAAAGCTGTGGAGAAAATTAAAGTATGTCTTGTGGATGATAATAAAGAATTAGTATCAATGCTAGAGAGTTATGTAGCTGCTCAAGAGGATATGGAAGTAATTGGTACTGCTTATAATGGTCAAGAGTGTTTAAATTTATTAAAAGATAAGCAGCCGGATGTACTTGTATTAGATATTATTATGCCACATTTAGATGGGTTAGCTGTACTAGAGAAAATGCGCCATATTGAAAGGTTAAGACAGCCTAGCGTAATTATGTTGACAGCGTTTGGACAAGAAGATGTGACGAAAAAAGCAGTTGACTTAGGTGCGTCATATTTCATATTAAAACCATTTGATATGGAGAATTTAACGAGTCATATTCGTCAAGTGAGCGGTAAAGCGAACGCTACTATTAAACGTCCACTGCCATCTTTCCGATCAGCAACAACAGTAGATGGAAAACCGAAAAACTTAGATGCAAGCATTACGAGTATCATTCATGAAATTGGTGTGCCTGCTCATATTAAAGGGTACATGTACTTAAGGGAAGCAATTTCTATGGTGTACAATGACATCGAATTACTTGGATCTATTACGAAAGTATTGTATCCAGATATCGCGAAGAAATATAATACAACAGCAAGCCGTGTCGAGCGTGCAATCCGTCACGCAATTGAAGTAGCATGGAGTCGTGGGAATATCGATTCTATTTCGTCCTTATTCGGTTATACAGTATCTATGTCAAAAGCAAAACCTACGAACTCTGAGTTCATCGCAATGGTTGCGGATAAGCTGAGACTTGAACATAAGGCTAGCTAATCGTTGTTGTGTCAAGGTGTTAAGCGTATTTCATAACAAAATTTAATAACCAACGAATTGCGTATGTAGGCAATAAAGTACATAGGTAATTGGCGGTTAATTTAAAAACCTCTTAATTATTGGTATTTTAATTCCAAGAATTAGGAGGTTTTTTGTTGATAGAAAGCACACAATTATCATATTGAGATTTAGGTGATTTATCTCGCATTAATGGACGGTAAGACTCCTGTCTTGAAAATTGGCGGGAGATCAACTGCCTGTAACCGCCCAATTGGTTCGAATAATAATTAATGGGGACGAACAAAATCGACTGATTAAAGTTTTAGTTTATATTATATAAATCACTCCGAAAGAGTAAGATGGATGCTTGATTCTGCAAAGAAGAAGTTAAGTGAGGTATATTTTTGATAGGATTTCCGTGTTTATTTGTTTTAAATAGCAGACAGCAAGATTTATATAACCAAACGGAATACGTAGCTGCAATGTGGAACGGTGCAACGAGTCAAAGGTTTTATCAGATGTTTAATGAAACAAAACCTCAAATGTTTAATGTGTTTCGGGAATTTGATAAGATTGCAGAAGAACTAATGCGCGCTGCTGAAAAGTTTCGTAATGCTGATGAACGTTATGATGGTAATTTAGTTGATGGGAATTTATCAGATGAAAAGGTAGAAGAAGGGGCAATGTGCGGCAAACCCTCTGAAAAATCTATGCTTAGAAAAATTTGGGACGGTATATACGTTGGTTCTGGGCAAGTTATTGGGGGGATTGTAGAAGGATTTGATTCACTAGACGATACAGTAACAAAAGAAAATATTAAGTATGCTATAGGTCACCCTATAGAGACAACCTTTACTGCTTGGAATGCTGTTTCGGATTCATTTATGAATGATTTTTGGCATGGTGATGCGGAAAGTCGTACAAAATGGGGAACGAGTGTTTTTATGGGGCTTGGATTGGGATGGCTTGGGGATAAAGGAATAAGTAAAGTAACTACACTTTCAAAAGGTACCAATCTAACAAAATTCTCAGAAGGTATCTCGTCCGTTTCGAATCAATTACCATTAAAAGAACGATTTGCATTTGCAGGTACTAGTGGCTTTGGTAGCAATCAGATAAAAACTTTTGAAGCTTTACAAGAAGCCCGTGATACATTTATGTTTTCTGAAACTGGTGGAAGAAGTAGAGTTAAAGGTGTACAAGAAGTAATAAAAGATTATGCGGATAAAGTTCTTGATAGAGTTGAAGTGAAAAATGAGTATCCTGATTCGTATACAGCATCTAAAATATTACGTGAAGAACTTAAGGATGCAGGGATTGAACCACCCCCATATTCTAATGCAGCACATCACATCGGACCTTGGAATGATAAAAGGGCGGCACTCGTACAAGAATTATTAGAAGAGTTTGGGATACATCCTGATTCTGCTGCTAATGGGGTATTTTTACCATATAAATTGAATGATTATGTAACTACTGAAGCATTACATATCGGTAGTCATTCAGCAGAATATGCAGATGAAGTGGCTAGAGTGTTAAAAGAAGTTAAAGTATACGGTGGTACTCAAGCTGATGCTATTGCAGCCCTACATGACATAAGGATACGTTTATTAGAGGGGAGTTTAAAATTAAATAAATCGAAATAATTTGTAAATATATTAAATCTCGAAGGAGAATAAAAAATGAAAATTTGGGAATTGAGAAGTTCGTTTGATGATTGCCAGTCTTTCCAGCTATTGAAATATAAAGAGGATAAAAAATATTTTGAAGGGAAGTTCAACTCCACTGCAATTTTACTAGATTCATGGGGAGAAATATTTATTGAATGTATAGAAGGAGATAAACCTAGCGACTGTCCGCATTTTTGGGGGGAAACTGGTTCAATAATGATTAGTGAACAAGCAAAAAATTTATTAGAACCTTTAATAGGTACTGATGTTGAGTTTCTTCCACTTGTTCATAATAAAACAAATGAAGTATATTATGTAGTCCATGTTTTAAATGTACTAGATGCAATTGATAGTAATAAAGCAATCTTTAAAAAATTAATCACAGGTTTAGTAATAGGATGTGAAAAATTCGCATTTATTCCTAACATTGTTCACAATGAAATGATTTTTAAAGTATATATAAATCAAAGAATCCATCCTACTTCCGTTTTTGTATCAGATGAATTTAGAAATGCAGTGTTAGAAAGTGATTTAAAAGGTTTTGAATTTATAGAGGTATGGGATTCAGAAACGGACATGTAAAAAAAGTCCTAAAATAACTGATAGGAGTTAGTAACATAGATGCAAAGGTTTCAGAAATTCTAAGAATGTTAAACAATTATGAGGGAAATGAAAAAGAAATTTTGGAACAGATTCAAGCTGAAGCAATGGTGAAATTTATATGTGGAAAAATCTGATTTTAGAAATTGAAGATATACTGAAAAGTGTTAACTTTAATCTGAACACACCAGCAACAGATACTGAAGTTCATAGATTAAGAGAACGTGTGAAAGAGAAATTTAATGTTGATTTACCGAGTGAATTTGAGGAGTTTATTAAAAACGTAAATGGTTTAGATTTTGGTGGACTAGTTATTTATGGAGTTGACCCTTCTTTACTAGAAACAGAAAGAAACGAACCGATTTGTGGATTTATAGACACGAATAAGATTTGGTATGAAAATGAATTTCAAAAAGAGTATCTTTTCTTTGGAGATTCAAGTATTGCTTGGTTTTGTAAAAACTTATCTGATGGTACTTGCTTAGAACTTGATAAACCATCTGGCACAGTGATGAAAACATATAATGATTTCAATACAATGCTTGAAGAAGCATTGAAAACAGCCCTTCTGTAATAAGGAGGTAGTAAAAATTATGTTTAACTTTTTGAAAAAACATATTGTAGCAGACGAAAGTATTAAATCTAATCAAACCCCTATTTTTTACCTTTTGCCAAAAGAAGAGATAGAGGAAGCAGAAGATTTATTAAAAATGAAATTCCCTAAAGAATTGAAAATTTTTTATAAAGAAATTGGTTATGGTTTTTTAGAGGCATCAAGTAAGTTCTTTTTTAACAGATTTATGGACCCATTTTCTGTTGCGGATTTTCGTTTGAGACAAGATATCTATGAATATGACCCTAATATAGATGGTGTAGATGATGAAGAATCATTGGTGTTTTTTGAAGTAACAGAACTTAGCTTTTTAACAATTAAATTTAAGCAGGAAAATGAATTAGGTCAATGTCCAATTTACTCTGAGGACGTAAAAATAGCGGATTCTTTAGAGGAGTTTTTAATTAAAATGGATGAAAATCCTGACTACTATATTTAATAGATATCAAGTCTATTTTTGTAGAGTGGTGCATTATTGGTTCATCCTTTTAAGAATTGTTTTCTAGCTTATGTAATTGCGAAGACCAATAATAATTACTTATGAATAACAAAAGTAAGACTTATGTGAATTACGCATAAGTTTTTTTAATATATATAGCCTACAAGTTAAGGGGGGGGGTTATTGTTTTTATAGTAATTAATATGTACTATATGAAGTGTAAGGCACCATTAGTATGAGTGCTAAATGACAGAATAAGGGAAGGGGATTGCGGTTGGCACTGTTCAAACGCACTAACTTAGATAAAACAGAACTGTTGTTACTATATATTATGAAAGAATTAGAAGCGGATAAAGCACCAGTAAAGTTATCTTATAACCAGTTACAAGACTATTTAAGGGCTAATCGTAATACAACATCAAAGGCAATAAAAGGACTAAAAGAACTAAAAGAACAGGGGCTATTGTTAGTTACAGTAGGACAGGGGGAAAGCTTCAAATACGTACCAACTTAGACTATAGGAATAAGGATATAGTCGTAAATCAAGAAGCTGAATAGAGGGTAACGTGAAACAGTACGTGGATATCATTGAATTCTATTGACGTTTGCCCCTGTGAATATGTATTATATTCTTATACACATTAGTAATGTAATGTTACCAATGAATTAAGAAAAACGAAACCAATAAAGGGCGTGAAATTTAACGTATTTATTGGACGAAAAGAAAATGTTAGAAACGTATATATATCAACGTTTAAAGCTTTCGGTTATACAGTATCTATGTCAAAAGCAAAACCTACGAACTCAGAGTTCAGCGCAATGGTTGCGGATAAGCTGAGACTTGAACATAAGGCTAGCTGAGAATAGAAGAAGTAAGGGATTTAAGTTTTAATAAAGCTTAATAATTCTTGAAATGTATACTCGATAGTAAATTTAAAACCAATGAACTTTTTAATTAATGACCAATGAATGTTAGAATTCGTTGGTCTTTTTATTGTACATGTTCGAAGTGAAGGTTAAATTGAATCATGGTATATCCAATGAGGGATTTTAGCAAGCAAGTCATCCGTGATATAATAGAAAATAATAAAAAGTCCTGTGAAACAGGACTGTATTATTCTTCGTCTTTATTTTGTTTTTCTAATTCAACTAACTTTTGAATTAAAATGTGCTGCGGCATATGCATAAGTTGTTCAAGTGGAACACCTAGTGCTTTTGATAGGCGGACTGCAGTGTCTGGAGAAATTTGTAATGGTCTCATAGAAGTACCTCCTTTTTCGTATAGTATAGCATAAGATTGGGGGAGTGAGGATGACTCTTATATTTGCACATCGTGGTGCAGCGGGAACATACCCAGAAAATACGATGATTTCATTTGAAGCAGCTGAATCTTTTAAGGCAGATGGAATTGAGCTTGATGTTCAATTAACGAAAGACGGAAAGGTTGTCGTCATTCATGATGAAACAGTGGACCGGACAACGAATGGAAAAGGTGCGGTTCGAAATTATTTATATGAGGATTTATGTAAATTAGATGCGAGCTATAAATTTGGTGATAAAGTAGGATTTTGTAAAATACCTCTTTTAGAAGAGGTGTTACAATGGATTGAAAAAACAGAGTTGCTACTTAATATTGAACTTAAAAACAATAAAATTCCATACAGAGGTTTAGAAGAAGAAGTTATAACGCTTGTACGGAAATTTAATTTAGAAGATCGTGTTATATTTTCTTCATTTAATCACTACAGTATGAAAAGGTGTCATATGATGGCTCCTGATATTCAAACAGCGATTTTATATCGCGAAGGCCTGCATAGCCCGTGGGCATATGCAAAAAAGATGGGAGCTACTGCGGTGCATCCGAATTATCGTTACCTTCAAGATGCCATTGCTGAATTAACGATGGAAAGTGATGTAGAAGTTCGGCCCTATACAATTAATGAAGAAACACTTATGCGTAAATATTTTGATATGAATATTTCGGCGATTATTACGGATTATCCTGAAACGGCAAGAACGTTATTGCAAATAAAAAAATGAGACCGCTTGTAACGGTCTCATTTTTTTATTTGCAAATAGTAGAGATTTCCTATCCTATCTTCGAAAGCGAGCTTGTACTTTATTTCGTTTACGATCTCGGTGTAAGACGAAACCACCAAAGATATAAAATCCGAGCGCGAAGCAGAGAGCCCCGATTAAAAATTGTAACCATAGTATAGAGAGTGGAGGAAATAAAATCCCAAATACGGTATCTCTCATTAACTTAATGCCAAACACAGCTAATGAAATAGGGATGAGTGCTAATAATAGAGCAAGGTAACGCTGCATATAAACGCTCCTTTTCAGATTATTTTGTTTATTTTAATGATGTTATATGAAAAGGGGGTTTGTCAAGAGGGGGCTGAACGAGTAAGATAAGGGTGTGAAAAATTTTGCAGAGATACTCCGAGAGGAAGTGTAATATATGAAACAAAAAGTTTTAATTGTTGGTGCAGGTGAAGGTGGTAGTACACTGCTGCGTCTGTTACAGAGTTCGAATATATTTCAAATTATAGGGATTATTGATATAAATCCGATAGCAAAAGGGTTACAGATGGCAAAGGAATACGGGATTGCAATTGGAGAGAGTGTGACTCCATTTCTTTCTATGCACATTGATGTAATGTTTGATATGACAGGTGACGATGATTTACATAAAGATTTATTAAAGAAAAAGCATAAAGATACTCTTCTTATACCAGGTGATATTGCAAAGATTGTTACGAGATTAGCACATGAGAAGGAAGATTTAATTGGAAAGTTAGAAGAGCAAACGCAGCAAGGTGATCTGATTTTAAATTCTACGCATGACGGTATGATTGTGATTGATCGAGAGGGACAAGTTCGCCTATTTAATAAAAGTGCAGAGCGTATTATCGGGTATAAAAAAGAAGATGCGGTAGGGAAATATATTTTAGAAGTTATTCCGACTAGTAAGTTGCTTCGTATTATACGTACGAAACAAATAGAAGTAAATTATGAATTGACGCTTGAGAATGGAAAGAAAATTATTACAACCCGTATTCCAATATTAAAAGAGGGAGGAGAAGTGCAAGGGGCATTTGCGATTTTTAAAGATATAACAGAGGTTGTAGATCTTGCGGAAGAAGTTACAGATTTAAAGGAGATTCAAACGTTACTTGAGGCGATTATTAACTCGTCTGAGGAAGCTATTTCGGTCGTGGATGAAAAAGGTCGAGGATTAGTAATTAACCCTGCATATACGAAATTAACAGGTTTAACAGAAGAGGACATTATTGGAAAGCCGGCTACAACCGATATTGTAGAAGGTGAAAGTATGCATATGAAAGTTCTTCGAACACGTAGGGCGGTACGAGGAATACATATGAAGATTGGCCAAAAAAAGCGAGACGTAATTGTAAATGTAGCACCGGTCATTGTAGATGGAATATTAAAAGGAAGCGTTGGTGTAATTCGTGATGTATCAGAAATTCAAAAGTTAACAAATGAATTGAATCGAGCGAGGCAAATTATTCGAACGTTAGAAGCAAAATATTCATTTGATGACATTGTCGGAAATTCAGATGAAACAACGGCTGCTATTGAACAGGCGAAACTGGGGGCGAATACACCAGCAACAGTGTTGTTACGCGGGGAGTCGGGGACAGGTAAAGAATTGTTTGCGCATGCTATCCATAATGGAAGTAATCGGAAATATAATAAGTTTGTTCGTGTAAACTGTGCGGCTATTTCGGAGACGTTGTTAGAAAGTGAATTGTTTGGTTATGAGGAAGGGGCATTTTCTGGTGCGAAAAGAGGGGGAAAACGTGGATTCTTTGAGGAAGCGAATAACGGCAGCATCTTTTTAGATGAAATAGGGGAACTATCTGCAAATACGCAAGCGAAACTCCTTCGCGTTTTGCAAGAGAAAGAAATTGTAAAAGTTGGTGGAACGAAAGCAATTCCTATCAATGTCAGAGTAATTGCAGCGACGCACGTGAATTTAGAAAAAGCCATTCTAGAAGGGAAGTTTAGGGAGGATTTATATTATCGATTAAATAAAATTCCAATTCAAATCCCATCTCTTCGTCAGCGTAAAGGGGATATACCGGCAATCGCAGACAGGTTAATTCAAAAAATTAACCAAGATTATGGCCGAAATATAGAGGGACTCACTAATTCGGCTATTTCATATTTACAATCATATGAATGGCCAGGAAATGTGAGGGAACTTGAAAATATTTTGGGGAGAGCTATAATCTTTATGAATTATAACGAGACCTATATAGATGTACAACATTTACCGCCATTACATAACGAAGAGCAGGTGGAGTCAAAGCAAGCTCATTTATTACCTGAGTTAGAAGAAAAGCCACTTGAGCATTTAGTGACGGAGTTTGAAGGGAATATCATTCATGAATATTTAGAGAGATTTGGTGGAAATAAAACACAAACAGCCAGAGCGTTAGGGATTTCGGTTCGAAATTTATATTACAAGCTAGAAAAATATGAGTGTGCAAAAAATAGCATGCAATAAATTGCGTACCATGCAATTTATTGCATGGTATACAAAAAGCGACAAAATAAGACAGAATCTTTTGTTATTTTCCAAAGTATTGATTTTACTGTGTTTTGAATGCGTTTTCATTATTGGTAAGACCACTTTAAAAAGTTGGCACGGTATTTGCTTAATAAAAAGACGAGGGACGACGGAAAGGGTTGATTACAAAATATGAAGTTAGAACACTTAATTGATCAAGCGGCAGGCCAGCCTAAAAAAACTGTGGCTGTAGCAGTAGCTGAAGATCATGAAGTAATTGAAGCTGTAGCGAAAGCAATTACATTACAGCTAGCTCAATTTCGTCTATATGGAAATCAAGAAAAAATAATGGGGATGCTACAAGAACATAGTTTACAAACTTCAGAACATATTGAAGTGATTGCAACACAGTCAAGTGCTGAGGCTGCAGAACTTTCTGTTAAAGCTGTAAGAAATGGCGAAGCAGATGTGCTTATGAAGGGGAACATCCCAACAGCAAATATTTTGAAAGCTGTATTAAATAAAGAGTGGGGACTTCGTAAAGGTAGCGTACTTTCACACGTTGCAGCATTTGAAGTTCCAAACTACAATCGTCTCATTTTTGTTACAGATGCAGCAATGAACATTGCACCTGATGTAACACAAAAAGCTGCTATTATACAAAATACTGTAGAAGTTGCCCGGGCAATAGGAATTGATTTGCCGAAGGTAGCCCCAAT
Source organism: Bacillus sp. CD3-5 (assembly GCF_006349665.1). Classification (NCBI taxonomy): domain Bacteria; kingdom Bacillati; phylum Bacillota; class Bacilli; order Caryophanales; family Bacillaceae; genus Bacillus; species Bacillus sp. CD3-5. The sequence continues at coordinate 69,859 of NZ_VEPX01000006.1, read as the reverse complement.
TGCAGCGGTAGAGGTTGTGAATCCTGCGATGCAAGCGACAATTGATGCAGCGATGTTAACTCAAATGAATCGCCGCGGACAAATTAAAAATTGTGTCGTTGATGGACCACTTGCTTTAGATAATGCAGTATCACAAATTGCAGCAGAACATAAAGGCATAGTAAGTGACGTAGCAGGTAAGGCAGACATTTTACTCGTCCCAACAATTGAAGCTGGAAATGTGCTATATAAATCACTCGTATACTTTGCGGATGCAAAAGTAGGAGCAATGATTGCTGGCGCAAAAGCACCGATTGTTTTAACATCTCGTGCTGATTCAGCAGAAACAAAAGTATATTCATTAGCATTGGCAGTTGCCACTGCTTCAAAATAAACCAAATAGGGTAAAACATTAGGGGGAAACGACAATGGCATTAGAAATCTTCGAATACTTAGAAAAATATGATTATGAGCAAGTGGTATTTTGTCAAGATAAAGAATCAGGTTTAAAAGCAATCATTGCAATTCATGATACAACACTTGGACCTGCTCTTGGTGGAACAAGAATGTGGACATATGATTCTGAAGAAGCGGCGATTGAAGATGCATTGCGTCTTGCAAAAGGGATGACATATAAAAACGCAGCAGCTGGTTTAAACTTAGGTGGTGCGAAAACAGTAATTATCGGTGATCCACGTAAAGATAAGAGCGAAGCAATGTTCCGTGCATTAGGTCGTTATATTCAAGGACTAAACGGACGTTACATTACAGCTGAAGATGTTGGTACAACAGTAGATGATATGGATATTATCCACGAAGAAACTGACTTTGTAACAGGTATTTCACCATCATTCGGTTCTTCTGGTAATCCATCTCCAGTAACTGCATACGGTGTTTATCGTGGTATGAAAGCTGCTGCGAAAGAGGCTTTCGGTACTGATAATTTAGAAGGAAAAGTAATTGCTGTTCAAGGTGTTGGTAACGTAGCATATCACCTATGCAAACATTTACACGCTGAAGGCGCAAAACTAATCGTTACAGATATTAATAAAGAAGCTGTACAACGTGCAGTAGAAGAATTCGGTGCAACAGCAGTTGAGCCAAATGAAATTTACGGTGTTGAATGTGATATTTACGCACCATGTGCATTAGGCGCAACAGTTAATGACGAAACTATTCCACAACTTAAAGCAAAAGTAATTGCAGGTTCTGCAAATAACCAATTAAAAGAAGATCGTCACGGCGACATCATTCATGAAATGGGTATTGTATACGCACCAGACTATGTAATTAATGCAGGTGGCGTAATTAACGTAGCAGACGAGTTATATGGATACAATAGAGAACGTGCATTAAAACGCGTAGAATCAATTTATGACACAATTGCAAAAGTAATCGAAATTTCAAAACGCGATGGCATTGCAACTTATGTAGCAGCTGATCGTCTAGCTGAAGAGCGCATTGCAAGCTTGAAAAACTCTCGTAGCACATACTTACGCAACGGTCACGACATTATTAGCCGTCGCTAATCATTCATATATTACTTTTACAAAAGGTGTGGTTACCTCTTATGAGGTTTCCACCTCCTTTTGAATTTATTAGTGGAGGTAGCAACAGTGTCTGTAAATCGAATTCTTGTTATTAATCCGGGTAGTACATCCACAAAAATTGGTGTTTTTGATAATGAAAGACCCGTTTTAGAAGAAACTATTCGTCATGACGAAGAACAGATTGGAAAATATAAGCGAATTATCGACCAATATGAGTTTCGTAAAGAAACGATCTTAGAAGTTCTACATTCTCACGGTATTAACATTTCAAAATTAAACGCAGTTTGTGGCCGTGGGGGATTACTTCGTCCAATCGAAGGCGGAACATACACAGTAAACGATGCGATGTTAGAAGATTTAAAAAATGGTTTTAGCGGTCATCACGCTTCAAACCTTGGGGGCATTTTAGCATATGAAATAGCTTCTGGATTAAATATTCCGGCATTCATTGTAGACCCTGTCGTTGTAGATGAAATGGAGCCTATTGCTCGTATAAGTGGTATTGCTGGTATGGAACGCAAAAGTATTTTCCATGCTTTAAATCAAAAAGCAGTTGCTCGTAAAGTAGCTGAACAGTTAAATCACAAATATGAGGATTTAAATTTATTAGTTACACATATGGGCGGCGGTATTACAGTTGGTGCTCATAAAAAAGGAAGAGTAATCGATGTAAATAACGGTTTAAACGGAGAAGGCCCATTTAGTCCAGAGCGCGCTGGTACAGTACCAGTAGGGCAACTAGTAGAAATGTGTTTCTCTGGTGAGTATTACCGAGATGAAATGATTAAAAAACTTGTCGGACAAGGTGGACTTGTAAGTCTTATCGGTACAAATGATGCGATTAAAGTAGAACAAATGGTTGAAAAAGGTGATCCTGAAGCAACTCTTATTTATAAAGCTATGGCATATCAAGTTGCAAAAGAGATTGGCGGAGCTAGCGCTGTACTTCACGGGAAAATCGATGCAATCGTATTAACTGGTGGACTTGCTTACAGTAAAATCCTTGTTGATGAAATAAAAGAACGAGTAGACTGGATTGCAGATGTTATCGTACATCCAGGAGAAGATGAATTACAAGCATTAGCAGAAGGGGCACTTCGTGTACTACGTGAAGAAGAAGCTCCAAAAGAATATATTGTACGTGAAAAAGAAACGGTAGCTAGGGGTTGAGATAATGGCAAAAGAATATGATTTAGTCATCGTTGGCGGCGGTACTGGTGGATATGTTGCTGCAATTCGTGCATCACAACTAGGGTTAAAAACTGCACTTGTTGAAAAAGAAAATCTTGGTGGTACTTGTTTACACAAAGGATGTATTCCTAGTAAAGCCCTTTTACGTAGTGCGGAAGTATACGCAACTGCTAAAAAAAGCGAAGAGTTCGGAGTTATTGCAAGTAATGTAGAACTAAACTTTGCGAAAGTACAAGAGCGTAAAGAGAAGATTGTAACGCAACTTCATAAAGGTGTTCAGCACTTAATGAAACAAGGTAAAATTGATGTGTTTGAAGGTATTGGCCGTATTCTTGGCCCATCTATTTTCTCTCCGATGCCAGGGACAATTTCAGTTGAACTTGCAAGTGGAGAAGAGAATGAAATGTTAATTCCAAAAAATGTACTTATTGCAACAGGTTCTCGTCCGAATTCATTACCAGGTTTAGAATTAGACGGAGAGTATGTAATGTCTTCCGATCATGCCCTAAAAATGGAAACGCTTCCTAGCTCGATTATTATCGTTGGTGGCGGTGTAATTGGTATTGAGTGGGCATCTATGCTTGCTGACTTCGGTGTAGAAGTTACAGTATTAGAGTATGCGAAAACGATACTACCACTAGAAGACCAAGACGTTTCAAAAGAAATGCAACGTCTATTCAAGAAAAAAGGTATTAAAGTGGTAACTGGTGCAAAAGTATTACCAGAAACATTGGTAAAAGATAATGGAGTAACAATTCAAGCTGAACATAACGGTGAGAATAAAGAATTTAAAGCAGAAAAAATGCTTGTATCTGTAGGACGACAAGCCAATACGCAAAATATTGGTTTAGAGAATACGGATATCGTTGTGGAAAAAGGATACATTCAAACAAATGAGTTTTATCAAACGAAAGAATCTCATATTTACGCAATCGGTGATGTAATCGGTGGCTTACAGCTTGCTCACGTTGCTTCTCATGAAGGAATTGTTGCAGTAGAACATATTGCTGGTAAAGAAGTTACACCAATTGATTATTCTATGGTATCAAAATGCGTATATAGCAGTCCGGAAGTTGCTTCTGTCGGTTTAACAGAACAAGAAGCGAAAGAAAAAGGCTATAAGCTAAAAGTAGGTAAGTTCTCATTCCGTGCAATCGGAAAAGCGCTTGTATACGGCGAATCAGATGGTTTCGTAAAACTTGTAGTTGATGAAGAAACAAATGATATTCTCGGTGTTCATATGATTGGACCGCATGTAACAGATATGATTTCTGAAGCGGGTCTTGCAAGAGTACTTGATGCAACACCTTGGGAAGTAGCACATACAATTCATCCGCATCCATCATTATCTGAGGCGATTGGTGAAGCAGCATTAGCTGTAGATGGAAAAGCGTTACACGCATAAAAATGTGGATTTAGGAGGTTATGAAAAATGGCAGAAGTAAAAGAAAAGCGCCATGAAGAGCTTGGCTTAAGTGATGAGCAAGTATTAGAAATGTTCCGTACGATGTTACTTGCACGTAAAATTGACGAACGTATGTGGTTATTAAACCGTGCTGGTAAAATTCCATTCGTAATTTCTTGCCAAGGACAAGAGGCAGCACAAGTTGGAGCAGCATTTGCTCTTGATAGAGAGAAAGATTATGCATTACCATACTACCGTGATATGGGTGTTGTACTAGCGTTTGGTATGACAGCGAAAGAACTGATGCTATCTGGTTTCGCGAAAGCTGGAGATCCAAACTCTGGTGGTCGTCAAATGCCTGGTCACTTCGGTCAAAAGAAAAATCGTATTGTGACAGGTTCATCTCCAGTAACAACGCAAGTACCACATGCAGTTGGTATTGCATTAGCTGGAAAAATGGAAAAGAAAGATTTAGTAACGTTTGTTACATTCGGTGAAGGTTCTTCCAACCAAGGTGATTTCCATGAAGGTGCAAACTTTGCTGGCGTACACAAGTTACCTGTTATTTTTATGTGTGAAAATAATAAATACGCGATCTCTATTCCAGTTGAAAAACAATTAGCATGTAAAAATGTATCAGACCGTGCAATTGGATACGGTATGCCTGGATATACAGTAGACGGAAACGATCCGCTTGCAGTATATAAAGCTGTAAAAGAAGCAGCAGACCGTGGCCGCCGTGGTGAAGGTCCAACTTTAATTGAAACAGTATCATATCGTTTAACAGCACATTCAAGTGACGATGATGATCGTGTTTATCGTGATAAAGAAGAAGTAGAAGAAGCGAAGAAAAATGATTCAATTGTAACATTTGCTGCTTATTTAAAAGAGGTTGGCGTGTTAACTGAGGAATCTGAAAAACAAATGTTAGACGAAATTATGCATATCGTAAACGAAGCAACAGAATATGCAGAAAATGCTCCGTATGCAGCACCTGAAGATGCATTGAAGCACGTATACGCAGAATAGGGGGGAACGTTTCATGGCTGTAATGTCTTATATTGATGCTATTACATTAGCAATGCGCGAGGAAATGGAACGCGATGAGAAAGTATTCGTTTTAGGTGAAGATGTTGGTAAAAAAGGTGGCGTATTTAAAGCGACACACGGATTATATGATCAATTTGGTGAAGATCGTGCGCTAGATACACCACTTGCAGAATCTGCAATCGCTGGGGTCGCAATTGGTGCAGCAATGTATGGAATGCGTCCAATCGCTGAAATGCAGTTTGCGGATTTCATCATGCCAGCAGTAAACCAAATTGTTTCTGAGGCAGCAAAAATTCGTTACCGTTCTAATAATGATTGGACTTGTCCAATTACAGTTCGTGCGCCATTTGGCGGCGGTGTTCACGGTGCATTGTATCATTCGCAATCTGTAGAAGCGATGTTTGCAAACCAACCTGGTTTAAAAATCGTTATCCCTTCTACACCATATGATGCAAAAGGCTTACTAAAAGCTGCAATTCGTGATGAAGATCCAGTATTATTCTTTGAGCATAAACGTGCATATCGCTTAATTAAAGGTGAAGTGCCAGAAGATGATTACGTATTACCAATCGGAAAAGCAGATGTAAAACGTGAAGGTGATGATATTACTGTTATCACATACGGATTATGTGTTCATTTTGCTCTTCAAGCGGCTGAAAAGTTAGCGCAAGATGGCATCTCTGCACACATTCTTGATTTACGTACTGTATATCCATTAGATAAAGAAGCAATCATTGAAGCAGCTTCTAAAACAGGTAAAGTTCTTCTTGTAACAGAAGACAATAAAGAAGGAAGTATTATGAGTGAAGTGGCAGCAATTATTGCTGAAAACTGTCTGTTTGATTTAGATGCACCAATCGCACGTCTTGCAGGTCCAGACGTTCCAGCAATGCCATATGCACCAACAATGGAAAAATTCTTTATGGTAAATCCAGATAAAGTTGAAAAAGCAATGCGCGAGCTTGCGGAATTTTAATCGGGGGGACTATACATGGCTGTAGAAAATATTACAATGCCTCAGCTCGGGGAGAGCGTTACAGAGGGTACAATTAGTAAATGGCTCGTTAATGTTGGCGATCACGTAAATAAATATGATCCGCTTGCAGAAGTAATGACTGATAAAGTAAACGCTGAAGTACCATCTTCTTTCACTGGTATTGTGAAAGAGTTAATCGCTAGTGAAGGTGATACGTTAGCTGTAGGTGAAGTAGTTTGTGTAATTCAAGTAGAAGGTGCAGATGAAGTAGCAGCAACAGCTGTTGAGGAAAAAACAAAAGAAGAACCAAAGGCAGAAGTAGCTACGCCTGAAAAAGCACCGAAAGCAAAACAACCAACTGATGGAAAACCTCGTTTTTCACCAGCTGTGTTAAAACTTGCAGGTGAACATAACGTTGATTTAGATCTAGTAGAAGGTACGGGAGCAAACGGCCGTATCACTCGTAAAGATATTTTAAAGCTAGTGGAATCTGGAAATATTCCGCAAGCAGGTGCGGCGAAGAAAGAGGAAACGGTAGCAGCTGTAGTAGAAGCGCGTCCAGAAGCACCAAAAGCAGCGCCAGTAGCGCAAAAAGTAGAATCTGCGAAACCAGTTTCTGTACCAACAATGCCTGGCGATATCGAAATTCCAGTAACAGGTGTGCGTAAAGCAATCGCAGCGAACATGTTACGTAGTAAACACGAAGCGCCACACGCTTGGATGATGATTGAAGTAGATGTGACAAACCTTGTGTCATACCGTAATTCAATTAAAGGTGATTTCAAAAAGCGTGAAGGCTTTAACTTAACGTTCTTTGCTTTCTTCGTAAAAGCAGTAGCACAAGCGTTAAAAGAATACCCTCAAATTAATTCAATGTGGGCTGGCGATAAAATCGTTCAGAAGAAAGATATTAACCTTTCTATCGCTGTTGCAACAGAGGACGAACTATTTGTACCAGTAATTAAACATGCGGACGAGAAGACAATTAAAGGCATCGCTCGTGAAATTACAGAACTTGCAGGAAAAGTACGTACGAAATCGTTAAAAGCGGACGAAATGCAAGGCGGAACATTTACAATTAATAACACAGGATCATTCGGTTCTGTTCAATCTATGGGTATTATTAATTACCCACAAGCGGCTATTTTACAAGTTGAATCAATTGTAAAACGCCCAGTAATTATGGATAATGGCATGTTTGGTGCTCGTGACATGGTTAACTTATGTTTATCACTTGATCACCGTGTACTAGATGGCTTAATTTGTGGTAAGTTCTTAGGACGTGTAAAAGAAATTTTAGAAAATACGTCAGAACATAATACATCTGTATATTAAATAAAAAGCTCGCTTATGCGAGCTTTTTATTATCTTATTTCTTCATCTACATCCTACTATATGTATAATACCTTTCCCATTAATCTTACAATGAACGATTATGTATTAGGAATTTATGAAAATACATTGCTGATATATGGTATATGGATATAAAATAAGAAAAGAATAATTTTTTTGGCAAATCTTACTGACGAAACTGTAGTATAATATATTGTATTGTATGAAAAAGAGAGTTATTCTATATAAGTGTTTTATAGATAATGTGTAATCAGTCGTCAAAACATGAGGAATGTTGACTCCTGGTTTTTTATTTTGCTGTAACAATGTTTCAGGAGGATGTCATGAAAAGAAGTACCGAGTTTCTAAAAAGTTTAGATGTAAAATTAATTTTAATTTTGTTAGCATTATGTGTTACAAGTATAGCTGCTATATATAGCAGTCAGCAAACTGGCCAATATGGAGAGGCAAACTTTGCGATGAAACAAGGTTTGAACTACATAATTGGGGTTGTATTGTTATTGCTTGTTGCAAGCATCGACTTAGATCAATTACAAAAATTGTCTTGGCCACTTTATATCGTTGGATTTGCTTCACTTATTCTTTTGAAAATACTACCGGTTTCCAATTTCACACCTGAAAAATTAGGTGCAAAAAGATGGTTTGTATTTCCACTAGTTGGACAAATTCAGCCATCTGAGTTTTTCAAAATTTCATTGCTTCTCGTAGTAGCAAGTATAGCAGTGAAACATAATGCGCAGTATATGGCAAGGACATTTCAAACGGACTTAAAATTAGTAGGTAAAATTATGCTAGTATCCCTCCCGCCTATGGCTGTTGTATATAGCCAACCGGATACGGGGATGGTGTTCTTATACGCTGCTGCCATTGCATGTATTTTGTTTATGTCAGGTATTCAGAAGAAATTGATAGCGTTATGTACAGTTATTCCAGTCACCATACTATCCACGTTAATATTTATTTACGTAAGGTATGAGGATTTCTTCTTTAATAAGTTAGTTACGCTACTAAAACCGCACCAACAATCACGTATTTTAGGTTGGTTAGATCCATTTGAACATACAGATCAAGGTTATCAAACACAGCAATCAATTTTAGCTGTAGGTAGTGGCGGTATGGAAGGGAAAGGGTTTGGCGAAGGGAATGTTTATATCCCTGAGAAGCATACAGACTTTATTTTCGCTACAATTGCCGAAGAAGGTGGATTTATCGTAGCAGCGTTAGTTGTATTCTTGTTCCTATTACTACTATATAGAACAATTATTATCGGTTATTCTGCTGATAATTTATTCGGTACATTATTATGTGCTGGATCGATTGGGATATTAACGGTTCAAATATTCCAAAATATCGGTATGATTGTTGGATTAATGCCTGTAAAAGGGATTGCATTACCTTTCTTATCGTATGGGGGAAGTTCCTTGTTCTCGAATATGATTATGATGGGTCTCATATTATCGGTACGAAAAACGTATAAAAAGTATATGTTTTCCGTTAAGTAAAAAAAGCTGGTTCGTTTTTAAACGAACCAGCTTTTTTACATATATACTCATAAACGTTGCAAACTAAAACAGACTCGCAGTTTGGGATGTAAGGAGTGCAAAGTGATGCATATGCATATTTTTGAAGGAGCACGGCATCTTTCTAATAGTGAATGGGTTATTCGGGCTATTATAGCATACATATTTTTAATATTAGTTGCGAAAGCAATGGGGCAAAGGTCCATCGCACAACTTCGCTTTTTAGATGTTGTATTGGTGTTATTGCTTGGCGGGAATATTTCTAACGCATTGTCTGATGAAAAAGTAGGATTAATGGGCTCGATGATTACAACGTTTATACTCGTTGTACTTCATATTATAAGTTCAGTTTTAATGTTGAAATGGGATAGATGGAGACGCTTTTTAGAGCCAGCACCTATCATTCTTATACACAATGGCTCCATTAATTTTAGCAATTTGAAAAAAGCGAGAATTACGGTGGAATATTTATTTTCAGAACTTCGTATGCGAAATGTGAGCGATATTCAAACGATCAAATTAGCATTATGGGAAGCGAACGGTGTCGTTTCTATATTTCGGTATCCAGAATATGAGGCAGTTTCCCGACTTGATCTAAAAGTGGCAGGAAAAAAATCTCCAGTTTCTTTTATATTAGTAAAGAATGGGAGCATTCAGCAAGATGTTCTTGCTTTATTAGGGAAAACAGAAGAATGGGCGAGAGAATTTCTAGAGAAAAACGCAGAAGTTGAATCCATTTTGTTAGCTACAGTTGATGAAACACATAAAATAAATATTTTGTTAAAAAAATGAAAAATATACGCATTTTGTCGTTTCATACATATGATACAATAGTGTGGACAACGAAAAAGGAGGGATACGATGGGATATGTAGAAGAATTACGGAAAATAGTTGGTCATCGCCCTTTAATTTTAGTTGGTGCTGTTGTACTCGTTATAAATGAAAATAGATATGTATTATTACAACAAAGAACAGAGCCTTACGGAAAATGGGGGCTGCCTGGCGGATTAATGGAGCTTAGTGAATCACCAGAAGAAACTGCTTTTCGTGAAGTATACGAAGAAACAGGAATAAAGGTGAAGAACCTACGATTAATCAATGTGTTTTCTGGAGCGAACTATTTTACAAAATTAGCAAACGGTGATGAATTTCAATCTGTAACGACCGCTTATTATACGGACGAATACGATGGAGATTTTGTTATGAACAAAGAAGAAGCGGTTCAGCTTAAATTCTTCCCTCTAACAGAACTACCTGACTATATTGTTGGGTCGCATAAAAAAATGATTAGTGAATATATGAAGATTATGGAAAAAAAGATATAATAATAGTGAAAGAAATACAAAAACATAGTTCTGGTTGGTAGTCCAGACGCATGATTTCATGTCAGTAACCTTCCCCTCCGGGATGTCCCGTATTTCTAATTTTTTTTAGGGGGGGCTGTCAATGGATTTGACAGTATATCACGATGGCCAATTTTTTGTTGGAATCATTACATGTAAAGAAAAAGGGAAGTTGTATGGAGCGAGGTATATTTTTGGAACGGAACCTTCAGACGAAGAAGTGCTTATATTTGTGAACGGTTCAATGTTAGCGTATTTTCAGCACTTTGCAAAATGTGGCGTGGAAGTGAAAGAAAAACAGCGTCCCAAAAATATAAAGCGGATCATACGACAAGCAGCAAAAGAAGTAAATGTAAACCGCTTTACTAAGGCGCAAGAGGCAATTAGCTTATCTTATGAACTGCATAAACAAGAAAAGAAAGTGCAATCTAAGGAGAAGCGAGAGGCTGAAAAACAAAGAAGACGTTTAATCAAAGTACAAAAAGCAAAGCAAAAACATCGTGGTCATTAAGAAAAGGTGTTAGAGCAAGAGCTCTAACACCTTTTCTATGCTGAAATACAAGTAAACTTACTTGTATTTCATAAACATTAACTGGTAAGATACAAATAGGTAGTTTTAGAGGAGGGAAAAGATTGATTAATTTTAACTTTTTTATGAATGATGTTGTCCGCCAAGCGCGTGAAGAGATTGTCTCTGCTGGATATACAGAATTGACGACGCCAGAAGCAGTAGACGAAGCGTTTAAAAGAAATGGAACAACACTTGTAATGGTAAACTCTGTATGTGGTTGTGCAGGCGGTATTGCTCGTCCTGCTGCTGCGCATTCCGTACATTATGATAAACGACCTAACCATCTTGTAACGGTGTTTGCAGGTCAAGATAAAGAAGCGACAGCAAGAGCTCGTGAATATTTCGAAGGGTACCCACCATCTTCTCCATCATTTGCTTTATTAAAAGATGGAAAAATTGTAACAATGGTAGAACGTCATGAAATTGAAGGTCATGAACCGATGCAAGTTATTGCAAAACTACAATCTTATTTCGAAGAGAATTGCGAAGAACTATAAAAATAAGCAAAAAGGCGGTACGTCCACACTCAAGTGGATGTGCCGCCTTTTTTATTTAGTATTAAAACTTATGGGATATGCATAGTTATGTTTTTTATACAGTATTTTATACATGCAAAATGGTATTTGTACTGATAATTTATTTATTTTTATTTTATATATTGCATAAAAATGAAAGTGCTGATACAATACAAACATCGAATAAATATTCTATTAAACTTTTAAATATACATTATTAGGGGGAAGAAAGATGAAGAAGTTATTATCAATATCATTTGCACTTATTTTAATTGTAAGTATGTTCAGTGCTTGTAGTAATGGGGAAGAAAAGGTTACTGGGAAAAATAAGAAAGTACTGGTTATGGGGACTTCAGCAGATTATAAACCATATGAATACGTAGAAGCTTCAAAAAGTGATGAAATTATTGGCTTTGATGTTGATGTTGCTAAATATATCGGAAAAGAACTTGGTTATGAAGTGAAAGTGAAAGATATGGATTTTGGTGGTTTATTAGCATCTCTTAGCTCAGGAAAAGTTGATTTCGTAATGGCAGGTATGACGCCAACTGCAGAGCGTAAAAATAATGTTGATTTCACAGATATTTATTTTGTTGCGAAAAACATGGTTGTTTCTAAAAAGGACTCTAACATTAAATCTGTAGAGGATTTAAAAGGGAAAAAAGTAGGGGTACAAACAGGATCTATTCAAGAAGAGAAAGCTGCAGAATTTAAAAAACAAGTAGATTTCAAAGTTGAGGGACGTGACCGTATACCAGAAATCGTACAAGAAATTAAAGCTGGTCGTTTTGACGCTGCAATTATAGAAGACACAGTTGCTAAAAATTATTTAGAGAAAATGAAAGATTTACAAGGAATTGAAATTAAAGAAGCGCCAGAAGAAGTTGGAGCAGCAATTGCCCTTCCGAAAAATAGTGATAAAACAGCTGAATTTAATAAAGTAATTAAAAAAATGCAAGAAAATGGAGAAATGGATAAATTAGTGAAGAAATGGTTTGGCAGCGAAAAATAAGCTGCCTTTCACTTTTCTGTGAGGGGAATGAAAAGAATGAACTTAGATTTTTCGGCGATTACGCCTTCGATACCGTATATATTAAAAGGCTTAGAAGTTACTTTGAAAATTGTAGCAGTATCAGCTTTAGCAGGGTTTATTTTAGGAACGCTATTAGCACTTTGCAAAATTGCTAGAATACGAGCATTAAATATAGCGGCAGATCTTTATACATCAATTTTCCGTGGTACACCACTTGTATTGCAATTAATGATTATTTATTTCGGTGTCCCGCAAATAATTGGTTATGAAATACCAGCATTCGTAGCAGCTGTACTTGCATTTAGCTTAAATTCAGGTGCATATATGTCAGAAGTAATCCGTGCTGGCATTCAAGCGGTTGATAAAGGACAAACAGAAGCGGCGATGGCTTTAGGAATTCCATACGGAAAAATGATGCGAAATATCATTTTTCCTCAAGCTTTAAAAAATATATTACCGGCACTTGTAAACGAGTTTGCGACACTTACGAAAGAATCGGCTGTAGTAACAGTAATAGGCGCAACGGATTTAATGCGCCGTGCTTACATCGTAGGCGGGGAGACATTTAAATATCTTGAACCATTACTTTTTGTTGGACTCATTTATTATATGCTAGTCATTATTCTTACATTAGTCGGGAAGGCAATTGAAGGGAGAATGAAGAAAAGTGATTAAAATTGAAAACCTTCATAAATCATTTGGAAAAAACGAAGTATTAAAAGGAATTACAACAACGATTGGAAAAGGGGAAGTAGTAGCAATTATTGGACCGTCTGGATCAGGGAAATCAACATTTTTACGTTGTATGAATGTGTTAGAAGCACCGACAAATGGTCACATTTGGATTGGAGCGGAAGAAGTAACGAATCCGAAAACGAATATTATGCACGTCCGTGAAAATGTCGGAATGGTATTTCAGCATTTCCACCTATTTCCTCATATGACTGTATTAGAAAATATTACGTATGCTCCTATCAATGTAAAAGGAGTAACGAAACAAGAAGCTGAAAAGAAAGCCGAAAAACTTTTAGAAAAGGTCGGTTTATTAGATAAAAAAGATACGTATCCGAATCGTCTTTCTGGCGGACAAAAGCAACGTGTAGCAATTGCAAGAGCGTTAGCAATGGAACCAGAAGTAATGTTATTTGATGAACCGACATCAGCACTAGATCCAGAGATGGTAAAAGAAGTGTTAGAAGTTATGAAATCATTAGTTACGACAGGAATGACAATGGCAATTGTTACACATGAAATGGGATTTGCAAAAGAAGTAGCAGATCGTGTTCTCTTTTTAGATGGTGGAAAACTTGTAGAAGATAGTGCGCCAGCACAATTTTTTGCAGCACCGAAAAGTGAGCGTGCGCAACAATTTTTACAAAAAATATTGTAATATGTAAAGGATACGTGAATAATAAGTAGAAAAGGATGACATTGTGTCATCCTTTTTTTATACTAACTGTAAATACGTTTATACATATAGGAGCAATGCTATGTTCAAAATTGGATACCGTACAGTAAAAACAGCAATAGGGACAGGCGCAGCCGTTTTTATTGCTCAGTTATTAGGATTAGAATTTTATAGTTCAGCGGGTATTTTAGTTATATTATGTGTACAAAATACGAAACGTAAATCACTTCAAGTATCGTTACATCGTTTTTTAGCTTGTGTATTATCAATGGTGTTCGCATTTTGTATTTTTGAAACAATTGGATATACACCACTAGCAATTAGCCTATTATTGCTTACATTTATTCCGACTGCAGTTATGCTTAAAATTCAAGAAGGTATTGTCACGAGTTCAGTTATTGTGATGCATCTATATTCATTGAAACAAATTACATGGCTTATTGTTGGAAATGAAATTGCGATATTAACGATAGGGATTAGCGTGGCTCTCTTAGTGAATATGTATATGCCAAGTAGTGAAAATAAGCTAAAAGAGTATCAAGGTAAAATAGAAAGTAATTTTAAAACGATTTTGTTTGAAATGGTTGTGTATTTACGAAATCGAGAAAGTAGTTGGAGCGGGGCAGAACTTATTGAAACTGAACAGATGCTAAATGAAGCTAGAGATTTATCGTTTAAGAAACTTGAGAATGCATTTATGCGAGAAGATGACTATTACTATCGCTATTTCAATATGCGCATGCAACAATTCGAAATTTTAGAGCGAATGATTCCGTTAGCAGCTTCTTTATCGTGGACATATGAACAAGCTGACATGATTGCGGATGTGGTTGAAAACATTAGTAATGCTATTAGCCCTCAGAGTACCGGGGTTATTTCTTTAAGACAGCTTCAAGAAATGAGAGAATTATTTAGAGAGATGCCATTGCCGGCTACACGTGAAGAATTTGAGATACGTGCGAAACTTGTTCAACTTGTATACGAAATGGAACAATATTTACTCATTAAAAGTCGTTTTAAGGGAAAGGATAATATAAAAGAACTTATATAGAAGGTAGGAATTATTTATGCCGTATCTTCTCTCTTTCCTATTATGTCTTTCTTTATCGCCTATTTGGCCCCTTGGTGATAATCCACGTGCCGGTGATCCTTTTATTATTGTAAATAAAGCGACGAATAAACTAGCTTATATTGACGATGGGAAGATTCAAAAGGTTTTTCCAGTCGCGACAGGAAAAACAAATGAATTAACCCCAGAGGGAACTTTTGATATTGTAATGAAAGCAAAGGATCCGTATTATATTGCAAAAGATATTCCAGGGGGATCACCGAAAAATCCACTTGGATCTAGGTGGATGGGATTTAATGCACGAGGAACTGATGGGAGTAAGTATGGAATACATGGAACAAACCAACCGAGTTCAATTGGAAAGTATATTTCACAAGGGTGTATAAGAATGAAGAAAAATGATGTGGAGTATTTATTTGATCGTATTCCAATTGGAACGAAAGTGTGGATTGTAAAATCGAAAAAGTCATTTCAGCAATTGGCAAAAGAAAAAGGAGCCATTGCATATGAAAAAGCCAACGAAAAAGTTGGTTTTTTCTATTGTAATAAGTTGTCTTGACATGTGTACATAACCATGCGTTAATGAGAGTATAGAAAGATCAAATTAGATAAAGGAGTTGCTCATATGTACTTGAATCCAAAACTTTCGTATATGCAGTTTTTTATGGGATTTCTATTTATTATTACATTCATATTGGCAACTTTTAATATATGTTCTTATCTTGTAGCGATTGTATGTATGGCATTACTTAATCTTACTTTTGTTATTGGGGCATTTCAGCAGAAACAATATACAAGTTTTGTGATAGCACTTGTAATGTCATTTTTCTTTAGTATTGTAGCGATTGTGCTTTACATAAAATAAACCATCTCGATTTCGAGATGGTTTATTTTATTATGTGTAAAAAGTAAAAAAAAGGACGAACAGATCGTCCTTTTTACCAAAACATACTTGCGCCAGCAAGTAATGTTGTTACAAGCATAGAAATTAGCATTACATAAATCATAACTTTTTGAGCTTTTTTATGCATCGTTAAACCTCCTTGCAAATCAGTACAATATCATTGTAACGAGAAATGATATTGTGGACAAGGGGGAGAGAAATGACAAAATTCGAGAAGTGTGTGTAAAGTATAACAGGAAATTTGTATGTACGTAGAGAATATATAAGAATGATAGGGTATAAGTTTTTTGTTATGCAAGCTGAAGAATGGAGATACGATGATGAAAATATATGAAACAAATCGTTTACATTTAAGGGAAATTGATGAGTCGTATGCTGAAAAAGTTCTTCAATATTACGACAGAAATCGTGAATTTTTAAAAGCCTGGGAAGAGTATAGACCGGATGATTTTTTTACGTTAGATTATCAAAAGAAAAAGTTACAAAAGGATAGAAAAGAGATCGCAGAAGGTAAAATCATCAGGCTTTGGATTTTTAAAAAAGGTGATGATACGAAAATAATTGGATGTATTTCATTTAATTTAATTGTTCGTGGAATTTACCAATCTTGTGTACTCGGCTATAAATTAGATAAGGAAGAGTTAAACAAAGGTTATACGACAGAAGCGCTTAGAAAAGCGATTCAAGTTGCTTTTGAGGAATTTCAATTACATCGTATAGAAGCACCGATTATGCCACGAAATTTAGCATCTATACAAGTCGTGACGAAGATAGGTTTTCAGTATGAGGGCGTGTCTAGGAAGATGTTAATGGTTAATGGAGTGTGGGAAGATCATATGCGCTGGGTATTGTTAAATGAGTAATAGAAAACAGATGGTTATCTAGACATATAAACCGTCTGTTTTTTGTCTTGTATTTCGAAACTTTTGCGAAATTCTGTTATAATTAATAGTGTTACATACATAATGGTAGTGCAGGAGGCGCAGTCTTATGATTAATCAAGAACGTTTAGTAAACGAATTTATGGAGTTAGTACAAGTAGATTCTGAAACGAAATTTGAAGCAGAAATTTGCAAAGTATTAACAAAGAAATTTACAGATTTAGGTGTAGAAGTATTTGAAGATGACACAATGGCTGTTACTGGGCATGGTGCAGGTAACTTAATTTGTACATTACCAGCAACAAAAGATGGTGTTGATACAATTTACTTTACTTCTCATATGGATACAGTAGTTCCTGGTAATGGAATTAAGCCTTCTATTAAAGATGGATATATCGTATCAGATGGTACTACGATTTTAGGTGCAGATGATAAAGCAGGATTAGCATCCATGTTCGAAGCAATCCGTGTTTTAAAAGAGAAGAATATCCCTCATGGTACAATTGAATTTATTATTACAGTTGGAGAAGAATCTGGTCTTGTTGGTGCAAAAGCATTAGATCGTGAGCGCATTACTGCGAAATACGGTTATGCATTAGATAGCGATGGAAAAGTTGGTGAAATCGTTGTTGCAGCTCCAACACAAGCGAAAGTGAATGCGATTATTCGCGGGAAAACAGCTCATGCTGGTGTAGCACCAGAAAAAGGTGTATCTGCAATTACTATCGCAGCGAAAGCAATTGCGAAAATGCCACTTGGCCGTATTGATTCTGAAACAACTGCAAATATTGGACGTTTTGAAGGTGGTACACAAACGAATATCGTTTGCGATCACGTACAAATCTTTGCAGAAGCGCGTTCTTTAATCAATGAAAAAATGGAAGCGCAAGTTACGAAAATGAAAGAAGCATTTGAAACAACTGCAAAAGAAATGGGCGGTCATGCAGACGTTGAAGTAAACGTTATGTATCCAGGATTTAAATTTGCTGATGGCGATCACGTTGTAGAAGTTGCAAAACGTGCAGCTGAAAAAATTGGTCGTACACCTTCTCTTCACCAAAGTGGTGGCGGAAGTGATGCAAACGTAATTGCAGGACACGGTATTCCAACAGTTAACTTAGCAGTTGGTTATGAAGAAATTCATACAACAAACGAAAAGATTCCTGTTGAAGAATTAGCAAAAACAGCAGAATTAGTTGTTGCAATTATTGAAGAAGTAGCGAAGTAATGTAATAGAAAAAGCGTGTAAATCACAACTGATTTACACGCTTTTTATTTTGATTCGATTGCTTTTACAAGGCGGATAAGCCAATACAAGAAAATCCATGGCAGTATGTAAGTTGTTACTACATGGACTAGGCGAGGGAGAAAACCAGCTATGTTCATATCAAAAATAGGAAGAAGTAAATAATTGATTGCGACGATTAGTATAATTACGAGAAACGTATAATTGAGTTTATCAGTCGATTTCATAATAATCACCCCTGATTACAAATATATCCACTTTGTTTAAATTATAGCAATCAATATGATAGAAAAGAACAAGTAATAATTATAATTATTGTGCAAAATTTGATATAATAAAAGAACGAACGTTCTGATTAGGGGGGTGAGTACTATGCGAGAAATGTATCCCAAAAAAGGTCGTGTTATTTTACATGTAGATATGAATTGTTTTTTCGCATCTGTTGAAATTGCTCATGACCCATCATTACAGGGGAAGCCGTTAGCAGTTGCTGGAAATGAAAAAGAAAGAAAAGGAATTATCATCACATGTAGTTATGAGGCGAGAGAATATGGAATACGTACAACGATGCCACTTTGGGAAGCGAAAAGGTTATGTCCACAATTAGTTGTAAGGCGTCCTAATTTTACATTATATCGTGAAGCTTCATTTCAAATGTTTCAAATCCTTTCCCGTTTTACGGAAAAAATACAACCAGTATCAATAGATGAGGGATATTTAGATATTACAGATTGTTACGCACTCGGTTCGCCTCTTGAAATAGCAAAGATGATTCAGCAAGCGTTATTAACAGAGTTACAGTTGCCGTGTAGCATCGGAATTGCTCCAAACCTTTTCCTAGCAAAAACAGCTTCTGATATGAAAAAGCCTCTCGGTATTACCGTGCTCCGAAAACGAGATATTCCAAAAATGATTTGGCCGCTTCCGGTTGGAGCGATGCATGGAATTGGAGAAAAAACAGTTGAGAAATTAAAAGATATTCATATACAAACAATTGAACAGTTAGCAAAAGGAAATGAACATATCATTCGCGCTAAAATTGGAAAGCATGGTGTTGATTTACAAAGGCGGGCAAAAGGTATGGATGATAGGCAAGTTGATCCGAGTCAAATGGGTCAACATAAAAGCATTGGTAATTCGATGACTTTTTCAAAGGATATGGATGAAGAGAAAGAATTACTTGATATGTTAGAAAGGCTATCAAAATCAGTGAGTAAAAGATTACAAAAGCGAACTCTTGTCAGTTATAATATTCAAATTATGATTAAATATCATGATAGGCGGACAGTAACGAGGAGTAAGCAATTGAAAAATGCCATTTGGGAAGAACGAGATATTTTTCAAGCAGCCTCTCGTTTATGGAAGCAACATTGGGACGGTGATTCCGTTCGTTTATTAGGTGTTACAGCTACTGAAATAGAGTGGAAGACTGAATCGGTGAAACAATTAGATTTGTTTTCATTTGAAGAAGATGCGAAAGAAGAGCCGCTACTTGCTGTTATTGATCAAATTAATGATAAGTATGGAATGCCGCTTTTACAACGAGGTAGTCAATTATTACGTAAGCAAGAAAAGTCTTTTCAGCAAAAATTAGAAAGTAAGTTTATGTAGAAGGTGTCATGAAGCTGTACATATCATGACACCTTTCATTTTTAACTTGCTTCTAAATCTAATGAAGTTTTCCAACCAGCTGCAGTAACGCCAGATTCTAATAGCATTCTGCTCACTATTTTTTCAATTAAGACTGCTGTATTTGTGCTGCAGTGTAATGTCGCTTGTATACACACTTTTTGATTAGAATCTACGTCCTCACTATACAATTCTTTTAAACCAATGCCTTCAGAACTTACCATATGCATAAGTAAAAAACGAATATGGGCTTCATGTTCTTCTGAACAAGTGAGAGAAAGTAAGTAGTTCGTTTGTTCAGGTGATTCTTCTTTTGATTTCTGATTCATAAAGAGAGCGATTGGGCGAAGTAGTATGTTTGCTAGTAAAACACCAGCTGCACCTAATATAGCTGCAATGAGGAAACCAGCGCCTGTAAGAGTACCAACAGCAGCTGCGCACCATAGGGTAGCCGCAGTATTAAGCCCCCTAATACTAAAACCATCGCGGATAATAACGCCGCCTCCTAAAAAACCAATCCCACTGACGACTTGAGAGGCAATACGTGAAGGGCTAGCATCGTGATCAATCATGACGGATAATAAAACAAATATACAGGCACCAAGTGATACGAGAGCATTTGTCCGTAGCCCAGCCATCCTATGTCTCCATTGTCGTTCCATTCCGATGCAAGCACCTACAATAATTGCAATAAATAATCTTAGTACAATGTCATACCATACCATCATGGTCACCTCCATACATATAAGTCCAAGTTATGTTTTTGAGAATGAGCGGGAAGCACCCGCTCATTCTCATTTTTATAACCAGCTATGAAACTTTTTAATATAAAGATTTTTCAGGAATTGTGTTAAGAAAGCATAGCCTAATAGTATTCCTACTAACCAAGGGAAATAGCTAAGTGGTAATGCTTGTAATCCAACGGCTGCTCCAAGTGGTGAGAATGGAATATAAATTCCGATTATCATAATACAAGCGGTTAATAAAAGAACCGGTACTGATGCGGTACTTTGAATAAATGGAATCTTCTGTGTTCTTATCATGTGAACAATTAAAGTTTGTGTTAGCAATCCAACGACAAACCAACCAGATTGGAATAATGATTGTTCGCTAGCTGTATTTGCACCGAAGACGTTCCACATGACCACATAGGTGATGATATCAAATATGGAACTAATGGGACCGATGCAAATAATGAAGTTCCGTAAATTTGCAGTATCCCATTTTCTTGGTTTTTCTAAAAACTCTTTATCCATTTTGTCCCATGGGATAGACAGTTGTGAAATATCATAAAGTAAGTTTTGAATTAAAAGGTGAATGGCAAGCATCGGCAAGAAAGGAATGAAGGCACTTGCTACTAACACACTAAATACATTTCCGAAGTTAGAGCTCGCTGTCATTTTAATGTATTTCAAAATATTACCGAATGTAGTGCGTCCTTCTAAAATACCTGCTTCTAATATCATTAAACTTTTTTCAAGTAGAATAATATCGGAAGACTCTTTTGCAATATCAGTTGCAGTATCAACACATATGCCAACGTCAGCTTCCCGTAACGCTACGGCGTCGTTAATGCCATCTCCCATATAACCTACAGTGTGTCCGTTTCCTTGTAATACTCGTATAATGCGGGATTTTTGCATTGGATTTAGTTTAGCAAAAACAGTTGTTTCTTCGGCTAGCTTTGCTAATGCTTTATCAGGTAAAGCATCGATTTCGTAACCAAGGATAGGCTCGCCAATATTTAATCCAACTTCTTTACATACCTTTTTTGTCACGATTTCGTTATCACCAGTTAAAATTTTTACTTGTACACCATGTTTTTGTAATGCTTGAATGGCAGTAGCGGCAGATGGTTTCGGCGGATCTAAAAAGCCAATATATCCAGCGAGAATCATATCATTTTCATCTTGTACGGCGTACTCTTTATTATTTGTTGATCTATTTTTTTATAAGCTACAGCAATAACGCGCATACCTTCACTATTCAAAGTTTCACTTAGTTGTTTTACATGTAAGCGCATGTCATCGGTAAGAGAAGCAATTTTGCCATCTATTTCAGTGTAGTTGCAAATAGATAAAATTTCTTCTACAGCCCCTTTACAGACCATTGTATGTTCACCTGAATTGTTTTTTACAATGACGGACATACGCCGACGAGCAAAGTCAAATGGAATTTCATCTAGCTTTTGAAAAACAGATGGATCAAATTTTTGATTTTCTTCTGTATGTTTTATAACGGCTTTATCTATTAAATTTTTCAATCCTGTTTGATAGAAGCTATTTAAATAGGCAAAGTGTAATACACGATTACATGTATTACCATTAGGATCTAAGTGGCGAACAAGTACAACTTTATCTTCTGTTAAAGTTCCTGTTTTATCGGTACAAAGAATGTTCATAGCACCTAAGTTTTGAATAGAATTCAGCTGTTTTACAATTACTTTCTGTTTAGACATGTTAACGGCACCTTTAGCTAAATTAGCAGTCACAATCATTGGTAACATTTCAGGTGTTAGACCAACTGCGATTGCAATAGCGAAGAAGAAAGCTTCTTGCCAATCCCCTTTTGTGAATCCGTTAATGAGAAGAACGATAGGTGCCATAATAAGCATGAATGTAATTAAAAGCCAGCTTACTTTGTTTACACCTTTATCAAAGCTTGTTTCTACGCGCTTACCGATTACTTTATTTGCTAAAGAGCCAAAATACGTATCGGTACTTGTGGAGATGACAACCGCTCTTGCACTACCACTTACAATATTTGTCCCCATGAAGCAAAGATTTTCCATATCGAGTGGATTGTAATTTTTTTTCGTGCTTTTCGGTAATAGATGTTTATTTTCTGTATGGTAGCAGTTTTCGTATTTTTCTACAGGAAGTGCTTCTCCTGTTAAAGAAGATTGGTTCACAAATAAATCTTTAGCCGATAAAATACGCACATCAGCTGGAACAATGTCTCCGGCTGAAAGTGAAATAATATCGCCAGGTACAAGTTCCTCAATTGGAATTTCCGTTGTATCAGTTTGCTTTAAAATTTTTACATTTTTTGTTTCGTGTACAAATCCATCTATTCTAAAGACACTCGCCGTTGTTCGAACCATAGCCTTTAACTGCTCTGCAGCTTTTTGAGAACGAAATTCTTGTAAAAAGCGAATCGTTGCACTTAGCATTACCATTACAGATACGACAATCGTTCCTTGTATGTCATCTGTGAAAAAAGAAAGTGCGCCGAGAGCTAATAAAACAAAAATAAATGGATTTTTAAATGCCAGCAGAAATTGAATGTACCACGGTGATGTTTTATTATGAGCTATTTCATTAAGGCCATATAAAGAAAGTCTACGAGACGCTTCTTCTTTAGAGAGTCCATTTTCTGTTGTTTCTAAAAGTCGTAACGCTTTGTTTGCATCCTGCGTTGCGACTTCCACTAATAATTTGTGATTTGTTTTCATACAATCTTGATCGTATGAATGTTTCGTTTCTTGTTTTTGTAAATTTAACATCGGTAGTTCCTCCTTTTTCATGAAGGAGGAAACAAGCTGTTACTCGACTATTTAAAATTAGGAGGAACAGTTTCTTTCCTACCTACATGATGAAATATTAACGTAAAACATATGGGTATCTGGGCCGAATCATCAATTGCCAACTGTTCCTCACCTCCGTACAATTTAGTAGTTTCTGAATATGCTATGTTTGTTTCATAGTAAGGTGCATATATACGTAAAAAGACCTTTACTCAAAACGAGTAAAGGTCTGAATTCGTAGTTAAAAGAGTCCACGACAAAGACTGTTAGTAAATATAGATTAAAACAGTTTTGTGTATGACAAAATATACGCACCTCTCCCTCGTTGAGTTTTAGCACTGTATAGCATAGGTACTGAAACCAGCTACGTTAAAAAAGGCCTTCATTCCGACCTTTCCTGTTGACCCATTGGCGTCTCTCGACATTTTTGGGCAGCAGCGTTTCTCTATACAGGAGCCTCACCTAACAGAGACCATATTCAATTACACGTTGAATGTTAGCACTGAAATTTTGTAGTGTCAATATATTTTTTGAAAACTCAAATAGATTTATCTTGGCTATATAGTAGGAAATAAGAGGGGGTTTTTGGAAATAAGTTTGGAAAATAAATACCGTAATAAACATAAAAAAAGCACTGATTACAGTGCTTTTTTTATAGATTATGAGATTGTAACATTTTCAAAAATAACAATTTCTGAACGATTTGTTGTTGAAACACGTTGTGCATAATATGTTAAAGCTGAAGAAATATATGTTGGTAACGAATCATTTGTATGTGTTGTTGTATATTCATGGATTAATTCTTTCAAAGTCGTCCATTCTAATTGTGCTGGGTGATCAGACACGAAAGAACTTACCCAGCGATCAAATGAAGATGAAAAATCAGTTTGTAAACGAAATGCTTCTTTCATAATAAAACGCTCCCTTAAAATGTAGTATAATCATTTTAACATAAAACACGAACGATTGCTAAGTTTTTTAAGTATAACGTTCGTGATATATAGTTGTCTAGATGATTGGTTATGTAAATTCGATTTGCCATTTGAAATAACATTCCGTAAGATGAAAGATAGATTATATAAAGAGCTGGAGGAAAGAAAGTGGAATTTGTATTTTTAGGAACTGGTGCAGGTGTTCCTTCAAAAGGAAGGAATGTTTCGGCAATTGCTTTGCAATTGTTAGAAGAACGAGGACAGACTTGGTTATTTGATTGTGGTGAGGCGACGCAACATCAAATATTACATACATCAGTACGTCCACGCCGCATTGAAAAAATATTTATTACGCATTTACATGGGGATCATATTTTTGGTTTGCCTGGTTTATTAGGAAGTCGTTCGTTTCAAGGAGGGACTACACCTTTAACAGTGTATGGACCAAAAGGAATTAAACAGTTTATTGAAGTCGCATTATCAGTAAGCACGACACATGTAAAATACCCGCTTGAAATTGTTGAGATAACAGAAGAAGGTACTGTGTTTGAAGATAATGAATTTCATGTGGAAACGAAAAGGTTGTCACACGGTATTGAATGTTTTGGATATCGGATTATAGAGAAAGATATACAAGGCGCCCTTTTAGTTGATAAATTGCTGGAGATGGGCGTGAAACCAGGTCCACTCTTTAAACGTTTAAAAGATGGAGAAGTGGTTGAATTGGAAAATGGTACGATACTAAACGGAAAAGATTTTATCGGCCCACCTCAAAAGGGAAGAATTATTACCATTTTAGGTGATACGAGATATTGTGAAGCGAGTAGAAAGCTAGCACAAGACGCTGACGTACTTGTTCATGAAGCAACTTTTGCAGCAGAAGATGAACAACAAGCTTATGATTATTTTCATTCCACATCTAAGCAAGCTGCAAGTATTGCACTTCAGGCAAATGTAAAACGATTAATATTGACTCATATTAGTTCTCGTTATCAAGGAGATACATATAAGGAATTATTGAAAGAGGCAAGAGAGCTATTTTCTAATACAGAAATAGCTACAGATTTAAAATCATTTCCAGTGGACAGATAATAATGTTGTGAAAAAATGGTGACGAAAGGTTGCCATTTTTTTATTTCTAAAAAAAAATAAAAATAAAACTGTTATCATTTTATGCTTATATAGGATGAAACAGAAAATTTTAATGATGTAAAGATATAAGATGAAACTACATAGTATCGAGTGTTTAGAAAAACTGTTATATAAGTCGGACGACATACAAGTAGTACAAATAGCAAAAATGGATTTTTATTCAGAACTTTTAAAATTTATTAAAAGTAAGCGTTTTATTAAAAACAAGCTATAATGAGGACAGATTATAATTTACTGTAGGCTACATGTGTTTGAGACGTTTATCATAACAAGTGAAGTTGAATAAATTGTGAGAGAGCAACATGGAAATTATAATAGGAAGGACATTACTATTATTTGTATGAAGCCTTTTTCACTTTTTAGCTTTAAGGCATCAAAAGGTATGAAAGCAATGGGTGTTTCACTTGTTTATGCTATGCTTGTAAGGGGTTCTGTGTTAAACTTTGGATTGCTACAAGACTTTACTGTAGATTATCTTATATTATGTGTAAATGAAGGTAATGCTAAGTTTCTTATTTCATATTATAACTGGTATTATTTCAGGATATATCGCTTCACTGTTATTCAAAAACGATCCAATTCGTATAGCGGAACAAATTCGTAGTACAACTGGAAAAGCAACCGATTTGGTAGCTTAATAGAATAGTAAAAAATTTTTTCATAGAGGTTTAGGGGGAGTTATGATGAAGTATCGCTCAGTATTTGATATTATCGGTCCAGTTATGATTGGTCCATCAAGTTCACATACAGCAGGCGCAGCAAGAATGGGGCAAGTTGCTCGCCAGCTGTTTCGTCATGAACCAGAAAGAGTAAGCATTTCATTATATGGATCATTTGCAAAGACGTATCGTGGGCATGGTACAGATGTAGCGCTAATAGGTGGGATATTAGGGTTTGAAACAGATGACTTACGTATTCCAGAGGCGCTAGAGATAGCAAAAGAGCGCGAAATTGAAGTGGAATTTATTGAAGAGGATGCCAATGCACCTCACCCAAATACAGCGAGAATTCGTTTGTATAAAGGTGAAGAAGAAATTGAAGTTGTTGCTTGCTCAATTGGTGGCGGTAAAATTGAAGTTGTAGAATTAAACGGATTCGATCTTCAATTATCAGGCACGAGTCCAGCACTACTTATTGTAAATAACGATCGCTTCGGTGCTATTGCAGCAGTAGCTTCAATCCTTGCGAAACACGAGATTAACATTAGTACAATGAGTGTTTCTCGTAAGGAAAAAGGAAGAAGAGCGCTTATGGTCATTGAAACAGATGAAATATTAGCAGATGAAGTGATTGAAGAAATAAAAGCGCAACAAAATATTTGTCAAGTAACTATTATGGAATAATTGCAGGGGGGACACACCATGTTTCGGAACGCAGCGGAACTAGTGGCGCAAGCTAAAGAACAAAATGTAAAAATCGCAGAAATTATGATTCAATGTGAAATGGAAACAAGAAGTATTTCACGTGAAGAAGTAATTGCTGGTATGGAAAAGAACTTAGTCGTGATGGAGCAAGCGGTAGAACGTGGTATTCGCGGAGTGAAATCACCAACTGGTTTAACTGGTGGAGATGCTGTAAAAGTTCAGGCGTATATGAAGAGTGGAAAAGGCTTATCTGGAGATACGATTTTGGACGCAGTGAGTAAAGCTGTTGCAACAAATGAAGTAAACGCAGCGATGGGAATTATTTGTGCAACACCAACAGCAGGGTCTGCTGGAACAGTGCCAGGTGTACTATTTGCACTAAGAGAAAAATTGCAGCCTACACGTGAAGAAATGATTGAATTCTTATTTACAGCGGGAGCTTTCGGTATGGTTGTTGCAAATAACGCTTGTATTTCTGGTGCAGCGGGAGGATGCCAAGCTGAAGTTGGTTCAGCAAGTGGAATGGCAGCTGCAGCTGCAGTTGAAATGGCTGGTGGAACACAAGAACAAGCAGCTACAGCGATGGCAATTTCATTAAAGAACATGCTTGGTTTAGTATGCGATCCTGTTGCAGGACTTGTAGAAGTACCTTGCGTAAAACGTAATGCAGCAGGAGCTGCAAATGCGATGATTTCAGCTGATTTAGCATTAGCTGGTGTAACGAGTACTATTCCATGTGATGAAGTAATTGAGGCGATGTTTAGAATCGGACAAACGATGCCAGTAGCACTTCGTGAAACAGCTGAAGGTGGACTTGCAGCAACACCGACTGGTCGTCGTCTACAAGAAGAGATTTTTGGGAAGACGAATAACTAAAAATATATGTTTATAAAAAATGGAGCTCAAGTAAGATTGAGCTCCATTTTTTATTTTTCTTTTGTTAATTGTTCTAACGTTTTCCCAAGATTATGTGATCGTTGCGCTGCCTGTGTAATACAGGAAATAAGCGCTTGTTGAAATTGGTGTTCTTGTAATATTTCAATGCCCGCTTCGGTCGTTCCACCAGGAGAGGTAATTTCCTTTCGCAAAATAGACGGGTGTTTTTCACTTGCTTTTAGCATTTCAGCAGCACCAATCATCGTTTGGAGAATAAGTGACTTTGCAACATCTTCTTTTAAACCGATTTTTTTTGCAGCTTCTTCCATCGCTTCTACTACGTAATAAATATAAGCAGGCCCGCTTCCGGATAATGCAGTGACAGCATGCATATCTTCTTCCTCTACAACAGAGACGAGACCAATCGTTTCAAATAAAGCTATGGCAGTTTGAATATGTTCTTTTGTTGCATGTTTAGAAGGCGAGATAGCAGTAGCTGATTTTAAAATAGCTGCAGATGTATTTGGCATGGCACGAATAATCGGAACGTCCTTTTGCAGTAGATTTCTAATTGAATGAGTAGAAACACCTGCTAATAACGAAATAATGAGCAGGTTATTATGTATGTCTTCTTTAAAAGGGGTAAGGGCTTCTGCAACATCTTTTGGCTTCATTGCTAGAAAAAGAATATTTGTATTAGTAAGTAGTTCTTTTTTATTATGTGTACCTTTGACACCGTATTTGTTATGTAGCTCCTGTAACCTTGTCTCATTAGAACGATTACTTACAGTAATTTGTTCGCCTTTCACAACATTTGCATGTAACAAGCCACCAATAATCGCTTCAGCAATAGAGCCCGCACCGAGAAAGGAAATGTTTTGAATAGACATGATGTTCCTCCTTTAATTTTGGTTAGAAATTCTTATAAATGTACATACATTCGTTTTTTTCTAGGAAACACCTCTTTTTATCTGAAAATAATGACAAATATATAAGGAAGTTGTAAACTGAAGAAGTATTCATTTTTGAACCGGAAAGAGACAGGGGGGCTAAGCATGACGGCGATTCACCGAATGGAGATTCCTGTGCCATTTGCAGTTGAAACTGTGAATGTGTTTTTAGTTGAGGGGGAGACATTAACATTAATTGATACAGGGACGAATACAGAAGAGGCAAGAAATGCGTTAGAAAGTCAGTTAGGTACATTAGGATATACGATAGAAGATATTAAAACAGTAGTTATTACGCATCATCATGCAGATCATTGTGGGCTTTTAAATATATTTTCTGAGAAGACGAACATTATTGGACACCCTTGGAATGAGCCGTGGATCACGCAAAATCCAGAATTTTTAAAGCGATATCATGATTTTTTTAGAGAGACGGCTTTACAATTTGGTGTTCCAGCAGCATTTTTGAAAGACGAGGCGTTATTGACGACAAGGACATTGAAATATTCTTGTAATAGATCGTTAACGCATACTGTGAGAGAGGGAGATCGTATTGATTCAATGCCTGGTTTTACAGTAATTGAAACACCGGGTCATGCTTCCACTCATATTTCATTATATAGAGAATCTGATGGAATACTAATTGGAGGGGATGCTCTCATTAGTCATATTTCTTCGAATCCAATATTAGAACCACCATATGAAGGACAAACAGAAAGGGCGCGCCCGTTATTACAATATAATCAAACGTTAAAGCGTTTAAGTGAAATGAATATTTCACGCATTTTATCAGGACATGGAGAAGATGTTCTAAATGTGAAACAACTTATTGAAACGAGATTACAAAAGCAAGAAACACGTGCATTTAAAGTGCTTGAGTTATTAAAGGAAAAACCAATGACAGCATTTGAAGTATGTGTAAAACTATTTCCGGTATTATATAAGGAACAATTACCGCTTACTATTTCAGAAACGGTTGGACAATTAGACTTTTTAGCATATAATCAACAAGTGATGATTGATGAATCTTCGCAACAATTGATTTATTATGCAAAGTAGGTGACAGCAATGACGGGACGTTTACAAAATAAAGTAATCGTCATTACAGGTGCTTCTAGTGGAATTGGAGAGCAAGTTGCAATGCAAGTTGCAGAGCAGGGAGCGACTCCAGTATTAATGGCTAGAACAGAAGAGAAATTAAAAGCGCTAGCAGACAAAATTAAAGAAACTTATAATACGCCTTGCTATTATTATGTATTAGATGTAAGTGAAGAGATGGGGGTAAAATCTGTTTTTTCAAAAGTGTTACAAGAGGTAGGACGTATTGATATATTAGTAAACAATGCGGGATTTGGTATTTTTAAAACGTTTGAAGATGCGTCAATGGATGAAGTGAAAGATATGTTTCAAGTAAATGTATTTGGATTAGTAGCTTGTACGAAAGCAGTACTACCTTATATGGTAAAAAGAAACGAAGGACATATTATTAATATTGCATCACTTGCTGGGAAAATTGCAACGCCGAAATCGAGTGCGTATGCAGCGACGAAACATGCAGTACTAGGATTTACGAATAGTTTACGCATGGAGTTGTCTAGTACGAATGTTTTCGTAACAGCGATTAATCCAGGTCCGATAGATACAAACTTTTTTGAAATAGCTGATCAATCCGGTACATATGTGAAAAATATGGGACGATACATGTTAAAACCAACATATGTAGCAGAGCAAATTGTAAAATCGATGCAAACGAAAAAGCGTGAAGTAAACTTACCGAAATGGATGGGCATTGGTCCGAAACTGTATGCTTTATTCCCAGGTTTATTTGAGCGCGTAGCAGGTAAATCATTAAGTAAAAAATAGGAGATTTCCATATGGAAATCTCCTATTTTTTTATCCCGCTTTAATGGGCAGTAAGACCCCCACCTCAAAATGCAGCGAAAGCAAAGAAGTTAGGTGGGGGTCGGGCTGCCCATTAAAGTCCGATTGGTGAGGGCTGATAATCAGTGGGTGATGAAGAAAACCCCCACTGATTAAAGTTTCACTTTATTTTCCAGTCACATAATCGTAAACGATATCCTCAACTGCCTCGTATACATCAATTTTAGTATTTGAATGAATAATCGTTTGAATATGTTTAACAAGCATTTCCTGATCCTCATTTGACATAGGACTACATTGATATTGCTGAAAACTTTTTATAATCATTTTCTCAATTAATTTTTCATTCATGTTTTCCCCGCCTGTATGTACGTATGTATTGTTTTATTGTACTTGAAGTGAAATGAAAAAACTACTATGCAATATTTATGTATAAAAATTCGGTTGCGCATATTATTTTTCTAGTAAAATTAAGTTTTTTAAGTTTATAAAAATTTATAAATATTTAATTGACTCTATAAATATACAATATTATAATCATACTTAATTTAAAGAATCGATATGAGGAGGAGCATATGAAGGTCGCGATTATTGGAGCAACTGGGTATGGAGGTATTGAATTAATTCGGTTATTAGAGCAACATCCATATTTTTCGATAGCATCTCTCCATTCTTTTTCACAAGTTGGCGAGTGTATAACAAATGTATATCCGCATTTTCAAAATGTTCTTGTTCATACGTTACAAGAAATTGATGTGGAGGAAATAGAGAAG
Organism: Bacillus sp. CD3-5; assembly: GCF_006349665.1. Lineage (NCBI taxonomy): Bacteria > Bacillati > Bacillota > Bacilli > Caryophanales > Bacillaceae > Bacillus > Bacillus sp. CD3-5. Next base: position 38,781 of record NZ_VEPX01000006.1, on the reverse strand, counting down.
GAAGCAGAAATTGTATTTTTAGCAACCCCGGCAGGAGTATCAGCAGAGTTAACTCCCAAATTATTAGCAGTAGGCTTAAAAGTAATTGACCTATCTGGAGACTTTCGTATGAAAGATCCTTTCATATATGAACAGTGGTATAAAAGGGCAGCTGCAAAAGAAGGAGTCCTTAGGGAAGCTGTATATGGGTTAAGTGAATGGAAAAGGTCCGAAATTCAAAAGGCAAATTTAATTGCAAATCCAGGATGTTTTGCTACAGCTGCATTATTAGCGATATTACCGTTAGTTCGTAGCGGCATAATTGAAGAAGATTCGATTATTATTGATGCGAAATCAGGAGTATCTGGAGCAGGAAAAACGCCAACAACGATGGCTCACTTTCCTGAGTTATACGATAACTTGCGTATTTATAAAGTAAATGAGCATCAACACGTTCCTGAGATTGAGCAAATGCTTGCGGAGTGGAATAGGAAAACGAAGCCAATCACGTTTAGTACACATTTAATACCGATATCACGGGGGATTATGGTTACACTTTATGCGACAGTAAAACGAGAAATGGAAATAGAACAACTTCAAAAATTATATGAAGAAACGTATGAACAATCAGCTTTCATTCGAATTCGTCTGCAAGGAGAGTTTCCAAGTCCGAAAGAAGTGAGGGGCTCAAATTATTGTGATATGGGGATAGCTTACGATGAAAGAACAGGAAGAGTGACAGTCGTTTCTGTTATAGACAATATGGTGAAAGGTGCGGCTGGGCAAGCAATTCAAAATGCAAACATAATAGCGGGACTAGAAGAAACAACAGGTTTACAACATATGCCGCTTTATCTATAAGGGGGACATGATGATTAAAGTAGCGTCTATTACAAAAGTAGAAAATGGTTCGATTGTAACTCCAAAAGGTTTCTCGGCCATTGGCACTGCAATTGGTTTGAAAAAAGAGAAAAAGGATTTAGGGGCAATCGTTTGTGATACACCAGCATCATGTGCTGCTGTTTATACAACAAATCAAATACAAGCAGCTCCCTTGCAAGTAACGAAGGATAGTATAACGACTGAGGGGAAATTACAAGCTATTATCGTCAATAGTGGAAATGCAAATGCTTGTACGGGAATGAAAGGATTACAAGATGCTTATGAGATGCGTGCATTAGGGGCGAAACATTTTGGAATGAAAGACAATTACGTTGCAGTAGCTTCAACAGGTGTAATTGGTGTTCCGCTGCCGATGGATATAATCCGAAATGGGATTGCTACTCTTATCCCGGCGAAGGAAGAAAGGGAAGCTCATTCTTTTTCTGAAGCGATCTTAACGACGGATCTTATAACGAAAGAAACTTGTTATGAAATGGTGATTGATGGGAAGAAAGTGCTGATTGCTGGTGTTGCGAAAGGTTCAGGGATGATTCATCCAAATATGGCAACGATGCTAAGTTTTATTACGACAGACGCTCATATAGAGCATGACGTATTACAAACAGCATTATCACAAATCACGAATCATACATTCAATCAAATTACGGTAGATGGAGATACTTCTACGAATGATATGGTCATCGTTATGGCAAGTGGATTATCAGAAACGAAACCAATTGATATGGAACATGCAGATTGGGAAACTTTCGTAGTTGCTTTACAGAAGGTATGTGAAGATTTAGCGAAAAAAATTGCACAAGATGGTGAAGGTGCTACGAAGTTAATAGAAGTAAATGTGTTAGGAGCTCGAACGAATGAAGAGGCAAAGAAAATTGCAAAGCAAATAGTCGGTTCGAGTCTTGTGAAAACAGCAATACATGGTGAAGATCCAAACTGGGGGCGAATTATTAGTACCATTGGACAAAGTGAAGTCGCGATTAACCCAAATACAATTGATATTACTCTTCAATCTATTGCGGTGCTGAAAAATAGTGAACCTCAAATGTTTTCTGAAGAGGAAATGAAAATGAGGTTACAAGAACATGAAATTATGATTGATGTGTATTTACATTTAGGAGAAGAGACCGGATCAGCTTGGGGCTGTGACTTAAGCTATGAATATGTGAAAATAAACGCTTGTTATCGTACATAAGGAGAGGGAAGATGAGTGATTATATTGTAGTGAAATGCGGCGGTAGTATGTTGGATCAATTAAATGATGTGTTTTTTGATTGCATAAAGAAATTGCAACAGAAGTATAAAGTAGTGATTGTCCATGGCGGTGGCCCAGAAATTGATGCCCAATTAAAAGATTGTAACATCAACGCAGAAAAAAGAGATGGATTACGAGTAACACCAAAAGAAGTTATGGATGTTGTTCAAATGGTGCTATGCGGAAGTACGAATAAAAAACTCGTAATGAATTTACAAAAGCATAATTTACTTGCAGTAGGTTGTTCAGGATGTGACGGCAATCTACTTCAAGTTCAACCTGTCAGCGAGGAGATAGGATATGTGGGAGAAGTAAGTTATGTCGAAACGGCCTTACTAAAAGGATTAATAAATATGAATTATATTCCTGTTATTGCTCCGGTCGGCATAAATGATAATGAGATTTATAACATAAATGCAGATACCGCCGCAGCTGGAATTGCAGCCGCATTATCTGCAAAAGAACTCATTTTTATTACAGATGTAGATGGGGTATTACATGAAGGAAAGTTAGTAAAGAAAACCGACGAATTTGAGATTGTTAATTTTATAGAAAACGGTGTTATTACCGGTGGGATGATTCCGAAAGTACAGGCAGCACTAGCATCATTAAAAATGGGAGTGCAAAAGGTTAGTATCGTAAATGGGACGAAGGATTTTACCGAGGTTACAGGTGAGTGTATTGGAACAACGGTAACGAGGGGCGTGAGTATTGCATGATAAGTCATCTTTTTCAAACGTATGGGAGAAGAAAGATTGAGTTTGTAAAGGGGAAAGGAACGAAAGTCATTGATAATAACAGTAAGCAATATTTAGATTTCACATCAGGAATTGGTGTATGTAATTTAGGACATTGTCATCCTACTGTTATGAAAGCTGTACAAGAGCAACTGCATGAAATATGGCATATATCTAACCTGTTTACAAACAGCTTACAAGAAGAAGTCGCGTCATTATTAACAGAAAACATAGTATTAGATTATGTGTTCTTCTGTAATAGCGGGGCAGAGGCGAATGAAGCTGCTTTGAAGCTAGCCCGTAAGCATACTGAAAAATCTCTCGTCGTAACATGCGAGCAATCTTTTCACGGTAGAACATTCGGAACGATGAGTGCGACGGGACAAAATAAAGTGAAAGAAGGATTTGGTCCGCTCCTTCCCTCTTTTTTACATACGCCTTTTAACGATATAAAGGCATTAGAGGAAGTAATGAATGAAGAAGTTGCGGCAGTAATGATAGAAGTTGTTCAAGGAGAGGGAGGAGTCATACCTGCTGATCTATCTTTTTTGAAAGCGATTGAAGCATTATGTAAGAAGTTCGGGTCCTTATTTATTATAGACGAAGTCCAAACAGGAATCGGAAGAACAGGGACATTATTTGCTTACGAACAAATGGGAATAACACCTCATATCGTTACTACTGCTAAGGCGCTTGGAAATGGAATTCCAGTTGGAGCAATGATTGGCCGGAAAGAACTTGGAATATCGTTTCCTGCAGGGTCACATGGTTCAACGTTTGGTGGAAATTATATTGCAATGGCTGCGGCGAAAGAAGTATTGCAAATAACTAAGAAACCATCGTTTTTAAAAGAAGTAAAGGAAAAGGGCGAGTACGTATTACAGAAGTTGCAAGAGGAATTACAACATGTCGAATGTATTCAAAATATACGTGGTAAGGGGCTTATGGTTGGAATTGAATGTACGCATGAAGTTGCAAGTTGTATAGAACAACTAGAAAAAGAGGGACTTCTCGTATTACAAGCAGGGCCTAATGTTATAAGACTATTACCGCCACTCATTGTAACGAATGAAGAGTTAGAACAGGCAGTATATATGATAAAAAAAGTAGTTTGTACAAAAAACGTATCAATTATATAAGGGGGAAGTTTCATGTCAACTGTACAAGTACCGAAATTAAATACGAAAGATCTTTTAACATTAGAAGAACTAACGCAAGAAGAAATTATTTCTTTAATTGAGTTCGCTATATATTTAAAAAATAATAAGCAAGAGCCTTTACTACAAGGGAAAATATTAGGCCTTATCTTTGATAAGCACTCGACTCGTACTCGTGTATCTTTTGAAGCAGGAATGGTACAGCTCGGGGGACATGGTATGTTTTTAAGTGGAAAAGAGATGCAAATGGGCAGAGGAGAAACTGTTTCAGATACTGCGAAAGTATTATCGCAGTATATTGACGGGATCATGATACGTACATTCTCACACGCGGATGTAGAAGAGCTTGCAAAAGAATCGAGCATTCCTGTTATTAACGGTTTAACTGACGATCATCATCCTTGTCAAGCATTGGCAGACTTAATGACAATATACGAAGAAACAAATACATTTAAAGGAATAAAATTGGCTTACGTAGGTGACGGAAATAATGTATGTCATTCATTGTTGTTAGCGAGTGCAAAAGTTGGAATGTATATGACTGTTGCAACACCTGTAGGGTATGAACCGAATGAGGAAATTGTAAAAAAAGCGTTAACGATTGCTGAAGAAACAGGAGCGAAAATTGAAATTTTGCATAACCCTGAACTAGCGGTGAATGAAGCAGATTTCATTTATACTGACGTTTGGATGAGTATGGGGCAAGAGGGAGAAGAAGAGAAATATACTTTATTTCAACCATACCAAATTAATAAAGAACTTGTTACGCATGCGAAGCAAACATATCGTTTCTTGCACTGTTTACCTGCCCATCGTGAAGAAGAAGTAACAGGCGAAATTATAGATGGGCCAAAATCTATCGTATTTGAGCAAGCCGGTAATCGATTGCATGCGCAAAAAGCATTATTAGTAAGTTTATTTAAAAATGTAGAAGAACTTTCCTAAATGATGTACACCTCCAGTTGTGAGACACAAATAACAATTGGAGGTGTATTTTTTTTATTGAAATGTCATATGTATATTTAGTTAACCATTTCGATATCATCTATAATAAAAGAGAAAATGAAATTTGTTTTTCGGAGTGGGTAAGGGCATACTAGGTATAAAAATATAGTTAAAGAGATGATGAGAGTGAAAACAACTAAGAAAACATATTCGTTTTTTCAGCGGATGTGGAGAATATTAAAGTTTCAATATTATAAGTTGCTTCGATCACCAGAAGGAGCGAAGAAAGTATCGTTAGGTTTTGCGATTGGTTTTGGTTTAGAGATGTTGGTTATATATACAGCATCGCTCGTCTATTTAATATTTTATCCAATCGTCAGGTTAGCAAAGGGATCTTTTCCTGCAGCGGTGATTGGCAATATTATTGGAAAAATATCGTTTCTCCCAGTAGTTTTATTTCCGCTTGCGTATGCGCTAGGGAAAATGATTTATCCATTTCATGTGCAAAAAATACATCATGAACCCTTTACGATATCGGACTTGTTTTCAAGTCACATTTTTACGATATTAAAGAGCTTATTACAGAGTGAAGTGTATGTGTTAATTGGAATGACGATTTTAGGGGTTGTGTTTGGTGTAGTTTCATATTTCGTTGTGCATTATTTATATGAAAAGAACCGTAAGTTACGTTTGAAGAACAGAAAGAAAAGAGTGAGAGAACCACTCATGCAAATATAAAGAGTGTCACACTCATTTTCTCCTTTGAATATGTTTAAGAAAAAGGAGGAGAGAATGAATGTATTATTATTACGTACCGCAAGTATATCCATATGTAAATTATTATCCGGTTTATGATACGAGTAGGCAATATGAATTATATCGACAACAACAACTACCGCAAATACCATCGCAACAACCTACGCAAGATCAAAAACCATATTTAACGACATGGCCATATTCAAATGTATACTATGGTAATTATTACGAATCATAAAGCTGCTTCTATTTAGAAGCAGCTTTATGCGTTTGTTTTCAAAATTAAATTTTGAATGGTTTGAAGAGAGTGAATGAGTTTTTCACGTTCTTCCTCAGATAACGTTTGGAAATTTTCTTTTAATTTGTCTAAAATGAATTGTTGATACTGATTTACTAACAATTTCCCTTCAGCTGTCAGGGAAATTAAAATGACCCGTCGATCTTTTTCGCTATAATGACGCTCTATTAGTTCTTCTTGGATCAGTTTGTTTAATAGAGGTGTCATGTTAGGCCGTGAAATCGCTAGCCGCTTGCCGATTTCGGAAACTGCTAATGTGCCATTTTCATGCAGAAGCAGTAATACTTGTGTATGTGATGGCGGCATATGTCTTTGAGAAGAAAATTCTCCAGGAAGCATAAATTTGCGATAAAAAAGAGGCACTAGCGAAAGAAGATGATCAACAATACGTTCCCACTCGCGTGATTCCATATAAAGGCCCCCTTCCACTCTCATTGTAACAAAAAAGACATGTTATAAAAATAGAATTGTTTCATGCGAATTTTAATATTTGTAGGCCAACACTTTTTTTGTAAAGGAATCGGCAATAATAGAATAGCCTTTATCATTTGGGTGTACTTGGTCAAAGAGTAAATCTTTCTTATCATTCGATATTAATTTGCGGATTGGTAAAACGATAGATGGTTGATTTGCTTTTGCAATGGAATAAACGGATTCATTCCATCCGTCTAAAAACATATCTGCATAACTTGCGATGGAGTCATCGAGTTGTAACGGGTTATAGAGTTCAGAAAGAATGAGTAAAGCATCCGGATTTTGATCTCGGACTGTCTTTACAATATTTTTTACATCCGCTTCAAAATGAGCTTTTTCTTTATTTAACATTTTAATACCGTCTATAACACCGACATCACGATTTAAGCGAAACAAATTATTTCCCCCAATGTTAATTGTAATAATATTGGCTGCTCTAATTTTTTGCTTTACATCTTCTGAGTCAACCTTTTTAGCGAGACGATCGGTTGTAAGACCGTTTATCCCAAGGTTTTCTACAGTAATTGGTTTATGAATTTGTGCTTCTATTTGTTTAGAGGCTAATTCAGCAAATCCACCTTGTGTCGATCCATATCCTTTGGCGAGCGAATCACCTAGTACGAGATGATAAAAGGAATCGTTTGTTTGCTTATCAATCCAACTTGGAGTAGATGTTTTTTCTGTTTTTTCTTCGGGTTCATTTTGTTTTGTCTCATCGTTCTTTTCAAAATAAGAATAAGAAATGATTAGAAGGAGGAGACAAACAATTGTTAAGATGACTTTTTTCATAAATTCATCCTCCTTGTAATTGGTAATTGTATCATATTCAGCAGTATTAACAATGTAAGGGCATATTATATGTTTATGAAAAGTTTACAATAACTTTACAGAAAATTTGTAGAAGTATGTCAAAAAATATTGACGATATGAAAGTACATTATATATGATAATGTCAGATAAGGTGAAATTTTAATTAGTAGGGCTTTATTTCCCGATGAGTAAAATCTCACCAATCGAGCGTTTAAGAGGACTACTCATTAACGCAGGATGAAATGAAAATCTTATCTCCAATAGAAGAAAAAAGGTATGTGATTAGAGACAGATTCATTTCATTATTTTTGGTAATTGTATAAGGGGGATTTTTTGTGAAAAAGTCAAAAAAAATGCTAGCTGGAGCAACTCTTGCTATTGGTGTTATAGCGCCGCAAGTATTGCCAGCAACAGCTCATGCGGATGAGCAAACTGGGGAGAGTACGGTTAACTTACGAATTCTAGAAACATCAGATATTCACGTTAACTTAATGAATTACGATTATTATCAAACGAAAACCGATAATAAAGTAGGTCTCGTGCAAACTGCAACACTTGTGAATAAAGCACGTGAAGAAGCGAAGAACTCTGTCCTGTTTGATGATGGGGATGCATTACAAGGGACACCGCTTGGAGATTATGTAGCGAATAAAATAAATGATCCGAAGAAGCCTGTGGATCCTAGTTATACGCACCCATTATATCGTTTAATGAATTTAATGAAGTATGACGTCATCTCTCTTGGGAATCATGAATTTAACTACGGTTTAGATTATTTAAACAAAGTAATTAGTAAAACAGAATTCCCGGTTATTAACTCGAACGTCTATAAAGATGATAAAGATAATAATGAAGAGAATGATCAAAATTACTTTAAACCATATCATGTTTTTGAAAAAGAAGTAGAAGATGAATCAGGTCAAAAACAAAAAGTGAAAATTGGCGTAATGGGATTTGTTCCACCTCAAGTTATGAACTGGGATAAAGCAAATCTAGAAGGAAAAGTGAAAGCAAAAGATATAGTTGAAACAGCGAAAAAAATGGTGCCAAAAATGAAAGCAGAAGGTGCCGATGTTATCGTTGCACTAGCGCATTCAGGTGTTGATAAGAGTGGATACAACGTTGGCATGGAAAACGCATCGTATTATTTAACAGAAGTTCCTGGTGTAGATGCGGTATTAATGGGACATTCACATACTGAAGTGAAGGATGTATTTAATGGTGTTCCAGTTGTAATGCCTGGTGTCTTTGGAAGTAACTTAGGTATTATTGATATGCAATTGAAAAAAGTAAATGGAAAATGGGAAGTACAAAAAGAGCAATCGAAGCCGCAACTTCGTCCGATTGCTGATAGTAAAGGAAACCCACTCGTACAATCTGATCAAAATTTAGTTAATGAAATTAAAGATGATCATCAAGCGACAATTGATTATGTGAATACAGCTGTAGGAAAAACGACAGCGCCAATTAATAGTTATTTCTCATTAGTACAAGATGATCCTTCTGTACAACTTGTGACAAATGCACAGAAATGGTATGTAGAAAAGTTATTTGCTGAAAATGGGCAGTACAGCAAATATAAAGGAATTCCAGTTTTATCTGCAGGAGCACCATTTAAAGCAGGTGGCCGAAACGGTGCTACATATTATACCGATATTCCAGCTGGAACGTTAGCAATTAAAAACGTGGCAGATTTATATGTATATCCAAATACGTTATATGCTGTAAAAGTAAATGGGGCACAAGTAAAAGAATGGCTTGAAATGTCTGCAGGTCAGTTTAATCAAATTGATCCAAAGAAAACAGAAGAACAGCCGTTAGTAAATATAGGTTATCCTACATATAACTTCGATATTTTAGATGGCTTAAAATACGAAATTGATGTAACACAACCGGCGAAATACGATAAAGATGGAAAAGTTGTAAATGCTAATACGAATCGTATTGTAAATATGACATATGAAGGGAAGCCAGTAGCTGACAATCAAGAGTTTATCGTCGCTACAAATAACTATCGCGGAAGCAGCCAAACGTTCCCGGGTGTAAGCAAAGGGGAGGTTGTATACCAATCACAAGATGAAACGCGTCAAATCATTGTGAAGTATATGCAAGAAACGCCAGTTATTGATCCAGCAGCAGATAAAAATTGGACGTTTAAACCGATTGTTGCCGATAAATTACATACAACATTCGATTCTTCACCGAATGCACAAAAGTATATAAAGAAAGATGGAAACATATCATATGTTGGACCATCTGAAAATGAATTTGCTAAATATGCAATTGATATAACGAAGAAGAACGATGATGATAAAGAAACTGGTGGAGAGAACCCGACAACACCGCCAACAGGTGAAGGAAATAATGGAGAAAATCCAACAACACCGCCAACAGGTGAAGGAAATAATGGAGAAAATCCAACGACACCACCAACAGGTGAAGGAAATAATGGAGAAAATCCAACGACACCACCAATAGATGAAGGTAATAATACAGGATCTGGACAAACTACAACGGATAATCAAAACGCAAAAGAAACAACAACTGTAAGTGAAAAGAAAGAAGAACGTGATTTACCGAAAACAGGTACAAGTGTTGTTTCTACAATTGGAGCAGGTTTGGCGTTTGTTGGAGCAGGATTCCTTCTGTTATTTAGAAGAAAGAAAGCAAATAGATAGTGGAGAAATATAAAAAGGATTACCGATTCAGGTAATCCTTTTTCGTATATTATGAAATTGTTACTGCTTTTTCTTTCTTCCATGAAAGGCCAAATCCTGTGAAACCAACAATAATTGTTAAGACTGGGCAAGCTAAACAGAAAATTGCGAATGGAAGGTAATCAAATGTCGGAACGCCAAGGACGTTCGATAAGAATACACCACTTACTCCCCATGGTACGAGCGGGTTAATAACTGTACCTGCATCTTCTAGTACGCGTGATAAATTACGACGTTCTAAACCGACTTCATCGTATTTATTAGCAAATGCTTGTCCCGTTAAAACGATGGATAAGTATTGCTCCCCAAGTAAGAAGTTTACACCAATTGCAGTTGAAGCAGTAGAAATAATTAAGCGTGTGCTATTTTTAACGAAGCTAGAGATGATATTCATTAGCTGCGTAATAATACCCATTCCTTGTAATAATCCTCCCATACAAAGAGCTAGGAAAATAAGGGCAATCGACATCATCATACTTTGTAGACCACCGCGAGATAGTAAACTATCAATGTCTTTCATACCAGTTTTAGAAACGTATCCGTCTTGCATAATTTTCATTAAATCAGCTAAAGAAGTGCTAGGTTTAAAAATAAAGAGAATAATAATTCCTACCACGATTCCTGCAAGCAATGTTGGTACTGCTGGGACTTTTTTAAATGCGAATAGGAACAGTAATAAAATTGGGATTAGTGTAACGATAGAAATCGTTGTATTTTTCTCTAATGTACTAATAAAGTTTGTGAAGTCAACGTCTCCACTCGTACCTCCTCCTAAAATGAAAAAGGCGATAAAAGCAATAATGAATGCTGGAACTGTTGTCCAAAGCATGTTACGAATATGCTCAAATAGATCTACACCTGTTACAGCAGGAGCTAAGTTTGTTGTATCAGATAAAGGAGACATTTTATCTCCAAAGAATGCACCAGAAATAATTGCGCCAGCGATTAGAGCTGGATCGTATCCGAGAGCACTACCCATACCCATAAAGGCAAGTCCTACAGTTGCGGCAGTTGTAAAAGCACTACCGATACTCGTTCCAACAATTGCACAAACAACGAAAACAGTTGGAATGAAAATTTTAGGAGATACAAGTTGGAAGCCGTATACCATTAAAGTTGGGATTGTTCCAGCGGCGATCCAAACACTAATTAATACGCCTACAAGTAAGAAAATAAAAATAGATGGAATACCAGCTGAAATACTACTAATCATCCCTTTTTCCATCGTAGACCAAGAGATTTTTTTTATAAATCCAAATGCTAATAAAAGAACGATGCCAAATAAAATTGGGATGTGTGGTGAAACTTCTAATTTGATAACACTAAAGCCAATGCAGAAAAAGATAAAAAATGTTAATAGAACAGATTCAATTTTTGAAACCATTGTTTTTCCCTCCTAAGTAATCTAAAATAGCTCTTTTTTATATAAAATTCGCCAATATTGTTTATTTCCTTCTAAAATTTAGAATTTTGTGACAAATTACCGGTAATTGTTAATCCTTCAATATGATACGGAAATGTTTGGATAAAAAAACGTCCCTGCATATAAATATGCAGGGACGAAGAAATCGCGGTACCACCCTAGCTTGTGAAATGAATGTATCACAAAATAAAGGGTCGTATGATATGCGCTAATAAAATAAAAACGCCCCTGCAATATATGCAGGGACGAAAAGTTCGCGGTACCACCCTAAATTGTGAAACAGTATCGTTTCACCACTCTTTAGATATAACGGTCTATAACCGTCTTTCACTACTCCTTACGTTTCGCAAAAGAAGCTCCAGGGGGTAATTCATATTCGCTCTGTACTGGTTCGCACCGACCACCAGCTCTCTGAAATCAGAAATCGAAATACTACTAAATCCTATCAATGCCGATTCATATGATGTTAGTTAAATTTTTATCATATATTCATCATACATGTCAATGAAAATGTGTAATATTTTTTTAGGGAAATAAAGGAGATAGGTTTTAACACCGAAAAATGTGCGTTATAATGAATTTGAAAGGGGAGGAAAGAGTGAAGAAAAAAATAATTCTTTTTACCACCTTACTAGTCATTGGCGGAAGTGCTGGAATTTACACAGCTTTTGCAGCTGAATCAGAGCAGGCGAAGCAAAAGCAAATGCAGCAGTCAGAAGTGAAGAAAGCGAAAGAAACTGAAGAGAAGAAGTCGATGGAGAAAGCAGCTACGAAACTAGGAGTTTCTACTGATGGAAAAACAAAAGAAGAAATCACGAAAGAAGTAAATAAGGCTAGATTTGAGCAGCGTCATGATTTATTAATTAAGCATGCGAAGCAACTTGGAATTGATACAGAAGGAAAAAAGGATGAAGAGATTATTTTAGAAATCGGAAAGATACAACATGGAAAGTAGAACAACTTATCTTATGATAGGTTGTTCTTTTTTAAGAACTACTTGATTTAAAAATAATTGACAGTCATTTAGTTTTAATGTTAACTATATTTATAAACTAGTTAACATTAGGGGTGACAATTGTGACTTTTAGTAAGAGTACGACTGACAAACCATCTTATACATATGAAGAATTATCGGAGAAAAACAAAGCCTACGTATGGCACCCATTTACACAAATGAAAGATTATTTAGAAGAAGATCCTGTCATTATTGAACGTGGAGAGGGAAGAAAGCTATACGATGTAAATGGAAATGAATATTGGGACGGTGTTTCGTCTATTTGGTTAAATGTTCATGGGCATCAAGTGCCGGAACTAGATGAGGCAATTCGTAAACAATTAAATAAAATTGCCCATTCTACTATGCTAGGACTTGCTAACGTTCCATCTATTTTATTAGCAGAAAAAATAATTGAAGTTGTACCAGAAGGTTTGAAGAAAGTATTCTATTCCGACTCCGGTTCTAGCGCTGTTGAAATTGCAATTAAGATGGCATTTCAATATTGGCAGCATAAAGGAAAACCGAAGAAACAAAGATTTGTAACATTAAAAGAAGCGTATCACGGTGATACAATTGGGGCTGTTTCAGTAGGAGCAATAGACTTGTTTCACCAAGTGTATAGTTCACTTTTATTTGAGGCAATTAAAATGCCTTATCCATATACATATCGTTCTCCTTATGGAAATAATAAGGAGGAAATTGTAAAAAAACATTTAGAAGAAATGGAAGAGCTGCTGAAAGACAAACATGAAGAAATTGCAGCGATAATTGTAGAACCTTTAATGCAAGGTGCTGGCGGTATGATTACAATGCCAAAAGGATACTTAAAAGGGCTACGTAATTTATGTACAAAATATAACGTTTTATTTATTACAGATGAGGTAGCGACTGGATTTGGGCGTACCGGGAAAATGTTTGCATGTGAACATGAAAATGTAACGCCGGACATTTTAACAGCCGGAAAAGGTTTAACGGGCGGATATTTACCAGTTGCAATCACCGTAACGACAGATGAAATTTATAATGCCTTTTTAGGAGGCTACGAAGCACAAAAAACGTTTTTCCACGGTCATAGTTATACAGGGAATCCGTTAGGGTGTGCGGTAGCAATTGCAAATTTAGAACTATATGAGAAAACAAATTTAATAGAAGAGGTGGCACGTAAAACAGAATATGTGGCGACGCAATTAGAAGAACTCTTTGCATATAAACATGTAGGGGATATTCGTCAGTGCGGGTTAATGGTTGGAATTGAACTTGTGAAGGATAAGGAAACGAAAGAAGCGTTTGAATGGACAGAGAGAGTCGGTGTTCAAGTATGTAAACGCTCAAGAGAACTAGGCATGATTATCCGACCGCTCGGTAATACGATTGTCTTTATGCCACCTCTTGCTTCTACAATTGATGAGATTGATGATATGTTACGTATTTTGTATAAAGCAATCTCGGATGTTACGGAGGGAGAATAATGAGCGGTTTTTTTATAACAGCAACGGATACTGAAGTGGGAAAAACTGTCGTTGCCGGTGCATTAGCAGGTGTATTTAGAGAATTGGGATATAACATCGGGGTATATAAACCGTTGCAAAGTGGACATGTTGCATCAAATCCAGAGGGAGATGCAGCAAGGTTAAAGGCATTATCAGGTGTACCGACAAAAGAAGATGAAATTTGCCCATATTCTATTGAAGAGCCGCTTGCTCCGAGACTTGCTATGAAAAGAGCTGGAAGGACAGTAACGTTAAAAGACATTATTCATCACTATAATGAACGATTGAAAGAGTTTAATAGTCTGCTTGTAGAAGGAGCAGGTGGATTAGCTGTTCCGTATACAGAGGACGCTTTAGTAATTGATTTCGCAAAAGAATTACAACTTCCACTTATTGTAGTAGCACGCCCTACATTAGGAACAGTAAATCATACAGTTTTAACGATTGCTTATGCAAAGGCACATGGTTTAACAGTAGCAGGTGTAATTTTATCTGGCTGCAAAGAATGCGAAATAGAAAGAGTGCAAGAAAATAAAGAAATGATTGAAGAGCTAAGTGGGGTACCGGTTTTAGGTTTATTACCATTCTTAGCAGGTGAGTTTACAAGAGAAGAAGTCTTGGAATCTGCTAAAGAATATATAATGATTTCAAAATTAGAGGAGCTTATCCGAAATGAATCAAACGTGGCGCACACATCTTCAATCTAAATTGCAACAATTACATGAGCGAGAGCAGTATCGTAATTTGCATGTAACAGAACAAGCAGAAGAGACATGGCTTATTCGAGATGAGAAAAGGATGCTAAATTTAGCATCAAATAATTATTTAGGGTTAGCTGGAGATGAAAGGTTAAAAGAAGCTGCTATCGCATGTACAAGAAAATATGGAACTGGGGCGACAGCATCAAGGCTCGTGGTAGGAAACTATTCACTGTATGAAGAGGTTGAGAGAAGTATATGCGATTGGAAAGGCACTGAAAAGGCCTTAGTTGTGAATAGTGGATATACCGCAAATATTGGAGTGATCTCTTCATTAGTGAGTCGTCACGATATTGTGTTTAGTGACAAATTAAATCACGCAAGCATTGTTGATGGAATTATATTAAGTGGGGCAGAGCATAAAAGGTATCGTCATAATGATTTCAATCATCTGGAGACGTTGTTAAAAACAGCATCTCCTGAAAAGCGGAAATTAATCGTAACAGATACTGTTTTTAGTATGGATGGTGATACTGCGTATTTGAGGGAGTTAGTGGAGCTGAAAGAGAAATACGGGGCAATTATTGTAGTGGATGAAGCGCATGCGAGTGGAATATATGGAATCGGCGGAGCTGGATTATCTCATATAGAAGAAGATCTTGCTCAAAAAATAGATATACATATGGGGACGTTTAGCAAGGCTTTAGGGTGTTATGGTGCGTATTTGACAGGCGATGCAATTTATATAGAGTATTTACGAAATACAATGAGAAGCTTTATTTTTACTACTGCATTACCGCCAGGAACATTAGGAGCGGTACAAAAAGCAATTGAAATTGTAAAAGAAGATAATGAAAGAAGAGAGAGGCTTAGAGAGAATGGAGCATATTTCAGAAACCATTTACGAGAAGCTGGTTTTGATATAGGAAATAGCTCAACTCATATTGTACCGATCGTAGTCGGTTCAAATGAAAATACTTTACGGTTTAGTAAAAGGTTACAAGAGGCAGGTATTGCAGCTATTGCAATTCGTCCGCCCACTGTACCGGTCCATAGTTCTCGAATTCGCTTTGCAGTTACATCTGAACATACAATAGCTGATTTAAAATGGGCTATTGACCGAATTACCCACATTGCGAAAGAAGAGGAGCTTTTCGTATGAAAGAGCTGAAGATCATTTTTATCCCTGGATGGGGAATGGAAGAAAATATTTGGGATTTAGTACTTCCGCATTTTAAAGGATATTTTGTTCAATGCATTGATTGGCGTAACGTGAAAGAACAAAGTGAATTTGCAGGGCGAATAATAGATGTAGCAAAGGATGAAAATGTAATTTTAGTTGGATGGTCACTAGGAGCGTTAGCGGCAATTCAAGCTTATAAAAAAATTAAGGCAAAGGGTATCGTACTAATTGGTGGTACTGCTAAATTTACAAATGCAAGTGACTATAGTAATGGTTGGAATGCTTTGCATGTAGAACGGCTGAAAAGAAATTTGGCGAGAAGGAAAGAAGATACGCTCAAGCGATTCTATGAAAATATGTTTACGAAAGATGAGTTGAAAGAAAATAAAAGTTTTGAAGACATCGTAAAACATTTTAAAGGTGATTCTATTCAGTCTTTACAATTCGGTTTGGATTATTTAATAGAAACAGATATGAGAGAAGAATTGAAAGAAATAAAAGTACCTATACTGCTTATTCATGGAGAGCAGGATGTAATATGTCCATTGTCTGCAGCGCGTAGTATGGCTGAGAATGAGACTGCTACGCTCAAGGTAGTAAATGAGGCTGGGCACGCATTATGCGTAACGAATTTTGAATATTGTGTAAATGAGATAATTCAATTTGTAGAGGGGATACGACATGATCAACAAAACGTTACTACAAAAACGGTTTAATGTAGCAGCTGTATCCTACGATCAATATGCAAATGTACAAAAAAAGATGGCACATTCATTACTTTCTACATTGAATCGGCGATATAGTGTAAATGCATCGATACGTATTTTAGAACTTGGATGCGGGACAGGATATGTTACAGAGCAATTATCAAACTTATTTCCGAAAGCACATATTACAGCTATTGATTTTGCTGAAAGTATGATCACAGTTGCCAAAACTAGACAAAATGTAAACAATGTAACATTTTATTGTGAGGATATCGAAAGATTACGACTAGAAGAAACGTATGATGTCATTATTTCAAATGCCACATTTCAATGGCTAAATGATTTAAAACAAGTGATAAGAAATTTATTTCATCATTTGTCTATAGATGGGATATTACTCTTTTCAACATTTGGACAGGAAACATTTCAAGAATTGCATGCTTCGTTCCAGCGAGCGAAAGAAGAAAAAAATATACAAAATGAAACATCGATTGGGCAACGTTTTTATTCGAAAAATCAGTTGCGCCATATATGTGAGATAGAAACAGGGGATGTACATGTTTCTGAAACGTGTTACATAGAGAGATTTACAGAAGTTAGGGAGTTTCTACATTCTATTCGTAAAGTAGGAGCGACCAATAGTAATGAAGAATCATATTGTCAAAGTCCCTCACTCTTTCGTGCGATGCTTCGCATATACGAAAGAGACTTCACGGGAAATGAAGGGATAATGGCAACGTATCATGCTTTATTTGTGCATATAACAAAAGAGGGGAAGAGATGAAATGAAACAAGTACAAACAAAAAGGGATTGGAAAAAACTTGCATACGACGTCGTAGAAGAGAAAGTGATTACGAAAGAAGATGCAATAGCGATATTAGAGGCTGACGATACAGAGATTTTAGAAATTATGAATGCTGCGTATATCATTCGCCACCATCACTTTGGTAAGAAAGTAAAATTAAATATGATTATTAATACGAAGTCTGGATTATGCCCTGAAGATTGCGGATATTGTTCACAGTCTATTATTTCAGAAGCACCGATTGATAAATATGCATGGCTAACGCAGGAAAAGATTGTAGAAGGAGCACACGAAGCAATTCGCCGTAAAGCGGGTACGTATTGTATTGTGGCATCTGGTCGTCGTCCGACTGATAAAGAGGTAAATCACGTAATTGGAGCCGTTAAGGAGATTCGTGAAACGACAGATTTAAAGATTTGTTGTTGTTTAGGTTTCTTAAACGAAGATCAAGCAGGACGTTTAGCGGAAGCGGGTGTACACCGTTATAACCACAACTTAAATACACATGCGAATAATTACGAAAGTATTTGCTCCACTCATACGTATGACGATCGTGTTGATACAGTTCAAAAAGCGAAACAAGCGGGTATTTCACCATGTTCTGGGGCAATCTTTGGAATGGGAGAGACAATAGAAGAACGCGCTGAAATTGCATTCGAATTACAACGTATAGATGCAGATTCCATTCCATGTAATTTCCTTGTTGCTGTGAAGGGTACACCGCTTGAAGGACAAAAGGAGTTAACGCCAGTAGAATGTTTAAAAGTGCTGGCAATGATGCGTTTTGTAAACCCAACAAAAGAAATTCGCATTTCAGGAGGGCGTGAAATCAATTTACGTTCTGTACAGCCAATCGGTTTATTTGCAGCGAACTCTATTTTTGTTGGAGACTACTTAACGACAGCTGGACAAGAACCGACTGCAGACTGGGGTATGATTGAAGATTTAGGGTTTGAGATTGAGGAATGTGCATTATAAGATGGAAAAAAGCAAACTTGTAAAAGAGTTTGCTTTTTTTGTAAATAAAATGTAATAAATAGTTGTGAACGCTTGATACTAGTGACTTTTGAGCGAAAAAAAGAATTTTGGTGGACGAATTTTCCAAGCACCAATTGTACATAGTAAATATGTAATTTATCCGACTTTAATGGGCAGTAAGACCCACACCTCAAAAAGCAGCGAAAGCAAAGAAGTTAGGTGGGGGATCAACTGCCCATAAAAGTCCGATTGGTTCAACTAATAATCAGTGGGGGATGAAGCCCCCCCCACTGATTAAAGTTTCACTTTATATTGGGTTGGAGGATTTTACATGCACAAATATATATTAGCGATTATGACTTGTCTCATTTTACTAAAAGCGATAAGTGCTGATCCAGTTAAGGCCGCCGAAAATCCTGAACAAAAAGAGATGCAACAACGAATTGAACAACATTTTCGAACGAAAGCTGAACATTTTGGATTGAAAACAGAAGGGAAAGATTTAAAGGAAGTACGAAAAGAAATTACTATTATAGAAGAAGCGAAGAAAAGAGAGAATGTATGGAGAACAGCACAAACACTTCGTATACAAACAGAAGGAAAAACAATGGATGAATTAATAAAAGATGTACGGAAAAAAGTAAAAAAATAAAAAGAGGCCGCAGCCTCTTTTTATTATGCCCATTGTTTTGATAAGTGAGCCATTTCAATTGCAGCAACGGCGGATTCATAACCTTTATTACCAGCTTTCGTGCCCGCGCGTTCAATCGCTTGCTCGATCGTTTCAGTCGTCAATACACCGAAAATAACGGGGATGTCTGTTTGTAGTGATAAAGATGCAACACCTTTTGCTACTTCATTACAAACGTAATCGTAATGTGTTGTAGCACCACGAATGACAGTGCCTAACGTAATAACAGCATCATATTTCCCGCTATTCGCCATCTTTTTAGCGATTAAAGGAATTTCGAATGCGCCAGGCACCCAAGCAACATCAATATCAGTTTCTTCTACACCGTGACGCTTTAATCCGTCTAAAGCTCCGCCAAGTAACTTACTTGTAATAAATTCATTAAAACGTCCAACAACAACCCCAACTTTTAATCCTGTACCAACTAAATGACCTTCGAATACCATAATAAATCTCTCCTTTAATTATAAATTTAGTAAATGTCCTAATTTGTTTACTTTCGTTTGTAAATACGTTTTATTTTCTTCTTTTGTTGGCATTTGTAACGGTACACGCTCGATTACTTCTAAATCGTAACCTTGTAAGCCAGCAATTTTTCGTGGATTATTCGTTAATAATCGTAAATGTTGTAAACCTAAATCTTTCAAAATTTGAGCACCGATACCATAATCACGCAAATCCGCTGGGAATCCAAGCTTTTCATTTGCTTCTACAGTATCGAACCCTTCTTCTTGTAACTTATAAGCGCGAAGCTTATTTAGAAGCCCAATACCTCGTCCTTCTTGTCTCATATAAAGAAGAACGCCTTTTCCTTCACGCTCAATTTGAGCAAGGGCAGCATGGAGTTGTGGTCCGCAATCACAGCGGCACGAGCCAAATACATCTCCTGTTAAGCACTCTGAATGAACGCGTACAAGTACAGGCTCTCCTGTTGAAATATCACCTTTTACGAGTGCGATATGCTCTTTCGAGTCTAATGAATTAGAATAGCCAATTGCATGGAAAGTACCGAAATCTGTAGGTAATGTAATTTCCACTTCTCGCGTCACTAATGTTTCATGGTGGCGGCGATAAGCAATTAAATCTTCTATTGTAATCATTTTTATATCAAATTGTTTTGCACACTGTAGTAAATCAGGTACGCGTGCCATCGTACCGTCCTCATTAATAATTTCGCAAATGACGCCAGCTGGTTCCGCTCCGCAAAGCTGTGCTAAATCGACAGCAGCTTCTGTATGACCAGCACGGCGCAGGACACCGCCTTCTTTCGCAATTAATGGAAAGATATGTCCCGGACGATTGAAATCAGCACCTTTTGATGCAGGATTTAACAATTCTTTTATTGTAGTTGCACGTTCGTGGGCACTAATCCCAGTTGTTGTAGAAACATGATCAATGCTCACTGTAAATGCAGTATGATGCGAATCTGTATTATGAGCTACCATTGGTTCTAATTGTAGACGTTCTGCGTACTCTTCCGTAATTGGTACACAAACGAGGCCACGCCCATGTGTAATCATAAAGTTAATTGTTTCTGGCGTAATATACTCTGCTAAAGCGATAAAGTCGCCTTCATTTTCGCGGTTTTCATCATCACATACGATAACGACTTTTCCTTGTTTTAAATCTTCTAGAGCTTCTTCAATACGATGAAACATCATGCTTCCCCCTTATAGAAATCCGTTTTCTT
Source organism: Bacillus sp. CD3-5 (assembly GCF_006349665.1). Taxonomy (NCBI): domain Bacteria; kingdom Bacillati; phylum Bacillota; class Bacilli; order Caryophanales; family Bacillaceae; genus Bacillus; species Bacillus sp. CD3-5. The sequence goes on along the minus strand of NZ_VEPX01000006.1, from coordinate 18,090 downwards.
GTAAAAAGCTTTCGGTCATTGAATTTGTTCGTTTTACAGGTTTAGAAATAAAGCGTTCAATATATTTACCAATCATGTCGCACTCAATGTTTACGATGTCACCGGCGTTCTTTTCTCCGATAACAGATTCGCTTACTGTGTGCGGGATGAGTGAAATGGTAATGGAAGATTCGTCTATATCAAATATTGTTAAACTCGTTCCATCAACAGCAACGGATCCTTTATGCAAACAATAGCGTAATAATTCATCAGCAATAGTTATTTTGTAATAGACGGCATTATAGTGTTGTTTTTTGCTTAAAATCGTCCCAATGCCATCAATATGCCCTGAAACGAAATGTCCACCAAATCGTCCGTTTGCCGCCATTGCACGTTCTAAATTTACTTTACATTGCGGTTTAAGCATGCGAAGTGATGTTGATTGCATCGTTTCAGGCATTGCGTCTACTGTGAATGAAGTTGTTGTGAAACTCGTTACAGTTAAGCAAATACCGTTCACCGCGATACTATCACCTAAGTGAACATCTGATAAAATTGTATTTGCATGGATTGTTAACTTCATCGCTTCTCCGCTTTGTTGCATGTTTGCAATCGTTCCTAATTCTTCTACAATTCCTGTAAACATTCCGTCACCTCACTTTGGGCATGAGCAACAATCTTTATATCGTCGCCAATTTGTTTCATCTCTTGAATTTTCAAGGAAAGTGCATCTTGTAATGTTGAAAAACCATTGCCGCCAAATAAAGTAGGGGCATCTTTCCCGCCAATTAATTTTGGGCTTATATAAGTTACAATTTCATTGAAATTGTTTGTTTGTAAGAACCTTGCATGAACTGTTTGCCCACCCTCAACGAAAAGAGATAGGATTTGTTTTTCGCCGAGTAAATCTAAAATATCTTGTATTTCAATTTGCTTCGTTTTCATTTGGAATATCACTATATTTTCAGATTCATAAGAAGCTATTTTCTCTTTATTTACATCCTTACCAACAAAAATCCATGTCGGTGCTAAACCATCTGTTATGACATGAGAAGATGGTGGCGTTCGTAAATGAGTATCTAAAATAACGCGTATAGGATGTTTACCCCCGTTAGGAATTCTTGTTGTTAAATGCGGATTATCAGCTATAACTGTATTCACTCCAACGAGAATAGCATCATGTGTATGGCGGTATTGGTGAACATCAGCTCGTGCTTCTTCACCTGTAATCCACTTACTTTCACCAGTAACGGTTGCTGTTTTTCCGTCTAAGCTCATCGCTGTTTTTATTGTTACAAATGGACGTTTCGTTTTCATGTAGTGAAAAAAGTAGCGATTTAATAAAACTGCTTCTGCTTCCAGAACACCGGTAGTTACTTCGATGCCAGCTTCCTCTAATTTTCTTTTTCCGTTACCAGAAACGAGCGGATTGCAATCAAGAGCAGCAATTACAACCCGTTTGACTTCTTTTTTGATGAGCAATTCACAGCAAGGTGGTGTTTTTCCAAAATGGCTACATGGTTCAAGTGTTACATACACGGTAGCTCCTTTTGCTTTGTCACCAGCCATATGAAGAGCATGAACTTCTGCGTGTTCTTCACCAGCACGTAAATGAGCTCCCATACCGACGATGTTTCCGTCTTTTACAACAACAGCACCAACCATAGGATTTGGACTTGTTTGCCCAGATGTTCCTTCTGCTAACTGCAGGGCAATCCTCATATATTCTTGATCTGTCATTCTTTTCACCTCTCCTGAAAAAATCAAAAAACCTCAAGGACTTAATATCCTTGAGGTTTGGGAGACGTGATTTCTAGAAATATAGTTCGAATACGAAAGTATAGGAAAGAAACCTAACGATGATTGATATTTTTGCATAAGGAAAAAACCTAGCAAAATATCAAATTTTTCAAGCGCTAGTCGTCTCTTTTTATTCCAGTATAGAAAGAAAAGTATACAAAATAAAACATATATATAGATTTGAATTGAATCTATAAAAATATGCATACTGAAATAAAAGTGTATTCGCTATATAAAATTACTAGAAAACATATCCTTCTCCCATCCAGACTATACTGTCGGCCCTAGAGTTTCACTAGATCCACCGTTTTCGAGTTGAAAACGGGTCACGGACTTAGAAGTTTGCACCTCATCACCGCCGGTTGGGAATTTCACCCGACCCCGAAGGATGTTGTTTGCTCAAATTATAGCACAAAAAAGAAAAAAGGCTAGTGAAAAATATTCGAATGTGAAGAATTGTGTGAAAATACAGGCGGTCTGGCATGGAGACAAAAGTATGAAAAATGTTGTAAGGAGAAGGGATGTAACGGAGTTGTAAAAAAGAAAAACATGCACAAAAAAATGTGCATGTCACATGTGAAATTATTCTGCCTCTGGTGCTCTAACAACAGATTCGAATTTACCTTTATGCGAAGCATCGCAATAAGGCATATTTTTTGATAAACCACAACGGCATAAAGAAAATGCCGGTTTTGCTGGGAATACATTCCCTTGTGAATCAACTAATTCCACGTCCCCTGTAACGCGAAAAGAGCCATTATCATTTACTTTAATTTGTACTTTAGCCAACGCTATCCCTCCTTCCCAAACGCTTAATTTCATCATATAATCAAGAGAAGTACTTGACAATATGAAAAGAGCACTTTCTTTGGAAGAGAAGAGAGTGTTATAATGTTTTTTATAACTGACTAGAGTAAGGTGACGAAAGATGGATAAACAATTACGTACATTACGAAATATTGCAAATGAGCGCACGTGGGCATCATTTTTGAATGATAATCATCCATATAGTTTGTTACACTGGTCCATTGCTGGTGTAGGACAAGAGTCAAAGGATGTTTGGTTACTGCAAGATGAGGTAACATTTCAAACGACAGAATTTCCAACGTTAGATGATGCAATAAAGTGGATTTCTGAAAATATGGAACAAGTTACAGACGTTTTAGCGCAATAAAAAAACAGGCTTATGCAAGCCTGTTTTTTGTTTCTTTTACATATGAGTTTAAAAATTGATCAATGGCTGCTTCATACTCTTCTTTATTTTCGTTATAAGAGCAAGCGTGTGCGCCGTGTTCTGCAATATAAAGTTGTTTATTATTCTCTTTTGCTTCATATAACGCTTTTGTCATATCAGCTAAAATATAATCGTCATCTTTACTATGAATAAAGAGAACGGGATTGTTAATGTTTTTTATACAATCGATTGGTGAAACTTCGCGAATCGTATAACCGTCACGCACTTTTAAGAAAGCATTTGCTAAAGGTAATAAAGGCCATTTCGGTAAATGGAATTCAACCTTTAAACGGTGCTGTAATTGTCCGTAGAAATCAGAGAAAGGACAATCTGCAATATAGAAGTCAGCACCATCTTCTACAAGTCCTGCGTACTGAAGAAGTGTTGCAGCGCCCATCGATTCACCATGAATACCGAGTGTTATATTTGTTCCAAAACGATCTTTTAGCCAGTCAACTACAGATTTTAAATCATGCTTTTCATAGTATCCATAGCTTGTTGTTTTTCCGCCAGTTTTACCATGACGACGATGATCATAAATAACGACATTATATCCTCTGTTTAAAAATAACCTTGCATATTTTACAGAGTTCATTTTATTTACAGTTACGCCGTGACAGAAAATCATAAACTTATTGGAATGACCAGCAGGAATGTAATATCCGTGAAGATCATATCCGAATTGCGAAGGAATATGAATTTCTTCTTTATGAAGAGCTTCAAAATCCTCTATACGAAAATGTTTTTTCGTTTCTCTTTCGAGTATTTCCTCCTCTGTTTTTTTCTTTAAGTACATCACCTTATTTGTAAAGAAAATCCCAAGGGCAGTTATCGCACCTAGTATAGTAAACAATGCTGCAAAAAAACGTTTCATACTTTACCTCATCCTCCAAATACCGTTACATGTGATACACTTATATTGTATCACAAGGATAGAAAAGGGGAGAAATAGGAAATGGTGCATATACAAAAAATTACGCCAGCGATGAAAGAAACAATTCGAATGTTCATGTGTGAGAACTGGGGGAGTTCATTGATGGTTTCACGTGGTAAGGGACATCAGTTAGAAGAGTTGCCAGGATTTGTTGCACTCTCAGAAGACAGAATAATCGGAATTGTAACGTATGAATTGATCAGAAATATGTGCGAAATTGTATCGTTAGATAGCTTTGAAGAAAGAAAAGGAATAGGGACAAAACTTGTGGATTGTGTATTACGAGTTGCAGAAGAAGAACGGTGCAGGAAGGTTTGGCTTATAACAACAAATGATAATATAAATGCGTTACGTTTTTACCAAAAACGTAATTTTTTGATGACGAATTTATATGTAAATGCGGTGGAAGAGGCACGAAAAATAAAGAAAGAAATTCCGCGCATTGGGTATGATAATATCCCGATTTTACATGAAATTCAATTAGAATATAGTTTAGTGTAATGATGTAACAATTTTCAGAAATATAAATTATTAACCTTGACGAATATTGTAATTTAGGTTACCGTAAAATTGTAATCTATTACCATATTAAGGGGTGACGATGTGGCAACTATACGTGATGTTGCAAAATTGGCAGGTGTTTCAGTCGCAACCGTTTCACGAGTTATAAATGAAAAAGGATACGTTCATGAGGACACAGTAAAACAAGTAAAGGAAGCAATTGAGGAATTACGTTATAGGCCAAATAGTGTAGCAAAGCCACTATTTAAAGAGAATTCAACGATAATTGCATTACTTGTAGATAATCTATATGACCCATCAAACATCACTTTGCTACATTGTATTGAGGAAATAGCGTATAAAGAAGGATATCAAATTATTGTTTGTAATATAGAGAATAAAGATAGATACATACATATGTTGAAGGAAAATAACGTTGCAGGTGTTATTTTGACAAGATCCGTTTTTAAAAGTATAGGAGAAATCCCACTTCCGTTTGTTGTGATTGATGAAGAAAAATCTCATGCAAATTATTATGAAAGTGGCCAAAGAGCGGTCTCTTTATTAAAAGAAAAAGATTGTCACTTTCTTGCTTATTTCGGTGAGGGCGAAGATAGTGAAGAAATGGAAGAGTACATATCAGGATTTTTAGACGCTGTTTGGGAGGAAGGAATCTCTTATCGAGAAGAATGTGTACAAGGGTATACGAATAAACAGTTTGTTACATTATTGCAAACTTATCCGTATATAGATGGAATTGTAACTTCAAGTGATAAGATTACCTTTGAGTTAATTCGAGCAGCAAAAAAATTAAATATCCGTATACCGGATAAATTGAAAATTATTGGACTGAACGGGAGTATAGACAGTGAGTGGGCAGGTCCGTCATTTATGCAAATGGAAAGTTGTATCGAAGAAAATGGGAAAATAGCATTGCAACAATTAAAGGGAAAAATAAAAAAGTAAAAGGTGCGTATAAAACGCACCTTTTATAATGTAATTGCGGCAATAAAGCCGAATATAAGTAACGGTATATTGTAATGTAAAAAAGTTGGTACACACGTATCCCATATATGATGGTGTTGACCATCAGCATTTAAACCGGATGTTGGTCCAAGTGTACTATCTGATGCTGGAGATCCTGCGTCTCCTAGCGCTCCGGCTGTACCGATAATTGCAATGGTGGCCATTGGACTAAATCCAAGCTGAATACAGAGAGGTACAAAAATTGTTGTTAAAATAGGGATGGTTGAAAAAGATGATCCAATCCCCATCGTAACGAGCAGTCCAATTACAAGCATAAGAAATGCAGCGAGTGGTTTGTTATTCCCAATTATATGTGCACTCGTTTGTACAAGAGATTCAACATGTCCTGTTTTTCGAAGAACAGCTCCGAACCCAGCGGCAGAAATCATAACAAATCCGATAAAGGACATCATACGCATTCCGCTTGTTAAAATTGCATCAGCTTCTTTAAGAGGTAGACTACCACTAACTGATAAAACGATAATCCCCGCTAGAGCGCCGAAAATCATTGATTCTGTTGCTAATTGAACAGTTAATGTAGCTAAGATAGATACTAGCCCGAAAGTAATGCTTCGTTTTGTATAGGGAACGATTTCATTTTCAGTAGTATGAATTTGTTCTGTTTCATACGTACGAGGTTTTCGGTATGTAATAAATACTGCCACACATAATCCGATAATCATACCGATTGCTGGAATGGTCATTGCTTTTGGAATAAGTGCGACATCAAATGTAAGACCGCTTTGCGCAGCATTTGTTTGTAATACGTCATGATAAATTTTTCCGAATCCTGCTGGAATCCACATATAAGGAGTAATCAATCCGAATGTAATAATACATGTAACAAGTCTGCGATCCACTTTCAGCTCATTTAATACTTTTAAAAGTGCTGGGATTAAGATGGGGATGAAAGCGATGTGAACAGGAATCACATTTTGTGAGAAACAAGCCATCGTTAAAATGATAAATAGAATAAGTATTTTAGAGTAAACTTGTTTTTTCGTGTCTTGTTCATTGCCAATCCACTTTAATGCAGTTTGAATCATAGCATCTGGAAGTCCGGTTTTGGAAAGAGAAATAGCGAAACCACCAAGCATTGCATAACTTAAAGCGATTGGAGCACTGTTTCCAAGACCAGTTGTAAAAGTGTTAATCGTTTCTGAAATACCGAGTCCACCGATAAGTCCGCCTGTTAAAGCTCCAACAATGATGGCGACAATGACCTGGACACGTAACAAACTAAGCAATAGCATAACTGCTACTGCAATGAGTACAGCATTCATAATAAATGTAATCTCCCCAAAATTTTATTGTGTTAAGGCAAGGAAATATGAATCACCTTGCTAGATTTATACATAGTTGCGACATATTATTATAAAATGTTTTTTATGAAATGTAAAAGAGCCTTTTATTACTAATGGTGAAAAGCTAGCTCTTGTTTAATGGATTGTAAAGAACGAGCGAATAATTCTGGCTCTTCTAAATCGGGAGAATGTGCTGAATTTGGGAACCAAATCATCTTTTTTATCGGTGCTTCTATTACATCACAATATTCCTGAACGAGTGCATAAGGAGTTTGATAATCATAGCGACCAGAACAAAAATAAACTGGAGTAGATAAACTCGTAATAGAAGAAAAGAAATCGACTGTCAACATTTCTTCCCATAAAACGCCAGATTTTAAATTTCCTGCGAGAAACTTGAACCAATCTAATAGTGTATATTCGGGAGAAAAGAAGCCTTTTCGTATGAAAGAAAAGGAAGATCCGTTTTGGATTGCACCTCCGAATGTGCCAAGCCATTTTCTTTGAATAATAAGGCGTCTCGTATCTAAAAATGGCGGTTTTCCTAATTTTAAAAGGGACGCTAATGCTTTTTTATGATTATATTTTTTTGCAGAACGAATTAAATGCTGATATAGTAATTCCTCGTTTTGTTTCATATGTACAATTTGCCCAATACCGATATAAGCCTCGATATATTGTGGATAATAGTGTGCTATGTTAAGCCCGATAATACTTCCCCAAGAATGACCAGCGAGAAATAGTTTCTGTTTATTGAATTTTTTAAGTACATATTGAATCACTTCTTTTGCATCGGAAATGAATTGTTCGATTGTAAAATTTGCTCCGAAATCTTTCATTGAAAAGGATTTACCTGCCCCGCGCTGATCCCAATTAATTACGATGAAGTGTTTCTCCAATTCTTTTTGAAAATGACGAATAAATCCGATTTGTGCCATGCCTGGTCCACCGTGACAGCATAATAAAATAGGCTGCTCTACGTTTTGCCCGCGCATAAGGAGAGTTTGTTTTCGGTTGTTAATCATAACGCTTTCCATCGTAGCGATACTATTAGGAATGAGTTTTTTATTTTCATTATAGAACTGCGGGGTATTGCTACGAAAAAGCATATTGAAAACCTCCTTTTCTAAAATCGTATGAATCGCACAGGCTATTCGTTTTGCATATACTGTTAGAAAATCATTGTAACATACCATACTAGTGTCATTTCAATATGGGAGGAGGGAAATTGTGACGATTGGAGAAATTATCGATTGTTTAAATAGGCGTGAATCCATCGCTATTATAGCAAAACGTCTTGAAATAAGCCCGTATACATTATCGAAGAAATTAAGATTGATTGGATACGAATATGATGGAGAACAGAAAAAGCGTATTTTTGTAGGAGATGGAGAAGAACCGCGTCACTTACAACTCCAAGAAGCGACAGCCCTTCAATATGCGAAAACGGATTATCAACTATTAATTTATGAACAATTACAAAGTATTTATGAGTTATTAAGAAAGAAAGAAGAAGTAATTGCGCCCATGATGAATATAAGTACAGAAAAAAAGAAACGTACCTTTTCTATTAATAAAGAAATATTAGCAAAACTAGACGTTATATCAGAATCGAAAGGAATTCAAAAATCTAAACTTGTAGAAGAGGCGTTACAACAATTTTTACAACAATATGATTTTAACAACACATCACATATTGATAAATAAAGAAAAGGATACTATGTTCATTGTAAGAACGAGTATCCTTTTTAGGTTTCACATATATGACGGATAAAAGGTTTATGTGTATCTTTTACGATGAAAAATTAAGATTGTTTATTATGAGTGTACTTAATTTGTTTTTTGAATTCTACCATCGATAATTGGCTGAATAGGTTCTTTTAATTGTTTTACGTAATCGACTAGCGCTTCAAAGTCGTTTGGACCAGTCTCTGGATTTTTACCATTTTTAAATGATACAAATCCATCACCGCCAGAAGCTAAAAAGGCATTTGCCACTACGCTATACGTTTTAGATGGAGATAATTCTTCACCGTTTGTTAAACGTATATTTGTAACTTTTTGACCGTTTGGTTTATTTGCATCCCACGTATATTGAATACCTGAAATTTGAAGCATTCTCGTCGTTCCTTTTTGCCATTGTTGATTTAAAATGTCGCGAATATCTTGACCTGTTAAATCTACTTTAATTAATTGGTTTCCAAAAGGCTGAATGCCGTATAATTCGCCCCATGTAATATCGCCAGCATCTAAGTCATTACGAATGCCGCCCGGATTCATAAGTGCGATTTGAGTTTGCATCGTTTGGCGCTGGGCATCGGCAACTAAATTTCCAAGAGTGGACTCACCAGCATCATTTTGTTTACGGTCGATAGGTGCTGTAGATTTTCCGACAACTTCATTTACAAGCGGTGCAATTTTTTCTTTATATTGATCTAGTTTTTTCTTTACTTGTTTATCAGGTTCTACACCTTCATGGTATGTTGTAACAACTTCAGCTTTTTTCTTTACAATATCTTTTGTTTTACGATCAATTGTTACATCTACATCTGAGAAAGCCATTCCGTAAGAGTTCGCTTGGACGATTAGTTTATTATTTACAGTACCATTTACATACGTGTGACTATGCCCACCAAAAATAACATCAACTTCCGGATCTGTTTCATTTGCAATTCGAGTAAGGTCTCCATTTGTCACACCAGACTCATCTGTTGTTCCACCGACATGAGCAAGGACGACAATGGATTTAACGCCAAGACGCTTTAATTGCTGCGTTGATTTATTAATTGCTTCTACTTCGTCAGTGATTTCTACATTTTTAAGCATAGTAGGCATCACGACATTTGGTGTATCAGTTGTAACTACGCCAATGAATCCTACAGGCACACCATTTACCATTTTTACAGTAAATGGCGGTAAAAATAAGCGGCCAGTGGATTTATTATAGAAGTTTGCAGCGACATAAGGGAAATTTGCACCTTTGAAATTCCCTGTTTTTTCGTGATAGCCACCGTAAATGAGACGTTTCATTTCATCAATACTTTCATCAAATTCGTGGTTTCCGATTGTACCAACATCAAATTTTAAGTCATTTAAAAATTCAATCGTTGGTTCGTCTTGTAACAATGCTGAAACTGGTGGACTAGCTCCGACAATATCGCCAGCGTGTACGAGAAGTGTATTCGGGTTTTGCTTTTTACGTTCTTTTAAATAAGTAGCTAAGTAATCAGCGCCACCAGCTTCTTTGTTATTAATTTTTTTAACAGTATCTAGTTGTCCATGGAAATCATTAATACCAAGCATTTGTACGTCTATGTAGCGGTTTTGTTCAGCTGGAGTCTGGGATGGGGGAGCAGCAAATACGGTTGAAAAAGTAATGGTGCTTAAAACGGCAACAGCAGGAATGATTTTTTTCCACATAATCTAATTCTCCTTTTTTTATAATCTGACATCATACGACATAATTTTAATAGATTCATAGGATTATATCTAGACAAAAAAATGGTTTTTTCGAAAAATTAACATATTTACAAAAAGTGAATAATAGAGTAACGCTCCTTTTTTGTTGTCGATTTCATGGTGTATCTACTATAATGGAGAAAAAAGTAAAAGGTGAGCAGCATGAAGAAAAAGAAACAAAGACAAATGCAAAGACAATCGCAAATGAATCAACCAAAGAAAGAATCGCTTACATTAGGTGATCAATTAAACGATTCACTCATGCAGCAATTAAAAAATAAGAAGAAAGAGTTGCAAGTGAGAGAAGAGAAAAAAGAGGCAGCAGAACTGGAAAGAAAGCGTCAAGAACAAAAAGAACGTGAAAAGAATAAATCATTTGAAGAACTGTTAAGTGAAAGTAACCTTACTTGGAAAGACTTTAAATAATAACGAAAATGATCAGTGAATAACGCTGATCATTTTTTTGACGAGCTTGTAAGAAAAGGGGAGTTAGAATGAGAAAAATTGTAGTTGTTCCGCATGAAAATCATTGGGGTGAAAAATTTCAAATGGAGGCTGAAAGATTAAAAGCGGCGATGCCAGAAAAGGTGAAGGTCCATCATATTGGAAGTACGTCGGTGCCAGGACTGGCAGCGAAACCAATTATAGATATGATTATGGAAGTAGAGAGTATCGACAGAGTAGATAGGTGGAATGAACGTTTTGAAGAGCTTGGCTATATCGTAAAAGGGGAGAATGGTATTTCAAGACGCCGTTATTTTATTCATGGAACGGAGGAAAAACGCTCGTATCACTTACATGTGTTTGAAAAAGGAAACCCTGAGATAGTAAGGCATTTAGCATTTCGTGATTATATGATGGCTCATTGTGAAGAAGCTGAGGCATATGCAACTTTAAAGAAAGAATTAGCTGAAAAGTATACATATGATGGTGAGTTATATTCGGAAGGGAAAACTGAGTTTGTACGTAATGTTGATGAAAAAGCGAAGAAATGGATGGAAAATAAGTGAATGAATGAGTTCGCATTATTTTAGAAAGTATATAAGTTTATTATGTAAACTGTACATATGTTTTGACTTTTTGGTTGAATCTTGTTCAAATAAAGTGGTGGCTTATAAAAAAATGTAATGATGAAAGGGAGACGACTGTGCACATTCCAACAACTACACTTCATAATGGCGTAAAAATGCCGATGATTGGTTTAGGCGTTTATAAAGCGAAAGAAGGCGACGAAGTAAAACAAGCAGTAAAAACAGCGTTAGAAGTTGGATACCGTTCGATTGATACAGCAACTGTATATGAAAATGAAAGCGGTGTCGGAGAAGCAGTTCGTGAATCAGGGATTCCGAGAGAAGACATCTTTATTACAACAAAAGTTTGGAACGATGATCAAGGATACGAGGAAACACTTGAGGCGTTTGAGAAAAGCTTAAAAAAATTACAAATGGACTATGTAGATTTATATTTAATACATTGGCCAATAAGAGGGAAGTATGTTGATACGTACCGAGCATTAGAAAAACTGTATGAAGAAGGTAAAGTGCGCGCGATTGGTGTTTCTAACTTCCATAAACATCATTTAGAACTGCTATTACCAAATTGCAAAGTAAAGCCGATGGTAAACCAAGTGGAACTTCATCCCATGTTAACACAATTTGAATTGCGTAATTTCTGTCAAGGTGAGCAAATTCAAATGGAAGCATGGAGTCCATTAATGAGGGGCGGAGAAGTATTTCAGCACCCGATTATTCAGGCCATTGCTACTAAATATGAAAAAACACCTGCGCAAGTTATATTAAGGTGGGATATTCAAAGCGGGATTGTGACGATTCCTAAGTCTGTTACACCATCTCGCATTCAGGAGAATTTTTCTATCTTTGATTTTTCATTAACAGAAGAAGAGATGACTCAAATTAATACGTTAAATCGTAATTTACATGTAGGAACGAATCCTGATAAATATGATACGTTATAAAAAGACGCTACCAGTATGGTAGCGTCTTTTTATCGGTGTAATGCGTACGTATTACATTTCACAATTTGCTGAAGCTGTGTATATTCTGCTGTTGTTAACTGTGTTTGTTTACTAGCTTGTGCATTTTCTCGTAATTGCCCAATAGAGCTTGCACCAGGTATAACAGCTGCAACAGTTTCGTTATGTAAGCAATATTGAATAGCTGTTCCAGTTAAGGAGTTTTCTCCAATTATTTCTTTTACATTCGCAAGCGTCGCATATAATTCATCGTAAGAATAAGAAAGGTAATCTTTTTCTTTTACTCTTTCTATCTTTCTTGTATTGTTATCAGTTAATATTCCTTTCGCAAGTGGTCCGCGAGCAATGACGCTAATTTGATGTTCATTAAGAAGCTGGAACCATTCTTCAGGGCGACGATTCAAAAGGCTATATTCCATTAGAACACTAACGATATTTGAACGCTGTGCATATTCACGGATGACATTTGGACGTATAGAAGAAATACCGTAATGGCGTATGATACCTTCTTTTTTCAATTCTTCAAAGGCTTCAATTACTTCATCTACAGGATCTTCAATCGTCCCGCCGTGAAGTTGATAAAGATCAATATAATCAGTTTGAAGTCTACGTAAACTTTCTTTCACTTCAGCCTTTATGTAATTTTTAGAAGGATCCCAAGACCAGCCGTTTTTTTCTTCTGTCCATCGATTCCCAACCTTCGTTGTAAGGATAATTTGGTCTCGTTTTCCTTTTAAGGCTTTTCCAACAAATTCTTCGTTTAATCCATAATCATATAAATCCGCTGTATCAAAAAAATTGATTCCTAAATCGATTGCTTCATGAATAATACGCAGGGCTTCTTTTTCAGATGTACCGAGGGACATACAGCCAAGTCCCATTTCTGTCACAAATAAATCTGAGTTTCCTAATTGACGTTTTTTCATAGTTCAACCTCCTTCTCCTTCTCCTTATTCTTATTGTACGCAAGGGAAAAGAGGTTGACAAACGTTTACTTTTTAGTTGCTGTAATCCATTCTTGTACAGTTGTATACTCTTTGCCATATTGTTTTAGCTTATGGCGAATTTGCCATGCTTTTCCGACTAAAGTGACGCGATTTGGTAAAATATAAACTTTCATTTCTATCACGCTCCTTTCAATGTGGTAAAATGTATGAGGAAAGAATAGGAAATAGAACAGGGAGATGAAGTAGTATGAGTAATCTTGCAGAGAGAACAGTAAAAACTGAGCCGATTTTTGATGGTAGAGTTATAAAAGTTCGTGTTGATGATGTAGTATTACCAAATGGAGCAATGAGTAAACGTGAAATTGTAAATCACCCTGGTGCAGTTGCTATTATTGCTATTACTGATGAGGGGAAAATTGTGCTTGTTGAGCAGTATCGTAAAGCGCTTGAAAAGGCGATTATAGAAATTCCAGCTGGCAAGTTAGAGCCAGGTGAAAAACCTGAGGTGACAGCAGTTCGTGAATTAGAAGAGGAAACAGGTTATGTATGTGAAAATATGGAGCTTATTACTTCTTTCTATACATCTCCAGGATTTGCAGATGAAATTTTATATGTATATAAAGCGACAGGTTTGACGAAAAAAGAAAATAAAGCTGCGTTAGATGAAGATGAGTTTGTGGAATTAATGGAAGTATCATTAGAAGAAGCAACTACTCTTATGAAAGATCTTCGTATTCACGATGCGAAGACGATGTTTGCAGTACAATATTTACAACTACAAAAATAAACACTCGCCAAAGGCGAGTGTTTTTAATTAATTTTTGCATATACGCGTGCATCACGTAAGCTACCATCTGGTGCTATGAAATCATTTTCCATTGTACCTTCTAGAATAAATTCTAAACGTTCTGCTAAGTTACATGCATTTGTATTTGTTGCATCAATACGAATTTCAATTCTTCGAGCGCTTAGCTTATCAAAGGCAAATTGAATGGCACCTTTCACAGCTTCGGTCATATAGCCTTGTTTTGTATAAGCGCTATGTAGCCAGAAGTGAAGTGAAAACTTTGGAATATCCCAGTTTTCAGGCTTGAGCGTTATAGCTCCGATGAATGTACCAGATACTTTATCGTATAAGTGAAAATCAAGTGTTTCACGAAGTAAAAACTGTCCGTGAGCGTTACGAACGATTTCTTCAGCACTTTCTTCTGTTTCAGCGTTAATTGGCATCCACGGTACTAAGTCTTCTAGAGAAGCTTGTATTGCTTCATACACTTCTGCACCATCACCTGGAAATGGCTTACGAACCTGTAAGCGTTCAGTTTGAAATAATGTTGGAAAATCTAATAATAATGGTTTCAAGAGAAATCCCTCCTATTCTCTACTTTTTAGTTTAGCAAAGTAGAGCGGAATTTCAATGTTAATTCGTCATACTTTTTTCTTTCTTTCATACATTTTTAGTAAGAGTGTGAACGGAGGGAAGAAAAATGTGGAGAAAAACTTGGCAAGACCGTGTAATGTCTCACATACAGGAAAACTCTTCATTATATATATTTAACGCTGTTTTGTTATTGATGGGAGTAATATTTGGAGCGATTCTTGTAAATAGTTTACAATTAAATCAAAAACAAGATTTATCATTTTATTTGCAACGTTTTTTTGGACAAGTTTCTAAAGGAGAATTTGCTATTGCAGGCGAAATGTTTCGAGAAAGTTACTTTTCACAATTAAAATACATTGGATTTATTTGGATTTTAGGGATTTCAATTATTGGATTGCCACTCATTTTTATTTTATTATTTGCAAAAGGAGTAGTTGTCGGATTTACAGTAGGTTTCTTAGTAAGTCAGCATGGATGGAATGGATTATTATTAGCATTCGTTTCTGTATTGCCACAAAATCTCATTATCATCCCAGTATTTCTCGTTATGACAACAATTGCCGCAAGTTTTTCCTTACGCATGATTAGGCATCAATTTATCCGAAAAATAACTGAGCCGCTATTACCATTATTGATCCGTTATACATGCTTCTTTCTTGTAATTGGAGCGGTGTTAGCTCTTGCTTCAAGTGTAGAGGCTTATGCATCACCAGTTTTAATGAAAGAAGTCGTTGAGGCTATTAATAAACAATAAATACTTTATGAGAATAATTATCAATTTGTTTTTATTGTTTTTCTTTTGACAGAAGCCCTTCTTCTGATATAATGGTGTAAGAGTGGCGAGGAGGGAGTAGTACCGAATGGAAGAAAGAATTGAACGAATTAAGAAGCAATTACATGCAGCGAGCTACAAATTAACACCGCAACGTGAAGCAACAGTTCGTGTGCTGCTAGAAAATGAAGAAGATCATTTAAGCGCAGAAGATGTTTACCTCCTTGTAAAAGAAAAGTCGCCAGAGATCGGATTAGCAACCGTCTATCGAACTTTAGAACTATTATCTGAGTTAAAAGTTGTCGATAAGATTAACTTCGGAGACGGTGTTTCACGCTATGACTTACGCCAAGAAGGTGCGCAGCGTTTCCACCATCATTTGATTTGTACACAATGTGGTGCTGTACAAGAAATACAAGAAGATTTACTTGGTGAAGTGGAAAGGAAAGTAGAACATGACTGGAGCTTTAAGGTGAAGGATCATCGTTTAACATTCCATGGGATTTGTAAAAATTGTCAAGAAAATGAAACGGATGAAAAATAACCTTTTCCTATTTAACTAGGAAGAGGTTTTTTATTTGAATAAGGTATAAATTGGTGAAAGCTTGGCATATGTTGTAATAACTTATATTTTGGAGGAATTTACAATGCGCCGAGCTTTAAAATTAACTTTTGATGGGATAAAAGTATTTTTATTATTTACAAGTTGTACGATTTTGTTTTATTTCGCTATACTATGGATAAATGAAGAATATGAAAGCTATCATCGTTATGAAAAGCCAAAAGAAGAGACTGTAGAAAAAGTATCAGGGAATGAAGAGCCGGCAAAGGATGCTTTCGTAAATAGAATGATGTTTTTCTATGAAAATGGGGAGTAGTGTAGATTGGAAGATCAATTAAAAGATTTTATTCATTATATGGTTGTTGAAAAAGGACTAGCGAAAAATACAGTAGTATCTTATGAACGTGATTTAAAAAGTTATGTAAAGTATTTGCAAAATGTAGAACAAGCGAAAAGCTTTCACGAAGTGACACGCTTGCACATTGTTAACTTTCTGCAGCACTTAAAAGAAAACGGAAAATCTTCGAAAACATTAGCTCGTCATATTGCATCGATTCGTTCGTTTCACCAATTTTTACTTCGTGAACGAGCGGTAGAGCACGATCCATCCGTACATATTGAAACGCCGCAAGGAGAACGGAAATTACCGAAAGTATTGTCAGTTGATGAAGTAGAGGCGTTACTGCAGACACCAAAAATGACGAGCGCTTTTGGGGTTCGTGATAAAGCGATGCTAGAGTTATTGTATGCAACAGGACTTCGTGTTTCGGAATTAATTGCATTAAATTTAGAAGATGTACATTTAACGATGGGATTTGTTCGATGCATAGGGAAAGGGAATAAAGAAAGAATTATTCCACTAGGAAGTTTAGCGACGGAAGCGATTCAAAAGTATATTGAAAAGGGAAGAAGAGAATTGATGGGGAAAAAAGTAGTAGATGCACTCTTTTTAAACCATCATGGCAATCGATTATCAAGACAAGGATTTTGGAAAATTTTAAAACGATTAGCGAAAGAAGCAAATATTGAAAAAGAGCTTACACCTCATACATTGCGTCATTCTTTTGCTACGCATTTATTAGAAAATGGAGCAGACTTACGTGCTGTGCAAGAAATGCTTGGACATGCAGATATTTCGACGACACAAATTTATACGCATGTTTCAAAAACTAGATTAAAAGATGTATATAAACAGTTTCATCCGAGAGCATAGGTACTATGCTCTTTTTTCATAGATTCAAAAGGCTATAGCACTTCACAGAAACTTCACAAACATTTCGTACATTGTTTTCAGCAGAAGACTAGAATATTACAATGTATTTCCTCTATACTAAATAAAGTATGAAGGAGGAAATGATGATGAAAAAACTTATTATGACTTTATTTATCGCGATGCTAGCATTGGCTGGCTGTAATACAAACAAAGAAGAACCGAAAAAAGAACAGAAACTAGAAGCTGTAAAAGTAGCAGTTCAAACAAATCCGAAAGAAATTAAACCTGGTGAAAAAACAGAAGTACAGGCACTTGTTACACAAGGAAAAGAAAAGGTAACAGATGCTGATGATGTAAAGTTTGAAATTTGGAAAGCTGGCGACGAAAAGCACGAGATGCTAGAAGGTAAGCATAAAGGAAAAGGTGTTTATGCTGTAGAGAAAACGTTCGAGACGGATGGCGTATACCATATTATCGCTCACACAAATGCGCGTGAAATGCATGTTATGCCAGAAGTAAAAGTGGCTGTAGGAAATGCGAAAGTAGAAGATGCGAAAAAAGAAAATAGTGATCATGGTGCAGGACATGGCGATCATAAAAGCGATACAATGATTCACCTTATGGCTGGTGACATAAAAGCAAATGCTGAATCAACAATGAAAGTTCATTTAAAAC
This sequence comes from Bacillus sp. CD3-5, assembly GCF_006349665.1. Classification (NCBI taxonomy): domain Bacteria; kingdom Bacillati; phylum Bacillota; class Bacilli; order Caryophanales; family Bacillaceae; genus Bacillus; species Bacillus sp. CD3-5. Next base: position 310 of record NZ_VEPX01000006.1, on the reverse strand, counting down.
AAAAAGAAGAAGCTTTAACTGGTGCTGAAGTACAACTTGAGATTTGGAAAGATGGTGTGGAAAAACACGAATTCATTCCAGCAAAAGAAGGAAATAAAGGGGAGTATGAAACGAAACATACTTTCAAAGAAAAGGGTTCTTACAAAGTGAAAGTTCATGTTAAAAAAGGCGAATTGCATGAACATAAAGAAGAAACAGTAGAAGTAAAATAAAAAAGTAGCTCTTTAGAGCTATCAGGCTGTGGAGAAAGTCTTTTCCACAGCCTGTTTTTGTGTCTGAACCTCTTTTTATGTGTCAACACTGATAAAAA
>NZ_VEPX01000005.1:0-347950 GCF_006349665.1 Bacillus sp. CD3-5 | reverse complement strand
CAAATCATTATAAATTCATACTGGATAAACCAATGTATTGGGCCTTATCAAATTACACAGACTTCTTGACGGAACCATTATATCAGCGCAACTCGAAATATATCAGCGATTTTTCAAATATATCAGCGCAACTCAAAATATATCAGCGATTTTTAAGATATATCGACTTACCGACAAAAACTGACAAAAACACACATAAAAAAGTACTCCAAATTTTAGTTTGGAGTACTTTTTTACACTATTATAGCTTACTTCCCTGCTTCGATTTTCTCTAATGCAGCAGCTACTTCCTCTTCCGTTAATTCATGTTGTATTACGTAGCGGTTACGTGGGCTTACACGGCATTCGTGAGAACATGCACGTAAATATTTCGCTTCGTTTTCTTCAGAACATAAAATTTTCTTGTTACATTCTGGATTTGCACAGTTTACATAGCGCTCACAAGGTTCACCTGTAAAGTGGTCTTTACCAACGATAACATGTTCTTTTTGGTTTACTGGTACAGCGATACGCTCATCGAACACGTAACATTGTCCATCCCAAAGCTCACCTTGTACTTCTGGGTCTTTTCCGTACGTTACAATACCGCCGTGAAGCTGACTTACATCTTCATAGCCTTCACGAACTAACCAACCAGAAAACTTCTCGCAACGAATTCCACCTGTACAATAAGTTAAAATCTTTTTGCCTTCAAGTACTTCTTTATTTTCACGAATCCAATCTGGTAATTCACGGAATGATTCGATATCAGGTTTGATCGCACCTTTGAAGTGACCTAAATCAAATTCATAATCATTTCGCGCATCAATGATAACTGTATCTTCTTGTTTCATTGCTTCATAAAAATCTTTTGGCTCTAAATACTTCCCAGTTATTTCGTGTGGGTTAATATCATCTTCTAGACGAAGTGTAACTAACTCTGGACGAGGACGCACGTGCATTTTCTTGAATGCATGACCATCAGCTTCATCTATTTTAAATACGATACCGTCAAAACGTGGATCGTTGTTCATTGCTTCCATGTATTTCTCTGTTTGTTCTACAGTACCAGAACAAGTTCCGTTAATACCTTCTTTAGCTACAAGGATTCTTCCCTTTAACTCAAGTGAATTACAAAATTCTAAATGCTCTGCCGCGAATTCTTCTGGGTTTTCAATTGTTGTGTACATGTAATATAGTAATACTCTGTATGGTTTTGTAGTTGCCAATGTATTTCTACCACCTATCTAATTTTTAAAATCATGTATAAGTTAACGTTCATATCAAAACATATATAATAAGAAAATGAATCCCATTTTCTTCTCTTTATACTATTTTCTATCAGTTAACAAAAATAAAAAAACAAGATTACACACCAAAACACTATGGTTATGTTGTAATCCCAATATATTATATATCATACAAATGCAATTCCATCAATTAATATGCTGTATTATCGGCTTTATTTTCACATAAATTTCAAAAACAGCCCTTTAATTCATTATGTTTCCCCACGTCATCACACCATAAACTCCCAATTTTTAATAACGCTACACCATTCATTGTATAAAGACATATAATTTGCACTAAGGAAACATTTATGTTCAAATAAAAATATCATCTAATACATTTAAATGTATTGAAATAAACAATAAGAATACTTACAATAATTTCATTATGTTAACATTTTAAAGGGGAAAACTACTATGAATAAAGATATATCAAAAGATGAACATGTCCCTTCTCAAAGTACAACTGTTCAATCAGCGCATTTAGCATTAAGCGGACAAACGAAAGGATTAAAAAGACTATTACCATTCCTAGGTCCTGCTTTTATTGCTTCAGTCGCTTATATTGACCCTGGCAATTTCGCGACAAATATTGCCGCTGGATCACAATACGGATATTTATTACTCTGGGTAATTCTCGCTTCTAATTTAATGGCTGTATTAATCCAAACTTTATCAGCTAAATTAGGAATCGCTACAGGTAGAAACCTTCCTGAAATTGCTCGAGAAAACTTCCCAAAACCTGTTTCCATCGGCTTATGGATACAAGGTGAACTCGTTATTATGGCGACTGATTTAGCTGAATTTATCGGGGCAGCACTCGGATTGTATTTATTATTTGGAATTCCAATGTTACCAGCTGCTTTAATTACAGCTGCTGGATCATTTATTATTCTCGAATTTCAACGTAGAGGCTTCCGTCCATTAGAAGCGATTATAACAGGAATGATTTTTATCGTTGTTATCGCTTTTGGTGTACAAGTCTTTTATGCAAAACCGGAATTAAGTCCTCTACTTTCAGGACTTTTCATCCCAAAATTCCAAGGCGTAGACAGTATATTACTTGCAGCCGGAATTTTAGGTGCGACAGTTATGCCGCACGCAATCTATTTACATTCCGCCTTAACACAGCGCCGCGTAGTCGGAACAAATGATGAACAAAAGAAAAAGATTTTTCGTTTCGAGTTTATTGATATCATTATCGCAATGATTATCGCTGGAGCAATTAATGCAAGTATGTTAATTGTTGCTGCTGCACTATTCTTTAAAAACGGCTTGCATGTCGAAGATCTTGATGTCGCTTTTAACCAGTTTAGCAACTTAGTCGGTCCTGTATCAGCTGCTTTATTTGGAATTGGTCTCTTATCAGCAGGACTATCTAGCTCTTCTGTCGGTACAATGTCAGGTGATATTATTATGCAAGGTTTCATTCGAATGCATATTCCGTTATACTTACGCCGATTTATTACAATGATTCCACCATTAGTTATTATCGCTTTAGGTGTAAATCCAACTTACGCTCTAGTCATGAGTCAAGTCGTCTTATCATTCGGTATTGCCTTTGCATTAGTACCACTTATTATGTTTACAAGTAGTAAAAAAATTATGGGTGCACTCGTTAATCACCGCATAACTACCTTTATCGCTTGGATCATTGCTATACTTGTTATCATTTTAAATATTTTCTTACTGTATCAAACGTTTGTAGGATAATGAAAGAAGAAGGCTGTCTCAAATTTTTGTTGAAGACAGCCTTCTTCTTTTTAAATTATAGATTTTCATCATCCATTTACATGACAGACCGTGCTTTCAACAAATTTTATAAACTCTTCTTCCTCCTCAATAAATGGAAAATGATTACTGTATTCAAATGTCGACATTATCGCATTTGGCATAAGCTCCGCTACTTCCACTGCAAATTCATACGGACACTGCGCATCATAAATTCCAGCGTAAATATGGGCTGGTATATTTACATTCTCTAATTGTAAACGTAAATCAAATGTAGGTAACTCCTTATAAGAAAAATAATCAAGACGCTTTGATACTGTTTTACCGCTGTTCGGTCTAGCAATCATTTCATCATACGCTGATTCATTATATAAAGACATCATTGTCCACTCTTTATTTACGTCACGCCTCTCATCAATTGTAGAAGCTACGTCCCTGAGCACTGCAAATATTTCTCTTAAACGAGCATTTTGATCATTATCTCTACAATAAATACTATTTTTGTGATTCATATACTCGGCTGATGCACATAATCCGCCAGCTATAATTTTTACAAGCCTCTCTGGACACATTATCGCATATTGTAAAGCTAGCATTCCACCTGTTGAATGACCTGCATACGTCCAATCTTTAAAATTCAACGCCTCACGTATCGCTTCTAAATCACGTACTGCATCTACCATTCCCAAATTATATTTAGTGGTGTCATGTGTAGAATTTCCGCATCCTCTTAAGTTTATAAGATACACTGTGTAATGATTCGTAAATGCAGAAGCAAATAAATTACCATTACTATTAAACTCACTGTATAAATGTGTTACACAAAGTGGTTTTCCTTCTCCCTTTTGAAAATACTCAAATTTCCCTCTATCAGTTTCAATATAATATTTCTCCCACATCAGCGCTTCCCCCTAATTACCTCTTATATATTCTCCTCTTTCTGGCATCATCGCACCTTTTTCAGTTTGAAAATACAGCGGCAATCCTTCCGCTAAAAACATACTTACCTTTGATGGATCCTGCCTTTGATGATGAATATGTAAATGTGGCTCACTTGAACTTCCTGAGTTACCGACCTGAGCAAGAAATTCTCCTTCATTTACATGTTGTCCTTCTTTAACTTTAATGGATCCTTGCTTTAAATGGGCAAGAATTAAATATGTCCCTGATTCATCTAGTCGTATATAAATATGATTACCCGCCATTGATTGAAAATCATCCGATCCAGGCTCTACATCTTTTTCATCATTATTGATGGATACAACTGTTCCAGTAGCTGGTGCTATTACTTTCGCTCCATATATTCCATAATCCTCTAACTTACTACTTTTCACTTCAGCAGGTGGAATGAGAATATCATATGCCCATCGTTCATTCGGTTTGATAACGTGATAGTTCGTTTCTAAACGATCACCGCCCCAGCCAATTAATGCTCGTTCATTCAAAGGAAAGCGCACGACTACTTTAGGGCTCGTAGAATGTACATCTGCCGGGTAAGCAAGTCTACCAATGTTCGCAAACCATCCTAAAGGCCAAGCTCCAATGATAGAGAAAATAACGATGAAGAGTAGCGCTCCATCTATTCGTTATCTGAAAATTCCTTTCCACACAATTAGTAACGTTACCCCTATTAAAATAAAGAGTGATACTATGCTAAAGGCTTGTATACTCCACCACCCAATGACTGATATAACACCTTTAGCTAAATAAACTATACTCCAACTTGTAAGTAAAACAGCAACTAAAATTACTAATACATATTTCTTCCACATGTCGCATCCCTACTCTCATATCTTTGTTCTACATGATACGAATTAAAAATTACGACATATAAAAGAAATACTTACGACTTTCTTACAATTCTTTATGCTGCGGTAAAGCGATAGTGAAAACAGTTTCTTTCTCGTTACTGCGCACAGTGATATCCCCTTTATGAAACTCTGCTATGCTTCTCGCAATTGCAAGCCCCATTCCTTTTCCACCTGTATGAGAGCTGCGTGATTTTTCACCGCGATAAAACTTCTCAAAAACGTAAGGTAAGTTCTCATCCGGAATACATTGCCCAAAATTTTTAATTTCTATTTCAACATTCATGTCTCTTTTAGAAACTTGAATTACAATCTCCTTTCCGTCTTTTCCGTACATAATACTATTACTAATTACATTTTCGAATACCCTCACCATAAGCGCTACATCCATTTCCACATGTAACTTCTTATCACCTTTTATACAAAAGCTCATATTGGCATCATCTAGTTGTGGTACAAAATCAATCATAATTTGTTCCATTAATGCTTTCATATTTACTACACTTTTATGTAATTCAATCTCTCTATAATTTATTTGACAGTATTCTAATAAATCATCTACTTGATTTTTTAATTCATAACTTTTTCGCTTTAATATACTTACATACTGTTCACATTCTTCTCCATTTGCATGCAGCTTATTTCCTAACAAGTCCGCGTAACCAATTAAAGATGTTACTGGTGTTCGTAAGTCATGCGAAATATTACTAATCATTTCATTTTTCATTTCCTGTGATTTTTTTCATTCTCGATAGACTCTTTTAAACTTTTGGCCATTCTATTTACATTTGCCGCTAGTTCACCAATCTCATCGCTTTTCGAAATAGGTATATGTATTTCAAAATTACCTTCACTTATTTCTTTCACGTTCTTGTTAATTTGAGACAACCTTTTCATCAGCGTTTTTGTCATGAATGCAAAGTATGTTGTAGTAAAAATCAAAAAAACTATAAAATATAAAAATGAATATTTTTCCTCTAAAACATTAACCTGACTATATATATTTCCAACCAAAATTTGAAACACTATTATACTTACAGTCGCTAATAAGATGCTACATATGAATGCGATAAAAAACTTAGCTCTAATGCCTTGTAATAATTTAATCTTCAATTTTATATCCGACTCCCCAAACATTTTGAATAAACTTCGGTTCTTTTGGATTCTCTTCAATTTTATTTCTTAATCTTGCGATATGAACCATTACTGTATTATTGCTTTCATAAGCCCTTTCTTTCCAAACGCTTTCATATATTTCTTCAATAGTAAAAACACGATTCTTCGCAGCCGCCATTAAGTACAAAATATCATATTCAGTTTTCGTAAGATTGATTATTTCTCCGTATAACATTACTGTTCTAGACACTTCATCTATTTCTAAACCTCTAATACTTATTTTCTTTTCTATTACTTGGACAGCATTTTGATTGAAATATGTATACCTTCTTAATTGAGCTTTCACTCTCGCTATAAATTCAATTGTACTAAACGGCTTCACAATATAATCATCTGCTCCCGTACTAAATCCTATTACCTTATCTACATCCGATGATTTTGCGCTTAAAAACATAATTGGTAAACTATGTTTCTCTCTAATCCTTCTGCACAATTCTATCCCATCCATTTGTGGCATCATAATATCCAAAATAGCAAGTTGAATACTGTTATTATTTATGATTTTTAAAGCCTCTTCTCCGTTATGAGCACTTAAAACTTTAAAACCTTCTTGCATTAAATTCGCATTAACAAATCGAACAATATCTTGATCATCATCTACAATTAAAATTGAGTTTTTCACCATATACAAACCTCTTTTTGAAATATATTCCACAATCAATTTTATCACAAATTAAAACCGTACTTCCCTCTTGAATAATCTTTATTTTCAGACTAGATTATATAATAACAACACATTCTAGTTTCAAAAGAAATGGAGTGAAAGCATGTTTCCTATATTGAAAACCGACCGACTCATTTTAAGAGAACTTACTGAAGAAGATGCACCGAGTATACTACAATGCTTCTCTAATACTGACGTACTGCGCTATTATGGCCAAAAACCATTACAAGATATTGATCAAGTGAAACAAGTCATTCATAACTTTAAACTGAGTTACAATGCAAGAAGCGGTATAAAATGGGGAATTGAATTAAAGGACAAAAAAGAACTCATTGGTACCATCGGTTTTCACGATTGGTCTTCTGAGCATAAACGGGCCAATTTAAGTTATGCCTTTTTACCTGAACACTGGGGAAAAGGATATGCAACTGAAGCTGTTTCTGAAGTTATATCATACGGTTTCCATACCATTCATTTAAAGCGTATTGGGGCAATTGTATTTCTTGAAAATGAAGCTTCTAATAAAGTGCTATTAAAATTAGGATTTGAAAAAGAAGGCGTTCTAAAAAATTATATGTATCAAGATGACATTCCTTATGATACGAATTTTTATTCTTTATTAAAATCGGTTTAATAGAATACATGTGTAAAAAACTTGTTTCAATACAGCAGATATAGGTAGTGAATTTTTAATGAAGGATGCGAAGTACTCTCCATTATAAAACATTAAAGAAGGGCTATGAGTATGCTTTTACTCATGTCCCTTTTTTTATGTTCTTTTTCTGTTTTCGCAATGCTTTTGGTACGTATACGCAGAAAGGCTCACTTTCCATATAATCCCCCGTCATTGCATATGCTCTAGAACGAGATCCCCCACAAACATATCGAAACTCACAAACACCACACTTTCCCTTATACTTGTCAGGATTACGAAGATTTTGAAAAACAGGGGAGTTTCGATAGATTTCAGCTAGCGAATTTGTTCTAATATTCCCGGTTTTAATCGGCAATAACCCACTTGGATATGTTTCTCGGTATAAAGTTAAGAATTTAGGAATTTTTCATTACTCTAAAAATACGCTCTTTAACTGCAGACTATTAAATTAAGTTTCTTAAAATTATATTTTTAAAGTTTTCCAACATCATTACCTCTTTTCTAAAACCATAAAGAATGTACTATCCGGTAGCGCAACAGCATTCCCAGACTCATCTTTAAACTCGATTTTCTCGCTAAGATGTTGTGTATATCCATCCTGTAAATAGTTCATAGCTTGAACGATGTTTACTTTATCTCCAAAGATACCCTTTACGAAGTCCTTATATTCGTTTGGCGTAAATATTCCAAACTGCTCTTGCACCTCGTGAACGAAGGAATCCTCGCCCCATGTATACGTATATAAGAACTCCATTGCATCGTTAACAGACATTTTGACTGTATTGTCTGCAAGTACCTCATACTGGATTATACGCCCCTTAAATTCATGGGCATACTGCTCTAAGAACTTCATTCCGCCTGCATCTTTAAAATGAATCACACGCATTAACGTTTTATCTTCGGTCATGATACCATCACGAATGATAATACGACCTCCAGGTTTTAACACCTCATAGGCACTCTGCAGCCCCTTTTTAATTACTTCATGATTGAATTTCTTACCTTCATACTCGATATAAGAGAACAGCTCATGAAGGATAGAAGAATATACAATCGTATCAACCGATTCTTTTTCAAACGAGCTGCTTAAGTTGATTGCATCCCCTTTAATGACGTACCAAGAACGCCCCTCGTTCTGCTTCTTCTTTTTCAACGTATCAATTACGTTTTCAGAAATATCGATACCGTAGATTCGTTTATCCTCGGTCTCTTCTTCGATCATGTCTAACATGACACCGCCACCGGCTCCGACATCTACAATCGTATCTCCCTTTATATAATCAAGAATAATTCGTTTATCATCAGCTGAGCTATTCATATGCTCTAGATACACTTCTTCGTTATGGAATCTATCATATGCATCCTTTCGTAACCCGAAGAAATCAAACAGCAGCACATTTGCCCGAGCATGCATCATATCTATCTTTTCTGCCTCTACACAGAAGGTAATTAACGCCTCACCTACAGCAGAAAACTGAAACGACACATACGCAGTTTTCATATCTTCATCGACTTTAACCTTAAAAGAAACATGCGTTGTATTCGGCTTCTCATTCTCACGGTACTCCCGTAGATACTTCTCAATAACCCGCTTACGATATACGTTGTCCTTTTTCTCGCCTTTGAAATCATAGTGCAACTGCTGCATCAATTTCTCGAAATGTATATGCTGAACCTTTCTAGTGCCTATCTCATTCTTTAACATAACAAACACTGTCCAAATATCCTCGAAGCTAAGAGCATGCATAGACGGTTCTACATACCACAAATCCTTATCGGATAAGAATGTTTGAACGTCACTCTTCTCGCTTCCCATAATTATATCTTTTTCAAATACCGACTCCTTATGTTTTGGCGTGAGTCTATGTATACGAGAAGTAAATGGCTCCATATAACCATCAAACAGGCCATCAATTGTAATCTTCACATCGTTCTTCACTTCACTCCACAAAGCTTTTGATACACCTTCAATAATACATTGGTTAAGATAGTATAGAATCTCCTTTAACCTAACGTCTCCGTATTCTTCTTTATATGTGTTAATTAAATCAACATGAGAGTCCAAACGAGCCTCCCCGCGTATATACTGCCCGATTAATCCATGTGTTCTAATTAAATCTCGAATAAACAAATACTCAGTAGAGTTTAAGTTTGTCTCTACACGTTCAATAAACTGAATATCACTAAAGATATCAGCAGAACCCTCGTTATGTACGAATAGATTAATCCCTTTTTTCTTCCATTGCTCCCGCTGTTTTAAAGATCCTACCTTTGCAAGTTCACTATACGTTAGTACCTTTTCAATAATACGATACGCTTCTTCATCTAAAGGCAGTCCATCTAACACTTGTAGCGTACGGTGTACATAGTACAACACCGCATCTGTTTTTAATGTTCCAAGTACTTGTACATTCTCATAGTTTTGATGTATCTCCTCTGCCTCAATTAAATACTTTAACCACGTAGGGAGAGTATCGGAAAACCCTTCAATGTATTTATTTAGAATCTCAACGTTTTTCAACTTATTTACCCCCATTTATAATCAATATCTGTAGTAAAGTCTGGGCACCTTCTCTAAAAAGACCCTCACCTTATGCCTCCCTTTACCATCTAGAACTCTTTCAAATACAAACGTATCAAACCCAGTCTTTTTCTCTTGTAAAAAAGAGTTATCAAGTTTGTAACACTTTCTTTTGTCCATCTCTTATTTTAACTTCATCAAGAATTTCGGTGGAATAAACAGTAAGACTCAGCGGATCACTTCTTACATTGATAAACATATGTTGTGATAGAATCAACCGAAAATGGAAACGGCAAGCGGGTGCACTCCACTTGCCGTTTTTTCATAGCTTAGTATGTACTTGAATTTCTTTCGCTTTCTCTTTTTCACCCTTCACGCGTACAATTAAATCATATGATCCGGATTTTGGCGCTTCAAAAGAAAGCAAACCTTCTTTTTGAGAAGTAACTTCTTCTTCATAAATAACCTTATCATCTTTTGTAACTTGCAATAAAATCGTACCTTCCTCAACGGCTGCTTCATAAGGAATTTCCACATTTCCTTTTTCAGCTTTAACCGTTTGCACATCGTAATACCCTTGCAACGAACCAATTTTCAAAGTCGTTTCGCCATTTTTTTGAACCTTTGTGACTTGTGTTGCTGTATTGCATGCACTTAACAATACAACAAGAGTGAGAATCATAAATAAACGTAATGATTTCATAGAAATTCCCCTTTTTTATGTATATGTGAATTAAGATTCATTCTTTAACTATTTCAAAAACACCAACACCTAAAAAGAATCACTGCTTTTCTTCAATTTCTTTTTTAAATAATTTTTGAAACTCTAATCATTAAAAATCCTACTCTTTCTTACTTTAATTGTTTCTAAAATGTAGAAAAGAACCCCTAAACCAAATATCTTTTCAGCATTAGAAATATTATTACCTATTTTAATAATAGGTACATTTAATCCGAATCTTTCGCTCCATTCTAAAGGCATATATCCTCTCTTACAATTTATTAATATACGATCATCCATTGTACGAAAAGACGTTTCAAAAAAGTCAAATTCTACTTCAATCTCAGAAAGTTTTATCTCTTTTTCATTCATTAAAGAACCACGTACCATTCCAAATCCTTGTATCATATTTTCTTTAAACATACCTACACAATTATAATTCGAGTCATAAATAGCCCAATCATAGTTTTCAACTTCACTATGAAAATATGCAAGAATTTCCCCATCCTTTGCTTCCAATCCAATAACTTGCTTGTTTTTTAAAAAAGGTAATTTTGAAGAAATTATATCAGCTGAAACCATAGTTGTTCCTACTATATAGGTCCCATCAGGATTATATAAACCGTAATGTTTATTATTTTGAGGTAATTCTAGTAAAACATAAGTATCAATATCCCAAAACTTCAAATCATTTTTAGCTATATTCTCTTTTAATAAATTCCCTTTTCTTAATTGCCAAAATCCAATTCCCCCAAAAACAAACGAAGCTACAACTATAAATATTATTTCTCCCCAATTAACATCACCCCAACTATTATACAGACAATATAATCCAAAGAGAAAAATCCCTGTCCCAATTAAACACTTAAACCGCCCCCTTTTTTTATAATACTCAAATAATTCCACCCAAACACCTCTATCAATCCATCTTAATACCAAAATTACCTTTTAAGTATACCAAGGACAAAATATATAATCTAATATTTTTTGTATATAATTAAAACAAACATAGTTATAGCAAGAGAATGCTTGTATGCTAATCTCCACTGCATTCCCTTATTCCATGTATGCTATATTTCTATTCTTCTTTTTACTTAAACAAACTGCTCAATAGTATTTGTTGCAACTTCTTATGAATGTGTAACTACAATTTTGCACTTCCCTTCTTTATATGCTAGGAACACTACCAAAGGATTTCCCTGCTCCTCTGTAAAAAACCTTACTTTTAAAAAGTAAGGTTTTTTGTATTTATTCATTAGCGATATAAGCATTCTTATAAGTATAAACACCACCAAATTGATGCTTTTCAATTCCCTTTACGTAATCCTTTTGTACATATGCTGAACCAATATGATACAGCGGCGCTACAGCTGCATCTTCTAATAATACCTGCTCAGCTTCTAGCAATGCTCCCCATCGTTTCTCTGGTTCTAGTACGAGATCAGTTTTTGCTTTCTTTATTAATTCATCGTAACGAGAATTAGAGTAATTCATTTTGTTATTCGGATTACTCGTCGTAAAGAGTTCTAAATAACTAATTGGGTCTTTATAGTCAGGTCCCCAATTTGCCATAGTTATATCGTAATCTCCTATTTGTTCTAACTGTAATTTTTGCTTAAATGGCTGTTGTTTAATTTGTATCGTTAGTCCTTGCAAATGCTTTTCTAAATCACCTTTTATATATTCTGCCATACGTTTTGCATTATCTTGTTCAAACGTTAATAACTCGAGGTTTACTTGTTCTACCCCAAGCTCTTTTTTCGCTTCTTCCCAAATCTTTTTCGCATTTTGCAAATCATATGAAGAAAGATTTCCGTTTTCTCTTCTAAAATCTTTACCAGTCTCTTCATTTATATGACCAGCTGGTACAAGTCCACTTGCAGGTTTTGCTCCGTTATTAATAAAATGAGTAACGAAATCCTCTTTATTTAACGCGAATGAAATAGCCTGACGCACTTTCTTATTTGCTAACGCACTATTTTTTTCATTAAAACGTAGCATAGCAATTGCAGGTTCGCTCGACATATGTAACTCCTTATACCCTTTATACTTGTCTACAAATTGAGAATTAATAGGCACCCGGTCCAAATTACCAGCTTCGTATAAATTAACAGCGGTCATTGTATCCTTTACAATTTGAAAGTTTATCTCGTCTAATTTCACTTTCTTTTCATCCCAATATGTAGCATTTTTCTTTAATTGAAACTCTTGTTCATGCTTCCATTTCTCTAATACAAATGGCCCATTATATATGAGATTACTAGGTTCTAATGCATAATTCTTTCCTTGTTCTTTCAAAAATGATTCATGCTGTGGTAAGTAAATAGGTAGTGCTAACAGCTGTAAAAAATACGGGATTGGCTGTTCGAGTTCCACTTCTAACTTATAATCATTTATAACTTTAACCCCAAATTCATCAAGAGGCATTGTTCCCTTATTTACCTCTTTTGCATTTTTCACGTAAAAGAGCATGTACGCATATTGAGACGCTGTTTCAGGATTAATTGCACGTTTCCATGCAAACATAAAATCATTTGCTGTCACACTGTCTCCATTTGACCATTTTGCATCTTTACGCAAATCAAATGTATATTTTTTACCATCTTCACTTCTTTTAAACGATTTTGCTACCGCTGGAATAGGCTGATCTTGATCATCTAATACATACAAACCTTCAAATATGTTTTGCATAACATGTGCTGATGTACCATCCATCGTTTTCGCAGTATCAAGAGAAGGAATTTCTTCAGATACTGTTACATGTAATACTTGTTTTTTTGCCTCTGTTTCACTTTTATTCGCTTTATTATTACAAGCTGTTAATAATAAAGATGTAACAAGTGCCATTACCATTAAATGGCTCTTTTTTCGCTTCATGAGTTGTTCTCCTTAAAAATATAATATTATAAAACGTTATATATTATAGCAGAAATGCTAGCAGAAAGATGCGACATTCTTTTGAATATTTATTCGTTCAAGAAAAAAGTTTTCTTATTTAACAGGGTACGGACTATCTTGGAATCTTTTTGATTTTCAACAAAAAACACATATAAAATAATAAGGTGAATTTTTGGTTATAATTCCCACATATCCAACTGGCCGTCCATCTTTAATTTTAATTACTCTTGTATCTTCTCGCAGCTTATTTACAGCATGTGAAAATAATCATGATCCCGAAGAAGATGAAAAAGAAGGAAACGCAAAAGATTTCAAAGAGTTATTCACTCCTGAAGCGAAGAAAATCGTTGCTATACCATAAGCTACATAATGCTCTCTACTTTCCAGATCCCCATTCCAAAATTTATTCATAAACGTATCTGATACGGTGTTCCATGCAGCAGGAATAGTCTCCCTATAGTTTACAATTGCATCTTTCATATTCAGCCAGGTTTCTTTATCACCTAAGGATATCAGTCCTTCCCACGCATCCACTGCACCATCTACAAACCCAGTAGAAATACCAGTCCATGCAGCATTTAAATCTTTTTTATTGAAAAATGACTCTTCTGATTTTGGAGGGAGTTTTCCACACATGGCTCCTTCTTGAATATCAGAGTCAACTAAATTCCCTCCATACAATTCATCCACTTCTCGGAATTTAACAGCTGCACGTTCTAATTCTACTGCGATTTTATCTAATTCTTGCAAGATGTTATACATCATTGGCTTTGCTTCATTAAACATCTAATAGAAGGGATCACAAACTGCTCCAATTCCTCATTAAAAATTTGGGGCTGTTTTTGTTTTATAAATTTCAATAGTTTTATATTTTCATTCCCGCTAATATGTCATATTTTTTTCAAAATTCCTTAATAAAACCAAAACGAATTGTTGCTTAAATCACACAAAAGAAATGATTTTGCAGAATTAACTCTTCTACTTACACAGATACACGCTACTCACAATCATTTTTTAAGCTCCCCTCATAAAAAATCTATCCTTTCCCTCTTTTTATCAATGTTGGCACCAAAAAAGTTCAAACACAAAAACAGGCTGTGGAGAAAACCTTCTCCACAGCCTAAAAATACCTATCTTTGTAAACCTCGTTTATATCGACTTGCTTCAAATATAATACGCTCTTCATCTAACGTTTTACATTCGCCATTCCAAACGACACGTTTTCCGTTAATGATTACATCGCTTATATCTTTTCCACTAGCAGCATATACAAGATGCGATAATACTTCATCTGCTGGTTGTAAATGAGGCTTATTAGACGGATCAATTGTAATGAAATCAGCGCACTTTCCAACCTCAAGTGATCCTGTTTGTTTCATGCCGATTACTTCAGCCGCTCCTTTAGTTGCAAGTGTAAGAGCTGTTTCAACCGGTAACGCTGTTGCATCTTGGTGAATACCTTTTTGTAGTAAAGTCGCTATGCGCATTTCTTCAAACATATCTAAATTATTGTTAGATGCAACACTATCTGTTGCAATTCCTACTTTCATTCCTGCTTCTAACATCGCTTTTACATTCGCTATACCAGACCCTAGTTTTAAATTACTATTCGGATTATGAGCTACTCGAACGTCATGTTCCGCTAAAAATGCACGCTCATTGTCATTTAATACTACACCGTGTGCAATAACCGTCGGTCGTTTAAACAATCCGCAACTTGCTGCATATTCTACTGGACGTTTTCCGTACTGTGCTTCAATATCACTTACTTCACGCTCTGTTTCCGAAAGGTGAATATGAACCATCGTTTGATTTTCTACTGCAATACGTGCACACTCTTCTAACAGTTCTGTACTGCATGTATATGGGCTATGCGGTGCAACCATCGTAGTTAACATACCACTTTCGTTATAGTAACGCTTCACATATTTCTCAGCTTCTTCAACGGCTTTCTTTTCATCATCTTTCGTTCCGAAGCTAAATAAAGTTCTTGAAACAGCAGCTCGCATTCCACTCTTTGATACCGTTTCCATAATTGCATCTTGATCTACTCCAATTGGATTAAACATATCAGAGAATGATGTTGTACCACTTTTCACCATTTCAAGTAATCCTAATTCCGTACTAGCGACCGCAAGCTCTGGAGTAAACTGACTTTCAAGTGGCCAAATTCTCGTCTCAAGCCATGGTTGTAATAACATATCATCACCAATACCTCTTAAGAGACTCATTACAACGTGTGTATGTGTATTGACAAGCCCTGGTAAAACCCACTTTCCTTTCATGTCAATTACTTCATCTACTTCAAAATCATTAGCGAATTCTCCGCTCTTCACATCTATAATTTGATCATTTTCTACAATGATATATCCATTTTCTATCACTTCATTTTGTTCATTCATCGTTACGATTGTAGCGTTTACATAAGTTGTTTTCAAAAGTATTTCCCCTTTCAACTCTATGAAGTTCCCTTTAATAAGTTACCACCATTATAGTAACTTATTAAAGATTAAGAGTCAAAAGATAATTTCAATTCTTTCGTTATCTTTTTCTTCAACATGCAATATTGTTTTTCATTTGTATCTGCAAATGCTTCTTCTCGATTTGATTCTATATCCATATAATTCAGTTTTTCATTAAATTGAGCCTCTGTAAAATCAAACCTCTGTCCATCTATAAAGTTATAAAAGTGCCACACCTCTCTTACTTTTGTCTTTTTAATCTCTCCTCCGTATATGTCTTGAACGACCAAAGCCGTTACACCACACTGTCCCTTTGCTGGATTCTCAGTCGTCCACTTTGAACTTGTTTCAATCGACCACGATCTTATTAATGCTTCATATATTCTTTTTTCCTTTACATCATCCACTCTAATCTTCCCCTACTATTAATAGTTTTACACATCATATTTCAAAAGAGGCAGTAAACGATCCTTAAAGACCGTTGATGGTGTCTCTCCGATTAACTGTGCGCCCATTTTCAAGTAATATCCTTTTGCATTCGGATCACTATCAATCGTAAAACTTTTTAAGCCTAGTTCATTTGCTTTTTCTATTACATACTTCCAAATTATTTTCCCGTATCCTTTCCCTTTGTAACGAGGATGAATATATAGAAAATCAAGAGCATTTTCATTACGTAAAAATGAGAAAAATCCAATCATCGTATTATCGTTTTCTAAAACATATACAAAATTATTTTTTATGTACTCATCAGTAATTGTTAAATCTTCCTTACAAGCAAGTATGAATGCTTCGCTATAGTTCCACGTTGCTTTTGAATGTAGTGCAAGTTCACTTAATTCATTTACTTCACTTAATAACGCATTTCTTATCTTCATGATTCTTTCTCCTCACCTTCGATATGTAAACTATTAAAATGATTCGAAAAGTAATTAAAAACCCCTCTTATTTTCATAAATCTTTATTATAATCAGTACGGCCTGTAACAATATATTTAAAGAAAAAAACGCCATCTTTGAAAGTTGGCGTTTTCTTCTTCTAAAATTTTTTCAAACTCAATCTTTCGTTTTACTATTTCTAACGATACACACCTATACAGTTTCTACTACTGCTTCAAGCATTGTTCCATTTTTAGCATAATTCATATGCCAAGAAAAAGCTTTTTCTAAAACATGAGGAGTTTGTCCACCTCTCGTTTTAGCTTCTTCGTAATAAGCTCTTAGCTGATCACGATACATTGGATGTGCGCAATTCTCGATAATTAATTCCACTCTTTCTCTTGGGGCCAGTCCTCTTAGATCAACATACCCTTGTTCAGTGACGATAACATCTACATCGTGTTCCGTATGGTCCACATGTGAAACAAAAGGAACGATACTTGAAATGTTGCCACCTTTCGCAATCGATTTCGTAACAAAGATAGCTAGGCGAGCATTTCTCGCAAAATCACCAGAACCACCGATACCATTCATCATTTTTGTGCCTAAAACGTGAGTAGAGTTCACATTTCCGTATATATCTAATTCTAAAGCAGTATTAATCGAGATTAATCCGAGGCGACGAATGATTTCAGGATGATTAGAAATCTCTTGCGGGCGCATCATTAATTTGTCACGATATTTTTCAAAGTTGGAAAATACTTTTTGCATTTTCTCCTCAGAGAGTGTGATTGAACAGCATGAAGCAAAATTGACTTTTCCAGCATCCATAAGATCAAAGACCGCATCTTGTAAAACTTCAGAATACACTTCTAAATCTTCAAACTCCGAATCTAACATTCCATGAAGAACAGCATTAGCCACTGAGCCAATTCCTGATTGTAACGGTGCTAAACGATTTGTTAATCGGCCTACTTCGACTTCTTTTCGAAGGAACTCTATTAAATGCTGTGCCATAATAACAGTTTCTTCATCCGGAGGAACAATTGTCGATGGTGAGTCTAATTGGTTCGTAAACACAATCCCTTTCACCTTTTCAACATCGATTGGAATGCCAATCGTTCCAATTCGATCATCCGTTTTCACAATCGGAATTGGAAGTCTTTCTCCTTGTTTACCTGGTTCATATAAATCATGCAGTCCTTCTAACTGCGTGGATTGAGCCATATTCATTTCAATAATAATGGACTTAGCATTTAAAGAAAACGCTAAAGAATTTCCTATTGAAGTTGTTGGAATAATCATGCCATCTTCAGTAATCGCAACCGCTTCCAAAATAGCAAAATCTACATCCATAACGTCAGCGCGAAGTAACTCTGATGTATGAGATAAGTGCTGGTCCACAAATAAAAAATCTCCGTTATTAATTCCTTTTCGCATAGTCGCATCAGCTTGGAAAGGCAATCTTTTCCCTAAAATTCCTGCTTCCGCAAATAATTTATCTACATCAGAACCTAAAGAGGCACCAGTATAAACATTTACTTTAAAAGATGTATCATTCTTAACTCGGTTTACAAGCGCAAATGGGACTGCTTTTACATCACCTGCACGTGTAAACCCACTTAAGCCTAAAGTCATTCCACTTTCAATCCATGAAGCTGCTTCTTCAGGTGTAACTACGCGATCTTTCAGACGTTCATCCCTAATTCTATCCAAATTATTCTCCATATGTAATCCCTCTCCTTATGAATATTCATAATTATTTTACACTTTAACAGTATCTAAATAGGGATTTCAGTATACAATGGCGAAAATTCAGACAAAACAGCGAATCTAACCTCTAAAGCAGAATAATTTAAAATCCTAGAAGCTTACGAAAATAACTAGCGTATGACTGACTCACTGGTACCCTTTCACCATTATCCATAGAAAGTAAAAAAGTTGAATGCGTATCAGGATAAATCGCTTTAATATGATTCACATTTACAATAAAGGAACGGTGGCATCTAATAAATGAATCTTTCGGAAGTAAGTATTCGAATTCTTGTAACGAGTATTTATGTGTCCCTGTTAACTCTTCTGCATTTACATACGTCTTTTTATCTTTCGCCTCTAAATACATGACTTTTGAAAAAGGAACCGGAATCCAGCCGTCCGTTGTTTTTAAAGTAACGACTGATTTTCCGTCCGTTAAAGCTGGGTAAATAGCTGTCACGCAACCTTCAAGCTTTCCATTGTTTGAAAATGGCACTGCCATACCATGATAAGGAATACCAAAAACATCCCGATTCATAAACTCAGAGGTTTTTTGATTCGTCACCATTGCTTTATGAGCAATTGTTCCTTCCTTAATAGGATCCCCTACGCTAATCTTTAAATCAATTCGTTTACTTGGCCGATAGTATATATATTCTTTCGTATTCGATACAGCAATTGAAATTTCATCTGAAAATAATTCCCCAACAACATCTAATAGTAAACCTAATGTTTTATCTTCCATTCTATTAACACCTCATTCACTATTATACTACTATTATGAATGGACTCTGTTGCTTTATAAAAAGTTTGATTATTAATTTTATACATTTATCTCCTCATTTGCACAAGGCTTTCTATCTATTTAATTATATAGAAGATAACCTACCTTCAAATATGTAAAAATGATATGAACACTACATCAGTAAATACTTGCAACACCTACAAACAAAAAGTCCAAACTATAAACAGTCTGGACTTAGCTTTCATTCTCATTTATTATGTTCTTCTAACCACGAAATCACATCTTTAAATACTTCTTCTCTATTTACTTCATGGAACATTTCATGTCTTCCATTTTCATATAAACGCAGTGTTACATCTTTCACGCCACATTTTTTATAATTCTCGTATACTTCTTTTACGCCTTTCCCCATATCCCCAACAGGATCACGATTTCCTGAAAAAATATGTATTGGAAGGTTTTGCGGTGTTTTCTTGAACTCTTCTAGTTTATTTACTTCTAATACACCAGAAAATAATTCTCGATAAAAACTCGTCGTACAAATGAATCCACATAACGGATCCGCAATATATTTATCTACTTGATTATTATCTGAAGATAACCAATCAAATTTTGTACGATTTGGTTTAAAGTGTGAATTGAAGTTTCCGAAAGATAAAAAATTTAGCATCGGACTTTTCGTTTTTTCCCCACGTAATTTCATCTCAATTGTCGCTACTTTATGACCAATAACTCCTAAAAACCCTGGATTCCCACCAGTTCCTGAAATAAGGAATCCATCATATAATTCACCTTTCAGTTGTACAGCACGTCTTGATAAAAAAGAACCCATACTATGTCCAAGTAAAAATAACGGGCATGTCTGCTCTTTTCTTATCGTTTCAGATACAAAGATAACATCAGATACAGCCTCATTCCAACCTACATTGGGTTTAAAATGACCATAATCTTCTTCTCTCTTCACCGTTTTCCCATGACCTTTATGATCATGCGCATAAACACCATAGCCCGCTTCTAATAACGCATCAATAAAGTCTGTATAAACGCCTGCATGTTCTGTCATACCATGTGCAATTTGAATAATCCCTTTCGGTTCACCTTCTGGTAACCACTTACGTAAATAAATTTCTGATCCATCCTTTGCCGTAACGAAACTTGCCTGTACGTTCATTTCGTCAGCTCCCAACTCTATTATGTATCTCAAAAAATGAATATCCATTCATTATTCTTATTATGTATTATATGCAATTGCTGTCATTATGACAAACGTCTTCCTTTTCCGATTAGCTGTCAAACTATTCTATTGACGAACATAAAATAAAATTATATAGTTACTTACATAAAGTAACTATATAATTTTAGGAGGTTCTACTATGATGCCATCATTATTTTTAGCACACGGCTCACCGATGCTCGCTATTCAAGATACAGAATATACAAGGTTTTTAAAAACGCTTGGAGAAACATATAAACCAAAAGCAATTGTTATTTTCACCGCTCACTGGGAAAGCGAAGTACTAACGATTTCTTCATCAGATAACGAATATGAAACAATTTATGATTTTGGAGGTTTTCCCCCTGAGTTATACGAAATCAAATATCGTGCGAAAGGCTCTTCTAACATTGCATCCATGTTAGAAACAAAATTTAAAAACAAAGGTATTCCAGTCCATCATAATATGACGAGAGGTTTAGACCACGGCTCATGGACACTCTTGCACCGTATGTATCCAGAAGCAAATATTCCTGTCGTACAAATATCAGTCAATCCATTCCTTCCTGCAAAAGAGCAATTTAAGGTTGGAGAAGCATTAAAAGGACTTGGACAAGAAGATATTTTAGTAATCGGTAGCGGTGTTACCGTTCATAACTTACGAGCACTGAAATGGAATCAAAGTACACCCGAACAATGGGCAATTGAATTTGATGATTGGATTATAAAACATATGCAAACTAACAATAAGGATGCATTATTTAATTGGGAGAAAAATGCCCCTCATGCTCAATTAGCTGTACCAAGAGCAGAGCATTTTGTTCCTTTATTTATTGCAATGGGAAGTGGCGAGAACAGCGGTGAAGTCATTCACCGTAGTTATGAGCTTGGTACATTAAGTTATCTATGTCTTAAATTTTAAAGAAAAGGATGAAGCATTCATTGCTTCATCCTTTTTTCATTCACTTAGTTAACTAACTTCCAAATGTCGTTTCTCTGATACCCCTTCGTTCTTATTATGAAAATAAACCCAAATGCACGCAATAAACAATAGTGATGATGTAGAGAAGAAAACATATTGAAAACCAGCATGCGCTGCAATTTGTCCACCAAGTATTGGTCCAATCATATTTCCTAAAAACTGAAACGATTGATTATACCCAAATATTCGTCCGGTTACATGGGTTGGTGTATGTTGTTTTAGTAGAGTTTGTACGGAAGGTAATAATCCTGCTTGTGCGATTCCTAATAAAAATCGAAGAATTAATAGTTGCCAAGCTGAGGTTACAAATGCTTGCGGGATAAAGATAATTCCTGCAGCAAACAACGCTACAACTAACGTTTTTTGAGGACCGATATGATCTGATAATCGTCCGAGTCTTGGTGCTGCCAAAATAACAGCTAATCCTGTCGCTGACATAACGGCGCCCGCAATTGTTTCAATATGCGCAGTTTGAGGACCAACTAAATTTTTCACGTATAATGTAACAATTGGCTGAACAGACATATTAGCAAGTTGAATAATAAATGTTGTTACAAACAAACTAACAATTAAATGCTTCGCTGGAACCATCGTCCATACTTTTTTCGGTTGTACTTTTTTTGCTTGAGCGGAGTGATTCTCTTCATGTAGGAAGAAAAAAACGATGAGAAAAGAAAGGAATAAAAAAGCTCCTGTAACAAGAAAAACATGGCGCATTCCAATTAACTCAGACAAATATCCACCAAGTAATGGACCAAGTAATGAGCCGCTCACGCCCCCGGTTGAAATTGTAGAAATTGCCCAACCTGAATGTTCTTTCGGAGTTTCTGCTGCAATAAATGTCATCGCTGTTGAAAGGAAACCAGATACTGCTCCCATCAAAAACCTTAGTGCGACTAGTTGATATACATCCGTTACAAACCCCATAAGCGTCATAATAATCGCCATACCAAGGCTAGCACGAATTAGCATCAATTTCCGTCCATGTATATCACCAAGCTTTCCCCATATTGGTGATACGATCGCACCCATTAAAAATGTTACACCAAATGCAAGTCCTGACCACTGTGCAATACTAGAAGTGCCAGTCACCCCTAATTCCTCAATATAAAAAGATAAAAAAGGAATTACTAAACTCATACCGGCTGCAGTGGTAAAACAACCTAGCCAACAAATCATTAAATTTCGTTTCCAGCTGGCCATTTTCACACCTTCTTTCTTTAGATACCCATTCTACACCCTTTCTTATAAAAAGTTTAGTAATTTGCTTTATTTGTAAGATTTACTACAAAACCCGCTATTTTCTAATAAGAATCACTACATCTCTACATTATTTTCATAATAAAACCAACTCCCGTATATGGAGTTGGTTACTTATTCCCTATCGGTATTAAACGAGCATCACAAGTTCTTTCATAAAACTCAATCGGACCTGCTTGTCCAATAATTGCATATTCATATCCTTCTTGCTTCATACTCTGTAAACAAAGATGTAACAATTGCCTCCCTACACCTTTTACACGATTTTGTTTCGCTATACCCATTGGACCAAATAATCCTTTCTTTCCTCTCACTACATCATAACAAGCAAAACCTACTATCACTTCTTCTTTTTCCGCTATATAAATAGGTGAATTTTCTTTATATGTACGAAATCCATACTCTATCGAATGTAACCACCGTTCACCAAATTCTGCTTCAACAAAACTTGCTAATTGTTCAAAATCAGAAGCGTTAGCCTTTCTAACAGTACAAGTTAAATCATTATAAATAGGAACAAAACCTTTTAAATCGACTGCTAAATCTCTTGGCTCAGCTATAATACGTAATATATCTCTTTGCATCTGTGCATTTTCAATAACTGGATTTACACGAAATAATGCATATATAACATGTCCTTCATTCATTATTGCTTGTTGAAAACGTTCCATACGTTTCTTCGCTATTTGTAAAATTTCTAGCGTCTTATGTGATAATTTATATTGTCCTATTTTTTTATAATCTTGATCCGTTAAATCATATTGTTTTCGTAATGAAAGTTTTTCTAAAAAATCCGTACCCACGTTACGAAACAAATACATATACAACTCGCTGCATACGCCAGTACCTTCTTTACACATGCCAATAAATAAATGAACTGGTTGAATGATATTACATTCTGTCTCTTCTGCTGCACTCTTCAATATGTTATGCACACGTTTTGTAAATTGAAATTCCTCCATATGTATCTCCCTCCCCTACTTTACTATTAAACCGTAACTATAAATAAGTGAAACAATGATTCCAACTACTAATATACCTGGAAGTAAATTTGCAACTTTAATTTTAATAAATCCCAGTAAGTTCAATCCAATAGCGGCTATCATAATACCGCCTGTAGCTGTCATTTCTACTATAAATTGATTCATTAATCCTTTCGGGACCAAACTATTAATTTGTGTTGCAAAAACTGCAATGCCACCTTCATATAAAATGACTGGAATCGCTGAAAATACTACGCCAATCCCTAGAGTTGTCGTTAATATAATAGAAATAAATCCATCGATAATTGCCTTTGTAAATAAAATATCATGATTGCCACGAATACCGCTGTCGAGTGCACCAAGTATCCCCATCGCGCCAATTGCAAATATTAAAGTAGCTGTTACAAAACCTTCTGATATACTCCCTTTCCCTTTCGATCCAACTTTATTTTCTAGCCAATCTCCTAACTGTTTTAACTTTCCCTCTAATTGTAACCATTCCCCGATGACGGTACCAATTACTAAACTTAGTATGACAACAAGAAAATTTTCACTTTTCAATGCCATTTGAAGTCCAAGTACAGTAACCGCTAAACCGATTGCATGCATAATTGTTCCCTTCATACTTTCTGGTATTCTACTAAATAATTTACCTAGTAAAGTACCAAATATAATGCAAATCCCATTTACAACCGCTCCTAATATAACCATTTCTCATTCTTCACCCTTCGAATTCTTTATTTCTATATTTTGGTTTATTCATTGATTTACAGGTTATCTATATGTTAACTTAATATTGAGAATATTAACAAATATTTTTTCAATACATAAACCGCATTTTTTATATCTGTACATAAACCAATTACTTTTTGTAGACTCATTGCTAATTTAATTGCGGGATAAACTCAAAAGGGAAGGTATTTATGAAAACTTTACTAAAACGATTTCTGTTAATAGCCTTTTGCATTACACCAATTGTTTTATTAATTAACTACTCTTTTACTTCAAAAGCGAAAGACAAACCTGATTTGCAAAACAAATCTAGTAAAACCGCTTCAACAAGTGAAAAGAAAATAGAAGACCCGGAAATCACACTCACCTTCTCTGGTGATACAATGTTCGATTGGCAATTACGTCCGGTAATCGAAAAAAACGGGGCTGACTATCCATTCCAGCATGTAAAAGAAGAAATAACAAAAGCTGATATTTCCTTCGTTAATTTAGAGTCAGCATTTACAACGAGAGAAAAGAAAGCACCTGGACAATTGTTTTGGATTAAAAGTGATCCATCCACACTTCAAGCTATAAAAAACACTGGATATGACATCGTAAATATTGGGAATAACCATACACTTGATTATGGTCAAGAGGGGTTACTAGACACAATCTCTCATGTAGAAAAATTAAAGTTCCCTTATATCGGAGCCGGGAAAAATGCAAAAGATGCATATACAGCACGAGAAATGACTGTAAAAGGGAAAAAGTTCAAATTTCTTTCCTTTGTTCGATTTATGCCTGATACGAATTGGGTAGCTGGTGACAATAAACCTGGTGTTGCGAATGGGTATGATTTAAATCTTGTAACAAAAACAATTAAAGAACAAAAGAAAGATGCAGACTATTTAATCGTCTATATGCATTGGGGCGTTGAGAAATCAAATCGTCCTGTAGAATACCAAAAACAATATGTACCTAAAATGGTTGAAGCAGGGGCTGACGCAATTGTCGGAAGTCACCCACATTGGCTTCAAGGATTTGAGTATTATAATAAAGTTCCTATCGCTTACTCATTAGGAAACTTTTTATTCCCAAGTTATGTGAACGGAAAAAGTGCCGAAACTGGCGTATTAACTTTAACTTTTAAAGGAAAGGATGTCCAAATGTCATTCAATCCTTACATCATTCGTAACAACCAAGTTTCCCCTGTGAATGAGGAGGAAAAGAGAAAAGCTCTACAATATTTACAAACAATTTCAACTGATGTAGAAATTGATGATACAGGGAACATAAAAAACAAACGAAACTAGACACCGCAAGATTTATTTCTCTGTAACATACTTTACAGAATAGGTGATGAACATGCTGAAAGACTTATTAGAAAATGTAAGTTTGTTAGAGAATATTTATAAAGTATCTATAGCCGTTCTACTTTTATGTTCATTTTTTTCTGTTAGACTTCTAAAAAAAATAAAACGTGAGCGAACACTTACTACCTTTGAATTTACTATGTATGTAATCATTCGTATTGCAATATTTTTTTGGTTAACTAGCTTTATCCTTCTTGAATTTAATGAGTATCTAGTTTAACTATAAAAAAGATAGAACAAGCATTATATTTCCCCGCTTGTATCTATCTTTTTGATTTGGATGCTAACTCTTTCCTTCTATTAAATAAGTAAATCAAACAAAACAGGATTTTTATTAAGCTCCATAAATTGAATATTATTTTCTTTAAAACGGATAATTAACTGCTCGTAATCTTCTTTATGTTTTAACTCTACCCCAACTAATGCTGGACCATTTTCCTTATTATGTTTCTTAATATACTCAAAGCGAGTAATATCATCTTCTGGCCCTAATCCTTTATCAAGAAATTCTCTTAACGCACCGGAACGCTGCGGGAATTCAATGATGAAATAATGCTTTAACCCTTCGTAAATGAGCGAACGTTCTTTCATTTCTTGCATTCTATCAATATCATTATTTCCACCACTTAGCGTACAAACAACTGTTTTACCTTTTATTTCATCTCTATATAAATCAAGCGCTGCAATAGAGAGTGCACCAGCTGGTTCAGCTACAATCGCATTTTTCTTATATAGTTCTAAAATCGTCGTACAAACCTTTCCCTCTGGTACTAAAACAATGTCATCAATTACATCTTTACAAGTTTCAAATGTTAACTTTCCTACCTTTTTAACCGCAGCCCCATCAACAAAACTATCTATTTTCTCCAATGCCACATTATCATTTTGAAGAAAAGCCTCTTTCATAGATGCAGCTCCCATTGGCTCTACACCAATGACCTTTGTAGCAGGACTAACACCTTTTACATATGTACCAACACCTGATGCTAATCCACCACCGCCAATTGCTGTAAAGATATAATCAACCGGTTTCTCCATATCATGCATAATTTCAACTGCCACTGTCCCTTGACCAGCAACTACGTACGGATCATCAAACGGATGAACAAATGTCATTCTATTTTCTTCACAATAACGCTGTGCTTCTTGGAAAGAGCTATCAAATGTATCACCAACTAATACAATTTCCGCAAAATCACCACCGAAAAATTGTACTTGTGACACTTTTTGTTTAGGTGTCGTCGTCGGCATGAAAATTTTTGACGGAATCTTCAATAAATTACACGTATAAGCTACTCCTTGCGCATGATTACCAGCACTTGCACAAACAACACCGTTTTGTAATTGCACTTTCGGTAAACTTTGAATTAGATTATACGCACCACGAATTTTGAAAGAGCGAATTAATTGTAAGTCTTCTCGTTTTACATAAACGTCACAATCATATTTCTCAGATAAAACTGTATCACGTTGTAACGGTGTTTTAATAACGATATCCTTCATGCAATTATGAGCCATTAAGATATCTTCAATTTTCACTCTCTCCTTTACCTTTTGCACCATTATATATCATCCTTATCTCTTTTATATTGGCTCAATCAAAATTTGGGACTTTTAAGACTGCACCTGTATTCGCCGACGTTACCATCTGTGCGTAACGCCCAAGCCATCCCGTTTTCACTTTCGGTTCTGGTCGTTTCCATTCTTTTTTACGCTTATCTAATTCTTCATCACTAATTCTTACTTCTAACAACCTTTCCTCAACATCGATACAAACGATATCCCCTTGCTTGAGAAGTGCAATCGTTCCGCCCGCAGCTGCTTCTGGCGAAATATGCCCTACTGAAATACCACGTGAAGCACCAGAGAAACGACCATCGGTTAACAACGCAACATCTGCACCTAATCCCATGCCAGCAATCGCTGACGTTGGTGCTAACATTTCCGGCATACCAGGACCGCCTCTTGGTCCTTCATAACGAATAACAACTACATCCCCTTTCTTAACCTTCCCAAGCATAATGCCTGCAAGCGCCTCATCTTGCGAATTAAAAATAACGCATGGTCCTTCAAATCGTTTTACTTCAGTTGCCCCACTTTTAATAACTGCCCCATCCTTCGCAAGGTTTCCTTTTAATATACGTAATCCACCTTCTTCACTATGAGGGTTTTCAAGAGAATGAATCACTTCCTTATCTTTAATCTCTGCATGAGCAATGTTTTCTCTTAATGTTTGCCCCGTAGCAGTAATACGATCTAGATGAAGTACTCCCTCTTTTCGGCTCATCTCTTTCAAAATGGCACTAATCCCGCCCGCGCGATCAATATCTTCCATATGCCAATTGGACGCAGGGCTTACTTTACATAAATGTGGTACACGTCTTGAAACGGCATCAATACGGCTCATATCGTAATCTAGTCCTGCCTCATGTGCAAGTGCTAATGTATGTAACACTGTATTTGTTGAACCGCCCATCGCCATATCAAGCGCGAACGCATCATCAATTGCTTCTTCCGTTACAATGTCTCGTGGTTTAATATCTCTTTCAATTAAAATTTTTAATTTTTCTGCTGCTTGTTTAATTAATTCTTCGCGTCTTGGATCAATAGCTAAAATACTACCGTTACCAGGAAGAGCTAAACCTAATACTTCACATAAACAGTTCATAGAGTTCGCTGTAAACATACCAGAACAAGAACCACAAGATGGGCAGCCATGATCTTCAATATCCTTTAATTCTTCTTCTGAAATTTTCCCAGATTGATAAGCTCCTACTCCTTCGAAAACAGAACTTAAATCGACAACGTCCCCTTTTGACGTTTTTCCAGCCGCCATCGGACCACCTGAAACAAAAACAGTTGGAATGTTAATACGAAGTGCAGCCATCATCATACCGGGTGTAATTTTGTCACAGTTTGGAATACAAATCATGCCATCAAACCAATGTGCATTTACAACCGTTTCTACTGAATCTGCAATGATTTCACGACTCGGAAGCGAATAACGCATACCGATATGCCCCATTGCAATACCGTCATCTACTCCAATTGTATTAAATTCAAATGGAACCATACCTGCTGCACGCACTGCTTCTTTAACAAGTTTCCCAAACTCATTTAAGTGCTTATGACCTGGAATAATTTCAATAAAAGAATTACAGATCGCTATAAACGGTTTATCAAAATCTTCATCTTTTAAACCAGTTGCTTTTAATAAACTGCGGTGCGGCGCTTTATCAAAACCTTTTTTAATCATGTCACTTCTCATCTTGTCAAATCCCCTCTTACGTATTTTTCACTTACAATCTATTACTCTATTTCTTTACTAATTCTTTCGGTGCATGAATCCAGCTCATCATTTCACGAAGCTCTGCTCCTACTTTTTCTAACCCATGATTTTGCTCTGCTTTTTTCATCGCATTATATGTTGGACGCCCAGCTTGATTTTCTAAAATCCATTTCTTCGCAAATTCACCTTGTTGAATTTCTGTAAGCACTCGTTTCATCTCTTTTTTCGTTTCATCTGTAACAATTCTCGATCCTGTTACATAATCTCCGAACTCAGCCGTATCTGAAATAGAATGGCGCATGTTCGTTAAACCACCTTCGTACATTAAATCAACAATTAACTTTAATTCATGTAAACATTCAAAGTATGCAATTTCAGGGCGATATCCGCCTTCCGTTAATGTTTCAAAACCAGCTTTCACAAGTGCAGTTACCCCTCCGCAAAGTACAGCTTGCTCTCCGAATAAATCCGTTTCGGTTTCTTCTTGGAATGTCGTTTCAATTACACCTGCACGTGTACACCCTACACCTTTTGCATACGCAAGTGCTACATGTAAAGCTGTGCCTGTTGCATCTTGATGCACTGCGACTAATGCTGGAACACCATTTCCTTCTTGAAATACACGGCGAACGAGATGACCTGGACTTTTTGGCGCAACCATCGCTACATCTACGTAACTTGGCGGATTAATTTGGCCGAAGTGAATGTTAAATCCATGTGAGAAAAGTAACATTTGTCCTTCACGAAGATTCTCTTCTACCTCTGCTTTATACACATGAGCTTGCTGTTCATCTGGCAGTAACATTTGTACAACTTGTGCGGTTCGAACCGCTTCTGAAACAGACATTACTTCAAACCCATCCGCTTTCGCTACTTCATACGACTTACCAGGACGAACACCAACTACAACTTCCACACCAGAATCACGTAAATTTTGCGCTTGTGCATGACCTTGTGATCCATAGCCAACTACTGCAACAGTTTTCCCTTGTAGTAAATCTACATTTGCATCTTTCTCATAATACGTTTTCATATTCCATACACTCCTTATAATGTATTTACTTGTAGTACATCAATTAATTTTTTCAACTGACTAACAAGTAATGTCGCTTCATTTTCAGTACAAACTGCTGTGAGTTTCATTTCAGAAACACCATTATTATCTCTTTCGTTTAAATGTAAAGAAGAAATATAATAACCACGCCGAGCAAAAATCCCACTTATACGTAATAAGACGCTTGGCTCGTTATGAATAACGAGTGAAAAAGTATGACTCATTCTTCCCACCTCTTCATAATCATTTCGTTATTCCCTTTATTTGGTGGAACCATCGGAAATACGTTTTCACCTTCTTCTACACAAAAATCAACTACGACAGGTCCTTCATGAGCAAATGCTTCTAACATCACTTGTTTCGCCTCAGTTGAATTTGTCGCTCTTAACCCTTTCACTCCATAAGCTTCTGCCACTTTCACAAAATCTGGCGATCCAATTTTCGACTCTGATAATCGATTTTCATAAAACATTTCTTGCCATTGCCTTACCATCCCTAAAAATTTATTGTTTATAATAAATACTTTTACAGGGATGTTATTTTCAGCAATTGTTTGTAGTTCTTGAATATTCATTTGAAAAGAAGCATCACCTGCAATACAAATAACGAGTTCTTCTTCTTTTGCAAGCTGAGCACCAACTGCCGCCGGGAAGCCAAATCCCATCGTTCCTAATCCACCTGATGTTAGAAAAGTCCGCGGGTTTTTCGCTTTATAAAAATGTGCAGCCCACATTTGATGCTGTCCTACTTCTGTCGTAACAATTGCTTCACCATTCGTTAATTCACTTACTAAGCTAATAACATGCTGTGGTTTTAACTCACTTTCTTTTTGATTATAGGAAAGAGGGTATTCCGCTTTCCACTCCTCGGTTTTCGTAACCCATTCATCTGTCTGTGTACAAATCGGCATATGTAACAACATGTGTAACGCTTTTTTCACATCTCCAACAACTGGATATTCCACAGTTACATTTTTATGAAACTCCGAAGGATCTATATCAATATGTACCTTTTTCGAATGCGTAGAAAAGAGTTCTAATTTTCCTGTTACACGGTCATCAAAACGAACACCTAAAGCAAGTAATAAGTCACATTCTGTTACTGCCATGTTTGCAGCGTACGTTCCATGCATACCGAGCATTCCTAAAAATAATGAATCTCCCGGCGGATACGCACCCAGTCCCATTAAAGTTGACACGACTGGAATACGATTTTCTCTTGCAAATTTGATTAGTTCATCAGATCCACCTGAATGAATGACACCTCCTCCAATATAAAGAAGTGGACGTTTTGATTTTGAAATTGCTTTAGCCACCTCTCTAAGTTTCATGCTGTCTGGTACGAGTTCTGGTTTGTACCCCGGAATATCAACTTCTTCATTAAAGAAACTGGTGACTTTTGCATTTTGAACATCTTTTGGAATATCGATTAATACTGGTCCCGGTCGTCCGCTTTTGGCGATGTAAAAAGCTTCTTGCACAATTCGTGATACATGATTTACATCACGAACTTGGTAATTATGCTTCGTAACAGGTACTGTAATTCCGACAACATCCGCTTCTTGAAATCCATCTTTACCAATTAAAGGCGTTGCAACTTGCCCTGTAATGACAACTAAAGGAATCGAATCCATATAAGCATCTGCTAAGCCCGTAACTAAATTTGTCGCCCCTGGGCCAGAGGTAGCAAAGACTACCCCGACCTTTCCAGAAGCTCTCGCATATCCTTCTGCCGCATGAATAGCAGCTTGTTCATGACGAGTTAAAATGTGCTTCAAACCACTTCCGTATAACGCATCGTACACTGGCAAAATCGCTCCGCCCGGATAACCGAAAACAGTCGTTACGCCTAAATTCTTCAAACATTGAATAACGTGTCCAGCTCCTGTCACTTCTTCACACTGTAATTTCTCATATGTTGTATGCTGCTCCATTTTAATTAACTCCTCTCCCTACCTACAGTAAACTTTCCGCCAGTCCTGGAACACGTACTCCTCTCTCTCTCGTTAATTTTTTAAATTCCTCTGTCAATTGTTTCGTTACACTTCCTGGCTTCCCATCTCCAATTTCTCTTGAATCAACTTTTACAACTGGAATTAATTCTGCTGCCGTTCCCGTTAAAAATACTTCATCTGCTACATATACGTCATGGCGAGTAAATGGCCTTTCCTCACATGGAATGTTAAGTCGCTCACATAGCTCGATAACACTATTTCTCGTAATACCTTCTAGTGCTCCTAAATAAGAAGGCGGTGTTAACACTTTTCCATCTTTCACAACGAAAACATTGTCTCCAGATCCTTCACAAACATATCCTTGCTGATTTAACATAAGTGCCTCTAGCACTCCTGCTTGTGCCGCTTCAATTTTTACAAGTACGTTATTTAAGTAGTTCATTGACTTAATACGTGGGTCTAAAGCATCTGGCGTGTTACGTCGTGATGCAACAGATACAACGCTTAGTCCGTTATCGTAAAATTCTTGCGGGAATAACTTTAATTGTTCTGCAATGATAATAACGCTCGGTTTCACACAACTTCTCGGATCGAGCCCTAAGTCACCTTTTCCTCTTGAGACAATTAATCGAATGTAAGCATCGGCGTATTCGTTTTTTTGAAGTGTATGTAAAACTGCTTCTTCCATTTCTTCAACTGTCAGTGGGATTGTAAGTAAAATAGATTTTGCCGATTCATATAATCGTTTTACATGTTCTTTTAAACAAAATACATTTCCACCGTAACTACGAATTCCTTCAAATACACCGTCTCCGTATAAAAAACCGTGATCATATACTGAAACAACCGCCTTTTCTTTTTCTACAAATTCCCCATTCATATAAATATACTGGTTTCCCATCTCACATCGCTCCTCTTTTTTTCTCTCTATTTTTGCAATCCATTTCTATATCGATTGCTGAGATGAGTTATTTTTAACAGAATATTCAGTATATAATTCCTAAAAATATACTCGTCTCAACAATCGATTACATACATACTTGTAGCAATCCATTGCTGAGACGAGGGAATCGTGGTACCACTCAGCTTCCTTACACTTCTCACGAAATATAAGCTCTGCAAGTCCAATTAGACTTTTGTTTTTCTATCGGAAACAACTCCGCTACTTTTTACTAGTTTTCAAAAGTAGTGCTCCGAGGTGATCTTCAATGATGACATTGTTACCACCCTCACAGCATCTGGGTAGCTCTCTGAAACAATTTTTATCATTTACTCTCCTCTTCTACGCATTCTCTTATTTTTAAAAATAAAAACTCTCCCCTCAGCAATCAACTACTACAATTTAGTAGCTTTGATTGCTGAGGCGAGAGTTTCGCGTTACCACTCAGCTTCCTTATACTTCTCACGAAATATAAGCTTTGTAGGTCCAATCAGACCTCCGTCCTTTTACCGGAGACGATGCCGCCGCCCTCTACTCAGTTTCCCTTTCGCAAGCGATGCTCCGAGGTGATCTTCAATGATTCGATTGTTACTACCCTCACAGCCTTGGAGTAGCTCTCTGAAACGATCATAATCATCTACTTTCCTCTTCTTTGCATATACAACATATAAAGTTAGAAAATTCTTAATTAACTTTTATTTGTTACACGTATTATAGGACGTTGTTCTTTTCATTGTCAACATGTTTTTCAAAAATATTTTTAATAATACATATATTTTTGAATCTTTTTTATTGCTCAATAAAACTTTTTGTATAATACTATATAAAACACATATATTTAGGAGGATTACAGCAATGTCCGAAAAAACATACGAACTCGCAACCTTCGCAGGCGGTTGCTTTTGGTGCATGGTAAAGCCATTTGATGAACTTCCTGGTATTCATAAAGTACTTTCCGGCTATGCAGGTGGTCATGTAGAAAACCCAACATATGAACAAGTTAAAGCTGGTACATCTGGTCATTTAGAAGTCGTACAAATTACATTCGACCCTTCTATTTTTCCATATAAAAAATTACTAGATTTATACTGGCCACAAATCGATCCAACTGATGATGGCGGACAATTCTTTGACCGTGGTCCATCTTATCGCACCGCTATTTTTTATCATACCGAAACGCAAAAAGAGCTTGCTGAAAAATCAAAACAAACTCTTGCAGAAAGCGGTATGTTTAAAGAGCCAATCGTAACTGAAATTCGCCCAGCTGCACCTTTTTATGAAGCTGAGGAATACCATCAACACTTCTATAAAAAGAACCCAGAAAAATATGCTACTGAGCAAAAAGAATCTGGCCGTGCAGACTTTATAAAAGAAAATTGGCAAAAAAAATAATAAAAATGCATCGTGCTTTTTAGTACGATGCATTTTTATCTTTGAAAAAAGTACCATACAATGATGAGAACAACCGCTGTTAATGTCCAAAGTGCGATTTCGTTTTTCACTCTACTCTTTTTCTGATTCATTCCATCCCCTCCTAGTAACAATTAAGCATAGTCAAGACTTCTTTTGTTCAATTGTCCACTTCATAAAAGCAAATAAATCCTTACAAATTCTTATAACAAGACCACCAACGATTCCGATTGTAATTGAAATTACTAACATCTGTACAAAACTAAGAGTAGTTGTGTATGTTATGTAATAAGTAAAACATCCGGTAAAGAAAGTAAAAACTTTTTAAACATTTCTTTAGCTCTCCTATGTTTTACTTATAAATTATATCTTTTAAAAAAGAAATCTATTACCGTTTCTTAAATAAAAAACCTCCAGTTTAAGCACTAGAGGTTTTCCATTTTATTTCTTCAATCTCTCAATAAAATCCTGTAATTTATCAAGTGATTTCATATTCTGATTACAGGCCACGGCATCTTTGCAAATATAGTTTCCCTTTTTCACGAAAGTTCCTGGTATATCACCTTTAATTTCAACTAAAAACATCCCTACTTCTTCATGTCCGTGACATAAAGAACAAATGCTCTTTTTATTTAAACTTTGAAACGTTCCTTGCAGACCAACAAACTTATTTTTATCATTTTTCGCTATAATAAATTTCCTGCTTGACCCTTTATCAATCCAGCTTAAATAAGATAATTCTTTCATGTCCATTTCTTCCATATCAGGAAGTTTTAATTTTTTCACCTTAGGAAATAATTTTTTTAATGTTTGTGCTGTAACTTCCTGAAACGGAATGACGTACGGATTTATTTTCATTAAAAACGATTCTGCATCTTCTCTATTTTGAACTGTTAATACCGTATCGATTAACTCTTTCTGCTCATCCGTTAAATTCTCAAATACATGTATTATCTTTTCAATTGCTAATGATTTTAACGCTTGAATGACACCTCTATCATTTGCCGTTGCGTGCCCATTCGCTAAAATATAAGCTTGTGATTTTATAAAATTGTATTGATCACTTCTAATAAAAGCTTCCATCTTTATCACTCCATACAAATTGTTGATCTAATCTTATTGTATACAATGATTTAGCTTTTTGGTATGTAAAAGATAACTTAGAAACGAATATTACATACATCGATTATATTTTACCGCTCCATTTCCTGACAAAAGAAGCCATCATCTGTTTTCCATTCCGCATATAACACGTCTTCAAATTTAGTAATTCCTTTTTGCTTTATTTGCTTATACAGCCATCCTTCATCAAAGCCCGCTTCTCTCAAATTATCTTTCACTACTTTTCCATCACTAATTAATGAAATTGGTAAGTATACAGGCTTATGTTTTAAACTTAAATCATTTATAGTGGGAGATTCGTATTTACTTTTTTTCAGAACACTTATATTTCCGTTAGGTTCTAATATCATATATTCAACTTCTCGGATTGAAAATATATCTTTTTGTTGCCTAAGCATTTGTTGTAATTGGTTAATGTCCAAATGATTTACACTTAATTGTTCACGATCAATTTTTCCATTACGGATAATAATGGAAGGATATCCTTCAAAAAACTTTCTTGTTCCTCTTATTTTTTGCGTTATCACTTCTATTGTATAAATTAAAATTACCCATACAAATACTGAATATAAAATAGACCACACTTTAATTTTAGGGTCATATATTGAATTTCCAACGAGCTCACCAAGGACGATAGCAGAAATAAAATCAAAGGGTGTTAGCTGAGATATTTGTGTTTTCCCTAATATTTTTGTAGCAATTAATAGAACAAAGAAACCAATTAAAAGCTCTATCGTTATTTGTCCAATATGATTCATATATGTTCACCTTTCTGCTTTTCACTCAAATGTTCTATTTAGTAAAAAAACGACATATTTTTCTATTATCTTTCCCATTCATAAGCTATATATCCAATAGATACAAAGCAAAAAAGAGTCTAGTTCAAAATAATTTTGAACTAGACTCTTTTTTTCATTTAGAATACACAATCTTTTTAATCGTTTCTCCGGAAAGAAAATACTCTTCTGCAAGTTGATGAATAGCAATTCCACTTTTAAACGCTTCTTTAATGGCTTTGTTTCTTTCATCTAACTGTTTTCTTCCTCCAGATCGTGTCCCCCATTTATAATGTTTCGTTTCTTGTTTTGGAATGTAAATTGTTTCACCTTGTATATACTTTTGAATTTCAGTAATTAAACTCTCTGGTAAAACTGCCTTAGCTTTTACGTATTTCATTTCTGCTCGCCCCTTATTTTTTATGGTTCATTTCAATAAGGTGCAAAGCCAAATACAAAAAAATGATACAAGCTCATTTTGGCGATGAATTGTATATTACTTGTCTACCTCACGCAAAGTATCGCCATTTCCATACTTGGCTTTGCATGAGACGCTGCAGTGTCTGGCAATTGAATTATAATCGCCATGTAAACACCTCCTAATATACCTTTTTCATTACATTATATGATAAATTCCTTCCCCTTGCATCCACATCCTTTTTAAAGCATGAAATTACTTAGTTTGATATAATACTTTTTAGTCCAATCAAAAACTATAGTGAGGTTGCGTTATGAAGAAGAAAAAAATCATTACAATCTTTACAATATTCATTATTACTGTAGCATTATTCGGAACATACAAATTGATGAATGCAAGAAGCTTTCAATTATTTGGAGATTTAACAAATCGAGTAGAAACAAATGAAAAGGTGATTGCTTTAACTTTTGATGATGGCCCTACTAATAATGTAAAACAAATATTACCGCTACTAGATACATACAATGCAAAAGCTACTTTCTTTTTAATTGGAAATGAATTAGAGAAAAACCTATCGTTAGGAGAATCTATCGTACAATCTGGACACCAAATTGGAAACCATACATATTCTCATAACAGAATGGTTTTTAAAACACCTTCTTTTATTAAAGAAGAAATAGAAAAAACAAATTCATTAATCCGCCGAATAGGATTTACAGGTGAAATTGATTTTAGACCACCTAATGGAAAAAAATTAATTGGACTACCATATTATTTAAATAAAAATAATATCGAAACGATTACATGGGATCTTGAACCTGATACTTTTTATAAATCTGCTGCTGATAAAATTGAATATGTTAATAAAAATGTAAAACCAGGTTCTATCATTTTACTGCACTCTATGTATGATGAGTCTAATGAAAGTTTACAGACCATTGAAGGTATTTTAGACTCTTTATCTAAGAAGGGCTATCAGTTCGTAACAGTAAACGAACTACAAAAAAGAACAAAGTAAGAAAGGTAGCGTATCATTGTATGATACGCTACCTTTTTGTTTAAATAATGCCCAGTACATTTAAGAATACGATAATAATCGCAATTGGTGCGATGAAGCGAAGTAAGAATAGCCATGATACGAATAATTTATAGCCTTTATTTTTACTTACACCAAGCTCTTTCATTAATACATCTTTCTTCATTTTTAAAGGAACAAAGATAGAAACTAATAAAACACCAAGTGGCATTAATACGTTACTAACTGCATAATCAGCTAAATCAAAGACTGTCTTTCCGAAAATCTTCAGATCACTTAATATACCGAATGATAGTGCTGACGGTACTCCAACAACGAAAATTAATAAACCTACGATTAAAGCCATTTTTTCACGTTTCCCTTTACCTTTTGCAGTTAAAGATGCAACGCTAATTTCTAACATCGAAATTGCTGATGTAATAGTAGCAAAGAAGAATAGTAGTAAGAAAACGATGAAGAAGAATTTTCCGAATGCCATTTTACTGAAAATAGCTGGCAGTACGATAAATAATAACCCCGGTCCTTGAGATGGTTCCATTCCAAATGCGAACACTACTGGGAAAATTGCAAGTCCTGCAAGTAATGTAATCACAAGTGTTAAAGCTACGATAGAAAATGCTGAACGCGGTAAGCTTTCTTCTTTCGGCAAGTATGAGCTATACGTTACCATAACAGCTACACCGACAGATAGCGAGAAGAACGATTGTCCCATCGCATATAAAATGACTTCTGATGTTACATGTGAGAAATCAGGTTGTAAGAAGAAACGAACTCCTTCTCCAGCACCATCTAACGTAAGTGCACGAACGATTAAAACAAAGAATAAAACGAATAATGCTGGCATGAAATATTTATTTACTTTTTCAACACCATTTTGTACACCTTTACTTACGATGAAAATAGTAATAAGGATGAATAATAGCTGTGATCCAACTGCTAAATACGGATTGGAAATGATTTCACCAAACGTAGCTTCGTATGCGCCATTTCCTTCCCATAGTCTACCTGTAATTGCATTCCATAAATATAATAAAATCCATCCTCCTACAACACTGTAGAAAGAAAGTAATATGAAACATGTTACAATCCCTAATTTCCCTAACCATGGCCATAATGTTTTTGGTGCGATTTCTCTATATGCATCAACAGCCTCTTTTTGTGTACTTCTTCCGATAACAAATTCAGCTAATAATAGCGGTAAACCAATTAATAATGTGAAACCGATAAAAATAAGGAAGAACGCGCCGCCCCCTCCAATTCCGGCCATGTATGGGAACTTCCAAATTGCCCCTAGACCAATCGCTGAACCTGCTGCAGCTAATACGAAACCTAATTTCGATGTCCATTGCTGTGAATTCATTTGTTAATCTCCTCTCTTTATCTTTTTCTGTTTTACAATTCGGTATTTATATTGTTCTATCCACACTCTTTTCTAATACGTTCACTTCCTCTCTACTAATAAAAAACGCCCCTACGTAAATACGTAGGGACGACAAAAATATCGCGGTACCACCCTAGTTATGAAGATACACCAAAGTTAGGACCTAAATAAAAAACGTCCCTACGCAAATACGTAGGGACGATAAATTATCGCGGTACCACCCTAGTTATGAAGCCACAACAAAGTAAGACCTAAATAAAAAACGTCCCTACGTAAATACGTAGGGACGATAAATATCGCGGTACCACCCTAGTTGTGAAACAATCTTCACCACTTTATTTGATAACGGTATAAACTACCGTCTTTCATTTCCTCATAATGTGAGATTTATGAAAGATGCTCCAGGACGAACTTCATGAATAATCTATATACTGATTCACACCAACCATCAGCTCTCTGTAATAGGGAGATATTCACTACTATACCCTTTCATTGCCCAAATATTATTTTCCGAATTGATTACTATCATTTTTATCATACATTAAAAATAGTGTCAACTTATATTTTGAATTTTTATGTATTACATTCTATTTAAAAATTCAAAATATGACTTTTAAATGAATAGTATTAGAACATTTATGGTTTATACTGTATTAACTTCCCTAGCAGGTTTATAGTAGTATACGATGAATGCAAGACAGCAAGAGTAGGAGGAAAGAATTTTGTCTACGTCAAAAGTTTTAAAAGGAACTGCTTTATTAAGCGGGGCCACAATGATTTCACGTATATTAGGTTTTATATACTTCTTCCCTTTTCAATTACTAGTTGGAACGCAAGGGGTTGCTTTATATGGATATGCATACTCTTGGTACGGTATTTTATTAAGCTTTTCAACAGCGGGTATTCCTATTGCCGTTTCCAAATTCGTTGCAAAGCATAATGCGCTTGGTGATTATAGTACAAGCAAAAAATTATACAATTCTAGTGTAAAATTAATGTTGTTTATGGGCTTTTTAGGATTTTTAATTTTATTTATTGGAGCACCGTACATATCACAATTTATTATTCGCTCGAAAACGCCAGATCCACAATTTATCGCTGACGTAACACTTACGATGCGAGCATTAAGTTTTGCACTTATTATCGTACCAGCTATGAGTGTTACACGTGGTTATTTCCAAGGTTTTCAACATATGAAACCAAGTGCTGTTTCTCAAGTCGTGGAACAAATTGCACGTGTTGTTTTCATTTTAGTTGGTAGCTTTATCGTCTCAAAATTATTAGGGGGTTCAGTAGCTTCTTCAGTTGCAGTTGCTACGTTTGGAGCTGTTATCGGAGCACTTGCAAGTGTCTCTATTTTAATGATGTACTGGAAAAAATATAATGGGTTAAAACCTCCCGAAGGTGAATTAAAATCAAGAGCATCGAATATCCCATTAAAAAATATTTATATAGAATTACTTCGCTATGCAATCCCAATTGTATTTGTCGGCATCGCAATTCCACTTTACACGTTAGTAGATCAATATACTGTAGCTGATGTCCTTAGAGCGATGGGAGAGCCGTTAGAAACAGCAAATGCAGTTTTCGCTTATATAACGAACTATGCCCAAAAGTTAATTATGATTCCAGCTTCACTTGCAACTGGATTCTCCTTAACGATCATTCCGGCAATAACGAAATCTTATACAAGCGGGAAATTAGAAGAATTACAAGAACAAATTTCAAAGATATTTCAAGTCTTGTTATTCTTCACGATCCCGGCTGCCTTTGGTCTTGCTAGTATCGCTTACGATGCATTCCGTATGGTTTATGTAAATCCTGAAATTGCACTTGGTGGATCACAATATTTAATTTCATTCGCACCGTCTGCTATATTAAGTGCGATTTTCACAGTTTCAGCAGCTATTTTACAAGGAATCGATTATCAAAGAAAAACAATGATTGCATTCTCAGCCGGGATTCTCGTTAAAGTTGTAGTAAATACACCGCTCTTACATTTATTTGGCGGACACGGTGCTGTACTTGGAACTATTCTTGGATACCTCGTTTCAAATAGTATTATGTTGTACTGCATCGTTAAGTTTGCGAAATTTAAAATTAGTGAGACAGCAAAAACAGTATTTCTTATTACAATTTACTCCGCAGCAATGTCTGCTGTTGTAATTGCATTAAAAGCAATTTTAACATGGTTAATTCCTGGACAATCTTATATCGAATCACTTCTCATTGTTGTTATATGCGGCGCTGTAGGAGGACTTGTTTACCTTTTATTCGTATTAACTAGTGGACTTGCTTCACATATTCTCGGTGATAGAATTCAACGCTTACCTATACTGGGGAAATTAGTAAAATAAAAAACAAAGAGATGTAACAAGGGTTACATCTCTTTGTTTTTATTTCGCATATTGAATACGCTTTTGCTGTTCAGCAATATGTAATTCCGGAGCATGGTGTTCTACTAACTGTAATAGCTCCTCGATTAACACTCCTAACTCCTGTATACTATACTCTGGTTTCCCTATTAACGTATTCGCCATACGCTCATATAAGTTTTCAGGCTTAATAATCATTCGTTCCACATTATATGGCATCCATTTAAACGCCGGGTGATGTACATACATTTTATTCAAACCAAATAAGACCCCAAATATATTTCTTTGTGCTTCACAAATAACATCATATAGCATAAGCCAGTCTTTTCGTTTTAAAAGTGCCTCTCGATTATGCCAGCGATTGCTTAACCAAAGATTTTCTGAAATCATCCTTTTCGCTAGGTCTTCTGGATATGCCACCACTCTATCTTTTAATTCATGTACTTTCTCTTCTCCATACAAACTAACACCATCATGAACGGATGATACGATACATTGTTTTTCATAACTTATATCATATTGATCCACCACATCCGAAATCACTTTCTCTACTGTTTCTGTTAAAAAGTTACTAATCTCTAATTTAATTCCTTCTTTCGTCAAATACGTTTCCGACCATTCTTCTTCCTCATAAGGATGATATGACAAAATTGTTCCACCAATATAGTTAATAGGCCCTTTACGATCCTCATTCTCTGGTGGCATTGACCATAAAATATGTAGTTCTATATCTGAATGTTCATCTTCTAGCTTTCTAGCTACTGAACCAGCTAAAATAATAGCCTCCACTTTCGGATTTTGCCTATAAATCTCCGCCATTTCTATCGCTTTCTCTTTTAATTCCACTTCATTTCCCCCTATAATTGCAGCACAACTTTACTTTTTCATTTATCTATTTCGATATTAGCTTTTCAAATTCCTACTAGATCATATTTCTATCCAATAACGCTGAACAATTTCGCCTGTATGAGAAGAAACCACTTCATCTTCTAACACACCGCCAACCTTTTGAATTGTTTTAGCCGAAGCGATATTAACTTTATCGCAAGTTATTAGCACTTTCTTCAATCCTAATTTTTGCGCTTCACCCAATGCAAGTTTCAATTGTTTCGTCGCATAACCTTGGCGACGTTTATTTGGATGGACACTATATCCAATATGACCACTTTCCCGCAATAATTCTTCGTTTAACCGATGTCTAATATTCACACAACCTATAAGTTCCCCTTTTTCAACACTTAAAAATTGGCTAGACGGTACTCGATTATCTTGTAAGTTTTCTCCCACTTCTTGTATGCTCACTTTTTCAAACCATTCATCGAGAGAATCAAAATTTTGTAAAGAACTACTGCCGTGTGGTTGTTCATCAGCATGTAAAAACGCATCGCGATACTCCATAATTTGTTTGCTATATTCATATGTTGGTTTTAATAGTTTCATTGTGCTTCTCCTCTCTAAATAACCTACAACAAACCCCTTAATAGCTCTCTTTCACCATTAAGGGGTTTCTATCATTTTCATTCAAATAATCCCATACTCAAATAACGCTCCCCTGTATCAGGTGCAATACATAAAACTTTTTTACCAGCGCCTAATCGTTTTGCAATCATAATTGCTGCATAAACAGAAGCACCAGAAGACGGCCCAACTAATAACCCCTCTTGTCTAGCTAAGTTTCTCATTGTCGTTAAAGCCTCTTCGTCTGCAATTTGAATAATTTCGTTATACACTTCTGTATTTAAGTTTTTTGGGATAAACCCTGGACTTGTTCCTACTAGTTTATGAGGACCTGGAACCCCTCCGGATAGTACGGGAGATCCTTTCGGTTCTACTACTGCAACATATAAATTTGGTAGTTTCTCTTTTAACGTTTCACCAGTCCCAGTAATCGTTCCACCAGTTCCTGCCGTTGCTACGAATGCATCAAGCTCTCCATACATTTGTTCATAAATTTCAAGTGCAGTTGTATAACGATGAACATTCGGATTTGCCGGATTTTCAAATTGTTGCGGAATAAAACTATTTGGAATTTGCTTTTGCAATTCTAACGCCTTTGCAATTGCTCCTGGCATTCTTTGTTC
The DNA here is from genome assembly GCF_006349665.1 of Bacillus sp. CD3-5. Taxonomy (NCBI): domain Bacteria; kingdom Bacillati; phylum Bacillota; class Bacilli; order Caryophanales; family Bacillaceae; genus Bacillus; species Bacillus sp. CD3-5. Next base: position 304,307 of record NZ_VEPX01000005.1, on the reverse strand, counting down.
TGCTGGTGTTAAAACTACTTCTGCTCCGTATGCTTTTAATAAATTTATACGCTCTTTTGACATATTATCTGGCATAATTAAAACCGCTTTATATCCTTTTGCGGCTGCATTCATCGCTAAGCCTATTCCTGTATTTCCACTTGTCGGCTCAATAATTGTATCTCCTTGTTTGATAAGACCATTCTCTTCTGCAACGTGCAATAAATTATGGGCAGCACGGTCTTTCACACTGCGTGACGGATTAAACATTTCTAGTTTTACATACACATCTGCTGCGTCTTCTGGAATAAATTTAGATAATTTGACGACAGGTGTATCTCCTATTAATTCTGTAATATTTTCACATAATTTCATAGTGCATCCCCTATTCTATCGTTTTCTTATCACTTGGTAATAACCAAGAAGTAAGTCCAATTAATGGTAGACAACTACATAGTAACATAATGAATTGAAGACTATATATGTCAGCTAATTTCCCAAGGACTACAGAACCTAAAGCGCCGAGTCCAAACGCAAGCCCTACAATTAATCCAGATACCATCCCTACTTTTCCAGGAACAAGCTCTTGTGCATATACAACAATTACACTAAAACTACTTGAACTAATAAAACCGATACATAAAAATAGCGGTACGACCCACACGAGTGAAACGTGAGGTAATAAAAGTGCAAGTGGCGCCGAACCTAGCATTGAAAATACAATAATTGTTTTCTTTCCAAATCGATCTGCTAATGGACCACCGAAGAAAGTTCCTAATACACCGGCAATCATAAATGCGAATACGAAATACTGGGCATTTTTTATAGATAAACCGTAATGCTCAATTAAGTAAAATTGATAAAAATTCCCGATACCAGCACCGTACCAAGAACGTACAAAAGTAAGAAAAACAAGAAGTATAATAACAAATTTAATATGTGTACTTACAATCGCATTTTCAGCCTCAAGTGCAGCCCTCTTTTTTCTCCTCACAGCACCAGTAGCTAATTCATTCCTATACCAATTTGATACGAAAATTAATAATACAATTCCTACCGCTGCAAAGGCTGTAAACCCTAAAGAACCAATTTGACCGAGCGGAACGAAAATTAACGCTGTAAAAATTGGAGCTAGGGAATTCCCGGTATTCCCCCCCACTTGATAAATCGCTTGTGCTAAACCTCGCTTCGCACCGGCTGCCATATAAGCAACCCGGGCACCTTCTGGATGAAAGACTGCGGAACCTAATCCGATAAATAAAACAGAAATAATAACAATAATAAAGTTCGGTGCAAATGCAAGTCCGATCATCCCAAGCATACTTGAAAACATACCGAGCGGTAATAAAAATGGTGACGGCTTCTTATCCGAATACATACCAAAAACTGGCTGCATAATCGATGACGTCATATTTAACGCGAACGCAATCCACCCTACTTGCATATAGGATAAATTCATCGTTTTTTCCAAAATAGGAAATAACGCGGGCACAACTGCTTGCATCGAATCATTTAAAAAATGACCGAAACTAATCGCAAATAGTATTCGATATATTGTCGGTGTTTCTACTGTGTTTTTTTGCGAAACTGCCTGCATATATGAATCTCTCCTTCCTGTACAAAATATATATTTATTAAAGTAAGTGTAATAAAGTAAAGCTTTAACCCTAATAAATTCTGACTTTTGAAACATTTCTATTCTATACTGGTTTCATTTCTTTTTCCAGAAATATCACTTCTTACATAATATATTTTTTCTATACGTTTTATCGGATTTATTTATAGAAATTTTCTATATTTTCTTTTATACTAAGGCAGAGATGAAGGGAAGGATGACAGCTATGAAGAAAAAAACTAAAGGAATTGTTGCACTCTCAATCACATTATCTATGTTTTTAACAGCATGTGGTCAAAAACAAGAGGCAACAACTACCGGAGAAAAGAAAAAAGCATCTTCAAAACAAGTATTAAACATTGTAGAAGCTGGGGAAATTTCTACACTTGATTCATCTATCGCAACCGATGGGTTTTCTTACGCTGCATTAAACAACGTAATGGAAGGATTATATATGCCTGGTCCTGACAATAAACCTGTTCCTGCAGCTGCTGAATCATACAAACTGAGTGAAGACGGAAAAACATATACATTTACATTACACGATTCAAAATGGTCAAATGGCGATCCAGTAACTGCTCATGATTTTGAATATGCATGGAAACGTGCCGTAAATCCAGAAACCGCTTCTGAATACGCACATATTATGTTCGATATTAAAAACGCAGAAAAAATAAATAAAAAAGAATTGCCAATTGACTCATTTGGTGTAAAAGCAATTGACGATAAAACATTAGAAGTACAGTTAGAACACCCTGTCCCATACTTTTTAGGTTTAATGGGATTTGCAACATTTTATCCTCAAAACAAAAAGGTTGTAGAAGCACAAGGGAAAAATTACGGACTTGAAGCTGCAAATGTAGTGTATAACGGACCTTTCCAATTAAGTGAATGGAAACATGATACAAGTTATAAAATGACGAAAAACCCGAACTACTGGGATAATAAAAATGTGAAATTAAATGAAATTAATGTACATATTGTAAAAGATACTTCAACAGCTGTTAATTTATTTGAAAGCAAACAAGTAGACCGTATTACGATAAATTCAGAGTTTGTTGATAAATATCAAAAAGATCCTAGCTTAAAGAAAATGGAACGTCCTTCTGTGACGTTTTTCCGATTTAGTCAAAAGAACCCTTTGTTAGCAAACAAAAATGCTCGTAAAGCTATTTCGCTTGCTTTTGATAAACAAGGAATCGCAACAACGATTTTAAACAATGGTTCTATACCTGCGAATGCATTCGTTCCAAAAGGATTCGTAAAAGGACCTGACAATAAAGATTTTCGCAGTACAAGTAATGTAAAAGTAGAAACAAATGTGAAAGAAGCTAAAACACTATGGGAAACTGCGAAAAAAGAAACAAATTTACAAAATGCTTCTCTTTCAATCATAACAACTGATGAATCTAACGATAAAAAAATTAGTGAGTTTTTAAAAGGTGAACTGGAGAAAAACTTACCTGGATTAAAAATCACATTACAACCACTTCCAGTAAAAGCATTTTTAGATCGTGAAGGAAATGGTGATTTTGAAATTTCACTTTCTACATGGGGACCAGATTATCCTGATCCTACAACATTTTTAAATATGTTTGTCACTGACGGACCGTTTAATAAAATGAGTTATTCAAACAAACAATACGATGAATTAATTGAGAAAACGAGCTCTACTTTAGTAACTGACTTACCAGCACGTTGGAAAGCGTTCCAAGATGCTGAGAAAATCTTACTTGAAGATGATGCAGCTATCGCTCCAATCTTCCAATCAGGACTTGTATATTTAGAACGTCCAACAGTAAAAGGTGTTGTTGTTCGTCCATTTGCAGGAATTTATTCTTATAAGTGGGCCTCTATTACGGAATAAGAAAAAGGCGATCCTAAAACATATTAGGATCGCCTTCTTTATTAAATTGCAAAACGCTTATATTTTTCGTAATCGCTCGTCTTACATTCCACTTCTAGTTTCGTACCTTCGTTTTCATAACTCGTAGATAGAACGTGCGCATGAGTATTGAAATAAGAAACTACCTGTCCTTGATCATACGGAATTAACATTTCACACTTCGTATACTCTTTATAAATGTGTGTGCGAATCATTTCGACAAGCTCTTTTATTCCAACATGTTTCTTCGCCGATAAATAAACACGGTCTTCTTGTACTTTCGGAATTTCAACATCTACCATATCTGATTTGTTATAAGCATAGATTGTTGGAATATTTTCTACTCCAATTTTCTTTAACGTTTCATTTGTAATATCAATTAACTGTTCATAATTCGGATTTGCATAATCTACAACGTGAATAAGTAAGTCTGCTTCCGCTACTTCTTCTAACGTTGAACGGAATGCTTTCACAAGATGATGCGGTAATTTACTTACAAATCCAACTGTATCTGTTAATAAGAATGATTTATTATCTGGTAAATCAATATTTCGCACCGATGTTTCTAACGTCGCGAATAACATATCTTTTTCAAATACTTGTTTTTCTTCTGTCCCATTATAAATTTCAAGCATCGCATTCATCGTCGTTGATTTTCCTGCGTTCGTATAACCTACTAATGCTACAACAGGAATTTCATTTTTTTTACGTTGCTTTCGCTGCGTTTGACGCTGCGCAACAAGAGCTTCTAAATCTTTATTTAAAACTGAAATTTGTTCTTCAATTTTACGACGATCCAACTCTAATTTCTTCTCACCGACACCTTTATTTTTCGTACCAACACCGCCGCTCTGTCTTCCTAACGATTCACGAAGACCAATTAAACGAGGCATCATATACTGAAGGTGGGCCACCTCTACTTGCAGCTGCGCTTCCTTCGTTTTCGCACGTTGCGCAAAAATATCTAAAATTAATATGGTACGGTCAATTACTTTACAATCTAAATCCGCTTCTAAATTTCGAATTTGCGAAGGAGATAATTCGTCATTAAAGATGACCATATTTGCATCTACTTCATTTACATAGGCTGCTACTTCTTCAATCTTTCCTTTTCCAATATAATGGGATGGATTTACACGTTGCAAATTTTGCGTCACTTGTCCAATTACCTCTACATCACAAGCTTCTGCAAGATTCGTTAGCTCTTCCATCGAATATGCAAAATCATCCTCATTACCTAAATTTACTCCAACTAAAACTGCTCTTTGTAATAATTCTTCCATATATTTATTCCTCCATTTCGATTACGTAAAATAAAAAACACAGGTCGCTGCCTGTGTTTTCGTAAACGGATAAGGGTTCACCAAAGAAATAGAAGAAAGTTGTGCTTTCATCCTATCTCATAGTCAATAAGTCCCAAAATCATATACGTATCCACAATAAGTGTTCACCTATACGATACCATTCTATTTATAAAGGCAAAACAAAAAGAGGGCGTATTCGTCCCTCCCTCTTTTTCACATATAAGCTTAATAAAGGGTTCCTTTAAAATAGGCAGACCAATCCCGTTCACTCTGTACACAGACAGAGCCTTTGAGCGCTATTCAATTATTGGCACAAAGTATTGAGACGTAATCTGATTAAGATCAAAGGAAGCCCCTCCGTTCATTTTAAGTTACATAAAGTGTAGCATAAGTAATTCGCTTTCACAAGGTTAAACCACCTATAGAACCTGAAAGAAAATCTTTGTATTTTTACTTTAATCGTCATTTTTTGCGCTTTTTTCTTACAATAAAAATCACAAGAGGTACTATCAGTAACAGACCTACAGAAAGAGTAACAACTTGCCACCAGCTTAAACCGTTCAACATGCCACCTTTTAAATCGACTTTCTTTGTCGGAACAGATTCTTTTGCAATTTGACTTAAAGTTACTTTGTCCGCCCCTGCCTCATCTAATCTCTTCGTTCTACTACAACTATTTGTGTGTAATTGTTTTTCCAATCCTCTTTGAGAAGAATATACTAAGTACTCTCCTCCTTTCACAAAGTGAAATACACAATCACCACCATTTGTATATACAATAATTTGCGAAGAATTTGTCCCTTTCCAAATTTTCTTCACTTCAAATAATACTTCAATTCCACCCCCTTCTTTCCTTCCAACCTCAATTACTTTTCCCTCAAACACTACATCGTTTTTTTGAAAGGCCTCTTCTGCTGATACGTTAATACAATCACAAGCATAAGATTTCTCTGAAAAAATAATAAGAATAAAGCTACAAATAATGACAACAGGCAACATGCGTAAAACTGTTTTCAAGGAGCTCAACTCACTTCATTATCAATTTTAAAAACTTCTCGTATATTATTTTTTACAACACTCGCTAAATTCCTTCATAGTAAGCTAAGTCGTTCAATACACCAAAAATCTATATTGACATTTTTATAACCTGATATTAGTATCAGGTTATAAAATAAAGTTAGGAGCTGTTCCTATGAATTCTAAATCTCGTATTACTGCAATTGGTACTCATGTTCCAAATCAAATACTCTCTAATCATGATTTAGAAAAAATGATCGATACGAATGATGAATGGATTGTACAAAGAACAGGAATGAAGGAAAGAAGGATTGCTAGCGAAGACGAATACTCCTCACACTTAGCCATTAAAGCAATTGAAAATTTATGTACAACATATAAGAAAAACTTAGAAGATGTCGACTGTATCATTGTCGCTACTACTACTGCTGATTACGTTTTCCCTAGTGTTGCTTGCCAAATACAACAATACTTCAACATACCTCATACAATGGCATTTGATTTAAATGCCACTTGCGCTGGTTTCACATATGGCTTGCACGTCGGTAATAGCTTGATTACTTCTGGATCACATAAAAAAGTACTTGTCGTAGCGACAGAGACATTATCAAAAGTTACTGATTACTCCGATAGAACGACCTGCATTTTATTTGGCGATGGTGCTGGAGCTATTTTATTAGAAAGAGATGAGAACAAACCAAGCTTTATCGCGTATCATATGGGCACAAATGGGCACGGCGGTATTCATCTATATAGAACAAACTTATCTACTACTATGAATGACACCCCACTGCAAACAAATGAAAAAATCGTTCAAAATGGAAAAGAAGTATATAAATGGGCAACACGTACGGTGCCAGCAGGTATAAAAGAACTATTACATACTGCAAATATGCAAAAAGATGATATAGACTGGCTCATTCCTCATAGCGCTAACTTACGCATGATTGAATCTATTTGTGAAAAATCTCAAATTCCAATACAAAAAACATTAACGAGCGTGGAATATATGGGGAATACATCTTCTGTCTCTATTCCACTCGCTCTAGATTTAGCTAGAAAAGAAGGGAAATTAAATAACGGAGACACACTTTTACTGTACGGATTTGGTGGTGGTCTTACACATTTAGGTCTTATTGTGGAGTGGGATTTAATTTAAGTTTATAAAAAGAGGTTCTAGTTAGTAACTAGAACCTCACTTCAATTTCGTTATCCTTTTCGAGACCATATCACAACAGGAATAAGCATGAAAGCTAAAACCCCTCCAGCTAATGATAATGCCGCATAACTTGAATTCGCCACTACCATACCTGACATCGCTCCGCCTGAAGCTCCAGCTAGCGCAATAAACACATCTATCTTCCCTTGTGTTTTTGCACGTGTGGAAGGTATAGTTGCATCAACAATTTGAGCAGTACCACTGATTAAACCGAGGTTCCACCCTAATCCAAGTAAAGACAAAGCAACGATTATTAGTATTAAAGAATCACTCGGCGCTATCGCAGCTATGACACCTGCTGCTAATAAAATTACTCCGCCAGCTATACTCATCGTAGTTCTTCCAATTTTATCAATTAGCATTCCCGTAACGAGAGATGGAAGGTACATTGCACCTACATGAAAACCAATTACAAGACCTACTGCACTTAAAGCGTGACCGTGGTGCCCCATATGAACTGGAGTCATCGTCATAATGGCAACCATCACAATTTGCGTAAGTATCATTACGATAGCTCCCACAGTAATGCCTCGTTTGTTTTCTGTCGCTTCTTCTATTACTGGTTGCCCTTTATATGTATGCTCTTGTTTATATGTTTCTATCATATTAGCAACAAGTAACGGATCTGGACGAAGCATAACAAATAGGACAAGACCAGCCAGTATAAATGCCGCTGCTGATAATATGAACGGACCAGCAAGTTCAGGAATTCCAATTGAATGAGCAAACCTTCCCATTACACCTACTAAATTCGGACCTGCGACTGCACCAAAAGTCGTCATTACCATAGTAATACTAACAGCAGTTGCTCGTTGCTTCTTATTCGCTAAATCCGTTCCAGCATAACGCGCTTGTAAATTTGTAGCTGTGCCCGCGCCATATATAAGTAAAGAAACTAGTAAAAGAATAATACTATTTATTAAAGCTGCCAATACAACTCCAATAGCCCCTAGTCCACCTACTATAAAACCCGCTGCAAGCCCTACGCGGCGACCATACTTTTGCGATAACTTCCCAACAAAGAAAGCCGCTATCGCAGATCCCATCGTAAACATAGCAGCCGGTAAACCTGCAAATGCATCTGTCCCAAGCATTTGCTGCGCAAGAAGTGCACCTACTGTAATCCCAGCAGCTAACCCAGCTCCGCCAAACATTTGTGAAATGCTTACGATTAGTAACGTTCGTTTATATAATTTTTTTTGTTCTTCTTCTGTATACATATGATTACTTATTAAAGCTCCCGCCTCATCTAACAAGTTCTCATCCTCCCTTTGAAATAAAATCCCCTTGTTAATGTACTATGTTTTCCATTACATATACAACGACATTTTCTATTCATTCTTTTCATTCTAAACACTTGCTAACCATAGACTACTTATCTCATGCTATATTAAAAATACTACTATTTACAATATGCAAGGAGAAAACAATGAAAAAAAACCTAGAATTATGTGAGGCTTGCAAACAAAACCCAGTACATAAAATAGAAGAATCCGGTGAAGCAAATCAATCACAAAACTTTTTAGTTATGAATGGCAGCGTACAAATTCATGAAAATAGACTGGATGAATACGTAGACTTCATTAATACAAATAACTTTACCGATGTTTACATTAATGATCTTAGGTATAGTTTAAATCATATTAACTTTCTAGAACGCTGCCCGCAAATTGAAAGCTTACATATTAGTAGTACATGTATTACTGACTACTCATCATTATATAATTTAAAAAACTTAAAATCTTTAGCACTAGAAGAATCACAAGTTCCACTAAACTTAACAGCACTAGAAAGCTATACAAATTTGGAGGAACTTTACATACAGTGGAATAAAAACATTACAGGATTCGAATCTTGTCCTAATTTAAAAGAACTATACATTTGGAAATACAAACCGAAACAAAAAAACCTTGAAGAATTAATGTCTTTACAAAAACTTGAAAAACTAAGCATTACACAAGGGAATATTAACTCATTAAAGGGATGTAGCGCATTCCCAAAATTAAAGCATTTAGAAATCAATTATTTAAGAAATTTAGAACATATTGATGAAATTGAACACAACGCTTCAACTTTAACATACATCGAATTCAATAATTGCAGTAAAATGAAAAACCACGACTATTTACGTTATTTAACAGAGATAGAAACAGTCATTCTATCAAGTTGTGGTAACATACAAAATCTACAATTCGTTAAAGAGCTACCTAAATTAAAGCTTTTAAGCTTCTTGGATTCTACAATTGTAGACGGCAATTTAGAACCTTGCGTCGGAATTGACTTTATTGGCTTTAATAATAAGAAGCATTATACTCATAAGTTTAATGAATTAAACAAAGATCATAAATCCACTCTAGTATAATAAAAAAACTATCCCATAAATATACTTATGGGATAGCCCTATTCATACCGCATATACAGGTCTTTTACTATTTAACTCCTGCATCTTGCACAGATTCAATTCCTTCCGTCTTACCCTCTTTCATCTCATAATAATACGAAGGTAATTCTATATTATGTTCTACAAGGTAATCCTCAATTAATGAAATAATCACTTTCAACGTTTTCAAACGAGCGTATAATTTATCGTTACTCGCGATAATTTGCCATTTCGCATTTGGTCTATTTGTTTTTTCAAACATTTCTTCCATCGCTTCAACATACTCGTCCCATTTTTCACGGTTACGCCAATCTTCATCTGTAATTTTCCATCTTTTTAAAGGATTGTTCTCTCTATCCTTAAACCTCTTTAGCTGTTCATCTTTACTAATATGATAGAAAAACTTCCCGATTATATAATGATCATCTGTTAGTAGTTTTTCAAAATCATTAATCTCGTCATACGCTCTCGTCCACTCTTCCTTTGTAGCAAAACCTTCAACACGCTCCACTAACACACGGCCGTACCATGAGCGATCAAAAATAGTAATTTGCCCGTACTGAGGAAGTTTACGCCAGAAACGTTGCAAGTAATGGTATCGTTTTTCATGAGGTGCCGGTGCTCCAATTGGATTTACTTGAAACCCACGCGGATCAAGGTGTTCCGTCACTCGTTTAATCGCCCCACCTTTTCCAGCCGCATCCCAGCCTTCCATAACGAGCATAACTGCAATTTTTTCTTCTTTTACAATTTGCTGCAACGCTAATAAGCGCCTTTGATATTTTTCAAGTTTCTTATTGTACTTAGATTTCGATTCAATTCTTTTCGTTACATCTACTTTATCAAGAACTCCATTTTCCATAAAACAAATCCCCCTTGTTGTATGACACTGTTATTTTAACATATCCATTGGGATTTTTTTCAAATTAATTTTTTTTCGAAAAACAATCTCTACTTTTTTATATCGATAAATTAACTTCACCAATATAACTTTTAAGCACACCTATTATTAATTACAAAAACAAAAAAGGAGACTATGCAAAAAAATCTCTACACAGTTTCCTTTTTTAAGTTATATGTCGCTTACTTAGAAAGACTAACAATAAAAATAGGAACTCCATCGATTCATCATACTACAAACGAATAACAGGCGGAATACCTCCTTCTGGTAAAAAATAAGCAAATACTGTAAATCCAATGATTAACATTGAAAATAATGTTATTATAATTCCACCTGGTAATGTTAGAAAAAGAGTATTCGGCCTTCTCTTCATAGAGAAAATCATCGAGTATCCCCCCAGAAGAAGACTTATTATAGCAATAGTCACATAAACAACTACTGCATACCATGGATTGAGTTCTAATAAAACACCAGAAATAAATATATACAAAAATAATAATTGTAGAAAAATACTGCTTCCCATACTTACGAGTTCTTTCAAGATATATCCCCCCCTAAATCGCATGGTATATTATCTTAAAAAGAGAAGAAAATAACAAACAAATTCATTAAAGAATGGGAGCTCTCAAAAAATGAAACGAAAAATATTAACTCTCTTTACGCTTATATGCTTAGCACTACCAATACAAGCTAGTGCATACACATTTCAATCCCTACCAATTGCATCAAAGTCTAAACAATGGTATATCGAAATTGATAAATCTCATAACGTAAACAAGCAAGCAATCCAGCCAAAACAAGGTGTATTTGATACATATAGTTTACTCGTAAAAAACATCGGTCATGATGTATCAAACGTATCCGTGGAAATACTTGATAACAATCCTACCTCTAAAGCTACCTTTAAACCTACTACACCTAATGAAAATATTTCTAAAAGTCATACAAGCTTTGACTACATGGTATTCCCATTAGACTTTAATAGCCATAATTTTAAAGTTGTGATTACTTGGGAAGAAAAGAACTTTTCTTACAACGGCCATCCAGTAAATGAAAGTAAAAAACTGAAACAAACATTTGTATTTAATGAAGAGTAAGCCCTAATTTAATTAGGGCTTACTCTTCATTTACAAAACCAGTTTGAATGGCTTCTGTCACTTCTTTTGTGATGTCCAGTTTTGTTGCATCGGTGCTAATTTTCTTATGCCAAATATGCACGGAAGGCTTTTCGTTACAAAAATGTTTTATTAATACTAGTTGATTATATGCTAGCTTATTTTCTCTATGGGTAGCAATATAGACTGTGAAATTTTTTGCTTCAAAGATCTTTTCCTGCAAAGTATATTGGTTGTCCCATTCCTTTGCGACTATATCGTTCAAATTTTTTATAAGCATATAAGTCGTTCCCACCTTCCCTTATATCATCAATCAAATCTTCGAATACTCGGCACACATAATGCTACTCCAATTGTTACAAGTACTAAAATAGCTAGTGTTACAATCGTTATCTCGCCACCTATGACAGTAGCTAACCATCCTACAACTACATAACCTAGTGGCAATAAAGCAAATGAACCTAACATATCAAGGCTTGCCACTCTTCCAAATGCTTCTTCTGGCACGAGCTCTTGTAAACTCGTTTCCCAAATGAGTCCAAATATCATCATACCGAACCCTTCAATTGCCATTAATACAATTAAAACAGGTGCCCAAGTAATGAACGGCATTATTAAAAGCGCACAACCACTTATTAAAACACCACCATAGGCAAGTATTCCCCGCTTATACCACCGTTCTCTCCCGCCGAATATTAGCGCAGCAACTACAGCTCCAACACCAGAGGATGCCATTCCTAATCCATACACATATGCTTCAAAATGATGATGAACATTAAATAACCATGGAATTAATACGACGATAATTCCTGCATAACAAATATTGATGAAAGAAAAGACTAAAATTGTAATCCATAGCCACGGATGACTTTTTAAAACAAAAACACCTTCCATAAACTCTTGTTTATAATCGACTTTTTTCTTTTCAATAGGTTTTACTTTTTTAAACTTTATTTCTCTTAAAAATAATAAACAAAAAAATGATAGCAAATATGTTACTGCATCTAGTCCAAACCCTATTCCGGCAGATGCAACTGAAACGATCAATCCTCCAAGAGCCGGTCCAATTAGTCGTATACCTTGATTGCTCATTTGCGTTAATGAATTAGCTGCATTTCGAATTTCTGGTACAAATACTTTCGCTCTTACAGCCGCATATGCTGGCTGAAATATCCCTTCCATAAGTCCATATAATGCTACAAGTACATATAGAAGTGGAATTGTTAAAACATCCATAAATATAAGTATTGCAAGTAATAGCATTAATACGCAGCGAATTATATCTGTAAATAACATTACTTTCACCCGATCCATTCGATCTACTACTAATCCAGCAAACGGTAACGCAAGAATATTAGGAAGCATGTACATTGCCATAGTCATTCCCATTACAACTGTTGAACCAGTTAATGAATACACAACGACTGGCAAAATAACCATCGTTATCGAACTACCTAAAGTCGAAAGCAATTGCCCAATCCACAAAAATTTAAAATGTGGTGACGCTTTAACTGGCAATAGCAATTTACCGATATAGCTTAATTTTTTCTCTGTTGGTATTTCTCCTTGCATACCTCTCTCCTCTTTTCGAAAGATTAAATCATCCCAATGAAATGTTTTATTTTTAATAATATTCAATCTAATTATATATGAAATTATCAAATTTATGGTAATATTATCAAAAACATAAAGGAGATAATATATGAAAACAATTGAGACAGAAAGACTCATACTACGCTCATTACAATTATATGACGCTCTAGTAATTGAAAAATTAGCTGGCGATTATGATGTTGCTAAAACAACCCTATCTATTCCACACCCATACCCGAATGGCTCTGCAAAAGATTTTATTACACATATGATACAAGCAGAAACCGATAAAAAAGTTGTGATTTTTTCTATATTAAATAAAAATAATAAAGAATTATTAGGTGTAATTAATTTAAATTTAAATGCTACCCATAAACGTGGGGAACTGGCCTATTGGATTGGAAGACCTTATTGGGGAAATGGATTTAGCACCGAAGCAGCAAAAGCATTGCTACATTATGGATTCAACGAGCTACATTTAAATAAAATATTCGCAGCATCTTTTACAAATAATCCTGGTTCATGGCGAATTATGGAGAAAATCGGAATGAAACATGAAGGAACGTTTAAACAACATGTTATAAAATCAGGAGAATCTATGGATCTTACATACTATGGAATATTACTTGATGATTACAAATAAAAAAGGTGTTTTCATAAATGAAAACACCTTTTCTGTCTATAATTTTAAGTTCTTCTTCAATGTCCAATATTTTTCTTGCGCATTTTCAAATGAAAATTCTACCCAGCCATTTGGATCTTCACGATATACATTTACTTTTGTACCATTTTCTAGTTTTCCAACTTCATTTTGTGTCACATTTGGTACACTCTTAATTGGATTGTTGAACGGGAATGGAACTTGATAGTAAGATCCTACCGATTGGACAGTAGCTTTTGCATCTTTTGCATAATCTGTATAAGGAATTGCTTCACTTAATACTTCTACATTTAATGTATTAGGGTTTTTCGGTAGTCGTTTTGCATTTTGGTAATCTGCTTTATTAAAAGGCTTAATGCGTTCCATGATATTAGCGATTTTCCCAGCCCATGCTGTATCTGTTGAATACATAACATTCATTGCTGGCAATGTGTAACCTTTGAAATATCTTGCACCATCTTCTAAGTAGTTCTTTTTTACATAATCAGCGTTATATGAAATACTTAGTCCGTATGACGGTAAATATTTTGCATATGCAAATGGATCACGATCATATGCTCTTAAACCAAATAAATTATGTTTACGATATGCAATTTCTGATTTACCGTAACCAGATTCTAAGATTGCATGTGCAGCTAAGTATAGTGCATTCACACCATACTCATTTTGCGCTTTAATAAAGTCTTGTCCAATTCCAACTAACGGGCTATCTGGATGGAATCTTTGAATATAATTATCAATCTCTTGCGCTGTTACGTTAGATGGTAATGTCACATCTAGATTAATATATGATGGTTGTTCAACAGGAACATCCTTTTTTATTTGCATCGCTCTATATAACAATTGTGCATAGCTTTCACGTGTTAATACACCTGATGGATCAAATCCTCCAAGCTCATTCCCTATTGACACACCATTAGATTGCAATGCACTAATTGCTTCTTTTGCCCACCAATATGATGCATCTATATCATTAAATGTATGTGGTGCTTTTACTTCTAATTTAAATGCTCTTTGCAAAATAACAGACATCTCCGCACGCGTTAACGAGTCTTTCGGCCTAAACGTCCCTTTACCATCACCTACGAAAATCCCCATATCTGTTAATGCTAAAATTTCTTTTGGGAACATTGTCGTTCCTGCACTAATATCAGAGTATGGATTTTTATAATCACTTTTTGCTTCTGGTTTTAATGCGCGATACATTAATGCTGCTACTTGCTCACGAGTTACAACATCTCCGAAGCCAAATTTACCATTATCGTAACCTGCAATAATCCCTTTTGACGTTAAATCAGTAATTGCTTCAAGTGCCCAATGATTTTTTGGAACGTCTGGAAATTCTTTTGTAGATGCAAACGAAGTTGCTGGAGCCATCACTACTTGAAGCGCGACTGTCACTGCTAACACATTAGAAATAACTTTTTTCATAAATTTTTTAACACGTTTTTTATATGCTTGTCCCGTGTTAACTTGCCTCCCTTTATCATATAATTTTCCCTATTAAACTAACAAACTCTTAAATAGTCAACAGTAAAAGTATACGTGATAAAAATAAACTAATCTACCATTATTTTATTTATAATTAACATAATACGATATATCTTTTTATTCCGATACAAAATTACACAAACTTACATAAAAAGCCCACCTCTTTATAGAAGATGAGCTTATCAATCAACATTATTATTTCGTTAAACGAGATTTTGAAACATCAAAACCTTTCCACTCATAATAATCTAAAATACCGGCAAAAATTGCTTCAGCAGCTACTTGTCTTCCAGATTCTGAAGCTAACTTCTCATAATCCGCGCTGTTATCTAAAAATGCTAGCTCCGTTAATACTGCTGGCATTTCATTTTCTCTTAGTACATAAAAATCTTCTGGTTTTACACCACGATCTCTTGTATCTAGAGCTTTAACTAATCTCTTTTGTATTTTATTAGCTAACATATAACTATCTTTTTCACGTTCAGTTAATTCTTTCTTTTCAGATCCTTTATAATAAAAAGTTTCTGTTCCATATCCATCATGTTTTTGAGAAGCATTTGCATGGATACTTACAAAAATATCTCCATTATGTTCCTTTGCGAAATCCACACGCTTTTTAAGGTCTTCTCCTTGTTTTTCATCAAGGCGAATATCTGTTTCACGTGTTAACATCACGCGGAATGGAGTTTGTTTCTCTATTAAACTTTGTAATCTTTTAGATGTATCTAATACAATATCACTTTCATGTAATCCTTGTGTCGCTTTCCCAGGATCTGTTCCTCCATGACCAGGATCAATAATAACTACCTTTTCTACTAAAGGATTACCTATTTTTAGCGAGTCCGTCTTTGCAATAAACTTCGCTGCTTCTGCTTTCGTTACAGTTTTATTAGGTAACCACTCTGTTTTATTTACACCTTGTGAAATATCTAATTCTACTAAAATGTTGGCCTTATCTTTCCCCCAACTATCATTTAAATCTGCAAATTTTGTTTGTACTGGTTGTTTTACTTTTGCCTCTAATTTATATGCTTCAACAAGCATCGCTGCCATTGAAACTCGGTCAATTTTCCCAGTTGGATCGAATACGCCCGCTCCTTTCCCCTTAACAACGCCAGCTTTTTCTACAGCTGCGATGAATGGAGTATACCATTGGTTTTGAGAATCACCGAAAGATGGTTTAGCGTTTGTATCAATTTGTAAGTTTAAAATTTTAGCCATCATTGTAGCTGCTTCGGCACGAGTGATTTCTTTTCCTGGCTCAAACATTCCTTTTTCGTTACCTGTAACTGCACCTTTCTCTACTAAATAGTAAATAGAATCTTCTGCCCAATGTTTAGCTGGGACATCTGGAAATTTTTTTGTTTGTGCGAAACTACTAGATGAATAAGATAATATACTAGCTGCGATTAAGCCTGCTGCGATTATTCTATTTTTCATAGAATATATTCCCCTCTCAAGTACAATGTATTGATGTAACAGACTAATTATAGTTCTGAAAATTAGTAATAGTCAATTGTAATTTGTATAATTTTGTATTATTATTGTATTTTTTGTCATATTTAACTATAGTTAAAAATTATAAGGTTTTATAAGGGGAGAGGTTCGAATGAGCAACAATTGGAAAAATATAGAACACCGTATTTACACGATGTGTATGATTCAGCGGGATAACGAAGTACTGCTAATACAGCGCCCCGATCATCTAGGCTTCCCTGGCTACATCGCTCCTGGCGGAAAAGTAGATTTTCCAGAAAGTATCGTTCACGCTGCTAAACGGGAAGTAAAAGAAGAAACTGGATTACTTGTTTCAAATTTAAGTTTTAAGGGATTAGATGAATATGTAAATCCGAAAGAAAATGTTCGCTATATGGTATTCAATTATTGGACAGACTCATTTGAAGGCGAACTTCTTATGAATCCTCCAGAGGGCGAATTATTATGGGTGCCAATGGATACAGCATTAAATCTTCCTATGCAAAATTGGTTTAAAGAGAGATTCCCATTATTTTTTGAAAAAGGTACGTTTGAAATTCAACGTGTTTGGGATCGCGATTTAGATAAACAAGTTGCTATGACCCTTACCCATACGTAAAAAAGCTTGGAATCCCTCCAAGCTTTTCTTACTTCTCCTCCATTTTCTTAATCTCATAATCAATTTCTAAAAACTTAACTCCGAATATCCACATTCTATGTTTTGCTACTAATATTTGATCCTTGTTCTCTTTAATAATAAAAGTTTCTGCTAATGGTAAACGTATTGTAAAGAAACGAGTATGCAAATAAATACCCTCATCTCCCTTACCATTTCTTCTCAGCTTACTAGTAATAATTAAATTATTATTATCATTACGTAATTTTAAAACCCCCGTCATATTCGAATATGGTAGAGGCAATGTGATATTCATATATGTCTCATTCTTATACGTATGTTTTGAGTAAAGAGCTACAAAAATAGATGCTCCTGCTTCATTTTTCCTTAACCAAGCTCTTACATTCTCCCTTCCATCCTTCTCATCCATTATCCCTATGATAGAGCCGTGCATCGTTTCCCACTTGCCGCCCATTCCTAAATGTATTTGTCCTACACGCTTACTCATTTTCTCATAGCAAAATGCAAACGGGCGGAACCAGCGAGTCCATTTAATATGTGATTGTAACTCATACTCTTTTGTATTTTCATAAAAGCGAATAATACTTAAAGGAATCTTCGTCACGTCAAATGCCTCACTATGAAAATCATTCATATTATCAACTAAACCTTTGTATTCTTTACTATCTATTAAATTTCTGTTATGCAAAAATGCTTCACCAACTGTCGCATTTCCTCTTAACCCGCTCATTGGCTTCCCGTAATATTTATAATTTGGAGCACTATTTTCAATCATCCAGCCGACAAATGCTGGTAACGCTACTCCAATTCCATTAACAACACCGTGAATCCAAACCATTTGAGCAATTGTAATCGTCATTACATGTTTCAAATTCCCATACGAATATATAAGTGAAAACATAATTGTTACCATGAGTGTGCTAGACGATATGATCAGGAGAATCTTTGCACTAATAGCATTAAATTTCGTGCGCCAAACATAAATACCATACACATAAATCGCACATAAATATAGGAACACAGCAAAAAATTCAAATACCCTTGAGTACGTAATTCCAATCGCAACTGTCATCGGTGAAATGACTATAATAAACATAATTGCATCATATACTTTACTGCTCTTTTCTCTCTTCCGCCCTATTAAACCAGCTGATAACGGCAATAGAAACGCCGAATAATGAAAGTGTGCAGCTGTGAGTAAAACAATGTCAGAAGTAAACTGCATAATCGAAATCTTTGCTACTGAAGCAAAAAACCAGAAACCACCTAAAAACAAATAAATAAACGCACTATCGATAGCTGTCTCTTCTAACGGTTTCCATCCTCTTTCTAGTAATCTATTTATACCAAATAACGCAACGCTCCCCGTATATACAAACCAAATTATCGCAAATAAATATTGATTTGTTACAAATGATAACATTGCACAAATTGCCGCTATCGGATATAAAAACGATACGGATTTATAAAATAATACATATGATCCATTTCTTGCTCTTTTATCAATAATACAAAAAGACATCGGTATACATAACAAAATAGATAATAATATAATTGCTTCAACAGGATTTACATCGGGCCACTCACATATTAGAAAAACAATATAACAAGCAAGACCAAATATTATATTTCTCATATCGTTTATTTCCTTTCCACAAACGTTCCCTTATATGAAAATAGCGAACCCATTAACGGATTTCGTACTTGAACATGAATTCGAAAACATTGTAATTCGTCATCATAACTTTCAACAATGTTTGCCTCTCCGTATAAAAGTTTCGGTAAAGAGATTTTTCTTCCAAACATGTACAACCATTGTTTCTTTGAAGAAATATGCATCGCCCCCATCTCATCAATATGAAAATTCAGTGTAGAAACAAGTATGTGTGGTTCACCAAAATAATCTACAATTTCATTTTCATCAAGTTTCATTACCGCATTAAAATATCTTTTCTTATTATAAAAATAAAAAGTACGATTCCACCGCACAAGTTCATGTCCATGTTCATCATGCTCAGCGGTATTATGTATTGTAAATGGCACTCCCTTACCTCTCTCAGAGAAAAATATTCGAAACTTCGATGCAATTTTTAATATGAATTTTACGAAAAAAGTACCACCGTAAATTTCATCCATCTTTCCTTCTCCAGTAAAGCTATTTTCTTCTGTAATCTCATAGCGTTTCTGTAATTTTGGATGAAGTTTTTTATAAGAATCTCCTAATAGTCTTTCATACATATTAGCCATACATTATTCCTTTCTCTTCCTCTTGCAATTTTTTGCACTTGGCAAATCGAAGCTATTTATATAACCGACAATTGATAACCCCATTAGTAGAACGTTTAATGTAATTGGATTAAACGGCTCTGTAAAGCTTACGATATTCGTAAATCCTGCCACTATCGTTAAAGCTATTAACATAAAAATATGTAGTATAAATAATTTTTGTTTTGGAACTGGAAATATCCATATGATACCAAAAATAATTTCTAACATCCCTATTACTTTAAGAATTGCAATATTATTTCCAGTTGAATCAATACTCGCAGAAAGCATCTTCATCTCTTCTGGATGACTGAAAATTATTTTTGGGAAGATCCCTTGATACATCCATACAAATGCAAATAAAAAACATACGAGCCAATATGTCATTGTTTTTCTAATTAGTAATCTAGGGTGAAGCCCCTTTTCTAACCATAATTTTAAAGCATCAAAACTCCAAGCAGTTGCCCAGCCTAATAACGGCCGAAACATATAGAAATCTATTACATTCCCTATACGACCATACCTCGTATCATAATCATATTGCGTCTCAAAATGAATATGTTCTTTACAGGGTGTATACTTCCAATAACCACGCCCTATTTGAATAAGAGATAATGTATTATCCGTCCAAAATTTTAAAGAAGAAATACGTTCTCCCGTTTCTTTCCTTATCTCACCTATCGATTCACCTTCTCCAGCTATTTCAAGTCCAAATCCGATCTTTGTTTTATATAAAAATTTCTGTGGTTCTCCTTCTTGTTTTTCTAAATACGAAATTTCAGTAAAGCGAGCATCCCATTCTGTATGTATATGTGGTTCTTGCGTGTATTCCCATAATTTCTCCATTGTTGTGTTCATTTCTGCTGAAACATAAATAGGCTTTTTCCCTTTCATTCTTCCACCTCCAATGAACTATAATTTTAATGTACATGTAATAAATTTATTTTGCTACATTTTTCACAAACTTCCTCATAAAAAGATAGAATTTTTAAAATATATATAAAACACTTGATTCCTCGAAAAATTTAAATTATTATAAAACAAATGTTACCAACAACTTCATAAATCAAACACTCTCGCCTAAAACGTGAGATAGAGGTTGCGATACTTATGAGTATTTTAATGGAGACACAGAGATGTCTATGAAATTAGATGAAAGGAAGTATTGCCGAAATCGATATATTTCTCTGTATGTATCGATTGGGGCTGTTTTCGAATAGAAACAGAACTGTCATATGTACAGACATGTACGTATGAAGAGCTATCTACAAAAAAGAGATATCATTTTTATGGTATTCCTTTTTTGGCGGTTTTTTTATTAGCTCCGTTTTCTGTTTCCCTTTTCCTGTAACAGCACCATCCTCACTTATTTGAGATGGTGTTTTTTGTTTTTCTCTGGTAACTACAGGAATATTGGGATTTATATATGTCCTAATCTATTCTTAAAAATGGATGAAAGAAGGAATTCGTAATGGAAACGATTGTACAAAAATTTGGTGGCACTTCTGTCGGAAGCGTTGAACGCATTCAACATGTAGCAAATTTAATTATTGAAGAATATGAAAGAGGACATAGTATCGTCACTGTCGTTTCGGCAATGGGAAAAAGTACAGATGAACTTGTCGCACTCGCTAACGCGATTACAGAAAATCCGAGTAAACGCGAAATGGATATGCTTCTATCAACAGGAGAGCAAGTGACTATTTCATTATTAACGATGGCACTACAAGCAAAAGGTTATAACGCAATTTCATTAACAGGATGGCAAGCTGGTATTACGACAGAATCTGTACATAATAGTGCACGGATTACTGACATTCATACAGATCGAATTCAATCTTATCTTGCTGAAGGTACGATTGTTATCGTAGCTGGCTTCCAAGGCGTTAGTGAAAACCATGAAATTACAACGCTTGGACGCGGTGGTTCTGATACAACTGCTGTTGCATTAGCTGCGGCACTGAACGCAAAAAAATGTGATATTTACACAGATGTGACCGGCGTATATACGACGGATCCACGAGTTGTAAAAGATGCTTATAAATTAGATGAAATTTCTTATGACGAAATGTTAGAACTTGCAAATCTCGGTGCTGGTGTATTACACCCGCGTGCTGTTGAGTTTGCTAAAAATCATAATGTCATGTTAGAAGTTCGCTCAAGTATGGAACAAGAAAATGGAACAATTGTAAAAGGAGAATGTAACATGGAACAACAATCAATCGTTAAAGGTATTGCATTTGAAGATAATATTACACGTATCACAGTGAAAGGATTGGAACAAGGCTCGCTTTCAACAGTTTTCGCTACATTAGCAGCGGCACATATTAATGTAGATATCATCATTCAAAGTATTACAAATGAAGGAACTGTTCATCTCTCCTTCTCCATCCATTCTAATGATTTAAAAGAAACATTAGAAGTATTGGAACAAAATCAAGAGGCACTTCACTATGAATCAGTAGAATATGAAAATCATTTAGCAAAAGTATCAATTGTAGGATCTGGTATGGTATCTAATCCAGGTGTTGCTGCGAATATGTTCACTACTTTAAAAGAAGAAGATATTCATATTAAAATGGTAAGTACATCAGAAATTAAAGTGTCTGTCGTTATTGACCGCCTTCATTTAGTAACAGGTGTCGAGGCGCTGCATCAATCATTTCTGGCGAAAATTGAGCCTTTAGTGCAGATGATCTAATTTTATATGTTCAGTAACACATATAAAAAAATCATATTAATCTACTTCCTTCCTAATTAAACAAAAGCTGTTCGTTAACAAGATGCTATATGACATAAAAAAAACACCTTGTCACATTTTCCTATACTGTGACAAAGTGTTTTTGAATGAAAGGAATTTGTAACTACTTAGTAGTATAATTATGAGCATGATTAAATAATAAACTTTTATACATAAGGAGATAAGACTATGGCAAACAACAAATTACTACGAATGGACAATATCAGCATAGTTGTAGAATCTCTTGATAACGCAATCTCTTTCTTCGAAGAGATTGGATTAAAACTAGAAGGACGCGCTACTGTCGAGGGTGAATGGGCTGGTCGCGTAACTGGACTCGGTTCTCAGTGCGTGGAGATTGCTATGATGGTAACACCAGATGGCCATAGCCGAATTGAACTTTCGCGATTTCTCACACCACCTACTATAGCAGATCATCGAACAGCTCCTGTAAATGCCCTCGGTTATTTACGCGTCATGTTCACCGTTGAGGACATTGACGAAATAGTATCCAGACTTACTAAGAATCATGGTGCTCAGCTCGTTGGCGAAATAGTTCAGTACAAGGATTCGTATCGACTCTGCTACATTCGTGGAACGGAAGGCATTTTAATTGGTTTAGCAGAAGAACTTGGTAACAAGTAAGTAATGTTTTACTGAAGTAAAAATATTTGAAAAAACTTTACGCTTAATAAAACTTAGATTTTGAACCCCGTCCTAGCTTTAGAACGGGGTTATGCTTGTTTGGACTTTTTAACATACTATTAATATTTCAAAATTATTATAAAACAATTCAATTGCATGTTATAATCTTTCCTAGGAAATATAACTGACTCTTCTCACTTCTTATCAAATATATCTTTTCTTTTGAAAAACGATTTGAACTCATTCAACATAACTTTCTTTACGTCAGAATAAAAAACCATCATGAATAGTGCAATTCCTAATAATACCTCTTGCATTCCTTCATAATCAACGAAAGCACTCACAATTAGCAAACCAAATCCAATATAAAAACCAAACTCATTCTCTTTCTCAAAATCCTCATCAATATGTATTTTTTCTTTAAAGCTTTGGTTTCCTTTTATTAATTCATCTAGCGTGACATTATACATTTCGCTAAGCAAAATTAAATTATCAATATCCGGACAGCTTTTATCCTGTTCCCACTTACCCCGCTTTAACAGGCAGTAAATCTCATCAAAGCTTTTAAGCACAATCAAGGCAGCCAGATGCGATTAACTGCCTATAAAAGCCCGATTGGTTCAACTAATAATCAGTAGGATAAATCGCCCACTGATTAAAGTTTCACTTTATACACTGCTTGCCTTGTCACACCAATTTTCTTAGCAACATCTTCCTGTGAAAATCCTTGTGACTCTCGTAATCTTTTAAGTTGTTGTCCTAAGCTCATAACGTCGCCTCCTTTAACAAATTATTACATAAAAGGTTCCAAAAAAGAAAGAAACCATTAGTAAAACTCACTGTAAACCATTCGTTTACACAGTAAAAAAAGAGAGAATAGCTCTATATTTAAGCTATTCTCTCTCTTCTATTAAAATAGATGAATGTTTTCCTTCTTGCAAGCTTCACGTAAATCGTCAGGCCATACAGAAGATTGAACTTCACCGATATGTGCTTTACGTAAGAAGTACATGCACATTCTTGATTGTCCAATACCACCGCCAATTGTTAATGGTAGTACGTCTTCTAAAATACCTTTATGGAAATCATACTCACGTTTGAAGTCTTCACCTGTTTTCGTTAACTGCTCATCAAGTGATTTACTATCAACACGAATTCCCATTGATGATAATTCGAATGAAGATTGTAATACTGGGTGCCAGAATAAAATATCACCGTTTAATTTCCAATCATCATAATCAGCTGCGCGTCCATCATGCTTTTCACCTGAACGAAGTGCATCACCAATTCCGATAATGAAGACAGCACCGTGTTCTTTTGCAATTGCATGTTCACGATCTTTCGGTGTTAATTCTGGATATTTATCTTCTAATTCTTGAGAAGTAACGAAAACAATTTCTTCCGGTAAATACTTTCCAAGGAACGGATATTTTTCAAATAAGTGATCTTCTAAATCTTTGAATATTCCATAAATTGTTTGTACTGTTTTTTGTAAGTATTCAACAGTACGCCATTCTTTTTGAACGATTTTTTCCCAATCCCATTGGTCAACATAAATGGAATGCGTTGCATCAAGTTCTTCATCACGACGAATCGCGTTCATGTTTGTATATAAACCTTCACCAGCTTCATATCCGTATTCATGTAATGCAAATCGTTTCCATTTCGCTAGTGAATGAACAATTTCTAATTCTTCTCCTGAATGTAACATATCAAATTCAATTGGACGTTCTACACCGTTTAGGTGATCGTTTAATCCTGATTTTTTCGTTACGAATAATGGTGCAGATACGCGGAATAGTTCAAGGCGTTTTGCTAATTGGTCCTCGAAAAATGTTTTAACTTCCTTAATTGCGATTTGAGTCTCTCTTACTGTCATTAATGATTGATACATGGTGGTTTCCTCCTAAAATGTTTGGATGTTGTGAAAAGAAGCCAACAAAAAAAGCCCTTCTTTCCCAAAAAACTGGGACGAAAGGCTTTGGTTCCGCGGTACCACCCAAATTAGCAACAGAGGTTGCTCACTTATACAATACGGAGATGAAATATCTCGATACTGTTCTTCTTGTAACGGCGAAGTTCCCGGCTAAGTCTACTTTCCTATAAAGGATTTCGGTTAGCAACTCCAGGAGGTTCTTCATAATAGGCTTCGTATCAGGCTCACACCACCCCTGACTCGCTTAAACTACGTCCTACTACTACTCGTCCTTTCATAGTCGTTTTGTTGTCACATCTCTGAAACATTTTATTAATGATTATTCTATACAAAAAATAAAGAAAGTCAACAAAAAGTTTTAAAATATTTTTCAATTCTTTATTTTACGGCTTTATTGATTGTTGTTAATTTAACATCTTTACTTTTTCTGCCTCGTCAATCCAAAAAATGTTTCACTGACCGAAACTAACGTATACACAATAATTAATGTGATCGTTCGGAATATAGAATCCGCAGTATTTCTTATTATTTTCATTTTCTTTGTAATTCCTTTCAGTTTACTTGCAAATTCATGATATACTATAGCATTCAAGCAGTTTGTTTTCCTTAAAGCAAACATAGTCATTTATAAAGAGTATTTTCTAAATCATTGACTATTATCAAATTAGATTTTTATATAACGGAGTGATTATATGAGTAAAACGAAAGCAAAACCGAAAAAAGGTGTAGGACAAGGTACAGGAAGTAAAGGGTGGAACCGTTGGCAATCAAGTGCAAAAAAGAAGAAAGCTGCAAAACCATACAAAAGTAAAGGTACAAAGAAATAACATTTAGTTTCTTTACTTTGTACAAAACAAAATATAATTATTACAACGAAAAAGCTATGCCCTCATATATTTGAAGGCATAGCTTTCTTTATTAGATCATTAAAATATCTCGAATTTCTTCTTCCGTGATTGATGATAATTTCTCTTCTCCCGGCTCAATCACTTCAGCAATTAAATTTTTCTTACTCTCTTGCAGTTCGTGCATTTTTTCCTCAATGGTTCCGTGTGCTACTAATTTAATAACTTGTACTGTATTTTTTTGCCCCATTCGATATGCCCGATCTGCTGCTTGTTGTTCAACAGCTGGATTCCACCATAAATCGTATAATATAACCGTATCAGCGCCTGTTAAGTTAAGACCTGTACCACCAGCTTTTAAAGAAATGAGGAATAGGTCTCCTTCTCCTTCGTTAAACCGATTACATAGTTCTACACGTTCTTGCGAAGGTGTATTCCCGTCTAAATAAAAGTATGGAATTGCTTGACGATTTAATTCACGACCAATAATGGACAGCATCTTCGTAAATTGAGAAAAGATTAAAATTCTCTTACCAGTACTTCTACATTCCTCTAATATGTCTAACAGTTGCTCAAATTTAGCTGAACTTCCCTTGTAATCATCAACGAATAAAGCGGGATGACAACAAATTTGTCGTAATCTCGTTAAGCCGGCTAAAATTCTAATTTTATTTTTACGTAACGTATCTTTGTCCAAATGCTTTAATGTTTCTTCCCTTAATTTCGCTAAGTAAGCAGCATATAGTCTCTTTTGATCTGGTAATAACTCCGATGACTGTAAGTGCTCTATTTTATCTGGAAGCTCCTGTAATACATCTTCTTTTAGTCGTCTTAATACGAACGGTTTTACGCGCTTCGCAATATCTTCACGCCTTAAATCACCGAATTCTTTTCTTCCTGGTAATAATTCTGGAAATACGACGTGAAAGATAGACCATAGCTCTTCTAATGAATTTTCTACAGGCGTTCCCGTTAGTCCGAAACGATATTCAGCTTGAATTGTTTTCACTGCTCTTGCAGTTTGCGTTGTCGGATTTTTAAACGCCTGTGCTTCATCAAGAAATAGTGTATGAAACGGCCTCGCATACGATCTTACATCTCTTCTCAGTAATGGATATGACGTAATTACGACATCAAATTCTGCTACATCTTTTAAGATTTTTCGCCGTTCTGTTTGATTTCCATCTGCAATAACTGCTCTAATATGTGGAGCGAATTTTTTCAATTCACTAAACCAATTATAAACAAGCGAGGACGGTGAAACGACTAATATAGGCAGCTTCTTCTCTCGAATTTCAGACAGAACAGAATCTATATAAGCAATACTTTGCAGCGTTTTTCCAAGTCCCATATCGTCTGCTAAAATACCGCCAAAACGGTAATAGGCGAGTGTCTTCATCCACTCAAATCCGTATACTTGATACTCTCTCATTACAGCATGTAAAGTTTGTGGCACTGTAAACTTTAATTTTTTCGGGTTTTGAATGCTTTCAACTAAATCTTGCACAGACTCATCTAAACTTAAAACATTACCTTCATGAAGTCCGTTCATCCATTTTACACTCCGAATAAGCGGAACATTCACTTCTTCCCCACGTAAAAATTCTTTTCGAATACCTGATTCTTTTACAAACTGATTAATTTCATTAAACTCTTTACTCTCTAGTGATAATAAAGAACCATTCGCTAATCGGTAATATTTACGTTTCTCTTCCAGAGCGACTAATACTCCTTTAATTTCCGCTTCCGGTATTCCTTTTATATCAAAACGAAATGATAACCAATCAATTCTTTCTTTTCTTCTCACTCTAATAAGTGGTGCTGTATCCCCTTTATGAATACGTAATTTGATTGCTGTTGTCGCGTAAATATCAACTAAACCTTTTAACGTTGGAACGATGTGATATAAAAAGTTATACTCAGCTTCTTCATTATGCATAAAGTAGCCACCTTCTGTTTTCGCAAAAGCACTTTCACTCATAATGTCTAAAATCTCTTTTTCCTTTTTCTCATCACGATTAAAAACAGAAGGTTGCCCGTCTTCTTCTAGCGGATTAATCACGACGTTTCCATAATGGAATTCGAGCCCTGCTAGCAAACGATTTTTTACTCGATCTAAATACAGCTTTGCTTTTAGCAACGGCGTTTCAACACGATCGGATATTACTTCATCAATGCGCACTGTTCCAAGTTTCATTAATCCAGGCACAACTTTCGCTACGAAATGTTCCATCTTATTTTCAGGAATATAAAACTGATTGCTATTTGAGCGACTCATCATCTTTTGTAATTCAATAAGTCGCATACAATCTTCCATAGGTAAATGATATAATTTCCCATCGTAAAGAGCGTTGTTATACATCTCCATAACTCGAACACGATTTAGACCGTCTATATGAAGGGTAAACCCGCCATTATTCCCTTTCGTAAACTCAAAATGTAATGGCAATAACCCTTTTGAAATGTGTAATCCCTGAAACAGTTGCTCATTTTGTTTCAGCTGTACATACTCGGCTCTAGAAAGTGCAGAGAGCATATCATTCCACGAAGCTGGCGGTATAAATATCATACTTTCATCTTGTTTCGCATGTACTTCTAGTGCATCTTCATACATTTTTTCATTATGATATATTTTAATGAGTTGTTGTATAATCGCGTCTGTTTCTTGTTTAAAACTGTGTACATCTGGCGTATATGTAAATTCATTGGAACAATGAAAAGTCTCTCTCTTCTCCACTTTAGAAAGAAATTCTCTAATATGATTTATAAAATATGTTTTCGCAAGTTTTAACTGAATTCCAAGAAGAGCCCCACCGCTTTTCGTCGCTACTGGTAAACATATAAACGCAACATCTAATATTTCACGTGTATCAAACCGATGTTGTTTACTTTTTGGCCTCAGTGGTTTATCTGCAAACAACTGAAACATCCCGTTTGTTAATTGATCATTTCTGCTACTAACAGAGCCCATTCCACCCGTTTGCTGGTTATAATTTATTTGTATCAACACAGCTGCAACATGTTGACAGTACGTTTGGAAAGATGCTAACGAAGGACAACTACATCTCGCAACAACATCACCTTTCTTAGCTTTTTCTACTGTAACATGGAAATCCTCGTTCCCTTTTACCGTCGCCTCACAAATTTCTTTCGTTTCATCATAGTAATTCACGATTACTTTATTTGATTTATAATAAGCTTCGCCTCTTTTATATGAGGTTTCTCCGCATACTTCTTTAATAATCGATTTATTTAATGTAAAACTCATTGTTTTGACACTTCCTTAATGTAAAGCCATTTTCTCTTACTTAACATTTTACATGCTTCACGAGAAAATATAAAATGTTGATTTAACAAAAAAAGATGCTTATTTATAAGCACCTTTTCACTCTATCTCCATCAGTCGTTTCGCCTCAAAATACAACACTTGAATAAATTTTTTCGTATTAATTCGTATATGGCCAGAAGTCGCTACCCCATCCTTTGTCATTTCTGTCATCCGTTTTCTAACTACAGTGAAATCAAAAAACTTCGGAGCATAACTTTCAAATTTCGGATTTGAAAAGTCTGTTAGTCCAAGAGAAGCTAAATGGTTTAATGATTGATAAATTGCTCTTCTTACACGTTGTTCAGATGCTTTTTTCTCCTTCTCTATATCTGCATCTGAAGCTAGTTCCCCTAATTTTTTCAGTGTAATTTGGTGGAAAATATCTTTTAACGCAGGAAATCCAAATTCAAATGTTTGCGCCTTTTCTTGTCCATATAAATATTCCAGCATACTAAGTAAATCTTTACTTCCATTCTCTCCCGCAATACCGAGTTCTGATAGTAAGAAGCGTCCTGAATCTGATATCTTTTTCCCTTCTTGCACTGTTTCACTACGCATTTGTGGCTTTTCCCACTGAAACACATTATTCAATGATTTTTGAATGTCATATATAGAACGTTCCAAACGAATACGTTCTATCACTTTTCGTACAACAGATACTACTTCTATTTTGTTTAGTGGTTTTGTAATATAATATTCCACACCAAGTGTATATGCCTCACCAATGAGCTGTTTCGATTCAACTTGGGAAATCATAACAATTTTCCCAGTAAATGAAGATGCTATATGGCGAACTGTTTCAATGCCGTCTCTCATCGGCATTAGTAAATCAATAAATAAAATGTCCACTTTTTTATAATTTAACTGTTCCGCTTCAATAAACGCTCCATCTTCCGATTCTCCAATTACTTCCCCAAGATCGCCATCCTCAATAATTTGCGAAAGCATTGAACGGAAAACTTCATCATCATCTACAATATAATAAAACAAACCTATTCCCCTTCCCGCTTTAAACTGCACTCCGGTAAACAAACGATAAACTTACACCCGTTCCCATTTTCATTGTCTTCTAACCTTACTTCTCCGCCGAGCTCTGTTACCATTTCAGCTATGTAAGAAAGTCCAATACCTGTGGACGGTGTTCCTGTTTGATCATACTTTGAAGTAAACCCGGGCTTAAATACTAATTTCTTATACTTTTGTGCGATACCTGGGCCATCGTCAATCACTTCAAAGATTACATTTTTTTCTCGTTTATATAACTTAATACGAATGAGACCTCTATCTTCAATTGCTTCAACTGCATTCGCAACTAAGTTATTAAAAATTGATAGCACTGTATACACGTGATATGCAGCGTGTTCACCTTCTATATGTTTAGAAAAACGTATATCTTTCTCTAACATTTCAGCATACTTTTCATTTATTCTTACAATCATTTCTGTAAGCTCATGACCTTCTACATACTCAGCCACATTTTTATCTAATAACAGTTTAGATAATCCTGCAAAAATCCTTTGATTATCCTTTTTTATTTCGTGCACTTCTCCTGCTATTTTCAATGCTGTTTTACTGCTGGAATCATCATTCGCTTGTAAATTCCGATATAATTGATACGCTTCTTGTGTAATTAATTCTGCATTTTGTAACGTTTTTTTCAAATGAACAGATTCTACATATAAATTTGAAAGGTGCATGAACATTTTTTCATTTTCTTTTCGAACTTGTGATTCTTTTAATTTCGTTTCATATAAATTCATCATATTTAAAAAGCCAAGTGCAAAGAAGCTACGGAAAATAGCAATAATGATGAGTTTATTTACTTCAGAAATTGTTATTGTTGTACCTAGTACTAACATGTGATAAAACGCAAGTTCCGACATACTTGCAACAATTTCAATTGAAATTCCAAGGCACCCAATAACAATTGGCTTCTGATGAAACTTATTCACCCTACAAAGTGAAAAAAGACTTCCATAAATAAAATAATAAAAGAACACAGGATAACGCAAATAAAATGATTCTGTCATATGAAATGAGCCTTGCATGACCCAGTCAAGGCATACGCGGAATAAGACTACACATATACCGACAAGAATACCTGCAGCAGCTGCTGGTATTCTTCTTAAAAATAGTAATAAAAAGAAGAATAACGGCGTCCCAAAGCTAACCCGAAACGTATCATTAAAAGGATGAAAATTAAGCTCTCCTGCAATCGGAACAACTACCATTAATATAATTAAAAGGGATATATCTTTCTTCCATAATTGATTCCAACTCAAAGGTGCCACTTCCTATACTCTTTTTTTCAGTAATAAAAGTGAAAGCCCGCTTATATTATAAACGGGCTTTATTTCTATATTCTAACCTTTTCTACCGCTTTTATTTGGCGATACTCAGGCTCCCAGATTGCTTCTTTCACTGCAATCTTAATATCGTTATCACTTAAGTTCTCTCTAGCTACACCTTCTGCAACAGCAACTTTCGCTACTTCAATTGCTACCATTTCCGAGATATTACGTAATTCTTCAACTTCTGGCAAAATAGGTGCTCCTGGCTGACTTGTGTCCACCATACTTGCAACTGCTTCAGCTGCTGCTGCGAACATTCCATCCGTCATAACGCTTGCACGTACGACAATTGTTCCAAGACCAAGACCTGGGAAAATAAGTGCATTATTTGATTGTCCAATCACATACGTTACACCGTTATATGTAACTGGTTCAAATGGACTTCCTGTTGCAACTAACGCTCTTCCTTCTGTCCACTCGATTAAATCGGCTGGTTTTGCTTCAGCAAGTGGCGTCGGATTCGACATTGGTAAAATGATTGGTCTTTCTACGTGAGAAGCCATTTCTTTAATAATTTCTTCTTTAAATGCACCAGCAACAGTTGATGTACCGATTAAAATTGTCGGTTTCACATGTTTCACAACTTCAGCAAGTCCGATCACACCATTTTGTTTCCACTCACTTACTTCCGCTTCTTTTCTTGCATACGGAATTTGGAAATCAAGAAGATCTTCCATATTATCTGTAACTAATCCGTTACGATCAATACACCAGAAACGCTTATATGATTCTTCTTCTGATACGCCTACGCGGACCATCGCATCTCTAACTTGATCTGCGATACCGATTCCAGCCGTACCAGCACCAAACACAACAACGCGGTGTTCACTTAGTGGTACACCCGAAGCTTTCACTGCCGATAGCACAGCAGCAAGTGAAACTGCACCTGTACCTTGAATATCATCATTAAACGTACAAATATCATGACGATATTTATCTAGAATTTTTCGTGCATTTCTAGAACTAAAGTCTTCCCAATGTAAAAGTGCTTTCGGGAATTGCTTACTTACCGCTTGTACAAACGTATCAATAAATTCATCGTAAGCTTCACCAGTTATACGAGGATGACGATTTCCAATATAAAATGGATTGTCTAATAATTCTTCACGATTTGTACCTACATCTAAAATTACCGGTAATACGCGGCTAGGATCGATCCCAACTGCGGCTGTATAAACAGCTAATTTTCCGATTGCGATGTTAATACCACCAACGCCCCAGTCACCAATTCCTAATATACCTTCTCCATCTGTTACAACGACTAAATCAATATTTTCTGCTGTTGCACCAATATTGGCAAACGCTTCTTCAATACCTGACGGATCGTTAATTGATAAATACACACCTCGTGGTTTACGATATTCATGACTATATCTTTGAATCGCTACACCAACAGTTGGTGTATATACGATTGGTAACATTTCGCGTAAATGATCTGTTAAAATACGATAAAATAATACTTCATTTCGATCATGTAACGCTGTTAAGTATACATTCTTTAATAAATCATCCGGCTGAGAACAAAATTGTTCGTATGCTCGGCGTGCTTGTTCTTCCAATGTTAAAACTGCTGGCGGTAATAACCCTTTTAAACCTAATTCTTCTCTTTCTTCTTGCGTGAAAGCGACCCCTTTATTTAAAAGCGGTGTTGATAATACTTCTACTCCTCTTAATGTCGTTTCTAATGAACCATTAGAAGCTACTGTAAACTTGCTCATAACATCCCTACCTCTATTCATATATAGCATTTCTATATTGTAAACAAAAAAGAGGGGCTTGTCCCCCCTCTTCTTTTAATTTTTCTTTAAAAGAGTTGCTCCTGCAATCCCTGGGTGTGTCATTTCGAATGGATCTAGAATTAATTCTAAGTCTTCTTGTGACAGTACACCATTTTTCACACAAAGTTCTCGAACGGATTGCCCTGTCGCGATTGCTTCTTTCGCAACGCGAGCTGCTGCTTCATAACCGATATGAGGGTTCACGGCTGTAATAATTCCTACACTCTTCTCAACATACTCTTTTAAGCGATCTTCATTCGCTTCAATTCCTTTTAAGCAATTGTCTGTAAAGGCACGGAAACCGTTATTCATAATGCTAATTGATTGAAGTAAGTTGAAAACAAGTACTGGTTCCATAACGTTTAATTCTAATTGTCCTGCTTCTGAAGCAAGGCAAATTGTATGGTCGTTACCAATGACTTGGAACGCAATTTGATTAATTACTTCTGGCATAACAGGATTTACTTTTCCTGGCATAATAGATGAACCTGGTTGACGAGCTGGTAGCATAATTTCCGCTAAGCCAACGCGTGGACCTGATGCCATTAAGCGAAGGTCATTTGCAATTTTAGACATATTCATCATACATACTTTAAGTGCTGCTGATACTTCTGTGTATGCATCCGTATTTTGCGTTGCATCTACTAAGTCTTCTGCACCAACAAGTGGTAGTTCACTAATTGCAGCTAAATGTTTTACAACTGCTTCAATATATTCTGGATCTGCATTTAAACCTGTACCAACTGCAGTTGCCCCCATGTTCACTTCATATAAGTGTTGACGTGATTGCTGAATTCGTTTCATATCACGTTCAAGTACACGAGAGTATGCTTTAAATTCTTGTCCAAGACGAATTGGCACAGCATCTTGTAAATGTGTACGACCCATTTTAATCACATGATCGAACTGTTCTGCTTTTAATTCAAATACATCGTGCATATAACCCATCGTTTGTAATAAACCTTCTAATGCGTTTAATGTTGCGATATGAATCGCCGTTGGGAATGCATCGTTTGTTGATTGTGCCATGTTTACATGACTATTTGGACTAATATAATGATAGTCTCCCTTTTCCATCCCTAATAATTCAAGCGCACGATTGGCAATGACTTCATTTGCATTCATGTTCATTGAAGTACCTGCTCCGCCTTGGATTGGATCTACAATGAAATGATCATGCCATTTTCCATCAAGAATTTCTTGAGCAGCTTCTGCGATCGCGCCGCCCTTGTTCAATTCCAATCTTCCTACATCTGTATTCGCAAGCGCTGCAGCTTTTTTTACAACTGCGAACGCTCTAATTAAACCTTCATGGATTTTGTATCCTGTAATTGGGAAGTTTTCAACTGCACGCATTGTTTGTACGCCGTAGTATGCATAGTTTGGTACTTCTTTTTCACCTAAAAAATCTTTTTCAATTCGAACACCATTTTTAACTTCAGTTAATGTTGCCATGATTATTCACTCCTTAACGATTTCTTATGCTGCTTTTGTTTCTTTGACTGTTTCTACATATTGTTTTGCTTTCTCATTATCGAATTCGCCTTCCCACTTCGACATAACAATGGCCGCTAATGCATTTCCTAATACATTGACAGATGAGCGAATCATATCTAAAATGCGGTCAATTCCCGCAATTAACGCGATACCTTCTAGTGGTAATCCCATTGAACCTAACGTTGCTAATACAACAACGAACGATGCACCTGGAACTCCCGCCATACCTTTGGATGTTAACATGAGAACGAATAATAACGTTATTTGCTCTGTCAGTGACATGTGCACACCGTACATTTGTGCAACAAACAATGCCGCTAACGCTTGATAAATAGCCGATCCAGTCAAGTTAAATGTATAACCTGTCGGAATTACGAAAGAGGCAACTGCCTTTGGACAACCGAACTCTTCCATTTTTCTCATTATATTAGGTAAAACAGCTTCTGAACTTGCTGTCGTAAATGAAAGAATTAGTTCTTCTTTTAAAATTTTCATTAATGTAAAAATATTTACGCCAACCATTCGTGCATTAATACCTAATACAATCACAACGAATAGTATAACAGTTACGTATACAGCTAGCACTAGTTTTCCTAAAGGAAGTAATGTTGCTACACCAAATTTTGCAACCGTAACCGCAATTAATGCGAATACACCAAATGGTGCAAATTTCATAACTTGATTTGTAACCCAAAACATCGCTTCGAGTACACCTTCAAAGAAGTTAAAGACAGGCTTTCCTTTTTCCCCAATTGCCGCAACTCCTAAACCGAATAATACTGAGAAGAAAATAATCGGTAATAAGTCACCTTGTGCAATCGATTCAAATACGTTTTTTGGTACAATGTGAACAATTGTATCAGCAAAACCTTTCTTCTCGGTTGCATCGGCTGTTTGTTTATAAGAAGAAATATCACTTTGCTGTAAGTTATTCATATCAACGCCAGTACCCGGTTGGAATATATTTGCCGCAAGTAATCCCATTAAAATAGCAATCGTCGTAATAATTTCGAAATAAAGAATTGTCTTACCGCCTAGTTTCCCAAGCTTTTTCATATCTCCTACACCAGCTACTGCAACAATTAATGCTGAAATAACAATTGGTACTACAATCATCTTAATTAAGTGAATAAATATATCCCCAATTGGTGTGATATAAGAAATCGCCGTTTTATTGCCATAAAAGACTGCCCCTACTACAATCCCTAAAACAAGCGCGACAAAAATTTGTGTTGCCAATCCGAATTTTTTCATTTATGTTCATCCCCTTCATGCGAACGCTTTCAATTTGAATTTATAAAAGCTACTCACACATCTTATAAGCGAACCTACAAAATCATACAAAAACCTACAAGTTCGTCACAAAAAATTCAAATATTTTTCTTCTTTTTTTCATTGACACCATTTTGTTAAAAAACTATAAAATATACTTGATAAGTAATCAGATTATTTCGTATAATCAAAAAGATATATACTTACAACAAATCAAAATGAAAAGGAGTGGATGATATGAAAAATTATGTGCAAAAATTCGTTCTATCTTCTTCTTTTCTTTTTCATTTTCTTAAAAAGGAACAAAGGCATTTGCCTTTGTTCCTTTTTTATTGCGATCTATATAGGGGGAATTGTTATGAGGCCATATAAACGTGTCTTAATTAAATTAAGCGGCGGTGCACTTGCCGATCAAACTGGAAATAGCTTTAACTCCAAACGATTAGAACATATCGCAAACGAAATTTTATCCATTGTTGATTTAGGTATCGAAGTATCCATCGTCATCGGTGGCGGGAACATTTTTAGAGGTCATCTAGCGGAAGAATGGGGAATCGATCGTGTAGAAGCTGACAATATCGGTACGTTAGGTACAATCATTAACAGCTTAATGCTACGCGGCGTTTTAACAAGTAAAACAAATACAGAAGTGCGCGTTATGACTTCCATCCCGTTTAATGCTGTAGCTGAACCATACATTCGCTTGCGTGCAGTCCACCATTTAGATAACGGGTATATCGTTATTTTTGGAGGTGGTAACGGGCAACCATTTGTTACGACAGATTACCCAAGTGTTCAAAGGGCCATTGAAATGAATAGTGACGCCATATTAGTTGCAAAACAAGGAGTAGATGGCGTCTTTACTAGTGATCCAAAACATAATAAAGCAGCAAAAATGTACAAAAAACTAAACTATAACGATATAGTTAGGCAAAACATACAAGTAATGGATCAAGCCGCTTTACTACTTGCCCGTGATTATAATTTACCAGCACACGTCTTTAACTTTGATGAGCCTGGAGTAATGAAAAGAATTTGTTTAGGTGAGCATGTGGGGACGTTAATTAATGACGATGCTTCATTGCTTGTGCATGAAAAATAATTATTTCCCATCAAAAAGGGCGTCTTTTCTAGACACCCTTCTTCCTTTATCATCACAAATAAAAATCAATCCATCCCGCAAATTTCTCCTTACAACGCTCCCAAAAAGATAACTTCTCAAAAAATTCTTTCCTCATTTCTTTTGAATCACGAAAATCCTCTGTTAACGCCTTATTAACTTGCCCTACAATAGGACCGCCATGAATATAAAAATTCATTTCATCATTTATATTGAAGCTACGCGAAGTAAAGTTTGTTGTGCCAATAACGGTTAATTCATTATCAATAAGCATTAATTTTCCATGGAACATTCCTTTTTTATACCCATATACAGTAATCCCATTATTAACAGCTTGACGTATATATGGATACGCCGCTTCTTTTATAAGAGGTAAATCTGGTTTATATGACCAAAGTATTTTTACTGTAACACCACGCTTTTGTGCTGCAATTAAAGCATTCATTGATTCTTTATTTTTCGCTATAAAATACGGCGTTGCAATTACAATGGCGTGCTGAGCTTGTTTAATGAGCTCTATATATTTTTTAGCAACGTAATGCCCATTGTAACTCGTCATAGTATGTAATGTATTCCCTTTACTAGCTTTATTCGTACTCCTCTTTATCTCTTCTTTCGTATCTCGTTTCCAATCTAAAGCAAATTGTTCTTCTAAATCTTTTGCGCCTTCTCCTTTTATCCGTACATGATAGTCTCGCCAGTACCCAAAGTGTTTATCTTTCCCTAAGTACTCATCCCCTATATTAAAACCACCCGTATAACCAATCTCCCCATCAATTGTCGTAATACGGCGATGATTACGATGGTGAAGTGAATAAAACCCGAATGGTAATTCAGGTTTTCTACTATACGTAAAATGTACACCACTTTCCCGCAATTCGTTTATCATCTTTCTTTCAAATGATAAATCATTAATACGATCAACGGATAAATAGACGTTTACTCCTTCTTTTGCCTTTTCTTTTAATAAGTTTAAAAAAGTATGGCTACTTTTATCATCCGACAAAATGAAGAAATACGTGTAAATGGAGCTTTTGGCTTCTCTTATATCAGTAAATAATTGTTTATAAAAAGACTTCCCTTCTACATATAATTGAAAGTCACTATGATGAGGTGCATACTCTGTCGGCATGTTTTTCCCAGCTTCCATTTTCCTTCCTAAGGTAACGTCAATATGCATCCAAATTAAAATAAAAATGAAAATAGCAATAATAATAGAAGTAACTCGCAATATTTTTTTAATCATTTTAATTTCCTTCCGCTCGTTTTCTTTCCGCCTTTCTATTTTGTCATTCAAATTTAGATTTCATGCTTCATACAAAAAAGGATGTGACTTAACGTCACACCCTTTTTTATATTAAACAAAGTTCCTCGCATCATTATTTCTTCCAAATTTATAAATCGCAATTAAGAAGAATGCAATTGCAAAAGCAAATAAGATTAATATGTTTAAATACAACTCTGAGAACGGTATTCCCTGTTGTAGTTTTGCTATCGTATCTAATAACCAACGCTGCGGAAGAAAATCAGCTACTTTTTGTACCGCCTTTGGCATAATGTCGTACGGGAAATAACATCCAGCAAGCAAACATGTTGGTACTATCACTAAATTTTGCATTGCATTTGAAGCAGCTGAACTTTTTGAGAACGACACAATAACTAATGATAAACCAATTGCAATTAAGGCAAAGATCATTAGCACACCAATCATTACTATGAAAGGCATATTAATATTTGTATGAAAAACATTCGTCAGAAATAATACTGCAATGACAATTTGCAATGTTAATATCATCATATTTACCGCGACGTTGGACAATATAAATTTCTTTCCGTCAATTGGTGTTGATAATAATCTAAAGTACGTTCTATTCTCTTTTTCTTTTAAAATAAATCCTGATAAGTTCACTGCTGAAAACAGCATAAACATAATAAGATAACCCATCGTTTGATTTGTCATATCTTTATTTTTCGATGTATCTTCTAGCGTCTCCGTTTTCATTTTAAATGAACTTTTTTGATACCCTGCGTACATACTATTAAATGCACTTTGATCTGTTCCTGCTACTTTACTAATAGCTGCTACATTATCTATATAGTTGTATAAATATGATTTTATAAACCCCGTTACTTGATCACCTTTAATCGATGCAAGTTCAATATGATCTGGTTCCCCTTCTCGAACACTTTTTGAAAAACCAGAAGCTAATGTAATAACTCCATCAAGTTTTTTGGAAGTGAGTTTATCCTCTACTTCAGACTCCTTAA
Organism: Bacillus sp. CD3-5; assembly: GCF_006349665.1. Taxonomy (NCBI): domain Bacteria; kingdom Bacillati; phylum Bacillota; class Bacilli; order Caryophanales; family Bacillaceae; genus Bacillus; species Bacillus sp. CD3-5. The sequence continues at coordinate 264,989 of NZ_VEPX01000005.1, read as the reverse complement.
CCTTACTCACATTCACATGATTTAATCCTTCTAAAAACTTTATCGTATCGTTTGCTATCGGCTCATTTTCTTTATTTACAATCCCGATATTTAACGTTCCTTGCCCTGCATTTCCGTATATCGAAAAAGAGATGAGCGTCCCGATTATTGGCAAACTAATAATAATGATTAACCCTTTTTTATTTTTCAAAAGTACAGATAACGTTTTTTGTATGAGCCATAAAATATCTTTCATACTATAGCCCCTCCCGTCTACGTAATGCAATAATTGCAATTAATAAAAAGAGTGCTGATATTCCAATATTTAAAGAAATGACTGGTAGTGCTGCCCCTACATCATTCGCATAAATAATTTTCATAACAGCTGTGTTTGCCCACGTTAATGGTGATAAATTCGTAACGAAATTTTCTTCTACTACGAAGTATGCCCCGCCAAAAATAGAAGCTAATTGCACTACCACCATAATAATTGCTCTAGACGATTCAGGTGTTTTTGTAATATATCCAATCCCTAAACCGAAGCTAATCGCTAGAAAGACTTCTGTTAATAAAATAAGAAATATGATTCCAAGGTGATCTCCCCAATTCGCTTGAAAGACAAATTTACTAAATAACATAACGAGTAATATGCACAGGGCATTTGCTACTAGACTACCAAGCACTTTCCCAATGAAGATTTCAGCCTTACTTATAGGTGCAGCAATAAGGCGATCTCCTGTTTTACGTATTCGTTCGCCTCGAATTAGAAAACTTGCTCCCATCGCAGCGTACAGTGCAATCATCGTCGTCATTACAACCGCATAGTAATCCATAGAACCCGGTTTATTCGCAGCTTGTAAAGATGTTTCTTTTATATAATCATTATGATTTCCATTTGAAATAACTGCGCTCACCTTACTAGGATTAACTTTTGTAACTTCGGCTGCTACATTGTACTTATCAACAAATGTTGTTAGCATGCCTTCCACAATACTTCCCTCAATACTACTTTTGTCACTTCCGTAAAATTTCGCACCATCTTTCTTTAGTTCTACATAAGCAGCATATTTATTTTGCTTCACCGCTTCCTTCCCATCTATACCTTCAGAAGCTTTTTTAAAATGAATACCCGATTTATCAACTTCTTTCGCAAATGCTTCAAACGTTTGAGAAAACGTGCTACTTGCTTCATCCTTATATAGCACTTGTATATCTTTAATCGAATGACTATCACTATTAAATGCGTTTGTTAATGCTGTTCCTAATACAAGCATAAGCACAATCGGAAATGCTAACATAAAAACTAAAGTTCTTACGTCTCTGAAATCTCTTTTCATATGCATAATTGCAATATTGAAGATGTTCAATTGATGAACCTCCCTTTACCTTTTCTTCATTTACCGTTTATTTATCTCGTAAGTTTCTACCAGTCAACGTAAGGAATACCGTTTCTAAGTTAGGAGCCTGCTCCTCTAACGAACGGATTTCAATGTCATGATTGATGAAGTGCTGAACAATTTTATTTAAATTATTTAATCCTGCATCAGAATTTACTTTAATTACGTTCTCTTCAATTTGAACAGCTTTCACACCGTTTATCTCTTTTAATTTTTCTACATCTAAATTCTCTACCGATTTCACTTCAATCCAAATATCTTTCGTATCAGTAATAATCGCTTTTAACTGCTCTTTCGTTCCTTCTGCAATCACTTTACCGTGATCTACTATCGCTATTTTCGTACAAATCTCTTCTACCTCTTCCATATAGTGACTCGTATAAATAATCGTACTTCCCATTTCGTTTAATTTCCGAACAGACTGCAGGATATAATTTCTTGACTGTGGATCAATTCCAACTGTCGGCTCATCCATAATAATTAACTTCGGTCTATGAGCAATTGCACAAGCGATATTCAGTCTTCGCTTCATCCCACCAGAAAAGTTCTTTGGATAGCTTTTCTGTTTATCGCTAAGTCCTACAAATTGAAGAGCTTCCTCGACCCTAGCTTTTAATTCCGCTCCTCGTAATCCGTACAATCCAGCAAAGAATTTCACATTTTCATAAGCTGTTAACTCTTCATAAATTGCAATATCTTGCGGAACGATACCGATATTCATCTTCGCAAATCGATTATGTTTCTTTATATTTTTTCCTAGTATGCTAATTTCACCTTCATTACTTCTTAACAAACCAGCAATCATGTTGATTGTCGTACTCTTACCAGCACCATTCGATCCTAAAAAGCCAAATATTTCTCCTTCTTTAATAGATAAAGACATATTATCAACTGCGATGAAATCACCAAATTTTTTCGTTAAATTTTTAATTTCTAAAGTATTCATCGTTTCACCCCTATTTCGGTTTCTCTGCTTTTAGTATAAACAAAAAGAATGAACCTGCTCAGTGCAGAAGTTCATTCTTTTCACATGAGATTATTCACTTTTTTCATATGAGATGATTCATCCTCATATCGGTAGCAACATTGTTACTGAAAAACCACTTGTTCCATCTACAATAATTTTACCATTTACAGACGCCGTTCGTTCCTCCATCCCCATAATCCCGAGACCTTTTTTAACAAGTGTTGCACCTTTTCCATTATCCTTCACTTGCACTTTCACCATCTTGTTAAGTACATGAATATCGATTGAAATGACTGTCGCATCAGCATATTTCATCGCATTTGTTAATGCCTCCGTAACATTTTCACCGATAATCTTCCACTGAATCGGTGAAATCATATCTAAGTTCCCTTTATAAACGAAAGGAATATTCACATCATGCTTACCGGCAAATTCCTCTATGAATAATTTCATACGATGAATACCAATTTGCTCAGTTGGTGGTTTCATATTTTTTAATGTAATCCGAATGCTTTCAATTCCATCTTTCGAAATATGAATTGCATTTTGTAATAACTCAGCAGATTTTTCTTTATCTATCGCCATTAATCTCTTTGCTGCTTCCATTTGAATGAGCGCACCCGTCATCGAATGACCAATTTTATCATGAATTTCTTGAGAAAGTCGATTTCTCTCTTCTAACTTAAATGTGTATTCTGATTGCCTTATATACTCTTTATTTTCATGTAAGCTTTTCGTCAATCGCTGCATATCTTTTCGCATCTGATCATTTTGTGATTCAAGTTTTAATACACGCGATATATACCGTTCTGCCATGGTTAATACGAGAAAAGAAAATGCAACAATTAATCCATATGTCATTCGAATACTTTCAACTGTAAATATAATAGGAATCATCATCATGATGAAGAGTTTCCATTTCTTCTCTATATAACGGAATATAAGTTCATATAAGTTCAATGGTAAAAATAAAATAAAGAACGAATGAATCTTCCATGTAAATAACATAACTAGACCAATTGATACGCAAGTTAATATGTTTTTGTACGTATCTGTTTTAAATATAGAGATCAGCACGTTTACAGAAAGATATAAAAGCAAAGTAAGTATAATCCATGGTAAGTTCTCTACATTTAAATAAATGTAACTAAACACAATATATATAAAGACAATTAATTTACTTACAATTAACCAAAATTCCATATCTTTAATCTACTTTCCCTGTTAAGTAATAAATCGCAATTTGTGTACGATGTTCCAGTCCGGTTTTCCCTAAAACTGATGTAATATAATTTGCAATTGTTCCTTCTGATATGAAAAGTTGCTTTGAAATTTCTTTATTCGAAAAGCCTTTTGCAATTAATGCGATAATACTCAGCTCTCTTTCAGTAAAAAGACTTTTATCTATTTTACATTCTTCCTCTTTACTTTCCATTAAATTAGACTTAATTTTATCGAGAACTACATCTTGCATAACGGTTTGGCCGTTATATACTCCTTTTATCGCATCACGAATACGCTCTGGATCATTATTTTTCAATAAATAACCTTTCGCCCCATTCTTCACTGCGTCCAAAATATATTCATCATCATCGAACGTCGTTAAAATAAGCGGCTTCGTTTTCGTCTCTTCACAAATGAATTTCGTCGCCTCTACCCCATTCATGTTCGGCATACGAACATCTAAAAGGGCGATATCAATGTCGTTCTTTTTGCAATAGTCCACTGCTTCTCTCCCATCATTTACTGTATCTACTACTTCGAACTCTTCATATGTATTTAAAATAATTTTCATGCCTTCTCTTATAAAAGAGTTATCATCTGCTATTAATATTTTAATTTTCATGTTTGTTAGTATGGACCTTCCCCTACTAACATTCACATCCTTTCTTCCCGTAACATTTCTTACTTGCTCATTATATACTTCTCTTTACCATTTTTTCACACCTTTTTTCATCTAGCCCCCCTCCTAAAAATATATTATTCTTTTTTTACAACATGTGTAGGGTGACTTATCATTCTTTACGTCTATATAATAGAATGCGTCAAAAAGGAGGGAGAGACCCATTGAGGAAAAACAATTAATTGAAAAAGCACAGCAAGGAAGCGAACATGCTTTTCGTATCCTTGTGCAAACATATCGTCACTATATTTTCCAAGTTATCTTTTCTATTTTAAGACATGAAGAAGATGCGAAAGATGTTACACAAGAAGTATTCGTAAAAATTCACGCCTCTCTCCCAAATTATCAATTTCGCGGATTAAAAACGTGGATGGCACGTATTGCCACCAATCACGCTATTGATTATAAGAGAAAAAAAGCTAGAGAAAACGAAGAACTCTCCTTATGTAAAGAAACTGAGGAAAATATAAAATCCTCTCAAAATATTGAGGCTTTATTATTGACGAAAGAGCAAAAATTACTCATCGCTCAAAAACTGAGAGAACTTCCCGAAAATTACCGTGACGTCGTTCTCGCACATTACTTAGAAGAAAAAAGCTATCAAGAAATTGCTTTACAGGAAAACATCGAAGTGAAAACAGTCGAAATGAAACTGTATCGAGCAAGAAAATGGATTAAAAAACATTGGAAGGAGGAAGAGTTTCTATGATGCATTATTCAAAAGAAGATTGGCGCAATTATACACTAGATTTTATAGAGAACAATGAACGTGAATCTATGGAAGAACACCTTTATGAATGTGACTATTGTTTAGCACTTTATATGGAAAGTATCGATGAACAACAGGAAAACCTTCCAATGATAAATGATGATTCATTTACGAATGAAGTTATGACGCAAATTGATTTTGAAACGCTGCAACCTAATGAAAATATAAAAACAAACTCACTAAAGCGCACCATGATTCACTACATAATTGCCACTGCGGCTACAATTATTTTTATGGTAAGTGGTTTATTCCAATATATTTTTACAGCGACATCAAATTTAGAGAAATCTTCAAAACATAACGAGTCTTCTATCTCACAACAAATTGTAAACAAATCAGTAGACACATCAAAAAAGGACGGAGGTTCAAAGCATGAATAAAAATCCCTTTTTAGCACTTGTATTAGGGCTAATTCCTGGGCTTGGACATTTATATTTAAAGAAATTTGGACGGTTTATTTTATACAGCGGAGGAGCTTTATTATTATTTTCTTTCGCAGTTTTTTGCGTAGTAGAATTAATAGCGCGCGAACTTGCTTTTCTTTCTCTATTTTTACTAGCCGTGTTATGGGTGGTCAACTTACTAGATTTAGTTATCACAATTATTAACCAATCGAAAAAACAAGCAACCGGAGAATTAACAGAGTCCTCTAAAGAGAGCGAACGATTTTATATCATTCTTCTATCAATCATTCCTGGACTTGGACATTTTCAATTAGGACTTATGCAACGTGGACTTACATTTTTAGTAGCTTGCACAGGAATCGGAAGTATGATTATTTTCGTTGCACTTTTAACATCTCAAGAAAGTTTTCTTATCTTTCTCGTGACGTTACCTGTTTTATGGATTTACAATTTCTTCGATGTTGTTCAGCAACTCCAGAAAAAAGAACGTGGCGAGCAACTAGATGATCGTACGATTTTCGAAGAGTTTGAAGAGCACCGTGAACAAGGAAAGAAAAGTAAAACATTCGCTTCTATTTTAGCGATGTTCCCCGGAGCAGGACATATGTATTTAGGCTTACAGCGACGCGGTCTTCAGCTTATGGCAGCCTTTTTACTTTCCATATACTTACTTGACTTATTAAGACTTTCTGCGTTTTTATTTTTAGTTCCAATCATTTGGTTCTATAGCTTTTTTGACGCTTTACAGCAAACTGCAAAGTATGGAAAAGAACGTGTACATGACGAACCTATCATTGATTATTTTATCAATCATCAAAGATGGATCGGTATTGGGTTAATTACACTCGGTGGTTATTATTTATTAGATCAAACAGTCCTTCCTATTTTGAATGATTACTTTGCAACTATATTTAACATTCATCTTAGCGAGCTGTATTATCGCTATTTCCAAACATCTATCGTTGCACTCCTCTTAATTGGTGGCGGCTTTAAATTGTTACTTGGAAATAAAGAAAATAAAGGTGGTACGAAAGAATGAGAACATGGCGCGTTGGAACATTTTCAATGGGGCTTTCTATTATTGCATTAGGTTGCTTCTTACTATTTTCAGTTATAAAAGGTACTGAGGTATTAGATTCCTTAACAGCATGGTGGCCTGTTTTACTTATTATACTTGGCGTGGAAATTTTACTTTACCTTCTAATTTCTAAGAAGGAACAATCATTTATTAAGTATGATATTTTTAGTATTTTCTTTATCGGTGTTTTAGGAAGTGTTGGCATTGCTTTTTACTGTTTATTATCAACTGGATTACTAGATGAGGTTCGTCATTCTATTCATACCACTCGCCAAACGAGTAATATTCCAAGTGGACAACTTAATATACCTGAATCTATAAAGAAAATTGTAGTGGATGCAGGACAGCACCCTCTAACAATAGAGGGAAATGATACAAATCAAATTCATCTTCTTGGAACATATGAAATGACGACGAAAGATAATGAAAAACTTAATTTAAAACAAGAAGATTTTCTTTCCGTTCAAACAGCCGGGGAAACGATGTATATCACTTTAAAATCATTACCAGTTCAACATACGTTATGGAATTCCGCACCACAGGTCAAACCGACACTCGTTCTTCCACAAAATAAAAATGTAGAAGTTCGTGCTTCAAATAACGAACTATCCCTTTATCCAGGTCAATTACAAAATAATTGGTTTGTACAAGAAAGCTCAAGAGTGTCTGTCCATCTTGCAAAAGAGAGTGATGTATTTTTAACAGCAGTAACAAATCAAAAAGAACCACATGGCAGCACACCTTGGGAACAAGTTGAAGATATAACAAAAAAAGAAGAGAATACTTCAGAAGAAAATCCAGAATTAAACGGGCAAGAACATTGGTATAAAAATTCGATTAAAACCGGGAATGGAACATACAAGTTAAATATTGAGAAAGCTTACAATTTAAATATGAGCGTTATTGAAAAATAAAAAAAACCTTCCGCAATTGCGGAAGGTTTTTCTCATATAATCGCTTTAATTCCCTCTAACACTAAGCCAATCATAAATCCGCAAACAGCTCCGTTTACTCGGATCCATTGCAAATCTTTACCGACGTTATTTTCAATCATTTCAATTAACGTTTTATCATCTAACTTATCAAGATTTTCTTGCACAAGCTTTCCGATTTTCGAATGGTTATTCTCAACAAGCTTCACAACTTGTTTTTGTAACCAATCTTCTATTTTTTGAACAGTCACTTCGTCATCTTTTATTTTATTCATTTGTTTTTGTAAAAATGGAATAACATACTTATCCGCAAATTCTTCATTGTTTACAAAGGCAACTGCTTTTTGTTGTACTTGCTCAAGCATTTCTTTTATTTTTTCAGTACCATCCCAATTTGCAATCCACTTTTCTTTCCATTTTTCTAATTCCTGTAGCAACGCTTCATTTTCTTTTACATTTATAATTTCTTGACGAATTTTCGCTAATATAAGTTGTCTCGTGCTATTATCAGCATCTTGTAAGCTGTTAATATTACTAATAATAAACTTCTGCAAAATGCCGCCAATTTTATCTTCATCTACAATATTCATAAATGATTTCAAAGTAAACTGCAAGAATCCATCTACTTTTATATTTTCCATCGCCTTCATACCTAAGCTTCCGAGTTGGTAACGCGCTTCATCTTGCGCTGTCCAGTCTTTCACTTTTACTAATATGTAATCAAGTGTCTTTTCATCATATTCTTGCACAACTAATTGATCAACAAGCACTTGTAAAATGTTACTTGTATTAATTGTATGCAAATATGTTTTTAATTCTTTTTCAATAATAACCGCTAATTTTTCCGTATCTATTGAAACAATCGCTTTCTCCGCAATCGTTACAATCCCTTTTTTCACAGCATCAGACTGCATTTCTCTCTCAGCAATTTGCAGCACCATTTGTGCTAGTTGCATTTCTTTTACTTTATTCGTAATGCTTTCTTTCGTTAGCCACTCATTTTCTAACGTATTGATGAGCCCTTTCGTTACTCTCTTTCGGTTTTTCGGTAACAAAGCTGTATGCGGAATTGGAATTCCCATCGGGTGACGGAATAATGCTGTAACTGCGAACCAATCCGCAAGTCCACCAACTAACCCAGCTTCAAATCCACCTTGAATAATCTCACCAGCTACCGACCCTTGAAAAGGAATAGAAGCCGCAAAACCTACCCCCATAACCCCAAGCGAAATACCCGCTATATATTTAGTCTGTAATGACATCGTATACACATCCTCTTATTATGTAAAATAAAGCTTTTTGTTGTATTTATTTGATATTAATTCTTTATATCTATACTATAATGAACTCATGCGAAAATAACAAAGAATTTTATGCACATGAAAAAAATGAGGCTGTAAAAAGCCCCATTTTTATTTTAACGTTACTTCCACACCTGTTTTATAATACCCATTCATCACATCTTCGGGAACCATACTTCCACCAGTTCCCCACACAATATGAGTACCTTTCTTTACCTTCACAGTTAACTGTTGTTTTTGTAAATACTCATCTTCTTTGAATACTTTCACTGGCCCTATCATACCGGCTAACGCAGAAGGTTCTAAATAAATATTTTCTGTATCTGCTAGTTCCTTCAACAATCTATATAACTCTTCATCACTTACTGTGTAATTTCCACTTAAAAATGGTTCCATCGTTTTACCGACAAATCCAGATGGTCTTCCTACCGCTAGTCCGTCCGCGTCTGTTACATTATCAATCCCGATATCTTGAACAGCAATTTTATCATGAAGTCCTGTCATTAAACCGAGTAACATACATGGAGAATGCGTAGGTTCGGCAAAGAAACAGTGCACGTTGTCTTTATACAATAACTTTAAACCAAATGCGACTCCGCCAGGCCCGCCCCCTACTCCGCATGGTAGATAAACGAATAACGGATGTTCTTCATCCACTACAATCTCTAACTCTTCTAATTGTTTTTGTAAACGCGATGCTGCTACTGCGTATCCTAAAAATAAATCATGTGAGTTTTCATCATCTACAAAATAACAGCTAGGATCTGCATCTGCTTGCCTTCTTCCTTCTTCTACAGCTTTACTGTAATCAGCTTCATATTCAATAACATTTACACCTTTGCTTCTTAATAAATCTTTTTTCCATTGTTTCGCGTCTGCTGACATATGAACCGTTACGTTAAAACCTAGTTTCGCACTCATAATCCCAATGCTTAGCCCTAAATTCCCTGTTGAACCGACCGCAATTGAATATTTGGCAAAAAACTCTCTACATGTATCACTATCTAAAATGGAATAATCATCTTCTTCTGTTAACATACCTTGCTGCAAAGCTAATTGTTCAGCGTGTTTCAACACTTCATAAATGCCGCCTCTAGCTTTAATTGATCCTGATATCGGGAGATGACTATCACATTTTAATAATAATTCTCCTAATATAGGTTGCTCGTAATTTTTCTCTAAAGACTGTTTCATAGAAGGTATCTTCACTAAAGGTGATTCTATAATACCGCCTGTGTCTTTCGTTTCAGGAAAAACTTTCGCAATGTATGATGCAAAACGCTTTAACCTCTCCTCCGCATCTTTTACATTCTCTTCACTGAGTGGCGAATCTTTTATTGCCGTTTCATACTTTTCCATGTTCGGATTCAGCCAAAACACTTCTTCTATTTCAATCAATTTATTTAATAGTGGATATTCCTCTTTTAATTTCTCTATTTCCTTCATTCCTCTTCCTCCTCATCACCTTGTAGCTTGCGATTTAATAAATTATAATTAAATTAATTTTAATATAGTTTAACATAAATTATCCACTTTTGTTAATTTTAATTTAATTTATTTAAATATAATTTAATAATTAGTAAGGAGATTTTCATTATGGAAAATATAGATATTGGTAAAAAAATTGAAAAACAAAGAAAAGAAAAAGGTTTAACGAGTAAAGAACTTGCAAAGATGGCTGATATTACACCATCTATGTTAAGTCAAATAGAGCGTGGATCTGCTAACCCTTCTATCCAAACATTAAAAGTACTCGCTAAGGCTCTTGATGTTCCAACATTTAGCTTTTTACTTGAGGATACAAATACAGACGATTTAATTGTACGTTCTCATAAACGCAAAAAAATGATTATCGATAATTTATCATATGAAATGCTATCACCTGATTTCACAGGAAATTTAGCAACAGCAATTATGACCGTCCCGCCGAATACAGCTTCATCAGAAAATGTACTAGAACATAAAGGTGAAGAATTAGCATTTGTATTAGAAGGGAAAATCACATTACATTTAAATGAAGAAGAATACATATTAGAAACGGGTGATAGCGTAAAAATACCCGCTTATTTAAAACATAAATGGGTAAATCAATTCGAGAAAAATGCCATTGTTTTATTTTCTGTTACTCCGCCGATTTTTTAATAGATGTAATAAAAATAGCCACGTGCGGATTCCTCCGCACATGGCTATTTTTATCTTTTCGGCACGTACAAAATCCCTAAACTCATAACACAAAAACTTAGTATTTGCTGCATCGATAAACCAAATAGAACCGAATTCTGTTCATTAACAAGCGAAATAATAATATGAGCAAACCCCTCAATAATTAGAAAAACACTTATATTCTTTCCATTTCCAAGCCTTTCATTTTTCATCCATAACAAGCCCACTATACAAAGAGCCAGAATGATCTCGTATACGAATATAGGATGATATAAAAAATTAGATTCATATACTTTCACACCCCAAGGCAATGTCGTTTGTACTCCTACTTTTTGGTGGAATAGAAAATAAAAAATAATACTCATACATAGCGCAATAGGTAATGCATCAAGTAAAGTACGAAGCGAAAATTGCCCCTTTTTACTTTTCCAAACAATGTATACACTTGCAATTATGCATCCTACTACAATATGTTTCGTACTTCCTATAGCTAATAATGCTTGCAGTGGCGACCTAATAGCCCATACTGGATTTAAAATTGCCGGTGCAAATTTCCATACAAATACGATGATAAGAAAAGTATTTGTTACTGCATCCATCATTTTTTCATATGGTACACTTTCGTTCTTCATCTTTCGTTTCATCAACATAAATCCAAATAAACTTCCAATTATAAGAGATACGGGTTGTAACCTCACGATCCACTCCATCACTATGAAATCCCTTCTTAACTCTCAATTAATTTCTTAAATTTCTCTTCTAATTGATCTGGAGGTAGTACGCCTCGTACTTGCTCTACGATAATTCCATCTTTATTAACAAAAAATGTCGTTGGCAAAGAAAACACTTTATAATCTAATCCGGCTACTCCGTCCATATCTAGTAAAACAGGAAACTTAAATCCGTGACGATCCGCAAAAGCGCTCGCTTCTTGCACTGGATCTCCTATTGTTGCATTTACCGCAAAGATTTCAACATCCTTTTTATATTTATCATACATACGAACTAAGTCAGGTGCCTCCATTTCACATGGACCACACCATGATGCCCAAAAATTAATAAGATATGGTTTACCTTTTGCATCATGTAACGAATACAGCTTCCCATCTAATCCTTTTAATGTTATGTCTGGTGCTTTAAATCCTACTTGTGGTAATACTTCTGTTTTCTGTAATTCCGCTTGTTTCGCTTTTCTTTCTTTTTCTTCTTTCTTTGTATTATAAAAATTCACTCCGGCCCAAATTAATGCCCCAGCCAGTATAATGGCAATTAGTTTCTTCACTTTTCTTCCTCCCAAAACACTACATAAAGTAGTGTTAATTCTTAAAAAAAAGAGGCTATATGCACTCTCCAACAATTAGTACAACCGACATACAGAATAAACCTACTGTTACATATACCGAATTCGTATGTAACGGAATAGTAAGCTTAACAACTTTTTCATGTAACACTTGCTCAATTCGTAAATTGATTGCTGTTTTTGCAAATGAAGCTGTAACACATCGATTTTCCATTGTCTTTATTTTAATTAATTTTAATAACGCGCTACCTAACTCAAACGAAGACTCCATTTTTTGCATCGCATATTTATCAGCAGCTAGCTCCTGATACGTATGATACCGCTGTAACAAGCCTTTTAAGACCGGTATGTACATCATTCCTTCTGCTAATAACGTAAAACAAAATAATTTTAGCGGATCTCGATTGTTTTGATGATATTCTTCATGAAAAATAATCGCATCCATTTCTTCATCTGAAAATGTTTGAAGCATCCCTTCTGACACGACAACTTTCGGACGAAATAATCCAATTGTAAATGCCGCAACTTCCGCAGTCGGCAATATATATATTTGTTTTCCTTTTCGAACGAAGGCGATAAGTACTTTTTGTAATCTTTTAGTATCGAAAAATTGTCGCCATATTCTTTTGCACACGATAAACACATTAAGTAGTAAAAATCCAGCAATTATAATACGAATGAGCGATAATTCTTTCATATGTTTTTCTAACTGAAACAAGCAAAAATTCGAAAGAAAGAACGCCTTATTTTGAAACAGAAATGGATATGTAACGTAATACAATAGCATACTAAAAAAGAGGGAACTAACAATGACTGCTAACAATACGATTTTACGCATTTGCCATTTCATTTCATTAATCCTCTTTTTTTAACTGACTCAATTTATCTTCTAACTTTTTTATTAAAGTCGGATCAACTTGCTCTAACTCATCTAGCATATGATTTACAACTAAATCTCCAAATTCCCCCATCAATTCCTGTGTCATTTTCTTCGTTTGATTGGATAAGAATTCTTCTTTTGTTTGTACAGCACGATATATGCCACTTCTTTTCACAGTCTGTTTTTCTAAATGTAATTTCTCTACTAACCTGTTCATAACTGTCATCACAGTATTAAAATTCACAGGTGATTCTTCGCTTAATTTCTGCTGTACTTCTTTAATCGTAATACCCTCGCTAGACCAAACAATCTCCATAATTTTTGCTTCAAGCGGTCCAAAGAAATGATTTAACCCTTGCTCATTTAGCTTATAGTTTTGAGTAAACATAATGCGGCTCCTTTCACACTACGAATCGTAGTACAAATTACATGAAAGGTCAAACGTAAATGATATATACAAAAATGAACTACCTATCATAGGCAATTCCATTCATTTTAAACCTAATTTTTCACCAAATGTATCAAAGAGATACTGCTCTAATATTTGTATACTAAACTTCTCATTACGTCCAAGTGCAAACAATTCCCGATCTTTCGCTACGATAGTATCTAACGGGATAACGACATTATCCACTATTTTTGTAATTTCAATGATGTTACTTTTTACATTTACCTCTGTTTTAAATTCAATGTTTTCTAATACGATATGTGAGCGTCTTCCTGATGCAAAAAAAGTAAAGTTAGGATTTTTATAAATACCAATTTCACTCTCTAGCGGATATAAATACTGAAAAATGATATCTCTATGTCCATCTTTTATTATTTTTTCATCCTTCTCATCATCCAAGTATTCCTTCACCTTCGTTGTAAATTCAAATCGAAAATCCACTTTTTTCACGCTCCCTCTTTGTATTTTTATATTAAATAAATATATTGAAATAATTTTACCATATTGTAATACAACTTCCTATTAAAAGTAAAAACTCATTTGTAAAATCTCTATTATTTCCAATTCTTTTTTAAAGGATAAGCACTCATTCAATATGAATACATGCTTCTTTATATCCATTTAAACATATTGTTTCCATATTTTGAAACAATAGTATGAAGTATTATATATTAATAAATTGTTTCTAATTCATTTCCCAATATAACCAGCCTTTGCTTTACTATTCCGATATATTTAAACTATATTTTCTACTTAATCATTACATCACAGAAGGAATGTAACTCTCTTCTATCGAATTTTTATATAACGAAAATGATTAGGTGGTGCTTTACTATGAAATTAGCTGTCATTGGTGGCGGTGATTTACAAGATTCAAATCACTCGCCTATTAATGAGCGACTTATAGAATTAACAAATAAACAGTATCCGAAAGTATTATTCATTCCTACAGCTAGTCATGATGATGAAAGCTATATAAAATTATTTTTAGACACATTCGAAAAACAATTACACTGTGACGTACAAATTTTACGTATTATAGCCGATACACCTTCTAAATATGAAATAGACGAAATGATTCAGTCTGCTGATTTAATTTATCTCAGTGGCGGAAACTATATTCAAATGATTACAGAATGGAAAGAACATAAGCTCGATGAAAAATTACTATCGGCTCTGCAGCAAGGAACACTCATTGCAGGATACAGCGCTGGCGCTATGTGCTGGTTCACATCTAGTATCCGCTCAGATTATGGAGGTTCTGGTTATATAGAGAGCAACGGCTGGGGCATTGTGAACAAAAGGTTTTGTCCACATTATAATCAATTAAATAGAATGAACGCCTTCCATTCCTTTTTACAAAATCATCAAGGTAATATAGAAGGCATTGCACTAGAGGATAATTGCGCCTTATATATTACAGAAGAATCTTTTGAAATTATCGGTGAACCAGAAAAAGCGTGGGAGTTTTACATGAGTGATAATAAACTCATTAGACAACATTTTGATATTACTTTAAAAAGCTATTTATAAACATACCTTTACAAAAAAATGTCCCTAAGTAAAATAACTTAGGGACATTTTCAATATTTAACTCACTAATCGTGTAATTCGTTTCTTCTGCCATGAAAGCTTATAATATGCATATTGCAAGATTAAGCTGACAATAAATGCTGCTGGGTATCCAATCCATATCCCTTCTATGCCAAGACTTGTATGGTAAGAAAGGTAATACGCTACAGGTACTTCAACAAGCCAAATTGATACGACGCCAATAACAGTTGGCCATAATACTGTACCGCTTGCTCGCATTGTCGCACTAATAATTTGCGCATGACCGAAAATTAAATAACTCCATAATGTGATCATAACTAGGCTATGAGCAATTTCAATTGTAGTTTGACTCGTTAAAAATAGTGCTAGAATGTCTCTTGAGAACAAGTAAATGAGAGATATTAGCACACCACCGATGACGTAGTTCATAATAATTCCAGCCTTCACAACTTTCTGCAATCGATCAAATTGATTCGCACCAATTGATTGTGCAGCAAAAATGGAGACTGTAATACCAAGGCTAACGGCTGGCATTTGTACATAACTTGCAACTTGGTTCACAACGCCATATGCCGCTGTTGCATCCGAACCGTAACGATTTACAAACGCGATTACCGCAATTTCTGATAATGAAACTAATATCATATTAATACTCGCTGGAATACCGAGTCGTAGTAATAGCTTTAATAAACCCCAATCCATTCGAAGATATTTCCTTACCGTACTATCTAATTGTAGTGGGTGATTTTTCTTCTTTAAATACACTAACATGACAATAAACGTAATAACTGTAGATATAACAGAGGCATAGGCTGCTCCATAAACGTCTAATTTCGGAGCTCCTAACCATCCAAAAATAAGGATTGGTAATAAGATCATATTTAGCGCTGTACTTACAATTAAAAAGTAAAATGGCGTTTTAGAATCTCCTGTACCTCTCATAAACGTTGTGTATGCGAAATATAAAAATAAGATTGGCATCGATATAAATAAAATACGTGCATAATGTACACTTATTTCAATAATATTTTCTGGCGTTCCCATAAGGCGCATAATATCCATTGCAAAAATACTACCTACTATCGCCAACACAACCCCAATAATAAAAGTAAATGTCAACGTCGTACCAACAATCGCTTTTAAACGATCTTCGTTTTTTGCCCCAAATGCCTGACCTATTAAAATAGAACTACCTGAACCAATACCAATTACAAATGAAACGAGTAAGAAAAATAGAGGAAAGAATGCCGATATGGCCGCTAAATCATTCACTCCAAGCCATCTTCCTACTACTACCATACCGAATAATTGTCCAACCGATTGTAATACATTACTTAATAGTAACGGTACCAAAAACATCGACATCGATTTCCAAATCGGTTTACTCTCACTTTCTAACTTCTGTGACTCCGCACCTTCTTTATTATTATCTGTAGGTGGTTTCAAATTTCATTTCTCCTTTTATTAAAAATCTTTTTTCAACTTCTATCTCTTTGTATAGTTGTTATAACGGTGTGCTTCTATTCATTTTCTTCTCCCTATATTATAACTTCACCCAATATTGGCTTCCATCAGCTGTTCTATCTAAAAACCCGTATTCGATTAAATATCTTCTTAAAGTTACAAAATCCGGGTATACGCTTTCTATAATAGCATTTACTTCTTTTTCAGTGTACTTTTTATGACTATCAAACTTCGTCACTAAATGACGTAATATAATTAATTTACGCTTTTGCTTTTTTGGAAATTTAGAAAGCGGTCCATCTAATCCCTCTGTAAAATGCGTTTTTAATACTTCATCATTTTCTTCTTCTGTAATATTGTAACGATCATCTACCATCGTTGCTGTTCTATGAATGGGTACAAATTTCGTTTGTACTTTTGATTTTTCTTCTGACAGTTCCATTAACGCTAAAAACACTTTCGCTTGCTTCATTTTCTCTCGAAGTGTAAACCGATGATTGCGGATGGTTGAAGTACTTCCGCCATCCATCTCTTTCACAATCTCTTTGTCATTCAGCCCCATATGGAAAAACTGAACCATCTTCTTTTGCAAATCCGTTAAACCCGTATACTTCTTATCAAGGTTTAATAAATAGTCAAACATAGATGTATGTTCGTTTTGCACATGCAATTGTACAAACTTCTCTGCTTCATACAAAACTTGATTATCTTGATAAATAACACCCTTAATAAACGTTTCTCCACAAGCTAAACAAATATACTCTTCCGTTTCCTCATCAAACACATACCCTTTTTTCAATTCCTCTACCGACGCATCCCAAAACTTCTCCGAAATATCGCTCATACTAAACACTCCTTTAAAATGTCCGTTTTAAAATAAACAAATTTCAATAACGTTTATTATCACTTCATCATCTTAACATAAACGAAATAAACATTTCAATGTTTCGTTTACCTATTTTTCAAACCTTTATAAAAAATGTCTATAAAATATTCTTTAAAAAGGACATGAAGCAATAAAACGTGTGAATATGCAATTATGCATATTCACACGTTTTATTACGATGTTATGATTTAATTTAGTTAAAGTACACGTATACCGAGGTGACTAACTTGAAATTTAAAGCGAAAAAAAATCCGTTTCACGTCATTTTTATTACATTATTTATCATGATTTTTTTCATTTCACTATTTTTCCAAAATGAAAATTCTATTTTTTTCACCCTCATGATGCTGCTAAATATCGTGAATCTTTCTTCATTCTATTTCTCTCACTATAACGTAACGGAATCATCTCTTTTCGTAAAACATGGTTTCATACTACGTACTGAAATTCCCTTTGAAGATATTCGCCACATTAAATACTCTGGTAAAAAACTTCATTCAAAGAAATGGACTAGACAGCAATTAGAAATCCATTATAATTTATTCGACTCTGTGACAACTTTCGTACCACAAGAAGAAGAAAAATTCATTGCACTTTTAAAAGAAAACTGCCCACATATGAAAATATTGAATATGTCTGCTAACAAATAATATATTTTGGCACTTACAGTAATAAAAAAACCAAGATTCTAAACAAAGAATCTTGGCGTTTTTATTACTCTTTCGGAGCAATCATTTTTTTCGGATCGACAATTTCATCAAATTGTTCTTCTGTTAGTAATCCAGATTGCAATGCTGCTTCTTTTAAAGTTAACCCTTCTTTATGAGCATGCTTCGCAATTTTCGCTGCATTTTCATATCCGATATGCGGGTTTAATGCAGTAACAAGCATTAATGAACGATTCACATTCTCTTTAATGACTTCTTCATCTGCTTCAATACCAACTGCACAATTATCATTAAATGAAACAATTGCATCTGCTAATAAGTGAGCAGATTGTAAGAAGTTATATGCAATAACAGGTTTAAATACATTTAACTCAAAATTGCCTTGGCTCGCTGCAAATCCGATTGTTGCGTCATTTCCCATCACTTGTGCTACAACCATCGTTAACGCTTCACTTTGCGTTGGATTTACTTTACCTGGCATAATAGAGCTTCCTGGCTCATTTGCTGGAATAATAATTTCTCCTAGCCCACTACGTGGACCACTTGCCAGCCAGCGCACATCGTTAGCGATCTTCATTAAATCCGCTGCTAATGCTTTCAATGCCCCATGCGTATATACAACTTCATCATGACTCGTTAATGCATGGAATTTATTTGGTGCAGACATAAATTGCTTACCTGTAAATTGGCTAATTTCCTCAGATACCATCTCACCAAATTTAGGATGGGCGTTTATACCTGTTCCAACTGCAGTACCACCAATCGCAAGCTCTTTCATATATGTATTGCTCTCTGCAATCATACGCTCTGTTTTTTCAAGCATACGGTGCCATCCACTAATTTCTTGTCCTAATGTTAACGGTGTCGCATCTTGTAAATGTGTACGACCAATTTTTATAATATGTTCAAATGCTTTTACTTTTTCTGCTAACGTTTCTTTTAATTTCGTAATTGCTGGTAACACGTGATTTTCTACTGCGAGTACACATGCTACATGAAGCGCAGTTGGGAAAGTATCATTTGAACTTTGAGACATGTTCACATCATCATTCGGATGAATATGTACGTCAAACCCTTTTTCTTTCAAAATTTGATTCCCTCGGTTTGCAATTACTTCATTCACATTCATGTTTGACTGCGTACCACTACCTGTTTGCCATACGACAAGTGGAAAATGTTCATTCCATTTCCCTGCTATCACTTCGTCAGCTGCTGTCACAATTGCTTCTGCTTTTTCTTCTGATAGCTTTCCTAATTTTTTATTAGTAAGTGCTGCACTCTTCTTTAAAATGGCAAATGCTTTTACAATTTCAAGCGGCATTTGCTCTGTTCCAATCGGGAAGTTTTCTTTACTACGTTGTGTTTGTGCTGCCCATAATTTATCAGCTGGAACTTTTATTTCTCCTATTGTATCTCTTTCAATTCTGTACTCCATTTTTTCATCCCCTTGAAAATAAAATACCTACATTTCTTATAATAACAGACTTCCCTTTAAATGATAAGAATTCTCACTCATATAAATAGATATTTTATATTTATTTTAAAAACTCCTCTTGACCTAAACTTAAGTTTAGGTTGTATGCTTTCCTTTGTAACCTACTATAACAATACTGGAGGAATTCAATATGAAAAAATATGCTTTCATAACAGTTGCAAATAAAGGAATTGGATATGAACTTGTTCGTCAATTAGCAGAAACAGATACAACAAAAAATTGCTAAATATGAGGATGAGATAACCTCTTCAACTCCTATTACAAAATAAAAAATCACCTTCTACAACACGTAGAAGGTGATTTTTTATTTATGATGCTTCTTTTCCTTTTTCAGCATCATCTACATACCAAATGAACTTGCCTGTATATCCGTAAATAACTGCTAAAATTAACGATACGAAGCTTAACCACATAAATGGAATGTATGATATCGTCGCAACACCTAAAATACCAGCCATAAAAATACCGTTATCCGACCATGGAACCATACCTGAAGTTAATGTTCCACCTACTTCTGAGTTACGCGCTAATACGCGGCGGTCGATTTTTAGTTTATCATAACTTTCTTGCATAATTTTCGGTGTTAAAATAAGTGATACGTACATCGCACAGCCAAATATGTTCGCTAAAAATGCAACGATTAATGTAGATAATGTTACATTACCAGCAGAATTTAATTTCTTTTCGAATTTTGATACGATTACTTTTAAAACACCTAATTTTTCAAGTAATCCACCAAACCCTAAACCAAAAATAATTACGGCTACTGAACCAAGCATACCGTTAATTCCGCCACGGTTTAATAACTTATCGACAAACTCAACGCCTGATTGAATTGAGAATCCGTTATATGCTGTTCCAATTGCGTCTCCAAAGTGCATTCCTTGGAAAACAGTTGCCCAAATTGCGCCAAGTAAAGCTCCCATTGCAATTGTAGGCATAGAAGGCTTCTTCATTGCTAATAGTACAATGACAATAATCGCCGGAACTAACATCCATATTTTAATATCAAAGTGTTTTAATAATGATTCCTTTAAAAATTCTACTCGATTTAAATCTACGTTATCTCCGCCATACATCCAACCAGCTACAGTAAACATAATGCTAGTAATAATATACGCTGGAACGTCTAATACAAGCATAGCTCGTACGTGTGCAATAACATCTACTTTTGCCATAGATGCTGCAAGTACTGTACTATCAGAAAGTGGCGATAATTTATCCCCGAAATAAGCACCTGAAAGAACTGCACCAGCAACAAGTGGTAATGGTAACCCAAGACCTTCACCAATCGCCATCATTGCAATACCTGCTGTTCCAACTGTTCCCCATGATGTTCCTGTCGCGATAGAAGTTATCGAACAAATAATTAATGTTGCTAATAGGAATATGCTAGGGTGAATAAATTCTAATCCATAATAAATTAATGTTGGTACTATCCCACCAGCAATCCATGTTCCAATTAAAGCACCTACTGCAACTAAAATGAGTATTGCTTCTAATCCGTTAGAAATCCCTTTCGTAATTGCATCTTGCAATTCTTGATAACGAAATCCTAATCTTAATCCAAGCGCAATTACTAAAAACCATGAAATAAATAGCGCTAATTGAATTGGGAGATCAAAAATCGTTTGGAAGGAAAAGACAACAGCAAGAAATAATAATAAAAGAACTATGATTTCTAGCATCGATGGTAATCTTACACTTTTCATTTTTTTCTCTCCTTACAAGTCGATAACATGACGTGTGTCGTCTTACATGTATGTAATATACAATTAGCGAAGACAAAACAAAATTTTCATATTATTTCGATTTATTTTTCCAGTATAATATATTGGACACCTTTTCTATTGTAAAAGTAGATGCTACTTTTCGCAATGGAAAATATAAAAAATGTTACATTTTTTATATTTAACAATCAAAGGGTAACTTTTTTAATATTTGCCAACATAAAACTTTTTACTATTATCCTCACCGTTTAAAGGAATATCGTTATTCCCCACACAAAAAAGCATGCATCATTCAAATGATGCATGCTCCACTTTTATTTATACATATTTTGTATTTCTTCTTTATTTTTAAGTATTTCCACAAACTTATCGCTACAACCTTTCGGAAATAATACGCCGAGTCCATATGAATGCTGGAACTGAAAATGAGGGTGCTTTGCTGTGACTTCATCCCAAAACTTATACACGCCGAAGTTTCGATCTTTCACCTCAATATCATGAAATAACACAATACCGTTATTCGCAAGTTTCGGTAACCATGTTTTATAATCATGAGAAACTGCTTCATACGTATGATAGCCATCAATATGCAACAAGTTTATCGTTCCATCTTGAAATTGATCAACGGCCTCATCGAAAGTAGAACGAATTAAATTACCTATATTGGGATAACTCGTATTTACGACTTTCTCTACGATTTGATAAACGCCTTCTCCATATGGACCTGTATGCCCATCTCCCGTCCAAGTATCTACAGCAAAACATTTTGTAGCTAATCCCCCATCCTTTACACCTTGACAAAAACTAAAAAAAGAAGCTCCTAAATGTGTACCTAACTCGACTAATACTTCTGGCTTTTCAAACCTTACTAAATCATATGCAAAGTCTAAATGCCCAATCCACGCCGTATTTGCCCGAATAAAATGGCTATAATTATCAAATTCAAATGTTGGTTTATGAGTAACCCAGCTCATCGCATATCTCCTTCTACCCATATTTTTAACAAACCAAATTACTCTTATCTTTATTTTTTTATCCTGTTGATTATGATTTAATTTTATAATTTTATCTCTCTTTATTTAACCTACTCACTTGTATCGTAAACGTAACTGAAAATACTATAATTCCTACTTCGCAGTACAGAAATTTCAGTTTATTCTTTATTCATTTCGTGATATATTGCATATTGTATACAATATATTTTCTGAAAGGAGGACTCTATACATGATGGATCCAAATCGTTTAAAAGGAATCATTATGGTTGTCATCGGTGCTTGTTTATGGGGCTTGTCCGGAACAGCTGCACAACAACTTTTTCAATATGACAATATTTCTACTGAATGGTTAGTTACAATTCGATTGCTTATATCGGGCGTTATCTTACTCATTATTTCATCATTCGGAACGAGAAAAAAAGAAATATTCAGCATATGGAAACAAAGATCTGATGCTACTAAAATGATATTGTTTGGCCTATTCGGTATGCTTGCTGTACAATACACGTACTTCGCTTCTATTAAAGAAGGAAATGCTGCCGTTGCAACATTATTGCAATATTTAGCTCCTATATTTATTACTGTATACTTACTTTTCAAATGGAACGTTCGTCCATCAAAAATTGATTTTATTTCAATTGCCCTTTCATTAGTAGGCACTTTCCTCTTACTAACAAACGGGTCTGTTCATAACTTAGCTGTTTCTACACCAGCTATCGTTTGGGGTATTTTATCTGGATTATCTCTCGCTTTTTATAGTTTATATTCAAAGGGATTACTAGATAGATGGTCTTCCTCAGTTATCGTTGGATGGGGCATGATTATTGGGGGTATGGGTGTAACGATTGTACACTTTATTACTACGAAAGAATTCATTTTATTGTCAACGATGAAATATGTAAAACTAAATACCTTACCGCTCATCACATTTGTCATCATTTTCGGAACACTCATCGCATTTTATTTATACTTAGACAGCATACGATACTTAACCCCGAAAGAAACGACATTATTCGGTTGTACAGAACCACTCGCAGCTATTATTTCTTCTGTATTTATATTACATGTACCATTTCAATCTTTTCAGTTATTAGGGGCCCTTTGTGTCATTGTAATGGTGCTTATCTTAAGCCAAAAACCGGATGAAGGGAAACCCGAATTAAAGCTTGTTCATGAGAAAAAGGAAAATATACAATGAAAGGATTGAATTCACTATGCCTATCCCTCAAAATAATAAAAAACTAGGAAGAGTTTCAGCAAAATCACTCGTTTTAAATCAACTACAAGATTGGATTATTGAAGGTGTACTGAAGCCCAATGAAAAAATTAATGATGGGGAACTGGCTGAAGCACTAGGAGTAAGCAGAACACCTGTAAGAGAAGCGCTTCAAATATTAGAGCTTTCTGGATTAGTGGAAATGGTACCTGGACAAAAAACAAAAATTGCTCCTATTCAGTTAGACGACATTCCGATCATTTATGAAACGATGGCTGGTCTTCACTCTATTATAGGAAAACAAGCACTTCAAAACATTACAGACGCTGATCTGAAGCTACTTTATAAAATAAATGATGACTTTCAGTACTCTATAGAGAAAGAAAACACAAAACAAGCTTTACAACTAGATATACAATTTCACAATACCATTTCTTCTATTGCTAAAAATCAATACATTGAACCCTTTCTAGAAAATATGCAACTTCACGTTTTACGCCTTGAATATTTGTTTTTCCAAAACTTTGTTCCAGCAAGTCAATCTATTGAAGAACATCACTCTATCATTCAAGCATTACAGAAGAAGGATGAAAAACAAATGGAACAAATGATGACTCAAAACTGGCTCCGTCCAATGAAAGAAATACAAAAAATAATTTCTACGAAATAAAAAGAGAGCTGGCTACACAAAATCGTAACCAGCTCTCTTTTTACTAATATATATAGCTATGCCTGAATATCTGCATAATCTTCCATATCTTCGTACTCTTTTTCCAATTCTTCTAAAGACAGCTCGTATAATTGTCGGTCACGAATTTTAAACACACCTGCTCCAATTAACTCATCAATTAAATGCCTCTTACGATTTTCAACAGCAAAACGGAGTTGACTGCTCATCTTTTAAAAAACTCCTTTCTACGATCATTGAAAATGATAATCTTTATCAATTACCACTTTTGATTATAAAAGATGACTCTTTATAAGTAAAGTAATTTCATGAAATATTTACCTTACAAAGTATTTGTGGCCACATTATATATATGTATGTCGTGCGAAAAATGTTATGACACTTTTTCTTATCCTTTTTCTTTCATACTTTGCAAGTTGTCTCATTATGATTAAATTCACCATCTATTTCTACTTGAATGGTGACATGTTCTACATGAAACTTCTCCTTTAATACATCCGTCGCCTCTTTTAATACACTTTGAGTTTCATTTCCTTTAATAATCAAGTGGCAAGTCAATACTTGAAAATCCGATGTGACAGACCATATGTGCAAATCATGAACTTCTTTTACAACCGGAATATTTAATAATGTACTTTTTACCTCTTCAACATTTATGTGTTGTGGTGCACCTTCCATTAATATATGAACCGTATCACGTGTTACACGCCATCCACTAATAATGACTAAAATAGACACAAGAATACTAGCAATCGCATCTGCAGCAGTCCATCCGAAAAATTTAATAAGTAACGCAGCAATTATCGCTCCGACTGACCCTAATAGATCGCCTAATACATGTAAGAAAGCACTTCTTAAATTCAAATTACCTTTCACATCTCCGCCTCTCATTAATATCCAAGCTGATAAAATATTAATAAGCATCCCAAGTACAGCAATAATGAGCATCCCATTACTAGCAATCTCAACTGGTTCTTTAAAACGGCGAATTGCTTCAATAAAAATGTATACTGAAATGACTATAAGAACGACGCCGTTACATAATGCCGCTAACATTTCGATTCGCTTATACCCATATGTTTTCGCAGCTGTTGCTGTTTTTTCTCCAAGCTTAAACGCAAGTAAACTTAGCGCTAACGATACCGCATCACTTAGCATATGCCCCGCGTCAGATAGTAGTGCTAAGCTATTTGTTACAAATCCCCCAATAACTTCAGCAATCATAAAACTTGTTGTTAGTAAAAATGCAAGTAATAACGCTTTTTTATTATTAGAATTACCATGATTATGTGAATGTCCCATACTAAGGCTCCTTTAAGGATAATATCTGTACATTAGTATGAAACAAACTCCCCATCTTTATCCCGGTTCCTCTGTATACACACTTCGCTACATTTCAAACAAGTCCTTTTTCTCAACAAAAAATAAGACTACTTCTTTTTCGGCTTCATATTATTTACTAATGAAAGAATTTTTAAGGAGGTTACGAAAATGAAACGTTTATTTCTCTGTATGGAACGTGAACTTGTTGTAGTGAAAGAACGATATGGTAACTATGAAGCGGCGTATCACTTACAAAATATGCAACCTACCTGTATCGCTGTTGATCCATTTCAAAAGAATCGTGTATATTGCGGCACTTTTGGACGAGGTCTCTGGTTAAGTGACGATAGCGGAGATTCATGGAGACCAATTGGAGATTCTTATCGTTACTTTGATTTTCCAAAAGAAGATGGTATTTTACATTCTTCGATCACTTCCATTACGATAAGCCCGAATGAACAAGTTAACGGATATGGCGTCGTTTATGTCGGCACAGAACCGAGCGCTTTATTCCGTTCAGAAAATGGTGGGGAAACGTGGACGGAACTAAAAAATATGAAATCATTATTATCTTCTTATACGTGGGCTTTCCCGCCTAGACCTTTTACTCATCACGTACGCTGGATTACAGTTGATCCAAACAATCCAAATACAATCCACGTTTCAATTGAAGCTGGTGCTGTTATTCAAAGTAATGATAGAGGGCATACATGGATGGATAAAAAATTCGGTGCTCCTATCGATGCTCATCAATTGCTTATGCACCCTGAAGCTCCAAATCGCCTTTATGCATCATGTGGTGACGGATTTATGGGCGGACCTGATCGCGCATACCTCGAAAGTTATAACAGCGGAAACAGCTGGATTTCATGCAGCGAAGGACTTGAACATCATTATTTATACAGCATGGCTATCGATCCAGCTGATTGTAATACAATTCTCGTTTCTGCCGCACCAAGCGCTGACCTCGCTCATCACCGTATTCCTTATGAATCTTATATTTATCGTAAAACGAAAGATACTCCGTTCCAGCAAGTACAGCAAGGTCTACCATCAGCAATCGGTACAGTCATTTCAATGTTTGCGACAAATCCAGCAGAACCACATACGTTTTACACTTTAAATAACAATGGCGTATTTCAATCCACTGATAGCGGCGAATCGTGGGAACAGCTAAACATTCCATGGAAAGATGAGTATAAAACACAACACCCGCATGCTTTACTCGTTACTAGTTCTTAACGAAAAAAAGACTGCCTAACGGTTTTAGGCAGTCTCCCTTTTATTTCTTTAAATCAATTACGATATCATCTAATACAATATCTTTCTTTTTCGCTTCTTTATTCGGCACTTCAATTTTCTTCTCTTTTCCATTCACATACTCTACTCCACCATGATTTTCAGATGTATGCACTCGCAAGTGTACACGAGGTGTAACGATAAGCTTTGTTGCATTTTCATTTAACTTTTGGAATGTGGAACTCCAACTACTTTTGTGCGGTTCTGCTACTGTACTACTTCCGCCATTTCCTTCACCTGCATATTTATTTCCTAGATCATCTTTTATTTCTAATTCCACATCAGCGCTATCCCATATACTTCTTAATACTTTAGATTCTTCCTGATTGAAAAAAACGATAAATGACATCGGAGTTACTTCCATTTTGTCTATATTTACTTTTATTAATTCATTTTCAGAAACCCCATTAACCTTTACTTCTTTACTATCCATTGCTTTTAAACTAAGTGCGAAATTCCAGTTTCCCTTTATTACATTACCTTCATAATCCAACTCAATTGCCTCTATATCCCACCAAACATTTGCAACATCTAATCTTTCACTACCATGACCACTCATCGTAGTCATACCTACATATTTCCCCTCTCCAACTTTTGTAACGTTTGAACTACCTCCTCCGCCATTAAAGCCCATAACTTGCGGACTTCCAAATGGGAACGGCTTCTCTCCTAAATCTTTTTCGCTTTCAATAGAATATGTGATTGTAATTGTTCTACCATCAAACACAGCATCATTAATGGTAACCTTAACCCCATTACTCTCTCTCTTCATATTCAATTCAGTCGAAAACTCTTTATAATTTTCATATAACCCTGTTCTACCATTATCTAAAAATCGGAATATATCACCTACAATTGGCAATCCTCCTGCATATGTAGGAAATCCGATACCAAGCGTTGCAACTGATAATCCTACTAAAATAGATGCAGCAGCAACGCCTTTTTTCCAACTTTTCATCTTTTTCTTCGTACGTATCGATTGTTTTACATTGCGCTTCACTTTTTCTTTTTCAATTTCAGAAGCCTCAATTTCCTCAAGTTCTTTCTCATCTATATCAATATCATTTAATAGTTCATAAATGTCTTTCATATTGCACTACCTCCAAAACTAATATTCGTAGCATTTTGTTGTAGTTTCTTTTTCCCGCGGTACACTCGATTATCGATCGCTGCCCGGGTTAACCCTAACTTGTCACCTATTTCCTCTGTCTTCATACCGAGTAAATATTTCATAATGAATACTTTTTGATCTAGCGGTTCTAATTGATTAATAAGCTTCAATAATTCTTCTCTATCTTCCATAACAATTAATTCATCTTCCGCTGACTTTTCCGTACTAATATGAAACTCATCCGAAATAATTTCTACTTTTTTAGTTGCCTTCCGGTAATAATCAATTGCTTTAAACTTCGCAATCGCTGCAATCCATTTTTTAAAATCACTCGGCTCTCCATGAAACTTATTTGCATTATTCCAAATGGAAAGAAATATATCGTTTATACATTCCTCTATGAGTCCATCATTTTGAACTGGAAAAAGAACTTTATGCGTGATTCCCTTTATGAGTGGTAAATATGTATCGACAACAAATTCTAGCGCATCTTCTTTTTGCCGCTGTAATCTTTTTATAAAATTTTTCTCATTTGATTTCATGTAGCGATTCCCCTTATTTTTTTGTAAAAGCTTTTACACCCTATATAACGTCTAGAAAAAATTTTCCTCTCATCTTTTTATTATTTTTTGTATGTAATGGAATACTTTCCCTTAGCCATTGTCTCACATAACTATGCATCCAAAGAAAATTTTCTCAAGTCTGCAATTTGATTCATGTAGTACACTATTTATATAGTCACTCTTTAACTTAGTGTACATTTTATTTCGTTAATCTACTTTTAAAAATTAGGAGATGAGATGTGTATGTGCGGAATTACAGGTTGGGTAAATTGGAATAAAGATCTTTCCAATGAACATGTTATTTTAGAAAAGATGGCAAATAGCATTCAGCATCGTGGTCCTGATGCTGAAGGATTTTGGTTTTCACCTCGCGCGGCCTTTGCACACCGGCGTTTAATTGTAATTGATCCAGAAGGCGGGACGCAGCCGAAGACATTTCGTGCTGGTGATTATACGTATGCTCTTACTTATAATGGAGAAATTTATAATTTTCGTGAGCTGAGGGAACAACTTCAAAGATGCGGTCATTCATTTGAAACGCATTCAGATACAGAAGTGTTACTACATTCGTATTTAGAATGGAAAGAAGACTGCGTACAACATTTAAACGGCATTTTCGCTTTCGCCTTATGGGATGATCAGAAGCAACAACTGTTTTTAGCACGTGATCATTTAGGCGTAAAACCACTCTTTTATACGGAAAGAAATGACAGCATTATTTTCGGATCTGAAATAAAAGCATTATTAGCACATCCATCTGTCCCTGCTGAAATTGATGCGGATGGAATAAATGAAATATTTGGATTAGGCTTATTTCGAACTCCAGGATGTGGCGTCTTTAAACATATTGAAGAAGTGCGTGCTGGACATTCTATAACATTTACACGTGATAAAAAAGTAGTTACGAAGTATTGGAATTTAGAAAGTAAAGCTCATACAGACTCTACTGAAGATACAGCATCACATATTTTATCTATTTTACAAGATACAGTAAAAAGACAATTAATTGCCGATGTTCCTCTCGTCTGTATGTTATCAGGAGGATTAGATTCTAGCGGGATTACTGCACTAGCGGGGAAAGAATTTGCTGCTGAAAATAAAACACTTCATACGTATTCCATTGACTTTGTAAATAGCGCAAAAGATTTCGAACTGACATTTGCTCGCACTGGTTTAGACGCTCCTTGGGTAAAACGCGTTTCTGAACATGTAGGGACATCTCATCATGATATTATTGTGAATGCTGAAGAATTAGCAAATCACTTATTCGTTCCCCTCCGTGCAAAAGATTTACCGAGTGCTGGTGAAATGGAAACTTCACTATATTTACTATTTTGCGAAATGAAAAAAGATGCGACCGTAGCTTTATCCGGCGAATCTGCTGATGAAGTATTCGGTGGATACCCTTGGTTTCATCAAGAAGAATTACTATATGTAGATAAGTTTCCTTGGCTAACAAATTGGAAAAATACATCTCCTCTTCTACTACATGAAGTAAGTAACCAATGTAATCTAGAAAACTATATTGATACACGATTCCAAGAAGCGATACTTGAAGTACCTACTCTTGAAGGCGAAAGTAAAAAATCCGCGAAACAACGTCAAATGTTTTATTTATTTTTAACGAGATTTCTTCCGTTCTTACTTGACCGTAAAGACCGTATGAGTATGGCTGTAGGATTTGAGGTTCGTGTACCGTTTTGCGATTATCGATTAGTTGAATATTTATGGAACGTTCCTTTCAACATAAAAAGCATTGATAATATTGAAAAAGGCATTTTACGTAGAGCATTAAAGCCTGCTTTACCTGACGATGTACGGAATAGAAGAAAAAGTGCGTATCCAACTTCACAAGACCCACATTATTTACAAACAATCCGTCATTTATCACTCGACATGTGTAGTAATAAAAACAATCCTATTTTCTCACTTATTAATCATTCCACATTACTTGCTATTGCCAATCAAAGTAATAAAGAAATTAACAATTTCGAAGCAAGAAGTGCTATGGAGTATATGCTACAAGTAAATGAATGGTTAAAAACGTATCACATCCATATTGCTTAAAAAAAGGAGTTCAAGGATAAAAATCTTGAACTCCTTTTATATTAATTAGCACATCGTTTATTTTCAGTGTCAATGGACCATCCAATAATTGTGGCACAATCTCTACCTTTCCACTGCAGTACATTTGTTAATACTGGCTCAATCTGTAAGCAACTTCCGTCGTGTAATATTTCTATTAAAGATTGGTCATCATCAAACCTTCGTTTATCACACTCTAAAATACCGTCCGTTGCCATTACGATGTGATTCATTCCTTTTTCTAATCCTCTTACACCTGACGTAAAGCAAGGTGTATTTGCTGCAAAAATATTTTTCCTACCAATATATTCGTAATTCTTCCGTTTATTTAATCGCCCTTTACCATTCTTCGTTTTCTCAGAATGGAATAAATATGCGAAGCAATCACCAACTGATAACCAATATAAAAATTCGCCTTTTCTCAAACAAATTAAACATGCAAGTTCTTCATCATCTTGATCACATTTTTCAATAAACAACTCATCTGTAAATAACGCTAATAAGTACATATGTGTATGATGAAAAGCTAAATGTATCGGGTAGGAAAATAACTCTTTTAGTTTCTCTTTTCTTTCTGAAATGGCTTCTATTATATAATCAATATTTTTTGTTTTGTGGTGTGTATCAAAAATCATAACAAATTCAAATTGTAATTCCGGATCCCACCAAGCAAGCACCGCATCTCCTCGTTCATATGCATCACTCTCTTGATTTCCCCCATATACGCCGACTGAAAGAGGACCACATTTTTCAACATGTATTTCATCTACATACATCTGTTCATGACTCATCCATTTGAATGTATTCACAGCTATCATCCTCTCTCTTGCTGAATGTATACCTTTACACATAGATTACCTTATATTTCAATAAAAATAAACTTTTTCAACATTTTTTATCCAAATAAAAGGATTTTACTTCTTTAATAGCGAATATATCTTATTATACGATATAAAAACAGGAGGATTTATTATGAAAGACATCAATCAACATTGGGAGAGTATTTATTATCACTTACGATACGAATATGAAGACAACCTTTCCCATCAAGCTATTCGTATTTTACAAATCGTTTCTCGTGAGAAAGATATAACAATTGGAAAAGTCGCTACTGAGCTTACTCTCTCTCATAACACAGCTTCTGAACACGTAAAGCGCCTTATTCAAAAAGGGTATATCATGAAAGAAAGAAACAAACAAGATGAAAGAGTTGTGAACCTTACTTTAACGAAAGAAGGCATTGAAGTATTAGAAAAGCATACTTTACTAGATAAAGAAAAGATAAAAATATTAGAATCGCAGTTATCGAAAGAAGAACAACAATTAATTGAAAAAGCTTTTTCATTATTAGCGAAGGAGGCAAAGTATGCATTTCCTCGTTAAAGTAATCGTTTCGGCACTTATTATCGGTGTTATTACTGAAGTAGCTAAACATTATAGTACGATTGGCGGGTTTATTGCTGCCCTTCCTCTCGTAAGTTTACTGAGCCTATTTTGGATTTCTTTCGAAGGCGGGAACAAACAAGAATTAAGTCAATTTGCTATAGGTGTATTATATGGATTTCCTGCATCCGCACTACTATTATTTATCGTCTATATTGGGTTAAGAAACTCATTTTCACTTAGTACATCTGTCCTGTTCGGTATAGGGGTTTGGTGTATTGTTTTTGCTTGTCAAAAATTACTTCAATCTTAGTTAGGAGGGTTTACTATTTATAAATTTGTAGAGGTATTGGGGCAAACTATAGAAGTATATATGAAAGGAAGTAGTAAACAAACTGTAGTCATTCAAACCGGAATGACTTGCTCATTTTATGATTGGCTTCCTATTATAGAAAAGCTTTCACAGCACTTTACAGTCGTTTCCTACCATCGCCCAGGTTACGGAAAAAGTGAGCTAGGGAATCATTCACGTACTACATTACAAACAACAAAAGAACTTCATATGTTACTACAAAAACTAGATATTCACGAACCAATCATTCTAATCGGTCATTCCTATGGAGGTTTATGTGCACAACATTTTGCGATGTTATATGAAAATAAGCTACAATCACTTATTTTAGTTGATTCTACTTCTATGAACTTACACAGATTAGATGAACTTCATTTACCAATTTCTGATCAGACTGATTCGGATGATATGTGGCTTCAAAAATATAATACCTACTCCAAAATGGATGTAGAGATGCTTTCTAATGAACTAAAGACTATGCTAGCCGATCAATCAAGACAGCAAATTGAATTTTCTACCTCTCCTACATTATATAAAGCGACAGCTTCTGAACTATCGGAGTGGAAAAATTGTGCTCGCTCAATAAAAGAACTCTATAAAACAATAGAAGTACCTTTAATCGTTATCGGTAGAGACCCTCAATATTCTATTACTCAGTTGACTGAGGACGGCATGCAAAAAGAGGAAGCGACACAACTTGAAGCAATGTGGCAAGAACTGATTCATGAACAATTACAAATCTCAATAAACAGCCAATATATACTTGCCGAACATGCTGGTCATGGTATAGAAAATGATCGACCAGATATTATTATTGAAGCTGTTCAATCTGTACGAATAAAAAAAGGAAGCAACTAAAGCTGCTTCCTTACTTATCTATTCATAATCTTCTTCATCATCGATTTCTTCGTAATACGCATTCCCATTACTTACATATATAGGACCATTCGCAACGTCAATACGTAATACCCATGCCCATGGCACAGCTAAACGCTTATGTATTGCTCGCCAAAAGCTCATTGATTTTCTTTCGTACTCCTGGAACTCCTGAAGTAACTCTTTGTAGGAGGAACCGTCTAACTGAATATTTGCTTCTAACAAACGAGAATGGGCATAGTACTGCAGCTCTAGTTCAGCAGCAATTTCCATTTCTTCTTCCGTTGCCATACCAATAATTGTTCCATCTGGTGGTACAATTTCATATACGTTGTGAACTTCAATAAGCCCTTCTTTCTCTTTCTCAAACATGTAAACAGCCTCCTTTAACATATTTTTTATGTTACAAAGTCATACTTCTACAATAACTTCTCTCTTTCCTCTTTTTTTGATAAACTTTTACAAATTATTTATCTGATAATCTGTAGACTGTATTCTTTCAGCAGAAATGAAACAATTATTATCAAAAGTTAATTTATACACGTCAGGCATATGAAGGGTTTTCCAAAACTGAAGATCATATTTCGAGTCAAAATAATTCATAAGTAATACCATAATATTCCCATGAGTTCCTATTACAATATTCTTATCTTCATATTTTTTTAATATATTTTGAATACATATTACAGCACGCCTTTGCGCTACATCATTCGATTCTCCGCCTTCGTATGCAAAACTCCAATCTTCCCACACATTCTCGATAGCATCATTAAAATCTGCTACCGGCTCTGAACTTAATAACCTTTCTCGTAAATCTTCTTCTATTTGTATCGATACATCATATGTATTCGCAATTCCTTGTACAGTTTGAATTGCTCTTTTGTACGGGCTAGAAATCACAACATCAATATGTTTATCTTTTAATAAGCGTGTTACATTCTCTGCATCTAAGTGCCCTTTTTCAGATAAAGGTCGCTCCCGTTCTTCTTTTGTATAGGTAGAATGGGCATGGCGAACGAAATATATTGTTGTCATTTATTCATCTCCTTTTTCCGTTTCTACCCAAATTCAATACATTATCATCAAATCCCTTTACTTTTACAATAAGTGCCGCCAAATTTAAATGTTGATTTTCATATTAATAAAAAGGAAACACCCCATATGGTATTTCCCTCATTTAAAATAGACTACATTCAATTAAATACTTTATCAATTTTATTTCTGTCGTATTCTAATATCCAATCATTATATGTATGATACATATTCCTAATTGTATTAGGAGAGGTAGCTAATACATCACAACCTCTATCATCATAAATGTGAAATATAGTATTCTTGTTAATATTTATGAAATACACCCTATGAAAAATACGCGGTTTTATCCCCATATCTTGATTACAAATTGCTTTTATCATAGGAATGTATTTCAAGTTTGAAACTTTACATTTCAAAGTATATCTATGTGTTTTATATACCCCGTCTTCATCGTCTTCTGGAAAAACATAAGGGATTGTATTTTTGTGTAACTTAAACAAATCAGACTTCTCTTTTACATACTTAGAAAAGATATTCAATTTGTGTTTAAAAGTTTCACCGTCTGCATAGTCATCTACATCCACTACAATATACACATCATCTGTTTTGGAATGTAAAGACTGAAATAAAGTAATGGCTCTATTATAAACGTCTTCTAAATATGGGCAGTTTTCATAAATATTAGTGCAATCATAGTTCACACCTAATTTAAAGCGAATACCAATATCCCCATTATAAAATAGAGGTGGTCTAAGTTCTAAATTTGGAAACGTTTCAAGCATATACTCCTTCAACCTCATCTTAACACCTACCTTTAATAGCATCTTGTTTACACAATAAAATTATTCTATTATAATTTATTTCTAAACTCCTCACTTGTTATAATATCTCGAATAAAATAGTCTACATTATTTCTCAACTTTTGATATGCAATTTGATTTTCTATACCGTTAAACATAATGACAGCTTCTACTTTATTCCCTTTCTTATCTGTAGTATACAAGCTTTTTGTCAATACGAATGCGGTAGAACCACCTTTTTGACCAGCATATTCGAACTTATTATTTTTAACTGTTCCTTTGAAAATGTTCTCGATTTCTTCTTGCATTGATTTTGGAAAATACTTTCTACTATTTATCTTTTCCATTATACTCATATAATCTTTAGCATTTGCACCCACTAATCGATCTGACCAAATTCGCTGAAATTCCATATCTACCTTTAATGGGATATCCCGCTTTTTCCATTCTTCTTCGTCTTTCATCCATTCATGTATTTGTAACACATGTTGATTATACTCATCCTGTGACATGTTACGTATCTTTTCTAACGATTGATTTTCTGGCTCATGAAGCTCTTTTTCTACATACCCTCTCATATATAATGAAGCAGTATATGAAGAGAACTTGTCATGACTGGTAAGCTCTAACTCTTTTATACTTTCATTTACTCTTTCTATTCCAAGCTTATCTAACAAATATGTTGTATTTGTATTAGAACTATAATGAATCATGCCTTTAGCTACTTCTTCTAAAGTAATCTGTCCATTTTTCACGAATTCTCTCTCTCTAGCATCTTCTAACCAGTCAGGATGCGCTCCACCATCAGTATCTTTAACGTAATATTTATCTAACTCGTACAATGAAATTTGTTCATCTCGACTTATTTTCCCTTCTGATACTTGCTTAGCAAATTCAACTGCTATTACGATTTTTGCCATACTTGCTAATGGTAATTTTACATTTTCATTTATAGATGTTACTACTTCCCCATTTTTCCTAATTAATAATGAACATGTTCTATCACCTTTATGCTCTTTTATGTACTGTAATACGTAATTAGGGTCTTCTTTTGACAAATAGTACTTCATAATAAAAAAGAAAGCTATAACGGCTACTATAATGACTCCTGCAACAATTCCTATAATTTTTAATATGTTCACAATATACCCCCTCTCATATATTCCCTTCTATATTATAATTATAACGAATCTAATTACAAAATTATACAAAATAGAATAACTCTTCCTAAAAAGAAAGAGTTATTCTATTTCACATGAAGTTATTTGCCCATTTAACGTAACGACTATATTTGAGTCGCCACTTTCTTTAACACCTTTTATTCGATTTAAGTTAGGGGGACCAATTACAACTGACTCCTTAATTGACGAAAGGTCCTTCTCTAATTTTTCTGCACTTACACCATATGCAGCTTGAAATACTTCTGGCGGTGTTAATCTAAGTATGTCTGATCCTTCTGCTGTTTCAAACTGATCGTTATTAAAGAACAAATGTAATTGCACTTCTTCTGTTACCGCTGTGATCCAATGCCACCATCCCATTGGAATAAAGACAGTTTGCCCCGCTTTCATATGATAATTTTGCAATTGATTCGTTTCGGGATTTAAAATGGATGTAATTGCTTCTCCTGATACAACAACATCTAATTCCCACGCATTCGGATGCCAATGCGGTTCTCGCATATGTCCTTTTGTCATAAATAAATCAACAAATGCTCCACCTATCATCGCTGGTAACTGCGTTGACGTAACTTCATATGCAACGTTTTTCTCATCCCTCTTAAAAAAGATATTTTTTCTCGAATCAAAGAAAAGGTTTGGAGTTCCTGAGCTTTTCTTTAAATTTTTATTATCTGGAACATAACCTGAACTACTCATTTTATCCCTCTTTTCCATACGATACATTTCTACCTTCACAATGTATCGTATGGAAAAAATGTATGAATGTACCTAATCATTCACATAACAAAAAAACATGCCTTCATAAGGAGAGCATGTTTTGTGATATTTTTCACATTATTTAGCTAAAAATAAACTTTTTACTTACCATGATGTAACATTAAATCACTAAGTTCTTCTTCAATGTGATTTAATTTCGCAACGCCTTCTTTCCATTTATGAATATAACGTGAAACCCCAACAAAAAACAAAACGATAATTGTGGAAAGAATAATACCATATACGATTGCTACAGTACTCATAGTTACACTTCCTTATAATTAGTAATGTGGTTATTAGTTATATTTTTATTATAAACCTTTTTCTTTTAAAATACTTCGATTTCAACTTTTTGTAACAAAATTGATTTTTCTAATAATAGTACATAACATTATAATACTAGAAGAAATCTCTTTCTGATTCCTTCTAGCGTTATAATTGAAAGAACTAAAACTCTCATTCATAGTCCTTTTACTTTACACCGACTGAAACTGTTTCTGGCAATGTGCTACCACCATCAATGACAATGTGTGTACCTGTTATGTAGCTTGATTCATCGGATGCTAAAAAACCTGCTAACTGACCTACTTCTTCAATTTTCCCTAAACGTCCTAAAGGAACACCTGAAGCAATTCCATCGATTACATTACTCGGCTCATTTGGATCAGATTCATTTGCTATTTGCTCTGCCATTGGTGTCATAATGTAACCTGGACAAATTGCGTTTACAGTAATATGATGTTTTGCAACTTCTCGTGCTAATGCTTTTGTAAATCCCCAAATTGCTGCTTTCGTCGTTGCATATGCAGTTTCACCTTCATCAGCAACCAATGTTCCTGTTACAGAAGACATATTCACAATCTTTCCGTAACTTTTCTCAATCATATATGGCAATACCGCTTTAGAAAAATTCCATACCCCATTAATATTTACTTGAAATTGAAAATCACGCATTTCATCTGACATATCTAAAAAATTTGCAAGTCGAATAACACCAGCGTTATTTACTAACACATCAATCTTTCCATACTTCTCATATGCATCTTTCACTACTTCTTTAACAGCATTCATATCAGCTACATCGACTACATAACTCGCAGCATCTAACCCTTTACTTACGATATTTTTGGCAGTTTCATGAACTGTCTCTGAAATATCAACAAGTAATACTTTCGCCCCTAGCTCTGCAAATACATGTGCAATTCCAGCTCCGTTCCCCATCGCAGCTCCTGTAAC
Source organism: Bacillus sp. CD3-5 (assembly GCF_006349665.1). Taxonomy (NCBI): domain Bacteria; kingdom Bacillati; phylum Bacillota; class Bacilli; order Caryophanales; family Bacillaceae; genus Bacillus; species Bacillus sp. CD3-5. Next base: position 226,772 of record NZ_VEPX01000005.1, on the reverse strand, counting down.
AAAAGCGACCTTACCATCTAATTTCCCCATTTTATAACCCCCTTATAAAATATATAACGTCTTTACATTTTTATCATACCAAATATTCCCTCTCATTCTTTACAAAGCTCCATTTGTTAAAAAACGTTCAAAAAAAGAAAATTTTTCACAAATTATACAAAAGTTCACCATATGTACTATTATCATATGAGTTATATTATTTAATAGGAAAAAGGGGATGATATACTATGACGACTTGGTTTATTGTTATGTTAGTTGTATTTGGGGCATTTAAAATTATCGTTTCGAGCCTTCCTAACACTGTTATTGAATCCATTATTAGCAAGTACGAAACACATCCGCAACTGGAAGAAGAGAATGCGACTGTTACAATCAATGGAAATAACTTAGAAGGCGAACAAAAATCCAAAATTATTCATGATTTTAACGAAGGTTTATTTTTAGATCGCTATTACGCACCGCCACATAATGAGGGTACGCCTCTAATTATTAATGCAAAACGCGGCAAAAAAGATTTTACATTTTATATTTATAGCCATGAAGAGCATGTTGATGTTGTAAAGCAATATAAAAAGAAGGTCGTTGCTTATAGTTTACGCTCTAAAAACCTTCAAAATAGTGATATGTTCGTGTCAGCTGATTTAGCTTAATACTCATATATAAAAAGGAATCCATGGCATATGGATTCCTTTTTACTATTTACTGAAAAATAAGCTCTGTCTTCAAACTATCTTTTGGTAACAGCCATCCTTTTTGTTCTAAACTCTTCATTAATAATCCTCTTTTTTCTTTTGCTATACTTTCCTCATTTGTTTTAAACGACACTTCTATTACGAAATCATCTTCTATTTTCCCTGTATTACTTAGTGGCCAAACTTCAATATTCGTTTTACTATTTTCAAACTCCCCTGTATACCTTTTCATTAATACCGGACCGTAAATACGGGAATCCCTTAACATCTCTTCTCCCCAATTCGTATACAACCATTTGTTCATTTTCCCCGGTAACTTTTCTACTAACATGTTTTGAGCAGCTTTTTCGTTTGGTAAATCAAGTACTCCATATCCTTTCGCACTGTAACTTTTCTTATTTGAAATACTTAACGTTTTCTTTTCAAATCCCCAATCTATTTCCGCATCATAGTTATCGGTTTTACTATCAAATCCATCATTTTTAGCTACTTCTAGTGCATCTTGAATTACACCGTTTGGAATAGGATATCTTTTTTTATATGTTAGCTCAAAATCTTTACTAAATTCTTTCTTTCGAATTCTAGCAAACCAACCTTCCTTACTTAAATTTTTATTTACCGTATCTAAAAATTGCACTTGTATTCTTTCATAATTTGTACCAGCCTGGAAATATTCTAGTACCTCTTGATTTATCTCTTTGTTATAACCTAATACTTGTTCTGGCTTTAATAATAACTTCACTTCAAAACTAGGTGTCATTGGAATGGCAGCAAACCCTTCCTTAACGTTATAAAGGAAACAACAAAAGAAAATACTTACGAATACAAATACGCTTTTCATATACCTATCTCCTTTACATTTTAAATAACTTCTATACGTTCCATAGTAAGTGAATATACATTTTCATACCCTTCCGTGCTAAGCTTTTTCTGTAATCGATCCGTATCCTCTTTTAAAGCGTGTACTAACACCGTATGTTCTGGTGATAATGTATTTAACATCTCTTTCACATCTCTTATACTTTGATGAACTTTATATGGAACTCGCTTCACCCTACATTCTTTACCTATACGTTCTTTCAAAACTTTTTCTGCAAAACTCCCTTTCGCAACATGCCCAGTAAAGATAATAGAATTTCTTTCTTCATGCCGTATTTGTTCATAATATAACTGAGCCCGTTTCGTTTGCATATTCGCATCACTCATTACAACTATTCCATAACTATGTTGCGTACCGCCGTCATCATCCATAACTATTATGTTTCTTTTTAAACTCTCCATTAGCTCTTCAAGTTCTTTATTATTTTTGATCCAATCTTTATATAAGAACATCTCGTCAAATCCATCTAAAATTTCCTGATCTACTATAATGGGAAATTCTTTATATTTTTCATATAAATACAATACGATATCTTGCGCCCTACCAAGGGGTGGCAATGGTAGTAATGCTATCCCTTTATTCCCCGCAGCTCGTTCAATTTCTGTACATAGTTCGTTTACTCGTTCATGTTGCGAAACATCATCAGTATGATAAGCGGCATCTACAATTGCAACTTTTATATCGCCGCGCAATTTCTCAGGTAAATTCGCTCGTAGTATGTTAGACTCTGCTGAATAATCGCCAGAATAAAATACATATGTATGACTCATATCCACTAAAAACCAAACCGATCCTAATACGTGCCCACTATACCCCCATTGAAACCGCAATGTTGGAGTAATCTGTATCCATTCATTCGGATTACTAATCTCATCAACATATATATAATTTAAATCTTTCACATTTTGGTCGTTATATGGCACATTCCATCCTTGCGTCACATTGTAGTTTCTCCATTTTTCATAATAAGCGGGAAGTTGCTCCTTCGTATAACGAGTTGTCCATATTTTTTTCTTATATCCATACTTCGCTAATAAAGGTAAGCCCATCGTATGATCTTCATGAATATGTGATAAAAATACTGCATCTAAAAACGGTACAACTTCCCGCTCTATTTTTGGATAACTATCCTCATATGATCGATTAATACCACAATCAAATAATATTTTTGTCTCTTTATTTTTTACGAAATAGCAGGAACGACCGTATTCTCCCGCTCCTCCCCATACTTCTACCCTCATCATGCTACCCCTTTTCGTTTTTGCTCCATATGCTGCAGAAGTAATAAACATAGCGTTGTAAGTCCAACTGAAACGACAGCCATCGCCATTCCAATAGATACTTCTCCTTGTTCAAATTGAGCAAAAATAAATGTTGCTGACGTTTCTACCGATGGAGGTAGTACGAGAAGCGATGCTACTAACTCCCTTATCGAGATTGTAAATGTCATCGCCCATCCGGCAAGAATACCCGGGATAATAAGAGGGAATATTATTTTTCTAAAAATATACATATAATTCCCAGAAAAAATACTTCCTGCCTGCACGAGAGAATCATCAATTTGCCCGAGCGATGCTTTTACATACTGCACTGTATAAGGTAAAAAAAGAACAACGTACGTTACGATTACCATGACTGGTGTATTGTAAATGGACAGGGGCATATAGGGGGAATTCCAAAATAAAATAAGCCCTACAACCATTACGATTCCTGGTACCATGTTCGGTAACATACCGCACATATCCAGCCATTTTTCAGAGGACTTTCTCCCCTTTCGAATCATAAGTGCTAAAAAGACGCCAATCATAACAGCAATAATCGCTGTTATAAGTGAAAAAAGAAAACTGTTCCATAGAGCTTCTAATCCTGGAGATCCGATTGTAAATAATGCTTCATAATGACTCGTTGTAAAGTTATGTAACTGTAAGCCTCCGCCTCTTAATTTTGACAAAGAAGCAATCAGTATAGAAAAATACGGGATTCCAATTGATACGATTAATAAACCAATTACATAAACCCATGCTACAACGCGCACATATATAGACAAAGTGTACCTTTTAAATTTCACACCTTTTCCACTAACCATTGCATATGAATACTTTCGATTTAATACGTTTTGCATATACCAAATGAGCATACATGCACTAAGTAATAAAGAAGATAATGCTGTTGCACTACTAAAATCAATTGGCCAACTCGAAATAAATTTATGAATCTCTGATGTTAACACATGAAATCCGATTCTTCGTCCAAATGTAGCCGGTGTTCCAAATTCAGCAATCGTCTTTACGAAAATGAGTAAAGCACCCATTACATAACTTGATACTAATAACGGTAATATTATTTTTCTTAAACGATAGAAAAAGCTTCCACCATGAACTGCTGCCGCTTCTTCTTTACTACTCCCAATTTGAAGTAATGTATTCTTCAACATGAAGTAAAGAAATGGGAATAAATGCAGACTCATAATTAAAACCATACCTCCTAAGCTAAAGAACGAAGATGAAACCGTCTTTAGCATCGGAAAAAACTGTTCAAAATATCCGTTCGGTTGCATGAACAAAATCCAGCCCATCGATCCAATATACGGCGGTGTCATAAATGGAATCATAAAAACAATATCTAACTTGCTATGCTTTCCAACATCTGTTTTGCTCATAATGAAAGCTAGTGGAAATGCAAAGATAGTTGCCCCTATTACTACGAGTACACCTAGAAGCATCGAATTCAGAAAAATCCCAGCTAATCCACCACTCTGCATCACTTCAAACGGCTTTAAAAAATTCCAACTACTATTTTCATATACACTAGAAAGTAAAATGAGAAAAAGCGGAATGACGATTAACATCGCCACAAGTAACAACGCTACCGTCATCCCAACTTGCCTTACTGATCCAAATCGATTTACCATGTAATCACCATCTTATTGAAATACTTTCTTAAATTGTTTTCCTATTTCATCTTGTTCTTTCTCAACTGTTTTCCAATCAATATGTAATACTGGAATCTCTTCCACATTCGGTCTATTTTCCGCTTTTATATCTGTTCTACCGGGTAATAAATACGCTTTAGAAATTTGTTTTTGTACATCATCTGATAATAAATAATCAATAAACTCTTTTGCACCTTTTACATTTTTACTATCCTTCATAATACCTGCTGCACGTGGACTAATAACTGTTCCGCTTTTTGGATAAACAATATCAACTAGTTCACCCTTTGCTTTTGCACTGTACGTCATATAATCAACACCCGCAATGACCATATCTTTTGCTCCTGTTACAACTGGATCTAACGCTTCTTGGTTTGCCCCTGCTACTGTAACTTCATTTTTCTTAAGCTGTTCAAATAAATTCCATCCATCTTTTCCATTCTTTTTCACATATCCTGTCACAAAGTCTAAAGCTGAACCTGAAAGTGCTGGATCTGGAAGATTCACTTTCCCTTTCCATTCTCCTTTTGTTATATCGCTCCAATCTTCAGGCGCTGTCTTCACATTTTTTGTGTTATACACAATTCCTAACGCTGAAGCACTATATCCAAAATAATGTCCTTTATCATCCGACCATTCAGAACGAAGCTTATCAGCTTGTTTCGCTTCTTTATAAGCTAACGTTTGTCCATCCTTTTTTAATCCTTCCATCGCTGGTAAAGATGCAAGTACGACTACGTCAACGACTGGATTTTTCTTTTCGGCTTCCATTCGCGCTAAAATTTTACCTGTTGTCCCTTGAAACATTTCTACTTTTATACCCGTTTTCTTTTCAAAGTCCTTTTGAATTTTTTCTGCTAAGCCTTTTGGCCCTGCACTATATACAACAATCTTCTTTTCATTCGTAGTTTTACTTTTTGCATCTGCATTACCTGTCTTTGAACTACACCCTGTTACTACGGCAGAAAATAATAAAGTACATACAAATAACGACTTAAGCGAACTGAATTTCTTCATACGATTCTCCCCCTATATGGTGAATACATTTTTTCGGTACATATAACGATACTGGCTTTCCGATGCTTAGCTTACTATTGTGATAAGCTGTCCATATTCCGAGTGTCCCCATATTTACTTTCACTTCATAACGCTCTCCTACATATGTAACGTGCTGGATTTCACCTGTATACATTTCACACACTTCATTTTTTGTCCAGCTCACATGCTCTGGACGAACCATTTGTTTCCCCTCTACAAGCCAATTTGCCTTACCAACAAATTTTGCAACAAATTCATGAGACGGTTTCACATAAATGTCTTCTGGTGTTCCTTTTTGTAATACTTCTCCTTGTTTCATGACAATAATTTGGTCTGACATTGACATCGCTTCTGTTTGATCGTGGGTTACATACAATGCCGTTAAACCAATGGAATGAACGATATCCATAAGCTCTAACCGCATTTCTTCTCGCAAAATTGCATCGAGTGCACTGAGCGGTTCATCAAACAAAATAAAATGTGGCTTCGTTACAATCGCTCTCGCAAATGCGACACGTTGTTGCTGTCCGCCAGAAAGTTCATGCGGATAACGTTTCTCCATTCCTTGCAAGCGAACTCGCTTTATTGCCTCTTCTACTTTTTCCCGTAATTGATTCGTTTGCTTTGTAGCTCTTAAACCAAATGCAACATTTTCAAATACAGTCATGTGTGGCCATAAAGCAAACTCTTGAAATACCATACCTATATTACGTTCATGAGGAGATGTTTTTATTTTTTTAGAAGAAGAATACATGCACGTATCTCCAAAATATATTTCACCTTTATCTGGTTCTTCAAGTCCTGCTATCATTCTAAGTAAAGTCGTTTTCCCACATCCCGAAGGCCCTAACAGTGTGGTGAATTCACCTTGTTTCATCACAATTTGTAATGGCTTTAACGCCTGCGTTTTTCCAAAATTCTTTTCTAATCCACTAATTTGAATGTCCATCGTTTCACCTCTCTTCCCTCACTCTTAACCTGCTTTCATTCTATATGGAAGATTTATACTGAATGTTAATGTACTGTAAAGATTAAATTAAAAAACTTCTAATAAACTATTTATTTCTATAGATTTTTTCTATAGTTAAAATAAAAAAGGCGGCAATTCATAATGAATCTCTTAAAATTAGAAATTGTAGTGCTTATTAAGAAATACAAAAAGCTTACGATCGTTGCAGAAAAACTAGGTGTTAAACAACCTACTATTACATTCCATATAAAAAGCTTAGAAGAGGAACTCGGTGTATCTTTATTTGAATTACGTTTGGGAAGGTATTTCTTAACAGAGGCTGGTGAAGCATTGCATCATTATGCTTGTAAAATAGATGCGCTTATGAAAGAAGCTAGGCGAGTCACGCAAGAGTTTAAAGATTTTCATAAAGGAGCTATAACAATTGGCGCTAGCTATGTACCAGCGACTTATCTTTTACCAGAAATTGTATATCAATTTCAATGTGAATTTCCAAATATAAAAATAACACTCATGGTAAAAACAGCTCCTGAAATTCGAACGATGCTACAAAATCATGAAATTGATCTCGGTGTAATTTCCGCAGCACCGTTTGATGAATCATCTTTAAAACAGACGAATGTAATGCCTGATACACTTGTTCTTGCTTTCTCCAAAGAACATCATTTTTCAAAGAAAGAAAATCTATCATTACAAGATATCGAAAAGGAACGCATATTACTACATCGTAATCCATCTACAACGAGAGATTTACTTACAAAATGGATGTTAGCTCATAACATTACATTCCAATCAGAAATTGAATTAGATTCATTAGAAACGATGAAACAAATTTTAAAATACGGTAATGGGGTTGCCTTTATTTCTAAACTTGCTATTGAACAAGAAGTACAACGAAATGAACTACGCTACATACCCATCCCTGAATTTGAATTTCAACGTAACATTTATACGATTCATCATGAGGACAGGTGGAATTCTAAAATTATTTCTTTTTTATTACATAACATCACTTCTTATGCAACAAAAAATTAAAAGACTGTCGCTTTACACGACAGTCTTTTAAGCTATAACTCTATTTATTTTTCTTCGCTTCAATTTTTGCTTGCGCCTCTTCAGCCTTATCTAATGCTTCTGAAACTTTTTTCTCTTTTTCTTTCACATCATCTATACTATCTACAGCTTTAATGAGTTTATCAATTCCTTCTTCTTCTACTTTTCTACGTTTTGCTACTCTTTCATTCACTTTCTCTTCTACATCTTTTGCTTTTTGAAGCATATTCTCTGCATTTGATGTTACAGCTGTTTCAAGCGCATCGTCTTTTTTCATTTGTAACACTTCATTTGCAATGTCTTTCGCTTCTAAATACTTACCGTCTTTTAATGCCGTTGCTCCGTGATCCATTTTCTCGGCTATTTCTTTATATGATTTCGCTTCATTTCCTGATTTCTCTTTTTCTGCTTTTTCAAACCACATTGTTGCATCACTATATTTTTCATCTTTCAATGATTGCATACCTGTTTCAATATATGTGTCATAATTGCTACATCCAGCCATTACGACTAATAGAAAAAGCATAACAAAACTTAATTTTTTCATGCTGTTGTCTCCTTTTCTTTGCCTGCTCACTATACTGTAACATACATGAAAAAGAGTTTCAAAAACTAAAATACTAATTTGGTCATTTTTATTTTTTTCTTGTTTTTAAGCCGACACATCCACTTGTTTTTTCGCCATATGTTGCCTTACTCCAACTAATACAACTAACAATAAACCTCCGCCTATTGTCATCATAACAATGCTAGTTGGCAACATGTCTAACAATAATCCATATACAATCATACCGAGCGGTGCGATTGCAGTTGCAATTGTTTCAAGTAGGCCAAATACACGCCCTAAGTAGCTCGGATCTGTCGTCTTTTGCATATATACTTGCATCGGAATATTGACAACCATAATTGCTATACCAGTTAACATCATGAAAGCAATATAGTAAATAAAACTTGCTACTTTTGGAATGGTAACTAACAACGGGAATACTGTACATAAACTCAAACCAGCAAACAAAAACAGTCCAGTATAAATAGAACGAAACGGATTATTCACTTCTTTACGCACTGATAAAGTAATCGCACCCATTAGCATTCCGACTGCTAACATTCCCTCTACAGTTCCGAGTTGCTTTGAAGATAAATGCAATGTACGTATGATAATGTATGGCAGTGCAACGGTTAGCCCACAAGCAAAAAAGTTTACCCACAATGCTATTTTCATTAAACCATATATTTCATGTTGTCGTTTTACATATGAAAAACCTTCTTTTATACTCGTCAAGAAATGCTCTTTACTCTCAGCCACTTCTTTTTTATATAAATCAAATACAATAAATAATTGCAAAATAACCGCTAAAAAGAACGTAATACTATTTAACAAAAAGAACGACTGAATTGAAAAGAAACCAAATATTACTCCGCCAATAATTGGTCCTAAAATATTTGATAAAGAAGCTGCCGTTTGATTTAAAGCACTCGCTTTTTGAATACGCCCCTCATCTACTAAATTAGGAATAGACGAAGTTAATGCAACAGAATAAAAACTTGCACAAATTGATAATAATGCTGCTGAAATATAAATAAAAAGAAGTGATGGTCCAAATATAGTAGCAAGGATAAACATGATAAGCATCGTTAAACTACTTAATAAATCAGTACCAATGACAAGCCATTTTCGATTCACACGGTCAGCTACAGCACCCGCAATCGGCCCACAAATCATCCTTGGAAGTGATCCGCAAACGAGCGTAGTAGCAAACCCCATTCCTGAACCAGTTGTCTTTAATACGTATAACCCCATTGCGAACGTATAAATACCTGCGCCTAATAAAGACGTCATTTTTCCAATCATCATTAAAATGATATTTCTCGTTGCAATCTTCATTCTTGAATCATTTTGATCTATACTTACATCTTCCATTATGACACTCTCCCCTTAAAAGTTAAATTGTGTTAAACTTATTATATAATCAACTTTCCAATTATTACAACAAAAAAGTTTAATTGTATTTAACTTTTGATTATAAAGGAGCTACAATATGGCAACTCTCGGCGAAAAAATTAAAGCATTACGTAAAGAAAAAAAACTTACACAAACTGAACTAGCAGGTTCAGAATTGACAAAAAGTATGCTTAGTCAAATTGAAAATGGAAAAGCTACACCTTCTATGAAAACGTTACAATATATTGCAGAAAAACTTGAATGTGAACCGAGCTTTTTATTAGAAGAAGATGAAGGAAAAATTGTAGAACTCATTCAAAAAATGGAGCCACTAATAAAGGCAAATGGCGATGAAGTATACAAAACTTTACTACCTATCGTTCAAACAGATTTACCTCCAACTTTAAATACAGCACGTTTATATAAACAGTTCATAACAGCAGCAGCTGTTATGAACGATTATAATATTGAATATTACGTTGAAACCGCTGTTTCTATATTTGAAAAATATACTTTGTATCGCGAAAGTACTGAAACGAAACTACTGTTTTACTATATGCTCTTCAAGCAGAAAAAATATAAAGAATGTTTACAGATGATCGCCACAATTCGCGACGAATATAAAACGAAGAATTTAGAAATGGATCTTATTACACATATACAATTATATTTAAAAGAAGCAATTATTTTACTAGCATATGGCAGTTATGAAAAATGTGAAAAAGTCATTTTAGATGCACTTGCATTTTCAAAAAAACATCAAGTGTATTATAAAACAGATGAATTTTATCGCATTTTATCTTATCAAAAAATCATCACAACTGATAAAGAACAATATTTATATTACATAAAAAAATCGGAGCAATTTGCCATTTTTACAGAAGATACTTTATCCGCTGCAAATGTAGATATATTAAAAGCTTATTACTACAATACAATTACTAATGAATATACAATCGCATTAGAACATCTAGAACAATTTCGAGAAAAACTAAAAAATGATCCAATTTTCCAAGACGACGGACTGTATTATCTTGAAAAAGGAAAATCTTTGTATGGTTTAAAACGTTATAAGGAAGCTTTGGAAGCATTAAAACACGCTACCATACCAGATTATATGAGTCATCCACTTGATCAATCGTGGTTATTAACAGCTGGATCTTATCGTGCCCTTTGCTATATAGAACTTCAAGATAAAAAATCTGCCTTAAAAGAGGCAAAAGAAGCCGTTCAAACAATAGATAGCTATCCTGATTCGATCTTCTCTTCATTTATTAAAGAAACATTACAAATAATACAAAAACTTTAAGAATGTCTCGAAATGGTATATTATTCCTCTTTTTTAGCAAAGATAATAATGATGGGAGGAATATAAATGAATATTCAACGTGCAAAAGAGCTTTCTGTGTCAGCAGAGCAAGCGAATGTTAGTTTTCAAGGCATGCCTGTTATGATTCAACACGTCGACGAGAGCAATGAAACCGCCCGCATATATGAAGTAAAAAACCCAGGACGCGAATTAACAGTTCCAGTTAATAGCCTAGAGGAAATATAAGAAATGCCACTTCATTTTTTTGAAGTGGCATTTTTCTTTTTTTAGATTACTTATTATACATTTCCTCTATCTTCTATTTTACAGAAGCTGAAAAAATAAGAATTTTCTACTTCTTTTCTTTTTGTGACCTGCTAAAATACAAACTATGGATTAATTATTCACACTATACATTAAGGGGGAAAAATAATGGCATCTAATGTAGAAAAAAACAATTCTTATTATGCAGTTATATTCACTTCCAATTTATCTAATGATACAGCAGATTATAGTACAGTTGCCGATAAAATGGAGGAACTCGCAAAGCAGCAACCTGGATTTCTAGGTGTAGAAAGTGCGCGAGATCATGCAGGGCTTGGAATCACAATTTCTTATTGGGAATCACTTGAAGCAATTGAAAATTGGAAACAGAACGTCTTACATAAAGAAGCGAAAAAAAGAGGTCGTGAGCAATGGTACGAAAACTTCCACCTACGTATCTGCCTTGTTGAGAAAGAATTTAAGTTTCATAGAGGTACTTTGTAGATATGAAGAAAAAATTAGCTCTCATTGCTGTTCATGAAATATATGGTGTGAACGATCATATGCATCATGTTACTGACCACTTCACTTCATCTCATATAGATGTATTCTGTCCTAATCTGCTACAATCACAACATGCATTTCCTTATAGTGATGAAGAAAAAGCATATCATTTTTTTATGAATCATATTGGATTTGAAGATGGAAAAAAGCAAATTGAAACATTCATTACTCATCTTTCTAGTCGTTACACACATATTGGACTTATCGGCTTTAGTGTTGGTGCTACCATCTCATGGCTATGTAGTAACAATCCGAACATAGATTTTATTATCGGATGCTACGGTTCCCGTATACGTGACTATATTCATATGAAACCAACATGTGCTACCTTACTTATATTCCCTGAAAAAGAAGCTAGTTTTTCAGTATCCTCTTTCATTCAATCGTTGCAGCAACAAAAGAACCCTTTATTAGAAATACAGCAACTACCCGGTGAACATGGTTTTCTAAATCCGTACACTGAAAAATATAACGGGCACTCTACAAAACAAGCATATAATTTAATAGATTCATTTCTTGTAAAAAACACTCTTATAAAGGAGATGTAAATGACACTTACATTACTCTTACTTATTTTCATATTCATTGCCTTTTTCTCAGCGCTAACTATTATTTTAGCAACTGTAAAAAAGGGGGATTTTTCCAAACGTCCCTACTTACAATCTATTATCGTTTGCATTTTATTTTTTACAAATTGGATTTTATATTTATCAACTTTTTATGCGTTACTTCCCGAGAAAATTAGCAAGTTCCTATTTCTGCCTATTTGGTTTTTCCTTTGTATATTAGGTTTTATCACTTTCTGGCGCGAATGGAGAAACAACCGTGTGTTCTCCATATGTATCGGTTTTCTTTCCTTTATTAGTTTTTTATTTGGGTTATTGTTGTTAGTTCTTTCGGGGATGTGACTGTTATAAAGAGGATAAAAATCCTCTTTATAACAGTTTTTTTCGTTCCATAACGAAAGGAATTATTAAATAAAGAGCGTAAGCAATCACCATCCAAATGGTAAATGATATAATTTGCTGTGAGGAGAATTGTGAGAATAGATTAGAAGAATTATATAAAATGTAAGTATCTAAAATTAAACCGATTGCTGTACCGCATATACCTAACTTAATTACTGCATATTTTGTAGTATCTAGTCTTTTGTATAACCACATTACAAAGTATAAAGCTATCGCTGTTGCTAATTCAAGAAACGTCAATTGTAGAAGAAATCTATTTGAAGTGTATTCTAATAAAACAGAAGAACCGAAAATAATGAAGAACGCTGAGGCAAAAAACCAAACGCCGATAGAAAATAAAATAGTGAGCCAAAGTTTATTATTCATTACCATTACCTCCCTTTTGTAGCTCTATGAACTTTTCCAATAACAGGTGCAACTCACCATATACTTTGTCGCTAGAAAAAGATGGATTGAATAAGGCTTGCAATGCCAATCCATCAATTAATGCATTACATAAAACACTCCACGTTTCAGTTGAAATTTGAGATGTCATTGTACCTCCTATATTTTTATTTAACACTCTTGTTAATTGTTGGTTTTCATAATGTAACAATCCACCAATTTTATTTTTCATCGCATCATTTTGTAATCCACTAGCTACTAATTGAAAAAACAAATGATGATACATTGAATCTTTCACACATCTACTTTCGGCAGACTGCAAAGCCTTTTCTAACTGTACATCCTTTCCTATTTGTTCCCACGACGCTTTACAAAACGATTCAGTTACTTCCAGTAATAATTGATCTTTCGTTTTAAAATGATAATATACGGTACCTTGTGTAACTTGAGCACTCTCTGCAACTGCTTTTAATGTCAACTTTTCCATCCCATGCTCTGCAATAATTTTTTTTGCTGCTTCCAGTAACTTCTCTTTATTAACAACATTCGGTTTTGCCATTTCTATAACCACCCTTTAAGTTAGTTAAATAACTAACTTAAATTATACAGAAAAATCAGATAAAACAAAAGGAAGAAAAGCCAACTTTCAACTTTTCTTCCTTTTATGTTTACCTTTAGATTTCACTGTCACTGATTCACAAGGTGTGTAATAAATTTGAGGTGTCGCCCTATCAACAAACATCATAAACGTAATAAAGCCGATAATAAAGAAAATAAACAACGTTAATAAAATTGCTCCTATCGTTAAAAGTATCATAACACCACCCCTATATTTTTCATGTTATTACACTTTTCGCTATTATATGAGCGTAATCCTTTTTAGAAAAAGAAACGTAACAAAATAATCACAATCACGCCAGTTAATACTGTACCTAATAAACTACGAGTATATATTGCGACAAGAAATGTTGGAATTGCTGCGATCAAGTAATCCCACTGCATCGTCTCATGCATAAATAAAACTTGTGCTAAAAGTGCTGCTAATATCGCAATTGGTATGTAATTTAACCATTTTAAACCCCAGTCTGGAATTTGTAGTTTACTAAATACGAGTAGCGGTAAAATACGTGGCACGAGTGTAACAGCTCCTGCTGCTAATAAAAGTAATATTACGTCTAATCTCATTTCCATTTTTCAATCACCACTCCAATCGTCGCAGCTAGTAATGTTGCGATAATAACCGCTATACTATCTGGCATAAATAAGTGTGAAACGTATGCAAGTATAATCGCTATAATTGCAACAGTAAGATGAATTGCTAGCTTCGGTTTACTACTTATAAGCTGAAGTACAAATAACCCGATAAACATCGCTGGTAATGCATAATCCATCCCGTACGTATGCGGATCTGGTATCCACTCACCAAATAGCCCACCGATAATAGTAGCAAGAATCCAGTTTAAATAAGCCGTTACATTTAGCCCAATCATCCATCTTTCGCCTAAATATCCTTTTTGCGCTGCATGCTGTACTGCAACTCCGAACGTTTCATCTGTAATTTGCGAACCGATTAGTAAGTTTTTAAATAGAGGCAGTTTCGTAAAGTACGGCGCAAGTGCAGCACTCATAAGAAGGTGGCGTAAGTTAACAAAAAATACAGTAAAAATAATTGCGGAAGCAGGAGCACCAGCTGCATACATACCAGCTAATATAAATTGGGCAGAACCTGCATAAATTAAAGTGGACATAAACGCAATTTCAATGATGGAGAAACCAGCTGTTTTTGCAATTACGCCAGCTGCTATACCGATGCTCAAATAACCAAATACAGTTGGTAAACAATCTTTTACTCCTTGCTGAAATGTATCATCGCTTTGCAAAGCTACATGTGCCTCAGCTTTACTCATCCTTATCATCCTCCAGTCCTTCTAAAGTTCGTTTTCCTGTTACAACATGAACTAAATCTATATTTTCACGCCATAACGTATCTAACTTATCAGCTCCAAATTCCTTCGTGATTTCTTCAACCATAATATCGTGCCTCACATACTCTGTAGCAACGAGAACTAATGCTGGGTCATACGTTGTAACAGCCCACGAAGTGCTATCATTTGAGAAGTTCGCAATTAATACTTCTTCCCCGTCACGCGCGATTACAGTTAAATGACCACCCATTCTCTTTTTAACAACGTGGGGCGTCATATAATTATGGTGAAACGTTGCTCCTATTTTTGTTTCTGGAGCGCCAAATAAGATGGAAAATATATGTACACCTTCCTCTTCCTTTTGATGAATGTACGGCTCAATTTCATGCACTTGATCTTCCCATACAGAAATCCATAACTCTTCCTTCGCTCTATTAATTATATTGCATATTTCTTTTAAAACACGATCATTTGAGCGAATATGCGAAATTACATCTATTTGTCGCTCTTGTTCTAAACCATTTAATTTCTGGTCTAAAAATTCAAAGGACTTTTCAAAGTCTTTTCGCATTCGATTCATTAATTCTGTAGCTGGTACTGGTACATATTTCACTGGTTCAGAAGGTACAATATGTACCGCTCCTTTATCCATTAACTTACCGAGTACCTCGTAAATCATAGAACGAGGTACTCCTGTTTGTTTACTCACTTCATACCCAGTTACTGGGGAATGTTTTAGTAGTCCAATATACGCTTTACATTCGTACTGGGAAAAACCTAATTTTTGTAATTCCTTTATAATTTCATCCATTAGTACTCCTCACAATCTAAATCGCTCTAACTTCAAAGCGACGATTTTGTTTCCCTTTACTTTTTACTTTATCAATAACAAGTGTTCCTATTTCACTCGTATTTTTCACATGTGTGCCTCCACAAGCTTGTTCATCTAAATTTTCAATGGTAACAATGCGGATTTCTTGTATAGTAGTTGGCAGGAGGTTTATTGCGGTCTTAATCATTCCTACAGCATTTTCTGCTTCTTCGCGGCTCATATAACGAGTAGAAATTTCTTTATTTTGTTTAATAAGTTTATTCACTTCCTTAACAATTTCTTCTACTTCCACGCTCGATAACTCTTGTAACTCATTAAAATCGATACGTGCTTTGTCAGGATAAATTTGATTTCCAGTGCATAGAGCTCCATACTTTTCATAAACGACAGCTCCGATAAGATGCAGTACAGAATGATGACGCATTAAATTATGACGTCTTTCCCAATTAATCTCTAATTTAACTGGACCTAATTTTACTTGAGCTCCATCTTTTATATAGTGAACTATTTCTCCCTGCTCCTTCTTTACTTTTTCAACTTCAAATACAGACCCATCTTGTACAATGACACCCGTATCACATTCTTGCCCTCCACCAGTTGGATAAAAAACTGTTTCTTTTACAAATACTTTATTCCCTTCTACTTTTATCACTTCTGTTTCGCAACTCGTTTTGTATGCATCTTCTAAATATAATGCCGTTGTCATACTCTCACCTCTTTAGTAGTTATAGTTATACCTACTAATATAAAAAAGAAGCTCTATAAAGTCAATTGATAATTCTGAAATTTAAAACTAATAAAAGACTCCTTTATTAGGAGCCTCCTATCTCAATATTTCATTCGCTTCTTTTTCATAAATTTTATCAAATGAAGTCATAACACGTTGTGACGCTGAAATCATTCTTTGATCCGTCATAAGATCTGCCATCTCTTTCGTCATATCTACATTTGAATTTTCTAGCATATGATTTTTCACTAATCCTGTTCCGTTCGGTAAATCAGCAATGTTTCCTTCTGCTAGTGTAAAGCTTTTGTTCTCTCTTTGCATTAGACGAGAATTCGCTTCTGCATCTACTGTTTTTGTTTGCAGGCGAGCAATATTATTTTGTGTTCCCTCATCATATAATGTACCATCTGCTTGTACAGCGATCTTCGCTCCTTCTGGAATACGAACACGTTCATTATTTACATCCATAACATAGGCACCAGATGATGTTTGCAAGTAACGATCACTATTGATTGTAAAACTACCATCTCTCGTTAAAAACGTTTCATCGTTTTTAGATGTAACGAAAAATGATGTTGTACCGTTTGCACCGTCATCTAAAAAGAAATCTGTAGCACTATTTGTCATTTGTATATTTCCTTGCACTAAGTTCACATGCGTTGCGGCTGGTACTACAGCGTAATCGACCGAACCGATATTTGTTACAGCACCATCTCCGCGGCGATATGTGTCTTGTACATCAAATACTTTTGAAGTCATATTTTCTGCTTTAAATCCTGTCGTTTGGGCATTTGCAACGTTATTCGAATGAACATTAATACGCTGCATGTAATTCATCATACCCATAGAACCTATATAAAGACCGTTCATACTCGTTTGAATAAGGCAGTTACCTTATCCTTCACCTCTTTTCTATGATGTTTGCAACATTTGTTTCGCTAAATGTTCCGCTGTAGCGATATGTATGTTTTTCTTTACGTCTTGTCCGTCTGTCATTAATACAATAGGAGCTGATGATACTGCTGGAATTTTCAACAATTCACCACTACTTGCCGTTTCATCAAATTTCGTAAAGACGATACCATCAATATGAATATCTTTAAAGTTCGTAATGATTTCGATCATGTCTTTACTTTTCATCGAAGCTGATAACGTTAAACAAATATAATCTGGCTCTACTTGTCCCATCGTTTCAATCATTTCTTCCACTGTTTCTGACGCACGATAATTTTTTCCAGCTGTATCAATTAAAATATAATCGACGCGCGCTTCTTCTTTAAAATACGTAAGCGCTCTTGTCATTGCAGCTTCATCACGCACAGCGATTACTTCAAATCCAATTGTCTTTACGTAATCTTGCAGTTGCTGTACTGTCCCAATGCGCGAATGGTCTGTCGTAATAAAACCAACCGTTTTTTTCATACCGTGAAATTGCCACGCCATTTTCGCAAGTGTCGTCGTTTTTCCAACACCAGTTGGACCGATTAATGCAATTGTTTGTACTTCTTTTTCAAATACATTTTCCGTATTGAAATGGGAGCTCATATCTTCCAATATATATTCGATTACTTCTTCTTCTGTAATCATCGTTGCACTTTCAAACTTCACTTTTAACTTTTCAGCATATGCGTGAATGAAGTATTGTTCTACATCGTTTTGTTCTAGCATGCGAATTACTTTTTGAATAATAAATGGTACAGATTCTTGCTTTTCTTTTTTTACAACCACTTCTTCTTTCTTGACAGGAACGACTTTTTTCACAGCTTTTTGCTTTTTCGTTACTTTCGTTTCTTCCGTCTGTTTCACAACGACGATACCTTTTTCAAACAGCTTTAATAGCTTCTCTTTCTTTCTTGCCCATTCTTCACTATTTCCTGTTTGCATCGCCGCATACGACATAGGAGTCGTCACGTTTTCTAAATTGTGCAGTACCGATTGAATTCCGTTCGCCTTCACAATTTGTTCTGAAGGGTCATTCACAACATCCATTAACTGTTCATGAAATTGCGCTGTTCCTTCGTTCACTTCTTCCTGTTTATCCTCTGGAAAAGCAACTAACATTTCATAATTCTTTTTCCAAAAAAACGGGATATTTCGTTTTACACTTTCATCGACAACGTAATAATAATCTGTACCATATTGGTCAAATAACTTTCGATACAATTCATTTTTCGAAGCTGCTTTTATTCGCATTAACGCTTCTTTCTTTTCTGTACTTTCCATTACTTCACCCCCTACTATTCAATATAGGCAATTTGATCTACAACAATTTCTGGTGCTAATTCGCTAATACAAAGTACTTGCGCTTCTACTTGATAACGCTCAAGAAGTCTTACAATCGCAAACCTGAAATCTTTTCTACGCGTTAATAATACTGGTTCTCTTCCCATTAACCTCGCTTGTTTCAATACGCGTTGTACTTGTTCAACGACTCGCGTTTCTAAATCTAAATCCCAGTTTAATAAATAACCTTGATAAGAATTGTTCACAACGTCTGCATCTAACTCAATTGAATCTGAGAAGAGCGCCGCATATATTTTCCCGTCAGGATTTTTCGCATTTTCACAAATCACTTTTGAAATACATTCACGGACGAATGACGTTACACCGTCAACATGATTTTGATAAATTTCTTTTCCGTCAATAATACCTTCAATAATAGTTGGTAAATCACGAATAGAAATACCTTCTTTTAGCAATTGTTTAATAACATTTTGAACGAGTGATAAATCAATTTCTTTCTTCTTAATCTCTTCTAATAAAACGCCGTTATCATTTTCAAGTGAGTTAATTAAGTCTTTTACATGTTGACGCTGAATTAACTCATGAAGATTACGTCTAACGACAACATCTAAATGTGTAATTAATATGCTAAGTGGCTCTAATACTTGATAGCCTTTCATTTGTGCATCTTGTACCATATGCTCTAAAATCCAATATCCATCCTCGCCAAAAATTGGATCTTTCGCTGGTTCTGCATCTAAATCGGCCATTACATTCGGTGTTTTCAGTGCTAATAAATAACCTGATTTTAAAACTCCTTCAGCTGCCTTCGCACCTTTAATACGAATAATGTATCGTCCGCGTGGTCTAAAACTCGTATTATCTTTAAAGTTAATTCCAGGAACGTTAATACCGAGGTCAGTAATAATCGACTTCCTCATAAGAACAACTTTATCACGAGCTGTTTCTCCGTTAATTTTCTGCTTTACAAGTGCTGCTAAATCTAAACCTAATTCTACAATAATTGGATATTTATCTGTAAATACGCCAAATGAATCTTCCACTTGTTGCAGTTGCTCATCTTCGCCTTGAATCATTTCTAATTCTTTTTGAAGTTCATCTTCTTTTTCTTTCTTCATGCGGTTTTTATTTCGAATTCCTAAGAAGATAATTGTTCCACCAACGAGTGCGAATGGTAGAAACGGCAGCGGAGTAAAAATACCCATTGCGATAAATAAACCGCCAAGCGCATATACAACGACTTCATGCGCTAATAACTCTTTAAAGATACCTTCCGTTACTGTATCTGGTGAACCGTCAAATACACGCGTTACAATAATACCTGTTGAAATCGCAAGCATGAGCGATCCAATCTGGTTTACAATTCCGTCGCCGACAGTTAACTGTGTGTAATGAAGAGCAGCTTCACCAAAGCTCATTCCTTGCTGCATCATTCCGACAATTAAACCGAAAATGATGTTTACGAATAAAATGACAATCCCGAAAATAACGTCCCCTTTAATGAACTTCCCGGCACCATCCATCGCCCCGTAAAACTCTGTTTCCATATTTAATTTTTTTCGTTTTGCTTGTGCATCTTTTTCTGAAATAATACGCTGGTTTAAATCAGCATCGATCGACATTTGTTTCCCTGGTAAAGAATCAAGTGTAAAACGAGCTGCAACTTCAGCTGTACGAGATGCACCGTTTGCAACGATAAACTGGAATATGATTAATACTGTAAAAATAACGATACCAATTAATAAGTTCCCGCCAATTACGAACTGACCGAACTCTTCAATAACATGACCAGCATTTCCGTTTGTCAAAATCGCTCGCGTCGTCGATACGTTAATCGATACACGGAAAATCCCGATTAATAACAACATCGTCGGAAATGACTTTAATTCATCCCACTCGTTAATACTTGTCGCTCGCATATAAATAAGCACTGACATACTTAGTAGAAAAACGATAATGATATCAAGTATAAATGGTGGAAGTGGAATTAAGAGCGCCACTACGAATGACGCTGCTAAAAAGATAGAAAAATAGGTTCTTGCAGAATCTATCTTAAACAAAGAGATCGCCTCCAAACGCGCTATTATACTTCAAGTTCGTTCGTTTGAATTAAATAGCGCATAACTTCAATTACAGCTACGTATAAATCTTCTGGAATCGTCTCATCTTCCTCGACTTGATAATATAAAGAACGAGCAAGCGGACGGTTTTCCACCATTGGTATTTCTTGTTCACGGGCAAGTGTTCGTATATATAATGCGAGTTCATCTTCCCCTTTTGCAACGACAATTGGTGCTGCATCAACGTGTTTATTGTACCTGAGTACGACCGAAATATGGGTCGGGTTGTTTACAATAAACGTTGCACCATCCATCTTCTTCGCAATTGTTCCTTGCAATATGGCGTGCATAAAGTTTTTTCGTTTCCCCTTTACTTGCGGGTCTCCTTCATTATCTTTATGCTCTTGTTTTACTTCTTCTTTTTTCATCTTAATATCTTGTTCGTACTCCCACTTTTGATAAATGAAATCAATAATAGAAAGAACAATTAATATAATTAAAATAGCTAAAAAGATAAATTTAATTTGCCTTATAATTTCAGTAAGTGACGCAGTCCAATTAAATCCAATCATACTCACGATTTTCTCTAAATTCTTTTTAAATAGCACATAAGCGACGTAACCGATTAATCCCATATAAAACAGTGATTTCAAAATATCTACTAAACTTTTACGACTAAACAATCTTGTAAAATAGTTTTTCGGGTTAATACGTGACGCTTTCGGCTTAATAACTTTAGAAGAAAATAAGAAACCGACTTGAATCATATAATTGAATAAATGAAAAGCGTATACGAGTATTAATATCGGTGCTGATACTTTTAGTAGTAACATCCCCATCATATAAAAATACTCGGTTGAATCTGTATTTTTTCCAATTTGATCAAACAGCACCGATACGGAATTGGCAATCTCAAACCCGAGCCAATCTCCAAAAAAGTAAACGACAACTGCTAACACAAGTATGGAAAATAAATTATTTAAATCTTTACTCCGGGCAATATTCCCTTCTTCACGCGATTTTTTACGCTTCTGCGGGGTGGCCTTTTCTGTTTTATTATCCTTTGCCATGCGCGTCCCCCTACTTCGTTAAGAAAAAGTTAAATAGTTTCGTATATTCCTCAAGCAATACATCCGTCATATTTTTAAACACATAACCGAGCATCGGTACACTCATTGCAATAAACAAAATACCACACGTAATTTTAATAACGTACGCATTCATAAAAACGTTTAATTGCGGAGCGTTTTTTGCGATTAAAATTAAAACAAAGTTAATGATGAACAAACTTCCCATGAGCGGAAGAGCAATTTCAACCGCTGATGTAATCGCAAATAATAACGTTGCGAGTAGACTATCTAAAAAACTAGTCGTCAACAATTTTGAAATCGCCTCTGTATATTGAAACGACTTTAAAATCGTGGCAACGAAATAATTAATGCCGCCAAGTGAAATAAAAATAATGAGAAAAAATATATCAAAAATGGTTGATAGTAAAGTAGACTGTGAGCCTGCATTTACATCAAACAAACTTGCTTGTGATAAACCGATATCAAAGTCTAAAATATGCCCGGCCATTTTCGGAATGTTCCACAGCATTTCTACAATTTTTGAAAGTGATAATCCAATTACAATTTGCGTACCTGCATAAGCTACAACGTCCCAAGTTGTCTTTATGTGAGAAACATCAACTTGATCGGCCACTGTAATGGAAAGAGCAAGTCCAAATGTAACCTTCGCCATCGCTGGAATAGATCGACCAGAGAAAAACGGTAAAAAATATAAAAATGAAGTAATGCGGCAAAACGCAAAAAACGTCGCCGCCCATAATTCCATATTCATTTCAGTCCACCTATCTTAGTACGAACGCAATAGCGATGGAATTTTATCAAATAAATCTAAAATAAGTGTCGTTAATTCTTGAAACATCCACGGACCTAAAATGATAATAACGAGTACAATACTCGCCATTTTCGGTAAAAACGTCAGCGTTTGCTCTTGAATTTGCATCATCGCCATAATGACAGCGATGATAATAACGACAATCATACTAACACCGGCAACCGGCATTAAAATCATAACCCCTTTATAAAAAAAGGTTTGAAAAATATCTATAATTGGTGACGTATTCATTTATATGACTCCTATCACATAGCATCAAACACTTCAGGCGACCGTTTTAAACATAATGTCGACGATTTTTGTATATCCACCTAAATATACGAAAACGAGTATTTTAAACGGTAAACTTAAAATCATCGGCGGTACCATCATCATCCCGAGGTACATTAAAAGTGTACTAATAATCAAATCTATAAATACAAACGCTAAATAAATGAACATCCCTGTTAACAATCCCTTTTGAATTTGCGTTAACGTAAAGGATGGTACGAGCGTAAATAGTGAAAGATCTTTTAAATCTTTCGGCAACTCTTCTCCGCGCACTTTCAGCATCATTTTTAAATCATGCTTATATGTATGCTTTGACATATACTCTTTCATAATCGGCGCTGTCGTTTCCGCAGCTTGGCTTACCGTTATTTTCTCTTTCGTCATCGGATCCCACACATCGCTCTTTAGCTGCCCAAGAACAGGCTGCATCGTAAAAAGTGATAAAAATAATGCAAGTCCAACAAGTACTTGGTTCGGTGGTAAATTCATTACCCCAAGTCCTTGACGTGTAATCCCAAGAACAATCATAAAATAAGTAAAATGTGTAAATAATAGAACGATAGATGAAGATAATGATAAAAGGGTAACGAGCGCAAATAGCTGTACACTTGAATTACTCGTAAACTCTTTTCCATTTTCGAAATTAATAAAACCGTTTTGGGCTGCATACGCTGGATTTACAAAAATAATTGAAAAAACGATAGAAAATACGAAAATAACGGCTAATAACGATAACTGTTTCTTTATTCTCATGATGGATCCTCTACTTTTTTCGTTTCACTCTTCACCGCGTCTTCTAGCGCTTGTTGAAACTGATTTCCTGTTCCTGTTAATTGCACAGATTGTACACCGTTATTACTAATAACAGTGAACACTTGCTTGCCGTCTACTTCAAATAAAAAGGCGCTCGTTTGATGATTTAAATAAACGCCGTCCTTCACTTGAATATGGCCATTTTCACCTTGTTTAAAAAACTGCTGCTTGCGCGTCTTTTTCGTCATAAAATATGCACCGTAGCCGAGCGCACCAAACAGTAAAACGACTTGAAATAAGGTCGTCATATACGACATATGACTCCTCCTCTACTCTTTATCTTGCATTTGACTTTGCGCTTTCATAAGCGCAGCTTGCTTCTTGTCAGCTTCAATTTCAGAAATGATAATACCGAACTTCTCGTCCATTACGATCGCTTCCCCGATGCCGACTTTCATATTACTTAAATATACATCTACTTTATGTCCTAAGTTTTTCTCTACTTCTAGAACATCGCCCACTTTTAACTGTTTCACATCACCGAGCGTAATAGATGTTTTCCCAAGCTTTACACCAAGTTCAATCGAAATATCTGAAACAGTATCAATATGTGCTTTACTTGCTTCATTTCGCTTTCCTGCAAATTCTTCTAATCCCATTAATGACACAGGAGATACTTCATGCTTCATATGGATCCTCCTACTCTACAAAACTTTTAAATAAGAGCGCCTTACGCGTTCCATCTTTTCCAATAAAACAATTAAATTTATGCTTTCCATCTACAAAACCAAGCAACTCATCCGAAACTTTCGTATGAAGCGGAATAATATCACCTTCTTCAATTTGTTCAATCTCGCCCATCGTCATCTTCTGCTCACCAATTGCAACGTGAACTGGTTTATACACTTGATTTACTTTCACTTCTACTTCAGACGTATACTTCTTACGTTTATCTGAAGAATGTTCAACAATATTTTCAGACGTTAACTTATCCATAATTTCTTCAACAGATAAGAACGGAATCCCGATGCGCACTGTCGTATTCCAAAAATCCGTTTTCATATTTACGTTCAGTAATGAAATAATATCACTCGCTGTCGTAATCTTAAGTGCATTCGGATCTGTCTCCGTCGTTACAAATGTCGGTTTAATCGCTACAACACTTTCAAACGATTGCTCTAAATTTTTGCATAGAAGCGCAAAAATATTATCAAGCGTTAAAAACTCGAATGCAGTTAACGGTCTACGCATCGTAAAATTACGCTTACTATCCCCGCCAAGCCAGCACTCATGAATGTAAATAACAAATGCTAAATCAATCTCAATAACAATTTCTCCAAGCTCTGGAAGTCCGAGATCAATGACGCAATATAAATAATAATCTTTCGGCATTTTCTCCACATACTCACTCGTAAATGGAACTTGCTCAACTGTCGAAGGCTCTAAGTCAATCGGAATACGCATACGCGCTGACAACGTCTGTGACGTCTGTTTTCCAAACGTAGAAGCAATCGCTTGCAAACTACGTAAATGTTCAACACCGAACTTCTCCGGTCTATTAAAATCATACTCTTGAAATTTATCTTGCTTCCCTGCTTCTTGTGCGAAAGCTGGCATTTCCTCGCCTTCATTTACCGCCTTCAGCAGGGCATCAATTTGCTCTTGGCTTAATTTATCGCCGCTCATGAAAATCCCCTTCCCTACCTTTTCAATTCAACGATTTCAACGTACATCTTTCCATTCTTCGTCAAAATCTTTCCGGTTCCAATCTCTTCATTCTCAAGCATAAGACGCACCGTATTTTTCGTTGAATTTTCAAGACGATACAATGTACCTTTCGTAATATGAAGCAGATCTTCAATTTTCTTTTTCGTATTTCCGATTTCAAAATAAATTGTTAACGGAATATCATCTTGTAATTTCAATCTAGCCACTCCCATATCATGTTTACGAAAATTTCATTTTCTCTCTATATATGAAACTTCTTATTTCGAAACGTCGATATTTAATATTTTTTTAATATATCCTTGCGTTTCTTTAAATGGAGGTACCCCTCCGTACTTTCTCACATTACCAGGACCAGCATTATAAGAAGCAAGCGCCAATACTAAGTCACCGTTATTTTTCTTTAAATAACCACTTAACTCTTTCACGCCGCCTTCAATACTTTCAGCTGGTGAAAACGGATTTTTTATACCCATCTCTTTCACATTCGCCGGCATAAGCTGCATAAGTCCCATCGCACCTGCATGTGACACCGTTTTCGGATTAAAATTAGACTCTACTTCAATCATTTTTTGAATTAACGTTTTCGGAATTCCGTATGTACGACTTACTCTATCTATAATATCCTCATACTTCCCTTCATTTGAAGAACGTATTTTTTGAATATTATACTTCTTCGTTAATCCCCACGTATCTACAGCCTCATTTTTCGTTTCCGGGAAACGTCGTTCGAATTCTTTTTGCGCGACTTGCACGTCATCGGCTTTCTTCGTTTCAGGCTTTTCTTCCGGCTTACTTACTTCCTCTACTTTATGAATAGATGCTTCCGGTTTATTCACAACCGCTTCTATTTTCGTAGATTGTACCGGCTGACTCATATCCTCTACTTTTGCCGGCTGCGTAGTAGCTTTCGTCTCCTTCATAGGCTCGCTCTGCAACTTTTCTTGAAACCTACTACTAACGAAAGCCTGCGGACTACTTAGCTTTTGCTGAAACTGTCCTTTTTTATATGCAAGTACTTCTTTTACTATATTTCCAACTACCATAATATCACCTTTTCGGTAAACAAAGATAATCTAATATTAGAGTTTTTTCGTAAAGTTTGCAATAATCCTTTGCAATTATATTGTAATAAAAAAACGACTAAATTGTTAAACTGTTATTTTTTTATATTTATTAATTCAAATTTTCAGTTGACACCCATTATAGCAAGGCTTACAATAAATTCGAAATTGTTTTTTTTGCATATTACCGTTTTTCAATTTGCAGAAAACTCAATATAAAAAAATGGGGGTTCTTAATCATGAGAATTAATACAAACATTAATAGCATGCGTACACAAGAGTACATGCGCCAAAACCAAGCAAAAATGAGTACTGCTATGGACCGTTTATCAAGCGGTAAACGTATCAACAACGCTTCTGACGATGCAGCAGGTCTTGCAATCGCAACTCGTATGCGTGCACGTGAAAGTGGTCTAAACGTTGCTTCTCGTAACACACAAGATGGTATGTCATTAATCCGTACAGCTGATTCAGCAATGAATTCAGTATCTAACATCTTACTTCGTATGCGTGACCTTGCAAACCAATCTGCAACTGGTACGAATACAAAAGGTAACCAAGCTTCATTACAAAAAGAATTTAGCGAATTAGCAAAACAAATCACGTATATTGCTGACAACACAAAATTCAATGACCAAAGCTTATTGAAAGGAACAGATAGCCTAGCTGAAACTTCTGATGGTGGTGGAACTCCTGATCCTAGTGGAACTCCTGATCCTAGTGGAACTCCTGATCCTAGTGGAACTCCTGATCCTAGTGGAACTCCTAGTAGTGCACCTGCAGCTGCAGACACTGCACTCTCTAATACAGGAACAAAAATTACAATTCAAACTCTTGATTCAAATGAATCTGAGCAACAAATTAAAGTTAAAATCGGTAGTGTAACATTGGCATCTTTAGGATTAAATAGTGTTAAAATTGGTGCAGATAGCGTATCAGAAGGTGAAGTGAACCAAGCTGGTGATGCTACTAACGCGCGTAATGCTATTGCTGCAATCGATAAAGCACTTACAAAAATTGCTGATAATCGCGCAACACTTGGTGCTACATTAAACCGCCTTGACTTTAACGTAACAAACCTTAAGAGCCAAGAAAATTCTATGGCAGCTTCAGCTTCTCAAATCGAAGACGCTGACATGGCGAAAGAAATGTCTGAAATGACTAAGTTCAAAATCTTGAACGAAGCTGGTATCAGCATGCTTTCTCAAGCAAACCAAACTCCACAAATGGTTTCTAAATTATTACAATAATCCATTTGAGTTAGTTTCATGAATAAACCTCTCTGCTTGCGGAGAGGTTTATTTTTTCTATATAGATAGATTATTTGAAAAAGCTTTCTTTTTTTATGTAGAAGAGAGCATCCGCGTGGCGTAGAAGCGGTCAGTGCCTATCTTTATCCCCTCTCATGTTAAAACACAACTAGAAGATAAGCATAAGTCTCTTTTTCTGTTCATAGCTGTTTATTAGATTAAGAGATACCGACTATATCAATCTATAAGGAGTGTCTATTATGCGTATTGGTACGAATGTTTTGAGTATGAATGCTAGGCAGTCGTTGTATGAGAATGAGAAGCGTATGAATGTGGCAATGGAGCATTTGGCGACTGGTAAGAAGTTAAACCATGCTTCTGATAATCCTGCAAATGTTGCGATTGTAACTCGTATGCATGCGAGAGCAAGTGGTATGCGCGTGGCGATTCGTAATAATGAGGATGCGATATCGATGCTTCGTACAGCGGAAGCTGCACTTCAAACTGTGACGAATGTTTTACAGCGTATGCGTGATGTAGCTATTCAATCTGCTAATGGTACAAATTCAAATAAAAACCGTGATTCACTAAATAAAGAGTTTCAATCTTTAACAGAACAAATTGGCTATATTGATGAGACGACTGAGTTTAATGATTTATCCGTATTTGACGGACAAAACCGTCCTGTTACGTTAGATGATATTGGTCATACAGTAAATGTAACGAAACATATCTCCCCTTCCCCTACACAACATGACATCAACATTTCAACAGAACAAGAAGCAAGAGCGGCGATTCGTAAAATTGAAGAGGCACTACAAAATGTATCACTCTACCGTGCCGATCTTGGTGCTATGATTAACCGTTTACAATTTAATATCGAAAATTTAAATAGCCAAAGTACAGCGTTAACAGATGCTGCCTCTCGAATTGAAGATGCGGATATGGCACAGGAAATGAGCGATTTTTTAAAATTTAAATTGTTAACCGAAGTTGCACTTAGTATGGTTTCACAAGCGAATCAAATTCCGCAAATGGTATATAAATTACTGCAATCATAATTGTCATTCCACTCTTTGAAACGATTCCATACAAAAGCAAAAGGGAAATACATATAAACTATGTACTTCCCTTTTATTTTGTACCCAATACTTTTATGGCGCTACGGTCATAACTTGTCCTCTACGGTCGATCCTTATTTTCATTTTTCCGTCTTGTGCGTTATATAGTCCTAATTTATTTAATTCTGTTTTACAATCTTGTACGAAAGTTGGTAATTTACGAATTTGATCGACGTCAGAACTTTTAATGAAATAAACTAACTGTTGCGTCATATCTTTCACATCTTGCACAAGTTCTTCTTTTTCTCGTTTTAATCGTTCATTTTCCGATCGTAGCGCTCTCAGTTCACTTTCCAGGTTACTTCTATTAGACTCTTCTTTAAAATGCCCTGCAGCCATGCTAGAAAGCTTATAAATACCTTCCATAAACTGATGCAGTTCATCCTCTTTTCTTTCACTATGTTGACTAATTGTCTCAAAGTTATCAACGATACCAGATATAACTGTTACGAGGCTTTTTTCACTCTCTTTATGCTGGATTTCCTCTTTTAATACTTGATTGTTTTCTTTTTTCATTTCAACGATTGTTTCTTTTACAGGTGTATATTTTCGTTTTCGTCCTGGTTTTTGTTTTTCAATATTTTCAAACGGTATTTCACGTTTTTTTAATTTGTAATACGTATTTTGTAATTGACTTTCTGTTTTCGGGAAAAGATTTAGTTCGTTTTTACTAACATATTTTGAAATATTAATAATGTTTAAACTGTGACGTTGGCAAAATTGATACACTTCATACAGTAACTCTAGTTCAGACTTGAGCCATGTGATCGTTGATTTTTCATATACTCGCATCCCGCCATGTTTTTCTATATCTATTTGAAATAATACCATTCTATTATGTAAATCAACTAGTTCTTCATATTTTACTTGGAATTGTTTTTCTATTTTTTTAAATTCCGCTTCTAGTTGCATATCGTTCATTTTATTATTTGACATGTTTTGTAAGAGACTTAATACATTGATTGCTGTGTGGTGATACATAATCTGTGCCACTCCCCCTCATCCTTTCACAATTCTCATCTGACTCCCATGTCTTTTTAGAAAATAGAAATTTTTTCATATCCATATTATAACATTTCGAAATTGTCTGTCAAATAATAAACATACAAAAATGTATAGAAAGTATAGAAATAGAAAAAGATTTTTTTATTCATATGCATAATTGCATATGAATCACTTTTAATTATATTATATGGTATTTAGAATGTAATTTCACCGAAAAAATTTGCGTTATCACGAAAAATTACTAAAATAATCCAAAGATATATTTTTATATTTTCAAATCAAAAATCTTCAAATAAAGATTCTTCATACATACAAACACAAACACTCCAAAAACGCTCTATCTTTCCACCTATACAGAGTATAAAACACTAAAAAGGAACTAACCAATACTACACATGGCTAGTTCCTTTCTCTCCACTAAAAGAATAGAGTTATAAGTAGAATCTACAAATCTTCAATTAAAACCTCACATCGCGTGTGGCTTAACCGCCACCACCACTCTCACTGCCCCACTTCTTCCACTTACCTAAAAAACCCGCTACATATCTCTGGTCTTAACATGGCATAGGACTCTATTAGGCACTAACCGCTGCCACACATGGCTAAAGCTTCTATTCAAGCAAAAAAGTGCTTTTAAAAATCTTTTACAACACTAACTTATCTACTAAGCCGATTAACTCTTGAATATCTGGCTTACTTACTTGCGCATTTGCTCCGACAGCTTCGCCTTTATGGAATAATTCATTTGTAATTAAGGAAGAGAAAATAACGACTGGTAAACGATTCATAATTTCACTATCTTTAATTACTTTCGTTAAATGGTGTCCATCCATTTTCGGCATTTCAATATCCGTAATTAACAGGTGAATATGTTCAAACATTTTTTCTCCTTGCTCTTTCGCTAGCTTTTCAATTTGCGCTAACGCTTCTGCACCATTGCTGAAGAAGTTCATTTTCGTATATCCAGCTGATGATAATGTTTCTTCTAATATTTGACGAAGCATTGCTGAATCTTCCGCAATATAAATAATTTTTTCACCGCGATCTGTTTTTTGTTCTAATTTTGAAAGTGATTTATTATCATAACCAGTACCGCTAATTTCACATACAATTTTCTCGTAATCTAATAGTAAGATGATTTTTCCATCTAGTTTTACAATACCAGATGTCGTTTCTTCCAGTCCCATAGATAATGAAGCTGGTTCATCAATTTGCTCCCAAGAAATACGTTGAATACGATGCACTTCATCAACACGGAAAATCACTTTCATTTGGTTTAATTCTGAAATGATAAATTTCGTTTGATCAAGTGGCTTTGTCGATTTTAAATTAAGAGCTGTCGCTAAGTTAATAACTGGTAAAATTTCACCACGTACTTGAACAACACCTTCAACTGCATGATGAGATTCTGGCACAGTTGTAACAGGGAATGGATTAATGATTTCACGTACTTTCATTACGTTAATACTAAATAGGTTTTCACCAACTGTATATGTAACAATCTCTAATTCATTTGTTCCGCTTTCTAATAAAATACTTTGTGCTTGTGACATAAAGGTGTCGCTCCCCTTTCATTATTTCCGTATATCTAATTATTAAGCTTTATTAAAACGAAAAAGTCAACTACCTATATAAAAAATATAGATAGTCGAACAATTCATTTCTTTATTTGAAAAGACAATTACTCTTGTATAAACGAAGCAAGTGCTTCTAATAACACTTCTTGCGCTCCTACAATTTCTGTCGGCATCGCTTCCCATTTTTTCGAAAGCTCTGTTTCTACTCTTATTCTTAACTCTGCATTCATTACTTCTAGCACATATTCTTTCGTTGCTATATCAACATCCAGTAGCGCAAGTGCATATAGTTCCGGATCATTTATTTTTTCAAATAATCGTTTTAATACTGCCGGCGCTATATGTTTTAATTTTTCAATATGAATCTCTTTATCCGAAAATAGCAACTCATATTGAATGAATGTAACATTTTCTTTCATCACTTTAAAATAGCAATTATTTTTTTTATCATTTACAAAATAACCGTTCGGATCTGCAATAATACTCTCTACTTTACGAATTAAATCTGGCAAACTACTCGCCGTCATGACAGTCCGCTGCTCAACCTCACTCGGCGAAATGAATGTAACGCGATACTTATTCTGCGCCATCCTCTTCACCTCTCCTTTTATAGAAATCTATCGCCACAAATAAACTTATTAATCCACCAAACAGGTTAAGACCACAAGCATTATTCATACTACACTTCGCTTAAATCTATTTAAACTACCCTAGTAACTCTACATATCTCTGGTCTTAAACAACGGTCGAGCACCACATAAGCCCCGACCGCTACCACAACCGCCAGACCCTCTCTCAAAACCTAAAAAAGAATTTTAAGAGCTTTTCCAACTTCACTTACCTCTTCTTCAACTAACCTTACGACTCTACATATCTCTGGTCTTAAAACACCGGTCGAGACTCTATTAGGCACTGACCGCTACCACATAACGCCAGGTCCTCTCTCAAAATCTAAAAAAGAGCTTTTAAAATCTTTTCAACTACACTTCGCTTACATCCTCTTCAACTACCCTAGCAACTCTACATATCTCCAGTCTTAAACAACAGTCGAGCATCTATTAGGCACTAACCGCCACCACACATCGCCAGGTCCTCTCTCAAAACCTAAAAAAGAGCTTTTAAGAACTTTTTAAGATCTTTTCAGTAACTCGATGTTATTGAACCAAAATGCTATCTGCTGATCCGCAATATCCGGCAACGTAACAAAAAACTCACGGCACTTCATTTCATCTTTAAACAGTTGATACTTCCACTCACCTTCACTACCAACACTTACGAAATAAAATTCGTGAATACGGCCAATGATTGCTTGTTTTTCACCAAATGAATAGGGAGGCACTTGCTTAATTTCAAATTGATCTGGTAAATATACATGCTCTTCTCGTTCCATTTTTAACACTTGCTCAGCAAGGTCACGTTTATTTTCGAAAAAAGGCAATTGTAAAATTCGCTCTTGTCTTGTCATACGAATGAAAAACCCTTTCTACTACATTACAATTTTTCTTTATTATATATTATCGAATTAAGTTTACAACTTCATTTAATACTTCATCTGACACTTTAATTACTTTCGCATTTCCTTGGAATCCACGTTGGTATAACATTAAGTCAACGAATTCTACAGATAAATCTACGTTTGCACCTTCTTGTGCAGCACCACGTATTTTACCTGCACCGTTTTGACCAGATGCACCAAGTGCTAAAATACCAGTTGTATTCGTCGCTGTATAGTTACCGTTACCTGTTTTCATGAGTCCGCCTTCGTTCGGGAACATCGCAACAGCTAATTGACCAGCAGCTTTCATACTTCCATCAGAATATTTTACCATCACATATCCACCATCAGCAATGAAGCAATCTTTAACAGTCGCCGCTGCTCTACCATCTACGCCTGTTACTGATAATGTTTTATCTGTCGGATGATTCGTTAAATTACTTAAGTCTAGTTTTATATTGCCGCCATTAAATGGAATATTAGCTGCTTGCTCTTTCGGACTGGGATTTCCAACAGCATCAAATGTCATATTACCGCCTGCACCTTGAACATCCTTAAACTCTTCTTTTTTTGAATCATTGCGCATCTGTACTTTATATGAATAATTATGTTCACTCGTTTGTGTAAACTCCACACGCATCGTCCAAGTGTTACCAGCATTATCATATATAGGTATCTCTTGTGATATTGCTTTTGCATCAGCTGGAATATTCCCTCCAACTACTCCTTTTGATGTTCGAATACCACCAATTGCAGTTCCCATTGGAATTTGTAACGGTCCTGGAATACCAGATAAATCAACTTCACCAGTTGCTTCATTTGCAGGGTATGCAAATACGTATTGTCCTTCTGTATTCGTAATATAGTAATCTGAAGATATCCCGAATGTACCTTTTCGAGTAAATTCCATATTACCGCCTTTTGAATCACCTACTACGAAGAAACCATTCCCTTCCATTGCTGCTTGTGTTTTTCCACCAGTTAGCGTAATGGTACCATCACTATAATCTGTAACTGTACCGCTCATTTTCACACCGTTACCGATACTTTTCGGATTCGTTCCTGCGTAATTACCATCACCTTTTGCACCAATTGAGTTATTATATAGTAAATCATCGAACATTGCTTTTTGTTTTTTATAACCTACTGTTTGTGCATTGGCAATATTATTTGAAGTTACACTTAATGCATTTTGTGTTGCATTCATTCCTGTAATACTTGTATATAACGCTTTAATCATAACGTATGGACACTCCTTATGAATTTGTAGTTTTTTCTTCTTCCGTTACTTTTTGATCGTCTTTCTTCGCATCTTCTGGATTCGTGTCTCCAATTGGCTTATCAGACACTCTCTCAACGAAACGAAGGGATACAACTTTATTATCAATAACGAGCTGTACCTCATTATTTTCTGCGAGGCGAACTGTTTCTACTTGACCAGTGACTTTTTTACCATCACCGTCAACACCTCTTACGTATTTCCCTAAAAACTTCATTCCACCATCAAGCGCTGTTGAATACATTGTTGATTGCAGTTTATCTACCGCTTTCGTCATATTCTGTACTTGTTCCATAAGAGATAATTGTGCTGTCTGATTCATCATTTGATTCATATCCATCGCATTAAATGGATCTTGATGTTGAAAGCTCGCTAAAAATAATTTTAGAAAATCATCTTTCCCCATTACACCAGGAGTCTTTTGTTCTCCTGCTGATACTCCATTCATTTGCCCTACTGCCGGTTGTGCACCGTTAACAGATGCGTTCCTATTCTGCGCTCCTGCTTGTAATGGAATATGGTTTGTACTCGTTGTATTTAATCCAACTGTTGGCACGCTTTATTCCTCCAATAATCCCGCAAATTCTTTTGATTCTTGTTTCTCATGTTTCGGACTTGCTAATTTTTGTTTTTGCCTTTGTTCGTGTTCTCGCTGCTCTTTACGATTTTCATCTTTATCTGCATAGCTAATTTGAATGTTGATTTCTTTTTCTTTTAACTTCAATCTCAATTCATCAAAAATGATTTCCACACGTTTTTTCGCATCATGTTTTTCCATTTCTACGTGAACATCAATTTGATCTCCATGTTTTTTCATAAACACTGTTAATGTACCAAGTTTTTCTGGATTCAACTGAAATAACACACGTTCTTGTTTCACTACAAACTTTTGCAATGCTTCTACTTGTGCTTCCATTTTCTTTCCTAAGTCAGGCAATGAAACTTTCTCAGCCCCACTATTGGATTTTCCTATTTGATCGGTACTCGTCGCTTTATTTAATAACTCCGCACCAGCAGAATTCGAATCGTTAAATACATCACCTTCTGGCAACTCTA
Source organism: Bacillus sp. CD3-5 (assembly GCF_006349665.1). Lineage (NCBI taxonomy): Bacteria > Bacillati > Bacillota > Bacilli > Caryophanales > Bacillaceae > Bacillus > Bacillus sp. CD3-5. The sequence continues at coordinate 191,491 of NZ_VEPX01000005.1, read as the reverse complement.
CCTTGACATCTTCACTTTCAGCTTTCGGAAGATCTCCATCTAAGTCTTTAGGCTCTTCTTGTTTTTTTGCAATATTACAAGTTTCTGTTTCTACTACTTTCAATACTTGCATCATTTGCTCTGGCATCTTCACTTTGTCTAAAACCATTTGCATTGTATCTTCTAAACATATAGCATTTTTGATATTCATATTGGAAAGAAGTTCTTGTAATTGTTGTAATTCACCTGCAGGTAATTCGTTAAGTTTTATATTTCCATATTCTTTATATAGCTCTTGTATTTTTTGTATGTATTGATATAACAATTCTGGCTGCACACGTAATTGCTCAATTGCAACCATTTGCTCAGATACAGCTAACAATAACTGTTCTGTCTCTTTTTTTTCTTCTTTCTTTACACTTGGCTCTTCTTTCGTTTCCGGTTTTTTAGAAAGAATGTTTTCTTTTCTATCTTCTGGTGCATCTTCTCGCTTTGTTTTCTCCGTTTTCGGCTGCTTTGTATTTTCCATTCTCATCGCATGATCAAATGAAGAATCTTCACTTTTAGATTGTACTTCTAGCCCTTTTTCTTTTTGCGGAGGTAAACTTTGTTGCACCGGTAATACAGACTGTATCACTACATTCACCTCATCCATTCATACACATTTTCAAATCAAGAAGCATTTTTTCTTCCTGCTTTTCTCGTATTTTCGCAAGCTTTCTACAATCTTCTTGATACATCTCATCAATGACACGTTCTTTTTCTTTTACTTGTTCTAAAAGGCTTTCATTTTTTCGAATAAAATCTTCTGTTTTTTTAATTTTCCGATTCCATTCTTCTATTCTTTCAGGTGAAAACGTATGTGACGAAAGCATGCCAGCCATTATACGTTGCCCAGCTTGTACGACTTTACTACGCGATTTTACAACATATAAATCATATTCTTTTTTTTGTTCTATTTTTCTTTTTTCAGCTGTTAATTCATACACTTCTTTCAAGATCTGTTCTTTTTCTTGATTTATTTGCAATTTGATCGTGTCGTACTGCTGCTTATCCACCTGTTTTCATAGCCCCTTCCTATTATAACGTTCTCTTTTTCTATTATATAGTTTTTTTCCAAAAAAATCTGTGAAATATTAAAAAACAAAAAAATAAGACCTGCGAAGCGCAAGGTCTTATACTATATGGTGCATTGCTTCAACGATATCGGTAAATTGGAAACTATCAGATCGACCTTGTTTTAAAAACGTATTTATACCTTCTACTTTATTTTTACATTCAAAAATATAAGCATTTTCTTCATTTTCTTGAATCGTTCCTAATTTAAAATACAATTCATTTTCTTTATAAATAGATAAAATTTTTCTCATTTCATTTGCAAGTTGCCAATGAGTTGGTGACACGATTTCTTCCATAATCCTACTTACTGAGTCTAGTACGGAAATAGCAGGATAATGGCTGAGCGTTGCAAGTTCACGTTTTAATACAATATGTCCATCTAAAATACCACGTGCTAAATCTGGTACAGGACCGTTTAAATCGTCTCCATCAACGAGTACAGTGTAAATACCCGTTATAGACCCCTTTTGTGTTTTCCCAGATCGCTCTAACAGCTTCTTCATATAACTTTCCATTAAAAGTGTTTTACCACCAATCGGTAACTCTTTAACAGCAATATCAACACTTCTACGCGCATCAGCAAAACGAGTAACAGAGTCCATCATAAGTAGTACGTTATTGCCTTCGTCTCGGAAGTATTCAGCAATAGATGTCGCAAGCTTAGCAGCGCGAAGTTGCATAAGGTGACTTTCATCTGACGTCGCTACGACAACGATGCTTTTCCTCATACCTTCCTCGCCTAATTCTTTTCGAATAAAGTCTTTTACTTCTCGGCCACGTTCTCCTACTAAACTAATAACATTTATATCCGCTTTTGCATTTTTCGCAATCATGCCGAGTAAAGTAGATTTACCTACACCTGACCCAGCGAAAATACCAATCTTTTGACCGATACCAATTGTTAACATGGAATCAATAGATTTAATTCCCGTTTCAAATACGTCAGTAATCTCTTCACGTTCAAACGCATGAATAGGCGGAGCATCTAGTTTTATTTTTTGCAGCGGAATGTTTTCAGCGTTCTCATTTAACACTTCGCCATTTGCACTTAACACTTTTCCGAGTAAATGATTACCACGAGGTATAACAACATCTTCTGCAATTAATGTAACGGAATCTCCGTAACATACTTTTTCTGTCTGTTCAAACGGGAGTAACATATTGTTCTCTTTTTCAATTGCAATTACTTCACATAAGACGTTATGTTCTCCAACGAGACAAACATCACCGATTTTCGCCTTCGGTCCCTTCGCTACGAAAAACTGCTCTTGCACACTATGAACTTTACCGACTTTCGTATAAAACGGTGTTTCAATAAATGTATTCCATTTTTGGTTTTCATTCATTAATAGTCGATTCATACATTTTGCTCCTCAAATAACTTCTCTTCTTCCCATTTTTGGCGAAGTTTCGCAAATATAGGTGCAAACTTAAATTCAAAGAACTCTTTCTCCTCTTCTAGAACAAATTCACCGAACTGTAAGGAGAAATCATATTTCCATTCTACTAATTGTAGCAACCAATATTCTTTCGTATTTTCCTTCTCTTCTTGAATTCGTTCAAAAGTTTCTGGATGTACGGTAATAACTAGTTTTTCAAACGAAGTAGGTAACGTTTGCACGATGCCAGTTAAAATAGGTAACACATCAAGCAATCTAGCATCTACTGCTTGATTCACAATTTTTTCTGCTAGTTGGAAAGATTGATCCCATAATAATTCTGTCCATTCGTATGCAGTTTCTTGTTGCTCTTTTTGAAACTGCTGACGTGCCGATTCTATTTCTTTCATCTGCTGCTGAACGTGCATTTGAAATTGTTCTTGATCATGTAATAGCTGCTGACGCTCTCGTTCTAATATTTGCTGCTCTTGCCTTAGCTGATTTAGTTCAACATGTAACGATTGTTGTTGCGCAAGAAGTTCTTCATGATCTACTTGTATTTCTTCTACGTGAACTGGTATTGGTTTTGGAAATTGTAATTCATACGTTTCTTCAGAAAAAGAAACAGAATTCTTCGGAATTCTGTTTTTAAATAAGGACATCATCTTCACCTCTTTGAACGATAATTCTTCCTTCTTTCTCTAGCTTTTTCACCGTACCTGTAATCGTTTGCTGCGCTTTCTCAGCATCTGTCATCTTAAGTGGCCCTAAGCCATCTAATTCTTCCAGAATCATCTCTTTACGGTTTGAAGACATACATGTAAATAATTTCTCTTTAATTTCTTCTTTTGCAATTTTAAGCGCTTTTGCAATGACACCGTTATCCGTAATTTCCTCTAACACACGGCGAAGCGCAAGATCTTCAAGACCAAGTAAGTCTTCAAAGACAAACATATTTTCTTTAATTCTCTCAGATAACTCATAATCAACTTCATCCAGCTTTTGAAAGACTGTTTTTTCAACGCCTCGTGAAACGTTATTTAAAATGTTCACAATTGTTTTTAAGCCGTCTGTTTTATTGATGGCACTAAATGCCATATTATTTAATTTCGCTTTTAATAGCTCACCAATTTGATTAATGAGTTCACCGTCAACTTGTTCTAGTTTCGCAATACCCATTACCGTTTCTACTCGCTTATGATCTGGCAATCTCTCAATTAATTGAGAAGCAAGTTGCGGTTTAATGTAAGAAGCGATAATTGCAATTGTTTGTGGTGATTCATCATTAAGCACTGTAAGAAGTGGCTCTAAATCTGTCAGTGAATTTAAGAATTCAAATGGATTATCTTTGTTGTACCAAAGGTCTTCCAATAATTTTTCAAGCTCGTCTTCTGGCATATTTTTAAATATGCGACGAATGTACTCTTTATCTGGAGTGACTAAGTTCAATTCTTTTACATTTAGTTCATATAAGAACTCCCCTAGTACATTCTCTAACGTTTCTGGTTTATATACACGAAACTTCGCGATTTCACGAAGCAACACTTCTTTTTCCTCAGCCGTCATATATTCAATGACTTTTGCTGCCACCTCTTCATCTAATGTACGAATGAGGATGGCAGCTTTTTCTTTGGAGGAGATTTCATCTAACATCGTTGTTCCTCCCTTACTGTCCGTTTAACCATTTTTTAATTACTTTTGCAGTACCTTCTACATGTTCTTTCGTAGCATCCTGCACTTGTTCATCTAACGTTGGTTCTTTCGGTTCTTCCGGCTCAGGTTTTGGCTCTGGTACTATTTTCTCTTCCGGAATTTCCATAATACTTTCACTACTTGCAGCAACTTCCTCTTCTGCTAAGTATTCTTCATATTCCTCTTCTTCTTTCTTTCTCTTACGTCTTGCTAAGAAGAACCATATTAGACCAAAGAGCGCTAATAAGCCACCTGTAATACCACCGAATAACCACCAGTTTATACCACTTTCTTCTGGCTCTTTCTTCTTCTCTTCTTTCGGCTGATCAAACTGAACAGTTACAACGTTAACTTGACCATTTGTAAAGTTTCCATTCGGGTCAGCTTGAAGCCCAGCAGCTGTGCCGATCGCTTCTTTGAAAGTTGTCATATCAATTCTTCGTTTTACTAACGTATCATTATCTACCCATACAACAACATTTGTTTTCGTTAACTCTGGGTGTTTCTTAATCGTTTCAACTGTTTTATCTATTTCATAGTTTTCGATTTTGTTACCGTTTTTATTATCGTAGACGATTTTGCCATTTTGATTATTGTTCGTACCGTAGTTCGGCACTTCGCCGTTCGCTGTAATACCAGCACCTTGCTTCGTATCTGCACCTTCTTGCGCAGTAGAGCTTTCCTCTTGCTCTTGTTTACTACGAAGTACACCTTTATCACCATATTTTTCAGACTGACGTGTAACTTCATCGTAGTTTACAGATACTTTCGTATTCACTTTATATTCATTCGGCTTAAACATCGTCATTAATGTTGCATCGATATCTTGCTTTAATTTACCTTCAATTTGGTGCTGCATCTCTACTTCTTTCTCATAAGAAGAGGAACTAGTAGCATGTGCTTCATCTGCCCCTTTTGAGATAACACCTTTTTTACTATCAATCACACTTACTTCTTCTGCTTTTACACCAGGGACTGCTGCACTGATCATTTGCTGTATACCCGCAACTTGATCAGCCGTTAATAGTTGACCACGCTTTACACCAACCGTAATTGCAGCTGTTCCTTTTGCTTTTTCTTCATCAAAAATTGTCTCTTTTTCAGGTAATGTAATTTGAACATTTGCCGTTTCAACTGTCGCAAAGTTTCTTACAATGTCTTGCTCTAATTGCTTTTTCGTACCGACAATTTGCTTCATTTTTTTATCTTGCTCACTTGAACCGAGCGAGCTTTCTAATAAAATTTCCTCACCGCTTTTTGAGTTAAACGGTAAGCCCATTCCATTCATTTCTTTTCGAACCCATGGAGCATCATTCTTTTGCACACGAATCGAACCATCGGCTGCTAATTGGTAATCGACACCTAGCTTCGATAATTCTGCTGTAATCTCTTGCTTATCTGCATCATTTAAATTTTGATATACAACAACATATTTATCTGGCAAGGTGAAGTATAAAAGTGCTCCTGTTACAATTGCTAAAAGCGCAGCACCAATGACTAACTTATGCCACGTTTTTAACGATTGGAAAACATTTTTTAACTTTTCCATTTAAACACACCCGTCCATTTTTCTAAATTTGCATATTAATTAGTGACTTATAATTTTCAATAAGATTATCACGTACGAGAGCAGCCGTTTTCATTTGAGACTCAGCCTTCTTTTGCTGAATTAAAACGTCATGTGTTTCTCCTACTCCTTTTGTTAATAAATCATATACAGCTGTTTGCGCATTGTTTTGTGTTTGATTCATATCTTCCAATAAATCGATAAACTTCTTCCCCTCGACTACAGATGTTTGTGTATTTTTCGGTGCACCAATTGACTGAATCGCGCCAAATGGCTGTGTATGTAACATTGGTTGGATTTTCATCTTCCCATATTCCCCCTTTATCCTCGGCCGATTTCTAAATCTTTATCCAGCATTTTTTTATTCGCATTTAATACACTTGTATTTGCTTCGTACATTTTTTGAGCAACCATTACATTCGTCATTTCAGCAGTCACATCAACATTCGGATACCGCACATATCCTTCTTCATTTGCATGCGGATGTGTCGGATCATACACTAAGTTTTCAGTTTTGTCTGCCTCAATACTTTTTATTTTCACCCCGTTAGTCGGCGCACTGTCTAACATATTCGCAAAACTATTATTTGATTCAAGCACTACACTACGGCGCTCATACAAATTTGCCCCCGGAGCTGCCGTTGTATTGGCATTTACAATATTATTTGAAGTAACTTCCATCCATTTTCTCGCTGTTGTTAGCCCTGATCCACTTGCATTAATTGCCTGAAACATCGTTGTCTCTCCTTCTACTATTAACGTCCGCGAGCTGCTTGGTTAATTGCATATTGTGTATTAATTGCGTTAATTGAAATCCCATACAATTGGTTTGCTTTCATTAAATCTAGCATTTCTGTCGTTACATCCACACTATTTCCATCTTTATTCGTTTGCATTGACTTCGTTTGAATCTTTGCATATGTGTTTTTCGTATTTACCGTCGGTAAGTGCATTTCATTCGTTTGATATAAATCTGCATTAGTTTTTAAATCCGCAGTATTACTCTTATATAATGCACTACTTTTATTCATTTGCTCAGCAAATGTAACGTCTTGTGCTTTATAGCCAGGTGTATTCGCATTTGCAATATTACTAGAAACAGTATTTCGTTTCGTCACTAAATAATTCATATAATGGCTTACATCAGTCACTAAATCTGGCATACTCCACACCCTTCCTTTTTAACTTATCATTTTGGCATAATAATCCACTGATGGAAGTTTCACTTCATTATTTAATTTCTTATATGTATTTATTAAAATATTAACTATTATGTACCCTTACATATTTTATTCCATTTTTACATTGTTGTCTTTAGAAAAATACAAAAATATAAAAAAGAATACAAAAAAACTGTATACGCGTAGTAATCTATATAATATTTCAACATATTTACGACTAGCCGCAGATTATTTTTACATTATTTAGATTACTTTTATTTTTTACAGTCATAAAATGAAACCTCAATCAGCGGAATTCTTTATTTACATGAAGGAATGGATCCCCTTTTTATAAGGGGGATCCGTTTCCACACTTTATAGTTAATATTTACCGTAAAATGAATTTGCTTTCATTCGCCCATCATTTGTCATAATCATTTCTTCCAAAATCTTTTGCTTATCTCGAATATGCTGTGCTGCCTTAATAATGAATGGACTTACTTCTGCCGCAACTTGTGCCCGCGTTTCTTCATCCAATGTCATCATCCAGCGATTTAACATCGCACTCTTCTCAGCAAACTCTTCATCTGACACTTGCAATTCACCGATTTCATTAAAACAGCCGACAAATGCTCGATAAATATCATTGTTCATTTTCAAGCGCTCCGCGATAACCGTCTATTAAATCTTGTAGCACTTTCACAATTGCATCAATGTCTTTTGCTTCACGTGTTACTTTCATCGTTTGAATTTGAACACTAATCCAATCATATAAACCATAAAGGCTATCATATAAATCTTTCGTAATCTCAGGGTTTAATTGAAGCTTTAATTCTTCAAAAATACGTTCTAACTTCTCAAGAAGTGCATCTCCCTCTTGTAGTTTAAAAGTATGTAAAAGCTCTTCTAAATTACGAAACTCTACAATGCATCTTTCATAAATAAAAATTGTATTTTTAATCGGATTACTCGTCATAATATCATTTTGCATATAACGTTGCCATGCTTGCATACGATCACTTCCTCAACTTTCATTAATCATCACTTTTTTGTTTTGTCATTGCTTTAATTGTTTTTAATTGGCTATCTAGTGCCGCTAATGTACTTTCTAGCTTTTGATACTTCTTCACAATTTCATCTTGTTTTTGCAAGTTTTGTGCTTCAATATCTTTAATCTTTTTATCTAAATCACTTACACGTGAATCAATACTTTTTACTCGTTCTCCTACTACACCTTTATCACCAAATAATTTTTCAAGTGGTTCTTCCATCATTTTCCCTAATCCGTTAGAACTAAAGAAAAATTGCTTCGCTGCATCCGGCTTCTCTTTTAACGCTTTCGTTAATGCTTCATCATTAACTTCCATCGTTCCATCTTGCTTTAATTGAATACCAAATGAGAATAAGTAATTACCATCTTGAGAGAATGTTACGACGCTATTCATCGCTTGGCGTACACTTTGCATAATAGCTTGACCTTGGAACGCCCCGCCTTTACCAGCAAAGATATCTACTGTAGAAACAGCTTTATTATAATCCGCAACCATTTTTTTAATAACATTTGATGCGTCTGTTACGTTTGAGTCACTTACTGTAAACTTCAGCTCTATCCCTTTTGCTTGCGCCTCTGTTGTCTTTGGATCAACCTCTGTACTTTCTCCGTCCGGACTTTCTACTGGCTTTTCCTCTACTTTTTGCTCAGTTATTTTTAATAATTCAATTTTCACACCTGGAAGGGCTTCAACTGTATTAGTGGAGCTGCTGCCTGTAATACCATTAATCGTATATTCAGCATTTTGCGCTTCATTGATTATATGGATCGCTGCACCCTTCTCATTAGCTAACCCTATATCTTGAAAAAATTTAGATGTGTTCCCCTCAAAATTAATTACTCCATCTTTTCCTTCTTTTTTTGAGGTCATAAAAATTTTATTTCCAAGTGTGTAAGCTGATACACCATAATCTCCATCATTAATTTTATTAATTAAATCCTTATATGTCATATCAGATGTTATTTTTAGTTCTTTATCACCTAGTTTTAATGTTTCATCTCTATTAAGCTTTGCATCTATATCTTTAATTTCATCAGAAGCTATTTGATGGCGCTGCGCAAGCTGTGTAATCTTCATATTAAAAGTTCCCGCAATAGCTCCACCATCAGCTTTGACATTAATATAACCGTCTTGTGATGTTGTTACCTTTTTCTCATTCCCTTTAAAAGCCGCTAAATTTTTAAATGTTTGCGTGAAAGAACTGAATTCCGATTTTAAACTTGTATATAAAAGTTTATCTTGTGAAAGGCTATTCTTTTCAGTTGTATACGGTGTTTTTCTCATATCTAACGCATTCATTTCTAATTCAACGAAGTTAGAAGTATCGATCATGTTATTTCCGAGATTCCAAATCTGTTGTCTACCGCCAATACCTGTTATCGTTCCTGCCATATTTCTCACTCCTTATTCTTTACATGTAGTCTAAAATACTCGTTTTACTCATCGTGCTAACCGCTTTAAGCGTCGCTTCATACGTCGCGTTAATATACGCCAAGTCAGAAATTGCTACCGCTAAATCAACATCTTCAATTTCTTTACGATTTTCTTGAAGTGCTAGATTTTGCTCGCTTAAAATTGTCTTAAACGTCTCTACAGTGTTCATCGTTGCTCCCACTTCTGTTGTACGGTTAATAACACCATCCAAGTTTTTCTTATTTTCCGTTAAAATCGGTTGCAACGCCTTTTGATCACCACTTTGCATCGCATCTTTCATCTTTACTAACGTTTGAATAACAGGGGTTAGTAAGTTCTCGCCATTACGAAAAGCTTTAATTTCATAACCGTCATTTAGCTTCCACATTACATCTTTTTCGCCACCTTGGTATGTCCCATCATCCGCAAATGGAGGTTTCTCTGCACTATTTCCACCAAAAAGATAACGACCTTGCTCTTTCGTATTCGCTAAATATACAACTTGTTTTAAAATTTGATCGATTTCGGCACCGATTGCCTTTAATTCTTTTTCACCATTTGGTCCATTTAATGCTTGTATTGTTAATTGATCCGCTCTCGTTAAAGATTTCACAATGCCTGACAATGTATTTTCTGTCTGACTTAACACGTTTTTAGAATCCGCTATATCTTTTTGCATTTGTTCAATATTCGCCAATGAATGTTGAATTGCAAATGATTTACTTGCCGCAAGCGGATCTTCACTCATAAGAAGATTTTTCTTCCCTGAAGTTACTTGATTTCGATGATATTGCTGTTGCACATTTAAATCCATTAACTGATTCTTTGCCCAGTTTGCATTTTGAAATGTAGATACTCTCATTTCTATCTCCTCCTTTATCTATTGAAAATTGATTGGAAGGTGCAACCGGAACTATTTCCGGCTTTCCTCCATTCTTCCTTATCCGGCAACCGCCCTGTATCTCTGGTCTCACACCGATAGGTCCTCTATTAGGCACTGACCGCTTCTACACTTCGCTGGCCCTCTCTTCAAACATAAAAGAAAAAGGTTTTGTTTTTACCTCTCATTCATCGCTATACAAAAGGTGCTACAAAGCGATCCATTCTCAAATCAAGGATGTTTCCTCTTCTACTTTATCTGGCACCCGCTCCATATCTCTGGTCTCACACCGATAGGTCCTCTATTAGGCACTGACCGCTTCTACACTTTGCTGGCCCTCTCTTCAAACATAAAAGAAAAAGGTTTTGTTTTTACCTCTCATTATCTAATGATTGAAAACAGACTATCAAACACTTCATTCATCGTTGTAATAGCTTTAGAATTCGCAACGAAGTATTTTTGGAAGGCCATTAAATTAACCATTTCTTCTTCCATATTCACGCCTTCGATACTCATCTTTTCTTGCTGAATACCTTCTAATAAGTCTCCATGAATTTTTTGATAACCGTTCACTTCACTTTTATCAGATGCTACCTTCACTATGAATTGGTCTAATGCTTTTTTATATGAAAGACCATCTTTATAATCTTCATCTGTAATTCCTGCCAATTTATTTGCAGTTTCAGCAGATATTTTCATTTTTGAAAAATCATTCGCAAATTCTGGATTTAATTTCAACTCTTTCGCATAATCTCCAACGAAGAAGTCTTTTCCCATCACTGTATTTACTTGGTTTTTCACTGAACTCATTAACTCTTCAAGATTTTTCTTATAACTAGCAATCTGCCCTTTCGTATCAATCGCTGATTTTATTGCCCCACTAGTTAAAGGAATTTCTGAACCGTAAATTTCAACAGACATAGGTTCTTTCGTTTTATTTAATTGCAATGGATATGTATCTTGTCCATTCACTGTTAAAACGCCATTCATTCTAACACTTGCGATATTAGGATTCATAGATTCATAAGATACTTCTATATTGGCATACTTAGACATTTCTGTAACGATACGGTCACGTTCGTCTAAAAGTTGATTTGGCACTTGTGTACCAGCTTGCCCAATTTTTTTATTCGCTTCTGCTAAGCTTTCAGCAAGACGATTAAATTCATTGACATGCGCTTCAATATCTTCTGTCGTCTGCGCTTCTACTGAATCTAAATTTTTCGCAAGTTTATTTACCTGACTTGTAAACTTCCCAGTTTCAGAAATTAGCGTATCATAATAGTTTGATTGATCTGGATTTTTTGCAACTTCTCGAAAAGCATTAAAGAATCCATCCATTAAACTAGATAGTGAGTTTTTGCCTGTCGTTCCTACCATAGACTCTACTCGTGATAAAACCGAGTTCTTATAATTATAGTAAGAGAGCTGAGATAATTGGTCGTTAAACTGTTTCGTCTTTACTTCATCTGTAATTCGATCAACACTTAACGTTTGTACACCATAACCAATTCTCTGTTCTGGTGTATGACCATTGCTCGCTCCAACAGATCCGTAATTCACCATTTGGCGCACATAGCCAGGTGTATGAATGTTTGATAAGTTTTGTTTCGTCGTTTGTAATCCCATTTGGGCCGCTAACATACCCGATAACGGGGTATTGTAATCAGATAATCTCATAATGCTTCACTTCCCCTTTACAATAGTTCATTCATAAAGATTTGCGAATTATTGTTTCGTTCTAAGTTATATTCAGAAACTGAATCCACAATACTTTCTGTAGTTTTTAATAGTACGTTTAAGTAATATTGATTTTTCAAAAGAAGCATTTTTACATTTTCTTCTAATCCAATTAAGTTTTTTTGTAATTTTTCCATTTTCTCAATTTCTTCTTGAGAAAAATACGAAAATAACGCACTTACGCGAAATAATTCCACTCCCTGTTCTTTACAAAACTGAACAACCATTTCTTCAAATGATCTCGATAATTGTTTTAAACCTTCAATGTACTGCAATTGCTCTACTTGTAACTTTTGAACTGCATTTACATTTTTATTTTTTAAATTCTCATATATTTGTTCTCCAAGCGTTTGAATGTTTTCATATGCTTTTTGAATAATAACGAGCTTTTCATATAATTGTATATACATATAGCTTCCTTCCCTTTTACAAGACTAAATTTACAATTAAACCGTGGATTTCTCCAATTTGATTTAACATTTCTAAATGTCCCGTTTTTGTATTAATTAAGTTCATAACATCTTCTAACTCATTCAATCCCATTTCCGCCTGCTTTACAATCGTCATTTTCTGTGAATAGCCATAACGCGGATGACGAGACATGACATCTTTATATTGCAATACATTATCAACGTAAAAATTCAAAAATGATTTTACTGTATTTTTGTATTCCATTACGTTATCAAGTGTTAATTCCATTTCGATTTTTTCTTTAATTTCTCCAATATTATCAACAAACGCTTCCATTTGTTCTAACAACTTATCTTTTTTCGGATCTGCATGCAAATTATCCGAAAATGCAAGTCCAGTCCTGACATTTGCTTCTTTCGGCATTTGAGTAGCAGGCGGTATATGCGATAAGATTGGATTATGCGAGATTGAACGTAGCATATATATCACCTATTTATTTTTTTATTTCTTCCAAAAGTTAATCGTAAAATCTAGTTATTTATAATTATACTCTGAACACTAATATTTTGCAGTTATTTTTTATAGAAGATATGTTACAATTTAGCATGAGGTGGCACAATTCTATGAATATTTTTCTTTGTGGTTCAAATCAATTAACAGCATTAGATCAAGAAGAAATTAAAAAATTTTTAACTGACTATGCTCACAAACATAAAATTTACATATTATGTTATAAATCTATTGAAAATGAGGTACTTCGTTTTTTCGTTGAAAACGAAAGACTCGCTCAAAATTTATGCCTTTACACGCTACAACCGTTACAAGCAGTAACAGATGAATTCCAAGAAATCGTAGATTATTTAAAATCACACGGAGCCGAGTATGTTGCTTTTGATCATCCTTCTGACTCTATTTACCGATCAGATTATATGTTTTTTGTGAAACAAATTATTGAAGATACCGATTTAGTTCTCTGTTTTTATAACGGAGACAAACATACATCTGTCATTCCCGTTGACATTGCAAAAGAAGCCGGGATTGATGCTGTCATTTATGATTTACCAGGTTTACATGAAAAACAAATGAAAAAAAGCTTTGAACAAAAAATTCGTATGATGTAAAGGGGGCGGCACAATATTGTTATTGTGCCCATTGTAAATATGATAATTGAACAAGATTATGATCATTTTATCACGAGTTTTAAACAACAATTCAATATGGATATCGCTGCGTATAAACAAGATAGAATGCGCCGTAGAATCGATGCTTTTATTTCAAGGAAAGGCTTTGAAAACTACACTACTTTTTTAAGTACTTTACGTGTTGATCAAAACTTATTTTTAAGTTTTATTGACTATATTACAATTAACGTTTCAGAGTTTTTTAGAAATAAAGAACGTTGGCAAACGTTAGAATCGAAAGCACTGCCAAAATTACTGGAACAAAATAACGGAAAATTAAAAGTATGGAGTGCCGCTTGCGCTGCTGGTGAAGAACCATATACACTCTCTTTAATTTTATCGAAACATCTCTCTCCATTTCGCTATGAAATACTAGCAACGGATCTTGATTTTCATATTTTAGAGTGTGCAAAACGTGGTCAATATACGGAACGTTCTTTGAAAGAATTACCTAGCGATTTGAAAGAACGTCATTTCACAAAAGAAGATGATATATATTCATTGCATCAAAATATTAAGCAACACGTCACGTTTAAACAGCATGACCTATTAATGCAGTCATTCGATACAAATTACGATTTAATTGTTTGTCGTAATGTAATGATCTATTTCACAGAAGAAGCAAGAGTCAAGCTGTATGAAAAGTTTAGCCGTTCTTTACGAAAAGGCGGTGTGCTATTTGTCGGTAGCACAGAGCAAATTTTAACACCTGAACGATTCAATCTTCAGCGTTTTGATACATTCTTTTATGAAAAAATATAGAAAAAAGCAGGATGAATGCACCCTGCTTTTTTTATATTTATTTACTACATTCATAACAAGGAATTGCTTGGTTCCGTTCATTTCTTATATAACTCGAATTAAAATAATGCAAACAACCCATATAAAGAGAAAAAGAAACGTCATAGACCATTTATGTTCTTGCACCGTTTGTTTCAACGCCTGTGATAATTGTGTCATATTCATTTCTGCAAGTGCTCTCCATACACTTGCATCCCGCTCTTTAGCTGTGCGATCTGTGACGCTAATTAAAATGGTTTCGTTAGACAATTTCGTTATATACGCAGTAATAACCGTTACCATTAAATTTATATTTCCTTCTGACGAGTCACTCTCCACGCTAGAGAGGAGTGCACTTACATCTAATAACGGAATGTGTACCTTTCTACCAAATGATAGTTGCACTTCAGCGAAATCATACGTTCCATCTAATAAAGGCAGTTCTTTTATATGCGCCTGTTTCACAAGCCCTTGTAAGCTTCTCATTACTTGTTCAAATATTTTATCTGTTTGCTTTCCTTCTCCAGATAATGTATGTAACTTTTTAAAGAGTTGTAATACTGTATCCATCTCTTTAGAAAGCATTTCCTTCATAACCTTTCCATCACCTAAACTCGCAAGTAAAATCCCTATTTCGTTATTTTTCGAAATAATTTTAGACTGTCCAGTAAACACTAGATTGCTATGCTTTCGTTCTTTCTGGATTTCATGTTCTGAAATAGCTGCAGGCTGTTTTAATGGTTGTAGCGTCTTATTTTCAATTGTCGTACGTTTAATTTCCATTTAAGCGCCTCCACTATGATGAAATAATTAGCCCCATTCTTTATTGCTCTTTAAAACTAAAAATAGTACGAATAAACCTGACATAATAGCAAATACATTAGAAGCTTGTATTCCATGGTCACTTTTAGTTTCTTTCTTATCTTCTGGCTCTTCTTTTTTTTCTTTCTTTTTCAAAATGACTTGATTGTTATTATCTTTATCTTTTTGAGCCTTCGTATTATTTACTTCCTTGTTGTCTGTGAGAGGCTCTTTTATAACATAAGTAATTTTTTCGTTCTCTTTCAATGGTTCTTTTATAAGGTCGTTTACTTTCTCTTCTTTTTTCGGAATTTGAACAACTGGCTGTTTTTCTTCCTGAAGCGGGATTTCTACTTTCGTGTCTTCCTGCTTCTCAGTTTCTTTCTTATCTTCTAGTTTATTTTCTAATTTATCTTCTTTCTCTCGTTCTTCTGTCTTTTTATCCTCTTCTGTTTTTTGTTCCAAAACAGAAACGACATACTCACTTTCTTCAACGAGTTTATTTCCAGCCGCATCTACTACCTCTACAAGTAGCTCGTATGTCCCATTTGGCAATGCATCTGTTATTTCAAATACTTTTTGCCATTCCATGTCGCGCTTATTGTAATCTAATAAAAATGTAATCTCTTTATTTTCTTTTCCTTTTAATGTAACACGAACTTCTTTCACAACCGATTCCACGTCTGCCGCCTTCACTCTTACACGTATAGAATCGCCTCGTTTTCGTTCGATTACATTCTCCTTCGCCTCGTCAATAGTGACTTTATGCAACTTCGGCATCTCTTTATCTATTGTTGGCGTTTCATTATTTATACGAATAAGTGGGACTTTCACTTCATTTTCTATAAGCTCTTCTTTCTCATTTTCTTTAAAACTTTGAATAAGCTGAAGGTTCCAATCACCTTGCAAATCAAAAATCCCGACCTTATAGTTAGCAATCCATCGCTTCTTCTCTTCTTCATAGTCAAAAGATATCATTCTTTCTTGCTCATACAGATTACTGTTTTTTGGCAAACGCAACATACCTTTTATACTTTGAATATTTGTCTCTTTTGGCTCTACAATAATCCGTACTTCTTCGCCAACCTTTAATTCTCGCTTATTTATTGTAATAATCCCTTGATCCGTCTCTATCTTTTTTTCGGTTTCTTGTTCATTCTTTACTTCTTGTTGTTCCTCTTTATCTTGCTTTATTTCCACTTGTTCTGGCTGTTCTTGAACTTCCTTATTCTCTTCTTGTACATTCACTTCATTTATATTTTGTTCTGGCACATTTTGCTCTTCCGCCTGACTTTGCAGTGGGAAGAGCAAGCACACATGTATGCATAGCCAGCAAATTAGAAAAAACTTTACGCTTTTCATCTACTATTTCAACGCCTTATAGTGATTTCGTCACTTTTACTCCGAAAAATCCATCTACATTTACAAGTTCACCATACGCCACCAATACATCATTTACATAAATTCGAATTGGTTCATCAATATCTTCATCTAATACAACGGCTTCATTTTCTTGTAAACTTAATATATCTTGAATCGTTTTCACTGTACTTCCAAATACAAATTTCACATTCATTTCTACATTTTGTAGAATAGATGTATCCATATACACTGGCTCAATTTGTTTCACTTCTTTAAATTCAATAGGTTGTACAACAGGTTCTACAACCTCTTCTTCCATTTCTTCCTCTGCAATCTCTTCTTCTGCTTCCACCATTGGATATAGCAGTCGTCTTACCATTTCTTTCGCTTCTGAAATCGGTAAAATTTGATACATTTTCGATTGAAGCAAGTCACCAATTTCAAGGTTGAACGTAATTTGAACGAGTTCATCCACTTCCATTGACTCTCCCAAATATTCCATTTCTTCTTTTAACGTGACAAATTTGACGTCTGGTGGCGTCATGTCCATCTTCTCTTTAAACATTTCTGACATCGCTGTTGCCGCATGCCCCATCATTTGGTTCATGATTTCTTTAATACCGCTCAGCTCTAATTCACTAAGCTCTTTCTCTGGATCAATCTCCCCTGTTCCCATCATCATTAAATCTACCATTGTCAAAGCAACATCTTTCGTAAATACGAATACGTTCTCATTCTTTAAACCTTCAACAAAATCGACATTTAAAATCACAAAGGGTACCGGTACACCGTCATAATGACGCACATTAATCGCTTCTACATTGGGTGTACTAATCGTAACCGGCTGATTTAAAAGCGTTGATAATACCGTTGAAGCTGAACCGATGGAAATATTGGCAATTTCCCCAAGTACATCTTTCTCTTCTTGCGTTAACTGTTCTTTTTTAACATGTTCTTCTACAATCTCAGCTTCCGCTACTTCTGCTGGCTCGTCTTGCTCTTCTACGCCACCAGATAATTGTAGTAATTTATTTATCATTTGTTTCGCATGTTCAACTGAAACAATTTGTACGAGTTTAGAGTTTACAAGATTATCTATTTTAAGGTCAAACGACACTTTCACAATCGTGTTATTTCCAGTTATTCCAGAGATTTTCTCCATCTCTTCTAATAACTTTACGACTTTAATTGTCGGCGGTGACATGTCTACTGTATCTTGGAAGAATTCCGACATAGACGTCGCTGCAAATCCCATCATCTGGTTCATCGCTTCTTGTACAGCACTTAGCTCTAATTCGCCAAGTTCTTTTCCCTCTTCCACTTCACCTGTCCCCATCATCATTAAATCAGCAATAGATAAAGCAACATCTTGCTGAAGGACAAGTAGATTTTCCATATCTAATCCTTTTGTAAAATGAATATTTAATACAACATGAGGAACCTCAACATCACTTGTATCGTATAAATCCACTAACTCTACATGAGGAGCAGTTATACTTACTTGCCTATTTAAAATCGTTGATAATACTGTCGAAGCAGAGCCAAATGATATATTTGCAATTTCGCCAAGAATATCACATTCTTGAGGCGTTAAAAGCTCCTTTTCTTTTTCTAGCACAATTGTGCTCGTATCCCCTTTTGTGTGTTGCTCAGGCATTTTCCCTGCCTCCTCATTTTTGTTTTTCTATTAAATGAATACACTCATTACATTTTAACAAACTTATTACGTAAATCGTGAACATGTATTTATTTCCTGTTATATATATTAATTTTTTATATTAATAGTTAACCAAAAAGCTCCCCAATTGTATACAAGTGGGGAGCTTTCCTTCATTCCTATTATAAACCTTCGGGGTTTAAAATGAGGACCACTCGTCCATCGCCGAGAATCGTCGCGCCAGAGAAATAGTTCGAACTCTCTGCAAAGAAATCACCTAATGACTTTAAGACTATTTCTCTTTGACCGATAATTGTGTTTACAATAAGCCCATAGCTACGATGTGTATTACGAACAATTAACACAGGAACCATTTGACTTTCATATGATTCAAATGCCTCATCTACTGTTTTTTCACCAAATACAGTACTTAAATGCTTCACTTCAATAATTTGATCACGATAGTTTAACACATCTTTTCCTTGTATGGATTGGATGTCTTCTCTCTTAATTCGAATTGCTTCAACAATATTACCAAGAGGTAAAGCATAACGTTTATCATTCGTTTGAACAAGCATAGATTGAATAATGGACAACGTTAATGGAAGTTCAATTCTAAATGTACTTCCCTTTCCTTCTTCTGAATCAATAATTAAATGTCCACCTAAACTATGAATTGTATGTTTTACAACATCTAATCCAACCCCGCGCCCCGAAAGATCCGATACTACTTCTGCTGTACTAAATCCTGGTTGGAAAATGAGATCAAACACTTCACGATCCGTTAATTTATTTGCCTCAGATTCTGTTACAACACCATTTTTAATCGCTTTTTCTAATACTTTCCCTTTATGAATTCCATTTCCATCATCCGTAATTTGAATTACGACATGATTTCCACTATGGAACGCTTCTAATTTAATTGTACCCGTCTCATTTTTCCCTGCATCACGACGTTTTTCAACAGTCTCAATACCATGATCAATTGCATTACGAATTAAATGAACGAGTGGATCACCGATTTCATCAATAACAATTTTATCAACTTCTGTATCTTCACCCGTAATTTGTAAATCGATTTTCTTCCCTAAATCTTTCGCTAACATACGCACCATACGCGGGAAACGATTAAAGACTGTTTCAATCGGCACCATACGCATGTTTAGAAGTACATTTTGAATATCTTTTGAAATATCGCCTAATCGATTTAAATGCTCAATTAATTCTTTGTTTTGAATTGCTTGTGCCAATTCATCTATGCGACCACGCTCAATTACACTCTCTTCAAACATGTTCATTAATCGTTCAATTTTCTCTAGCTGCACACGAATGGAACGATTCTCACCTTTAGCATTTTTCGTTTTTGCAGTGCTTTTAGTTGGCGTAGCACTTGCAGGTTGCTTCGCTGTCTCAATAGGTGCTTCCACCTGCGCAACTACAGACGGCTGTATCATTTCTTCTACTTGCGTAGTTTCTTGCGTAGCAACCATCGAATCTACTTCCTGTAATGATTCTCCTTGTTTCACTACTACTTTCTCAATTTCAGAAACGTGAAGCACTACCTGTTTCACTTCTTCTTCACTACGATCCGTATTCATAAATACTGTAAACTCAAAACCGAAAGCATCCGCTTCGATTTCTTCAATACTAGGAACCGTTTTTTGTATATCGCCTATATTTTGCAGTGCTTCAATACACATAATGGCACGTACTGCTTTTAAAATAGCTTGCTGTTCAACGGTTATATGCACTTCATGCGAAACTGCATCATCATTGTTTATAGACTCTTGCTCTACATGTTCCATAGAAGTTTCTACATTTCCGTTCAATAACGCTTCTAATTTTTGCTTCGTTGCGACTACATCAATATTACCCATTCCGCCTTGCTGCACATCTGCAACCATTTTCTCTAAATTATCAATGCACTCAAAAATCACATCAATAATATCCGCATGTACTACTATATTCCCATGACGAATTTCATCTAAAACGTTTTCCATTTTATGCGTTAAATCCGCCATTTCCGTAAATTCCATACTCGCAGACATACCTTTGAACGTATGAGCTGAGCGGAATATTTCTCCTACTACATCCATATCTGTAGGATTCTGCTCTAAAATTAGCACATTTTCATTTAGCGACTGTAAATGTTCTTCCGATTCTTCAAAAAATATATTTAATAGATCTGTTTGCATTTTCATCCCCTACCTGTCTAACAAACATTTCATTTATGTATAACAATTTAGTGTTTTAAAATGAGAAAAAAGGGGCCACACATCTATCCGTTATCACTGTTTTGATTCCTTGTGGCACCCCTTTTATATTAGCTATTTGCTACTTTTGTTAAAGCTTCGATTACGCGATCTGCTTGGAATGGCTTTACAATAAAGTCTTTTGCCCCGCCCTTAATTGCATCTAATACCATACCTTGTTGTCCCATTGCTGAACAAATAACAACCTTTGCACTTGAATCAATTTTCATAATTTCTTTTAATGCTTCAAGTCCGTCCATTTCTGGCATAGTAATATCTAATGTTACAATATCAGGTTGAAGTTCTTTATATTTTTGAATTGCCTCCACTCCATTTTCCGCTTCTCCGATTACTTCAAATTCAGAATTACTTTTTAATAAGTTTTTAATCATTGTTCGCATGAACATCGCATCATCTACAACTAAAATTTTATGTGCCATTCTTTTTGATTCTCTCCTTCTATGTATAAATATATCTTAATATTTCACCTTATCATTCTCACTCATTATACAAAATAAAACGATAAAATTTAATATTTTTTTAAAAGAATTTCTTCATTTTAGTATTTTATTACTAAAATACTAAAATACTATTCTTTAATATAAATGACAACGCGACGGTTTTTCTCCCAATTTTGCGGTGAATCATTCGGTACAACTGGCTTTGTGTCTGCATATCCTACCGCAGCTAACCTTTTATCCTCCACATTATACACTTCAATTAAATGGTGAATCATATTAGCTGCTCGTGCTGAAGATAATTCCCAATTAGAAGGGAACTTTTCATTATGGATCGGTCTACTATCTGTATGCCCCTCCACAACAATTGAGTTTGGTACGGATTGAAAAAATCCGACTAATTTGCTAATAATTTCTTTTGCTTCAGGCTTAACGTTCGCATCACCTGTATCAAATATTAAATTATCTACTATAACAACGCTTACCCCTGTATCTTCTCGATATACATTCACTTGACTAATACCGTTATTATCTACATATGCTTTTAACTTTTTGTACAAGTCGTCCATTCGCTTTTTTGAGACCATTTTTTCATCATTTTTTTCATGTGAAATATCTGGTATAGTATTTTCCATTACTTTTGCATCAACTTGCTCCGTATCACTAAACTTTTCAAGCATCTTTGACAATTTTACTGCATCCTGCTTTGAAGTAGCAACTAGTAATACAAAGAAAGTTAATAATAACATCGTTAAATCTGTAAAAGTCGTCATCCAACGAGGCGATCCCTTTTGCGGTCGTTTTATCATCACCATACCACTCCTTGCAATATTAGGCTGCTCGTTTTACTTTTTTTATCTTTGTTTCGTATACATACGTATCGAGTTTTAACTTTAATTTAGACGGAATTTGTCCACGATACAATTCTGAAATTGCTTCAATAACAAACTTCTTCTCTGTATATAAATCTTCAATACCACGATACACTTTTTCAGCAAGAGGGATTGCAATCATATTTGCAAGTACTGATCCATACAATGTCGTTAACATCGCAACTGCCATCCCTGTACCAATTTGCGATGTGTCTTGCAAGTTTTGAAGCATAATGATAAGACCAATTAAAGTCCCTATCATCCCCCAAGCCGGAGCGAAATCGCCAATTTTATCTAATAATACTGCCCCTTTTCTTAATTCATACACTTCCGTTTCAACATCTTTCATTAACACTTCTTTTAATTCCTCTTCATCGTAACCACTTAACATTAATCGAATTCCTTTTTGAATAAAAGGATTGTCCACCTGCTCTCCATCAACCTCTAAAGAAAGTAAACCGTGTTTTTTAGATTTTTTCGAAAAATCAACAAACAAATCCGTTAACTGTTCTAAATCCTCTTCTTTTCTATGTAAAACAGTAAAAATACTTTTCGTATATTTTTTTATTTCTCCAAATCGATATGCCACAACAATTGTCGCAGTTGTTCCCCCTATGACAATTAAAATAGATGAAACATCTAAAAAGTTTTTAAAAGCTTTTATTCCGCCTCCACCAAGCATAATTGCCGCTATCACTATGGCAAAACCTACTAAAATGCCAAATGGGCTAGAAATGTCAAACTTCCTTTTTTTTCTTTCTGGTCTAGCAAATCCTTGATTTTCGTCTCCCATATTCCTGCCCTTTCCTTTTCATTTTTATAAAACATTTTTTTATTTTAATAATGCGTTTTCACATATAATGCTTATTATACGCTCATCATCTATTTATCGCAATATACTCATAAAATTGACACATTTCATTTCCATATTAGAATTATAGTATGGAAATATGAGGAGGATCACGATGGAACATAACATTTTACAAGTCATTGCACTAGCAGAAAAACTAAAATATGAAATGCGACATAGCTGGCTTTCTAACGGACGTCAAGAAAGTGTTGCTGAACATACGTGGCGCATGTCTCTAATGGCCATTTTAGTTGAACCTTATTTAGATCAGAAAGTAAACATTGAAAAATTACTTAAAATGGTGATTATTCACGATCTAGTCGAAGCAGAAGCTGGTGATATTCCTGCTTTTGATACAATGAATAGTCATGAATTACAATTACAAAAACAAATAAATGAACAAGAAGCAATTTCAAATATTAAACGAACATTAAAAGGTTCTCTCGGCGAGGAATTATATGATTTATGGATGGAGTTTGAAGCGAAAGAAACGTATGAAGCAAAAGTTGCTAACGCACTTGATAAGCTTGAGGTAAAAATTCAGCATAACGAAGCTGATATTGATACGTGGCTGCCAATTGAGCATAAAATGACATTCCAAGTAGCAAAGCATACAAACTTTGATTCTTTCCTATCTAAATTACAAAAAATCATTGAGCAAGATGGTGAAAAAAAATTATTAGCTGCCGGCATTGACGTTGAAGCCTGCAAGCAATAATGAAATAAGACACTCAGTACGAGTGTCTTATTTCATTATTGTTGATACAGCCTGCTTGTAAATAAGTTGTTGTTTTCCATCAACTAACATTAAAACGGTAAATTTGTCTATGGCAACAACTTCTCCTACTATTCTAACGCCACTCTTTAAAAAAATTGTAACAATACCTTTTTCTTCTTTTATTTGTTTATATAGCTCTTCTTGTAAATGTTCCAAATATATCTCTCTCCTCTTTGTTGAATATCTTAATATAAAAAACTACAAATTATTTATTTATGTACTTTATCTTTCACATTCATAAACTTATTAATAAGTATATCTAAATCTCGGCTAAATAACAAAACTTTATCATGATCCAATCCATGTCTAGCAACAAGTTGAATTAGCTCTTTCTTTTTAGTTTCTATTTTATTTTGTAGTTGTCCCATCTCCATCTCTTCACTAAAACTCCCTTTTCCCATAATATTACTTGTAAAATTATAGTACAAATCCTCTCATAAAAAAATATAAAAATGGTTTTTTTTACAATTTTTATATTTTTTTATGAACAAATCGCGAAATATATAACGATTTCTTCACATACACCTAGCTCCATATACAATCAAAATGACCATACAGGCATTTGTCTAATTACAAAAGAGACTGGCTCCTTTTCCATACGAAAAACATACTGTATACAGTAGTCCATGAATTATATAGATTAACTTACTCAAAAGGAGGAAAACATATGAGTTATGGTGGAAGTTGCGCTGGTTTCGGCGGTGGATTTGCTTTGCTTATCGTACTATTCATCCTTCTAATCATCATCGGATGTAGCTGTTGGGGTGGCGGCGGATACGGATACTAATATATCCTATCCTTAACAAATGAACGAAAAACTATAAGAAAACAGCTCATATTTGAGCTGTTTTTTCATACTTTCGTATGAAGTTATGTCCCTCCTTTTTCTGATTTCAACTAATAAAAAAACGTTTACTATGAAATAAGAAATATTTTTACTTAGGAGGATTACCATGATTAAAGGTCTTTACGAAGCACATTTACCCGTCCGTAGCTTAGAAGTGTCTATACCTTTTTACGAATCGCTAGGACTAAAATTATATAAAAGAGGAGACGATATTGCTTTCTTTTGGATTAAAGAAAATGAAAGTTGGCTCGGTCTTTGGGAAGGTACAGAATACAAAGTAAATTATCATCCCTCTTTACGACACATCGCCTTTCAAGTAAGTTTACATGATTTAGAACATGCGATACATTGGCTAAACCAAAAAGGCATTTCAGCACGAAAAGACTTTGGAATGGAGCCAATTGAACCGATTGTTTTTCCAGAATTAGCACATGCCGCTGTATACTTTAACGATCCTGATGGAAATAGTTTAGAATTGATTGCACAATTACCTGTTGGACTTCCTTCAGAAAAGAAAGTGTATTTAAGTGAATGGAAAAAACAAATTCAAGCATCATCATTACATAAGGGTTGAGCTTTCGGTATCATTACATTACTATGTATGCGCATAGCAGGAGGAATCATCGTTCCACTTGATACGACATTACTTCAAACTTACACGCACGAAAATATGATTGGTAAAGTTTTTTCCTTTCATTACTCAATTTATGGTTCGCTCATACAGTTATCTATGTTCATTACAGGATGGCTATTAGAAATCCTTTCTCCTCAAATGATTGGTAGTTTTCTAGCTACATGTTGTATTTTTGTTAGTTTTATATGGCTGTTCTTGTATTATCGCGGGAAACTTAATGAAGAATCTACTATTACTTAATAGCATGTTTATGTACATGCTATTTTTATTTATGTCGAAATATAAAGGAAAAAGACGATTTATTTTCCTTACGTTCTAATTTTTTAGAATGTACAATAAATTTAGATTATAAGAAAGGGGATGCCATAATGTTTGACGATAGACTTACTATTTCAGCTGAACAGCAGAAGCTCATTTCCAACGCAACTCGTATTCAAATTCTTCACCTTTTAAAAGACGAAGCACTCACTGCAAAACAAGTAGCTACTAAACTAAACAAATCTACTGGTAGCGTACATTATCACGTTCAAATTTTATATGATGGAGGGTTACTTGAATTAGTAGACACGAAGGAAAAACGAGGGATTATTGAAAAATATTACAAGGCAAAATCTGCTCATTTCTATATTGAAGAAAGCGGCACAGAGGGAACGAATACAGGTAGTCATATTGTTTCTCATTTATTTTTAACGCCAGAGGAATTACAACAACTTACTTGGGAGGTTACACAAGTTTTATTACGCTGGGAAAACAAAACCGCTCGTCAATCAAACTCTGAAGAGGAATACGCTATTTCCTGCAGGATAAAAAAACAATGAAAGAAAGGTCCATCTGCTCATGAAAAATAAATTATTATTATTGTCGGGAACAGGAATTTCTCGTTTAGGTGATTTTATGTATCTCATCGCCTTAAACGTAATGGTGTTACATAGCACAAACTCTCCTGCTGCTGTAGCAGGATTATGGATTGTCGGTCCAATTGCGACCGTTGTTACAAAAATTTGGTCTGGTAGCATAGTAGATCGATTAAACAAACGGTCCATTATGCTTATCACAGATATCATTCGGGCAGCTCTCATTGGCTGTATACCACTATTTGATTCTATTTGGGCCATTTACATTTTTATCTTTTTGACTCGCATTGCTACATCATTTTTCGATCCGGCTTCATTTTCTTATAAAACAATGCTTATACGTGCTGAAGAACGCGCTCAATTCAACGCTTGGAGTAGCTTTTGTACAAGCGGAGCTTTCATTATCGGTCCAGCTCTTGCTGGAATACTTCTCACCACGCACTCAGCATCCTTTGTAATTTACTGCAACTCACTTTCCTTTCTACTTTCTACCATTTTCATTTACTTCTTGCCAAACATTGCATTACAAACAAAGCAAAACGAAGAAGTTGCAAATACTTTCGTACAAACATTACGAAGTGATTGGAAACAAGTTTTTTCCTTCGCTCGAACTGAAACGTACATTATTCTCATATTCGTTTTATTTCAAGCGACTATGCTTGTCGCTATGGCACTTGATTCACAAGAAGTTGTTTTTACAAGACAAGTACTGTTTTTAACCGATATAGAATACAGTATGCTTGTTAGTATAACTGGCGCTGCTTACGTTTCCGGTTCATTTCTTGTCTCTCTCTTTGCCAAACGTTTACCAATTCAATATTGTATCGGATTAGGGACAATTTTCACAGCAATAGGCTATGTAATTTTCGCCTTTTCAAATTCATTTATCGTCGCGGCAGGCGGTTTCATTTTACTTGGCATTTCTTCATCATTTGCTGGTACTGGCTTTTTTACATTTTATCAAAATAACATCCCGGTTCATATGATAGGACGTATCGATAGCGTATTTGATTCCATAAAAAGTTTTATCCAAATCTTTTTCATTTTAGCAATTGGAGCATCCGCACAATTTCTTTCCGTTCAAATGACTGTAATAAGTAGCTCGTTACTCATCCTTTTCCTTTCCTGTTTATTAGCAATCCGAGTAATGACGCCTTCACGAGAAAAATATTTTAAGGCTACAGGATCATCATTGGAATATTAACCGCAACATAACAAGCGGCGATTTGCTAGGTAGTAAGCCCTCACTGATTAAAGTTTTACTTTATGTTAAAATATTAATGAAACTTGATTATGTGGGGGGGCTTTTTTGAATACTATATTCATGTTCATTTGTATTATATTAGTAGCTTCTATTTTACAAACAAGTACCGGTTTTGGCTTTTCTATTATGGCAACACCTTTCTTACTCATATTATTTCTACCACAAGAAGCTATACAAATAAATATCATTTTATCATTCATTATTTCTATATCACTCATTTGGAAAATAAGAATGGACATTGATTGTATTCTACTGAAAAGATTAATTTTCGGCAGTATAGTTGGTGTTCCTTTTGGTATTATCATTTTCACTTCTATTAACATCAACACATTTAAATTAGCAATTAGCATCCTACTCTTACTATTAACTTTGATGCTAATCTGTAACTTTAAGATTCAATCAACAAAATCTAGAGATTTCATAGTTGGCGGATTATCCGGTCTTTTAACGACAAGTATCGGTATGCCAGGACCACCCCTGTTACTGTACTTTACAGGAACTGATACAAAAAAAGAGAAGCTGAGAGCAACTACTTTAGCTTTTTATCTATTTATATATTTCATTAGTCTACTAACGCAAATACTCTTTACTGGCACAAACAAGATAATTTGGGAATCAAGTTTTTACGCTATTCCAATCGTATTTCTAGGTTTGTATATAGGTCAAATTATTTTCAAATGGCTTAATCAACGGATTTTTAAAATATTTACGTACATCCTTTTAAGTTGCACGGGCATATATCTTCTTATTGAAAGTTTGCATTCGTTATAGAAGGTGCTTTAGTATGTGTCATAACGGCGGATAAGTTTTCAATATTTTTAAACGTGATAACAAATAAAATACCTAAGTTCAGAAAGGAGTATCTACATTCTGAACTTAGGTATTAACAATTAAATTATTCACTTATACTAACGTTTCATCACAAAGCTCTGTTACATTTTTAAAGTATTGCAAGTTCTCCTTCGCTTCAGCTTCATTAAATAAATTGAGCTGCCTCATTATTTCAGTAGCAAATTCAACGTACGCAGACCCTACCGCTGTTATTATTTTTCCATCAACCGTTACATCTTTGTTTTGTTTATATTCCCATTCATGTAAATGAGCTAATTGTTTTTCATCTGATGTTAATGATGTTGAGAATTTCTTCTTATTCAGCACCCCTGCTGCATGTAATAAAGATGTTCCGGCACAAATACCCGCTATCCATTTATTTTGCTTATGTAATTTGTTCACAATAGATAACAATTGTTCATTTTCTAAATGATCAAAAATATGTCCGCCTGGTACGATAAACACTTCATAGTCCTCTATTTTAATTTGCTCAATAGAGACATGTGGTTGACACAAAAAACCGCCTTCTCCTGTAACTGTTTTTCCGTCTACAGTTGCTGTTATTATTTCAAATTGCTTACTTATCAAAAATAAACTCGCTATATTCACTTCAAATTCTGCAAATCCATCAAACAAAAAAATTAAAGCTTTTCTCATATTATCTCCTCCCCCTATACTTATTCGAAGACAATCACCTTTCTC
Source organism: Bacillus sp. CD3-5 (assembly GCF_006349665.1). Taxonomy (NCBI): domain Bacteria; kingdom Bacillati; phylum Bacillota; class Bacilli; order Caryophanales; family Bacillaceae; genus Bacillus; species Bacillus sp. CD3-5. The sequence goes on along the minus strand of NZ_VEPX01000005.1, from coordinate 162,976 downwards.
CTCCAAAAAAAAAGCAAACCTGCATCACAGGTTTGCCTCTTTGCTCTCTTTGCTCACTTCTTATTAAATCCTTTTTCACTTAAAAACTCTTTCATATGCATTCTTTTTTCTTTAGACATAAACGAACTCATCGATTCCGTCCATGTTGCGTTTTTCTTATTTGATGATCTTTCTTTATAATACGCGCTCATCGTTTCATCGTATTCATTTAATAATTCATCATATTTCTTTTCATCATATCCATTTTCATGAAGGATTGCTGCTATCGGTAAACGTGGTTTCACTCCGTGATCTTCATCTGGTACACCGACTGTCATTCCGAATACAGGATATACTTTATCCGGTAAATGAAGCAATTCGCTCACTTCTCTCGGATTATTACGAATACCACCAATATAACAAATACCGTATCCTAACGATTCTGCTGCTAACGCCAAGTTTTGTGCGAAAAGTGAAGCATCTACTGTCGCAACGATAAAGTCTTCTACTCCTTCATGTTTTATCTCGGTACCATGTTTTTCACATGCCATTTCAAGTCGTTTTAAATCTGCACAACAAACAAAGAATGCTGCGCAATCTTTCACATGACGATTTCCGGATAACTCTGCTAGTTTCGCCTTTAAGTCTTGATCTGTTACATATATAACAGAATAAGCCTGTACAAAATGCGAGGAAGCAGCATGCTGCGCAGCTTGCACCATTCTTTCTACTACATCTTTCGGAATGGATTCTTCTTTATATTTACGAACTGAAACGTGTTGCTCCATTTTATGTATCATCTCATTCATGAAAATCACTCCTTTTTTCTCTTCCTATTGAAAAATTAACATATCTTTTCCAATATTCACAACTTATAAGCACAAAAAGAGCAATTCTTTTTGAATTGCTCTTTTTAAAAGATCTATTAATACGGTAAATGAAATTATATCGTCGATTTTTTCAATATATCAACGATTCCCTGCACTATATCGACTTACCGACAAATAACGACAAACTCACTCCGAATTATTCCTTATCTTATTACGCTGTTTTCAACACTTTAACACCTTTTACGATATTCCAAATGAAGTAATAAATCCCTACAAGAATGAATACTGCATATGTGATCATGATCCCAATTCCAGCACCATCAGATTGATTGAATCCTAAACCGTATATTCCTGATATCGCTATCCCTCCGAATAAAATTGCATATGGGAAAATATGTGACCAAAATGCTTTTTTCGCGTGATATTTCACTTCATCCTCTGCAACGAAGTACACGATAATTGGTAATAAAAATGGGGCAAAAAAGATACTAAAGTAACATAGTGAAGATAATATATTATTTCCTTTCATCCGATTCACCTCTAAATAGTTTTTGTTATCTTCATTATGTCAGGAATCCATTCTAGAAACTATCGCTTTACCTTTCATTAAGATGACATATTTGTAAGATTCCCCTCAAAAAATCCCGCCTATAATGCTAGGCGGGATCACTTTCACTATATTCGATTCATAAACCAATATTGCGTAATAGCTAAATACTCTCGTATATTCGATGGAATGACAATTCGCTTCGGTGTTTCGGCCGGAAGACCTTCTAATTGTAAACCTTGCTTAGCTGCTATTTTTTTCGCTCTAAACATGTGGAAATCGTTTGTTACGATCATTCCTTTTTTCATATTGTCCGGAATTAAAGGTTTTGAGAATTTAATATTTTCATCTGTACTCGTTGACTTATCTTCCATGATAATGCGGTCTTCTTCAATTTTTAGTTTCATTAATCCATTTTTCATTGCTAATGCTTCTGAAATATCTTCCCCTTTTCCTTTCCCTCCAGATACAATAGCAATTGCTTTCTCATGTGATTTCAAATACTCAGCTGCTTTATCAATACGATATTGCAATGAGTACGATGGTTTCGTTCCGTTCACTTTCGATCCTAATACAATGATATAATCAGCTTCATAGGTCGCATTCATTTGCCCATGCTTATAAATGTTATATTGTAAAAATCCCACATAAACGGCGCAAACCATTATAATTCCTATCATATACTTCATTATTTTTTTCTTTTTCATATCCATATACTCCTATGTTCTTTGCTTCTTTCATGATAATATCCATTTATTTGTTTGTATACAGACAAATTCCAATTCAACCTAATTTATCCTCTAGAAAGTAATATTTATATTTCTTTCGGGAACAGTAAGTACAACTTTGCACGAAGGAGTGTCTCTATTGCTTCTCTTTTTATGTAACGTATCGTTCTTTTTTATTTTATTTTTACTATCACTTAAGATGCTCGGTAAATCAGCTTTAGCACAACTAACTCCTCATGATTTTGGTGCTATTATCTTTTTATCTTATTTAGCTTTTCAAGCCATACCAGTCTCTGGTGCTTTGCAAGCTTTTCTCGGTATGGTCGTTATTACATGTTTGCATTTAATCCTTACAAAATTAAGCCTATTCAACAAACTAAATCGTTTTATTCTCGGGCACCCGATTATTTTAATTAAACATGGTGATATTATTTTTGAGAACTTACAAAAAAGTAGGTATCCCATTGCTGAATTACTTTCTAATCTTCGCGTCGCAGGATACCCAAGTGTTCATGAAATTGAATACGCTATTTTAGAAGCGAATGGAGCCATTAGCATTTTACCAAAGCGTGAACTTGTCCCATTAACTCCGAAAGATTTGAATATAGATGTTAAGTATGCTGGATTACCAATTGCCCTTATCGTTGATTCACAAATTCAATACGATAACTTAAAGTTAATTCATAAAGACAAAAAGTGGTTATATAAAGAGTTAAAAGAAAAAGGAATTACAAATATTAAAAACGTTGCCTTTGCTTCTGTTCAAGAAATTGATGGATCTTTTGCTATCAGTTTAAAAAAATAAAAAATCCCCTTACTTGCTCAAGGGGATTTTCTTCATTATATTACTTTTTTCTCACCTACCATATTTAATGGCACAGGATGTTTCATTCGATTCATCGTAAACACGATAATCGCTGTCAATACTTCAGCTACTGGCATAACGAGCCAAATTCCGTTTATCCCAAATAATTTCGGCATAATCCATAATAATGGAATAATAAATAGTAACCCTCGACTCATTATAATAAGTACTGATTTTGTCGTTTGTCGCACTGATTGGAAGTACTCTCCATATACAATGTTATAACCTAAAAATACGTATTGGATAAAGAACAAGCTAATACCCGTTAATGTTAACTCCAATAACTCTGGAGATTGGACATCAAATAGACCAATAATATATTTCCCAAAGAATAATCCGACAATTATTGCAACGCCTCCAAGTACAACTGCAATTTTCACTGCAAACTGCAATCCTTCACGAAGTCTCTCTGCTAAATTGGCACCATAATGGAAACTAGCAATCGGTTGTAATGCAGCACCTACCCCAAAGAATAATAGTAATGTCATTGCATGAATACTATTCACCATCGCATAAGAAGCGACTCCTACTTCTCCTGCATATTGAACGAATGCAATATTAAAACCAATCGTTACAATCGCTACTGTACTTTCTGCTGTAAAGCTCGGGAAACCGATTATCATAATTTGTTTTACTGTATCCCATTCAAAATGGAATTTCGTCCATTTTAAAATACTACTTTTTCTAAAGAAATGCGTTAATAATACAAGGAAACCAATCGCTGCTGAAAGAATAGTTGCTGAAGCAGCTCCTGTTACGCCCCATTTAAAGATGAAAATAAAGATATAGTCAAACACTATATTTAATACAGCTGTTACAACTAAACCTGCCATTGCTAAATTAGGATTTCCATCATTTCGTATAAATGTACTTAAAATATTTTCTAAAACGTATATCATTCCAAATGTTAATAATACGTGTAAATAGTCTAACGCATACGGTAAAATCACTTCGTTTGCACCGAATAAGTATGCTAAGTCTTCTATTCTCCATAAGCAAATCGCCGCTAAAACGCCTACGATAATGACTGCTATCGTCATGGATTGAGTAAAAATAGACCTTGCTCTTTCAATTTTATTTTCACCTAATGCAATGGAATATAACGTTGCCCCGCCCATCCCAATCCATAATGAAATAGAGAAGAAAATTGAAAACGCTGGAATAGCCACGTTTACTCCTGCTAAACCGTTCGCCCCAACTCCTCTACTAATCATGACCGCGTCAATTACAATATTCACTGACATTAATACCATTCCAAGAACGGCTGGTATTAAATAAGAAATAAATAAACTTTTTATTGGTTTTTCTCTTAATTTTTCTGTTGCTTCCATACTATTATGCTCCTTTTTTCAACTCTCTTTTCTTAGTTTAAACCTTCAAGTAACTTGAAGGTCAATAGAGAATTTAAAAAATAGGTAACTGAATTATATGAATGAATGTAAATTTGTAATCAATTCAAAGGTTTTCATCTTATTTTTTTACTACAGGAATTTGAATTTCTGTTACTTGCTCCTCTGGATTTTCTGTTACAGACCAATCGATTAATCCAATCTCAATCGAATCTCCATGTACTTCATAACCTTCTTTATCAATGTATGTAAGTAACTCCTTGTACGTTGCATCTGTTTCTTCATACGGTCCATGATGATAAGAACAAGCATATAAACCTTCCTTAATCTCATCTGAATTATGCACTTCATACGGCATATAATCCAAAAGAATAAACACGCTACTATACGCTTGAAACTCATTTTGCATGAATCCTTTTTTCGCCACTGTTACACCAATATCTCCAGAAAATAAACTATCATCCATTTGCCTCATATTTTTTTGCAACGAATGGATGTAGTACTCAAACATATCATCCGTCGTATTCGGAGCAACCGCAATGGCTGTTATTTTTCGCCGCGGGATCTCTTTTATTACCATTTGTTTAGCTTTTGCTTTTGTTGCTTCCTTAATCAAATGAATTCTATGCTCCATTTTCGCCAAAGCATACTCAATTTCTCTTTGTTTTTTCAACATCATTTCTTGTTGTTTTTCCAACAAATTGAGTGCGTATGCTGGATTTCTTTCATCAATATATTTCTTAATTTCCTTTAATGGAATATTTAATTGACGTAAAAACTTAATCGTATCTAATAGTGAAAATTGATCGATTGTGTAATAGCGATAATTTGTTTGTGGGTCCACAATGGACGGATGAAAAATTCCTTTTTCATCATAATAACGTAAAGTAGATTCCGCTATATTATGCATTTTTGCCATTTCTCCAATTGTAAAGCGTTTGTTTAATAACATCTTTTATTCCCTTTCATTTCTATTTATTTCATTATATGTTCATTCTGCCTTCAAAACAAAAAAGAATTCCCGTAAGAGAATTCTTTTTATTCATTATTACACCTCTATAATTATAGGAAGAATCATCGGTTTTCTTTTCGTACTCGTATATATATACTTCCCTAAAGCTTCTCTTACTTCTCTTTTCAAAATACCCCAGCTATTCACTTTCTCTTTCTTTACATTATTAATCGTAATAACAGCTAATTTATTTAATTCCTTCAAAAATTCTTCTGAATCACGAACATAGACGAATCCACGAGAAATAATATCAGGACCTGAAATTATTTCTCCATCCACTTTATTAAAAGTAATAACTAAAACGAGCATTCCATCTTCTGAAAGTTGTTTTCGATCACGTAATAATGCATTTCCAACATCACCAATTCCTAATCCATCTACATATATATTTCCTGCTTGTATTTTTCTCGATTGAATTGCCACTTGATTACTTATATCTACAACATCTCCATTACGAACGATAAAGATATTTTCTTTTTCGACACCAATTGATTCCGCTAGCAAGCTATGGTGATGTAGCATTCTAAACTCTCCATGAATGGGGATAAAATATTTTGGCTTCATTAATGTGAGCATTAACTTCAATTCTTCTTGATATGCATGGCCAGATACATGGACTCCAGTAGAACTGCCTGATCCGTAAATCACTCTTGCCCCTAATGCAAATAAGTTATCGATAATTCGCGAAACATTACGTTCATTTCCTGGAATAGGAGTCGCAGCTATAATAACTGTATCTTCTGGTAAAACATCTACTTGCCTATAGTTTCCACTAGCTAAACGCGCTAAAGCTGCCATTGGTTCTCCTTGACTTCCTGTACAAAGTATTGCGACCTGCTTTGGATCTAAATTATTTACCTCATTTGCTTCAATTAGCATACCATCTGGAATATTTAGATACCCTTTCTCTAGAGCAACTTCTACTACATTTACCATACTTCTGCCAAGCAAAGCCAGTTTTCGATTTGTTTTTATACAAGCTTCAACTATTTGCTGAACACGATTCACATTAGAAGCAAAAGTAGAAATAATCACTTTCCTATTTGCTTTCATAAATATTTCCTCTATCCGTTCCCCTACCGACCTTTCTGATGGGGTAAATCCAGGTCGTTCTGCATTTGTACTTTCAGATAGTAAAGCTAATACACCTTCACTACCTATTTTAGCCATTTTATGAATATCAGGATGTTGATTATTAACTGGTGTTAAATCAAATTTAAAATCACCTGTATGTACTATAGTACCTTCTGGTGTATGAAAAACAATACCGAGGCAATCTGGAATGCTATGATTCGTTTTAAAGAAAGTTGTCTTAATAGCACCGAAATCAATTTCTGATTCTGAATGAATAACGATTAATTCTGTATCATCTTGAAGGTTATGTTCCTTTAATTTAATTTCAATTAAACCTAACGTTAACTTCGTAGCATAGATTGGTACGTTTAGTTGTTTTAAAAAATATGGTATTCCCCCAATATGGTCTTCATGTCCATGCGTCACGACTAATCCGCGAATTTTTTCTTTATTTTCTTGTAAGTAGGTGACATCTGGAATGATTAAATCAATTCCTAATAAACTTTCATCTGGAAATTTTGATCCACAGTCAATAACGACAATATCATTTTCAAATTGAATAACATACATATTTTTCCCTATTTCATTTACTCCACCTAAAGCAACGATAGACAAGTTATTTTTTAATGACTTCAAATGATAAGTCCTCCCTTTCACATTTATAATTCGTGAAATAACATTTAGGCTTTATTATTTGTAATGAAAAAGGACTTCATACTATTTCATACATATATAAATTCACACGCTACTCTTATATGTATATCCCCAATTACACAGTCTCTCTCTAAAAAAGCCCCCATTTTTCCATTGATTTTTTGTAAAATCTATTATATATTAATTACAGGTTCAAATTACGAGTTCAAAAGAACTTGTAATCAGACCCTTTGTTTAATGGGTTTTACATATTTTCATTAGGCAAATTCCGAGAAATCGTATGATAAAAATAAAAATGATAAGGAGAGGATCCGATGGAATTCGAATTTTTCTTTCAAATCGCACTTATTTTATTAAGTACAAAGCTTGCTGGTGATCTTAGTGTCAGATTAGGTCAACCTTCTGTACTAGGTAAATTAATTGTCGGTATCGTTATCGGTCCAGCTGTATTAGGTTGGATTGAAAACTCAGAACTTCTAACACAATTAAGTAATGTTGGTGTTATTCTTTTAATGTTTATGGCAGGACTTGAAACAGACTTAGAGGAATTAAACGCAAATCGTAATTCTTCTTTAGCTGTTGCACTCGGAGGTATCATTCTTCCATTCGTAGGTGGTTACGTTTCTGGTCTTATTATGGGAATGGAACAAGGAAATGCTGTATTTTTAGGATTACTTCTATGTGCGACAAGTGTTAGTATTTCCGTACAAACACTTCGCGATTTAGGAAAGATGAAAACACGTGAAAGTACAACTATGCTGGGCGCAGCTGTATTTGATGACATTCTTGTCGTTATTTTATTAGCATTTGCAATGAGTTTCCTAGGTACAGACGATGTTAACTTAACAATGATTATCTTGAAGAAAGTTGTATTCTTCGCTTCTATTATTTTAATCGGATGGAAAGGTGTTCCTGCGATTATGCGCTGGTTATCACCGCTACGCGTATCTGAGTCTATCGTGAGCGCGGCTCTTATCATCTGTTTCTCATTCGCATATTTCGGCGAACTATTAGGAATTGCTGGTATTATCGGTGCTTTCGCAGCTGGTATTGCGATTTCTCAAACGAACTACAAACATGAAGTAGAAAAGAAAGTAGAGCCAATCGCTTACGCTATGTTCGTTCCAGTATTCTTCGTAAGTATCGGTATGAATATTACATTTGATGGTATTGGCGATCAAATTTGGTTCATCCTAGCATTAACAGTAATCGCTGTATTAACGAAACTAATCGGTTGTGGCTTAGGTGCACGAATGACTGGATTTGATGCTAAGTCTTCTGCAATTATCGGTTCTGGAATGGTTTCTCGTGGTGAAGTTGCACTTATCATCGCAGGAACAGGACTTTCTTCAGGTCTACTAGCACAAGATTACTTTACAGCTATCGTTATTGTCGTTATTTTAACTACAATGATTACACCACCAATGTTAAAATACACTTTTGGTGCAAAAGATAAAGCAATGAAAGCAAGTAAATAAGCTTTCTACAATAAAAAGAGATTACTATCTTATAAGATAGTAATCTCTTTTTTGTTTTGTCTTTAAACGATCTTGTTCTTTTTTAACCAGTTTTCAAAAATAGTTCGTGCTGGTTCATCATCCATATCATTACTAAATGCGTTCCATCGCTGTCTTCAACGTTCCAACAACAAAGGCAATTTCTTCACTTGAAATAATAAGCGGTGGTGCTAGCGTTAAAACGTTATTATATCCTGCTGTTGTCATACCGTTTCTACCTATAATCAACCCTTTTTCTTTACAAGCATTTACCACACTTGCAATTTTGTCGTTATCAATTGGCTCTTTCGTCTCTTTATCGTTTACTAGTTCAATTCCCACTAGTAGACCTTTTCCTCTAATATCCCCAACAAGTGGATGCTCTCCAATTTCTTCTTTTAATTGTTCTAATAAAAGCGAGCCCATTTGTGCAGAGCGCTCAATTAAATTTTCATTCTCCATAATTTCTAAGTTTTTAAGTGCTAGTGCACAAGCTGCAGGATTTCCACCAAATGTATTAATATGACGGAAGAATTCATATTCTCCCTTTCCTTTAAATGCTTCATATATTTCTTTTTTCACAGCTGTTGCTGATAATGGTAAATACGCACTCGTAATCCCTTTTGCCATCGTAATAATATCTGGCTTCACATCATAATTCATAAATCCAAATGCTTTTCCTGTACGTCCGAAACCGCAAATCACTTCATCGCTAATGAGCAATGCACCGTGTTTTTGACACATTTCATGAACAGCTTTCATATAGTCCTGTGGCGGCATTAAAATGCCTCCGCCCGTAATAATTGGTTCCATAATAAAAGCTGCAATCGTTTCACTTAATTCCCATGTCATGACCCGATCTACTTCTTTTACACATTCGACATCATAAATATTCTCTCTTTCTATTCCAGGCATACGATAACAATCTGGCGGCGTCACATGTAAAAATCCTGAAGCAAATGGCTCATATTGATATCTACGCTGTGCCTGTCCCGTCGCTGCCATCGTTGCCATTGTATTCCCATGATACCCGCGGTAACGTGACATAAATTTATAACGATGTGGTTCACCTTTTTGCGCATAGTATTGTCTTGCTATTTTAAAAGCTGTTTCGTTCGCTTCCGAACCACTATTAGAGAAGAAAATAACATACTCCCCTCCAAGCCATTCATTTAATTTTTCTGCAAGCTTTATAGCCGGTTCATGTGATTGTGACATCGGAAAGTATGATAATGTTTGTAATTGCTTATATGCCGCTTCTGCAAGCTCTTTTCTGCCATATCCACTATTCACACACCAAAGACCACTCATACCATCTAAATATCTTTTTCCCTGTATATCTTCAATCCAGCACCCTTCTGCTTTTGCCCCTACCATTGTACTATTTGGACTAAAGGGACGCATTCCGTGCCAAACATATTGCTCATCTTTTGCTAATAATTCATCAGTCTGTTTCGTTTTCATCATTTCTTCCACCTTCCATAACAACTTATTTTTCACAAAAGCTGCGCTGGTACCATGATGATTTAAATTTCTCCCTGCTTATTTTCATTCCACAAAATTAAGACAAATCCTACTTACAAAGCAGTATTATTTACAAGAAAATGACAAAAGAAAAAGGAGCTTTTCTTATCTATCGAAAAGCTCCTCTTTTTTAATGCGAAGACGCGTCACTAATACCATGCCCAGTATTAGATTTCACGAGAATTTCATCAAATTTTGCTGCATCTTCTTTCTTACTAGATAAAACAGTTCCTAAATACGCTGCAAGAAATCCAAGCGGAATCGAAATAATTCCAGGTGTCGTATATGGGAATATCGCTTCCCCAACAAATATAGCTTTTCCAGCTACAGGGTTCCATACATTTGGGCTTAACGCTACAAGAACAATAGCTGATACAAGACCAGCAATCATACCAGAGATGGCACCTGTTGTATTGAAGCGCTTCCAATATATTGTGAATAATATAACTGGCAAGTTTGCACTCGCTGCAACTGCAAATGCTAAAGAAACTAAAAATGCTACGTTCAACGTTTGAGCAAATAACGCTAGTATAATAGATAATACAGCTACTCCAATAGACGCATAACGAGCCATGGATACTTGCTCTTTTTCCGTTGATTTCCCCTTACGGATAATTTCATTATAAAAATCATGTGCGAATGCGGATGCTGCTGTTAATACAAGGCCTGCCACTACAGCTAAAATCGTTGCAAAGGCAATTGCTGATACGAAAGCAAATAAGAAATCTCCGCCCAATGCTTTCGCTAATAAAGGTGCTGCCATATTACCAGCTGGATTTGCTTTAATAATCGCCTCATTTCCTACAAACGCCGCTGCCCCAAATCCTAAGAAAATCGTCATAATATAAAATGCGCCAATTAACCATGTCGCATATACGACAGATTGACGTGCCGTTTTTGCATCACGTACTGTAAAAAAGCGGACAAGAATATGTGGTAACCCTGCTGTACCAAGAACTAGTCCTAAATTTAAAGATAGCGTATCAAGACCATCTTTATACTTTACACCGGGATTTAAAAACGACTCTTTTAACGGAGTAGCTGTTTTCATTTGCGCGAACATTTCCGTCACACTGAAATTAAATTTAGCGAAAACGATTACAGAAATAATAAATGTACCGGCCATAAGTAATACTGCCTTAACAATTTGCACCCAGCTCGTCGCAGTCATACCACCAAAAATAACATACACAGTCATAAGTGTACCAACGATTAATACAGATGTTGTATATTCGATTCCTAATAGTAATTTAATAAGTGCACCCGCACCAACTAATTGTGCAATCATATAAAAAATGGATATCGTCATCGTATTAAGCGCTGCAACTCCGCGAACTTTTTTCGCATCAAAACGCGCCGCAATCATATCTGCTAATGTGTATTTCCCCAAGTTTCTAAGCGGCTCTGCAACTAAGTATAGTACAACTAAATAAGCAACTAAGAAACCGATACTATAGAAGAAACCATCAAACCCAGTTAACGCGATCGCTCCTGCTATACCAAGAAAAGACGCAGCAGACATATAATCTCCCGCAATGGCCAGACCATTTTGCCAACCAGTTAATCCCCCTCCAGCTGTATAAAATTCACTCGCATTTTTCGTTTTCTTCGATGCAAAATAAGTTATGACGAGTGTACCAAGTACGATGATTAAAAATAGTGCAAAAGCGGTTGTATTCAAAGTTAGCCCCTCCCTTTTTGCATCTCTTGCAGAATATTTTGTGAGATTTTATCAAAGGATTCAGCTTTTTTGCTGTAAATCATACATAATGACCACGTCATAATAAATTGTGCAAAAGCAAATACCCACGCCCACGTAACATCACCAAATGCCGATGTATTGAGTACCTTTGAATACGATGTTAAAATAGGTAAAGTAATAAAAAAACTTAAAAAGAAAATACTCATCGGAACGATAAACTTCTTTTTCGTATTTAATAACAATTGAAATTCTTCTGACTGAACAACCTCTGTATAATTCACCTCATTTTGTAACTTACGTGCTGACGTATCATCTCGTTTCATTCTCTAATCCCCTCTCTTACTGAAAGTACAATTCCCCCTTGCATAACCAAAAACTAAATTTTATAAATATTCAGAAACTTATTTTCATTTTAGACAATCCATACATTCCTGCAAAGATTTTTCGATAGACATTTTTCGGCATTTTCCCCTAAATTTTTAATATACTTTTTCAACATAAAATTTACGCACCAGTGAAGCTTTCATACTCATTAAAATAGAATAAAAAAGTAGTGCTTATCGCACCACTTCTGTTTTTTTCTCCTTTTCTAAATTACGAGCTGTTTCGCTTAATTCAACGTCTTTTCCATCTTTAAGCGTTCCAAATATGAAATCGAATACTGGATTTGAAACACCGAACCAAAACTTTTCATTTTTATAATGGTGTAATATGTGCTGTTTTTTTAGCCACCTACCAAACTTAGTGACAGGGCGAATTGGCTTATGTGCAATATAATGTTTCCATTCATAAACGAGAAGCATAATAATCATTCCGATTCCGAATGAAAGTGTAATGGTAACACTTTTTGTTATCACGTATGATATAAGTAAATATATAGTAAAGCTCGGTATACTAAACCATACAGGTAAAAATAAAAGTTTTAAATCATCTGGATATACGTGATGGTCATAATGTAATCTTCTTAGCATTTTTAATAAAAATACGTTTTTAGGTGGTTTTAAATGAAATAAAAACCGATGTGTCATATATTCGTTTAGCGTATAAAAAATAATCCCAAACAAACATGCTAACAAACCGATCCATGTGAAAAATTGCATTTTTAAAATAATAATAAAAACAAATAAAATACTATACATAATAACGATATCATGTTGTAAAAAGAACTCTTTCCCCACCCTCTTCATCTTCCTTCCCCCTTTTCAAAAGAAATAGTCGCAACATATCGTTACGACTATTTCTTTTCTATATCTTATTCTATACGCTTTACAAATTTGCCTGTTGCTCTATTGTCGAGAAAAAATTGTTCGGTCCAAATATATTTTGCTTTGGAATAATATGTTCCACCGCAAACACTGTTACTTCTCCTCTTTGTACCTCTCCAATGATAAGTCCAAATATTTCATGATTTACAGCAAACGTTGGTTGCTTTGTTTGTAGTAATCTTGCTGCATTATGAAATACCGCTTCATATAGTGGATTTCTATCAGTAATTTCTTTTCTGATTTTTGGTGCTAACGTAATAATGATTTCTTTTCCGTCAATAGTGGTTCGATACATAAAAATCTCCCCTTCAATCTTATGTGAACAACTGTAAAGCTTTGTATGCAAAATGGATAGAATATCCTACTAAAATAATACCTGCTCCGGCTGTTATATAGCCAAGTGCTTTTTGCTTTAATAAAGTTCTGCCAAAATGGACAGAAAAAGCAATATTTACATTCCATAAAATAATACCAACGATAATACAAAGACTGTACAAAAAGGCTTCTTGTTTCGTTACCTTCGTAAGCAATGAGCTAAGTGTACTTCCGTATATACCAAACCAAAAAACAAGATTTAATGGATTGGATATCGCAATTAAAAAACCTGCCATAAACGATTGTTTAAGGCCGCCTACCTCTTCTTTTTTATATTCCATATTCGATTGAGAAATTCCTTGTTTTACACTTTGAAATCCTAAATAAAATAATAAGAAAAACCCTGTGCAATACATAAAAGCTTGTACATATGTATACATAAACAGAGAAGATAAACCGAAATAGATGAGAAGCATAAACAAAATATCTGCTGTCATTCCACCAATTCCAACAACCCACGCATGCCAAAAACCTCGTTCAATTCCTCGTTTTAACATTTCAATATTAATCGGACCTACTGGCGCAGCTAATGAAATACCTAATACAATTTGTTGTATAATCGCTCCAAACATCACTCTATCCTTTCTACTTCCTTTACTATTAAGTAATGATGTAATAATTAAAAATAGACTAGCTTCCCTCAAAATATTTACTACTAAAATACCCTTTTTTATCCAAAATATGCAAAAGAGCCATCCAGATGATGACTCTTACTTTTCTATCTTATGAAGAAAAGGACATTTTCCTTTTAACGGTTCTACATCGTCTCCTATAAAGTATTGTTTCCATTCACGATGATCCGGGTCACCATAATGACTAATGTTAGGATGTTTCGGCAGCTGATCCCACTTTTCAACTCGCTCACGGACCGTTTGCCTAGAATATGCTCCTTTAGGACGATCCCCTTCTAATCCATCAAATATAGTACGTGGCTGAAATCCAATAACGAGAGAATTTCCTAAATGCCTAGTTTTTCGTTGTTTATAGGCTGGTGCGTTTCCAAATGCGAATATCGGTTCCCCGCCAAATGAAAATTCCCATAAGTAATGGTCTGGGTCTTTAGGAATTTGCTTTGGCCATGTTTCCTTATCGTTTTCATGTAAATATTGTAGTACTTTCCAAAAGTAATCACGGTAATATTCCAGTGATTGCTCCTCACATTCCGGTTCTACAAAAAGAAAAAAGCCTCTTCTTACAATTGGACGCTCTTTCATTAGCTCTAAAAAAGATAACATTGTATGTGGCAAATGACTCCAATCATTATGAGAGAGAAATGAATAACGAAGTTCATTCTTTTTTAAAGCTGTTAAGCCGAAATAGCACGGAAAAGTTGGTTCTAGCACAACACTCGAAAAATTTTGAAATTCCTTTACAACCCAATTCGGTATGTCGTTTCTCGTTCTCATTCCTTCATTATCTAATAAATAAGACTCATTCATTCTTTCACCTCATTATGTATAGCGTTCAATTAAGACTATTACATACTCGGCCTGTCCTATACCTATTAAAAAATTTGGCTAAAAAATTATTTAAAAATACAAAAAAATAAAATCGCTTACTTGACTAAATTCTCCCAATTCGTGTATATTTAAATTAATCATTTAGCAGAATATTCAAGATTATAGCATTTTTAGTTTATATTATCTTTTCAAATGAATTTCACTAAATGAAAAAACGTAAATGTTTTCTAGGAGGAATTGTAACATGCAAGGAAAAGTAAAATGGTTTAACAACGAAAAAGGTTTTGGATTTATCGAAATTGAAGGCGCTGACGATGTATTCGTACATTTCTCTGCTATTCAAGGCGAAGGCTACAAAGCTTTAGAAGAAGGTCAAGAAGTATCTTTCGATATCACTGAAGGAAACCGTGGACCTCAAGCTGCTAACGTAGTAAAACTTTAATCCAACATATGACAGGAGGTTACCTTACTTGGTAACCTCCTTTGTTATTCCTTTGTTATTCCTTTGTTATTCCTTTGTTATTCCTTTGTATATTTCCGTTTTCCAGAGCAAAAACTATGTGAAATGCGCACTATACAAAGGAGGAATTATTAATGGGATTAGAAGTAAATGATTTTGAAGAAGTGAAATTCCGTGTAGAAACAGCACAAAAAATGGTAGGATCAGCGACAATTTCAATGGATCCAGATACATTAGAGCATGCTACTACTGCTGTAGAAGCAGCTCGCTCTCAGCTTGAAATTATGAAATCTGTTGCAACAGATTTAGACGAGCCATTTTTAATAAATGAGGAAAAGAAATTAAGCGAGTGTGAGCATCAATTAAATGAAGCGAAGCACTAAAAAACATCCAGAGAGTTTTCTCTGGATGTTTTTTCATGACAACTGTTCCCCATATTTTTTCAATGTTTCTCCAACTGTACATTGTCTTATACAAAAGGAATGAGCATAATACTTACTATTTGTCTTTCGATTATGTTCTCGCAAAAAACATCCTTCACAATACGTTTCTAATAAGTCATTTACCTCTGTAATGAGTTGCTTTTTATCCACCTTTGCACCTCTCTATTCGGTTATTTCTTTATGACTATCAATCACTGTTCCTTCTAATGCTTGCGTAGCTAATTGATGTGCTTCTTTATTTTGTTTTCTTGATATAGGCTCACATACAAGTTTTAATTTCATTTGCTTCGCCTTTTGCTCAATTTGGTCTAAATAATGATTTAAATGTTCATCATAACAAGGCCATTCTCCAGCCAATTGCTGCAGTACAACTTGAGAATCTCCGCGAAGCGTGACCGCTTCATACTTAATCCCTAATTCCTCGAGTATATTCATGCTATATAATAGTGATGCATATTCCGCTTCATTATTATCATATATACCTTCTATATATGCATTACGGCGAATTCGGTAGTTTTTATTTCCTTTTTTATAGTATACACATATGCCTATACCAGCTTCTTTCGTCTGTACATCATAGCCGCCATCAAAATAAACGAGTATTTCTTGGGGTTCTTCCTCCACTTGTTTGCTCAGCTTCTTCATTTCCTTTAATGACCATTCTGCATCCATTTCATCGTAAAATAATAATTCTTTCACTCTTCCTGTTTTCTCGAAATCCTCCGCAAATTGAAGTGCTTCTTCTATGTTCATATAATCTGTCGTTAATTCCGTCTGAAAACCGCGTTTTGCTTTATACAACCAATGAATTTTATATTTCATACTATAGATTCCCCTTATGTAAGACTTCTTATATGTATCCAGCTAATGAAAGCCTCACTTTATTTTATTATATTTTATCAAGAGTCAAAGAATTATATTCAATATTATCACATGCAAAAAGAGCTATCCCTATAGGAATAGCTCTTTCATCTATTACATAAATCTTTCAAATTGTACTCGTTTATTAATCCAGTACATTACAGGCATACCAATCGCCATAACAACAAATTCACCGATTGCACATGTTAACCAAGTCAACATAAATGGTAAATCAAATGCAAGATGAAGTTCAATTGCAATCATAAACATTGTAATTGTAAAAATAACTGTATTAAAAATCATACGAGCCCAAACACCTTTAATAAATCGCATAGAAATAATCGTTGCAACTAATGCAAGAATAGATTGCCCTACTCCAAATACTAAATCGTAAGCGATCATAGGTGAGAAAAAGAGATTCGTTAAAAATACACCTAATACAATTCCGTAAATTGCTTTCTTATTAAATACAACGAGATGATTAAACATCTCTGAAATACGAAACTGTACATTCGTAAAGCCAAATGGCTGAATAAGCATAGAAACAGCAATATATAATGCCGCTAAAATACCATTACCGACTAATGTTCTAATATTCATGACAAAATCTCCTTAGTTTTTTTACGTGGGATGGTTTCGAACCACGTTATTCGTTTTTTAAGCAACAAGACTATATTTTACGCGGTAGCCCCCCTTTCGTCAATAGATTCCTACCATGAACTACCCTTTTTCTTTTAGACAACGTATAATGAAATATATGAAAGATTTAGGAGGTTTTACTTCATGACTGCAACAATTCAAAATGAAAAAGTGATCGTTACCATCTCTGACAAAGGTGCAGAATTACAAAGCGTTCTCTTAAAAGAAGACAATACAGAATACTTATGGCAAGGTGATGCTACTTATTGGGGACGCCGTGCACCAATTTTATTCCCAATCGTCGGCCGATTAGTAGATAATACATACTACGTAGATGGTAAACCTTATTCTTTAACACAACACGGCTTTGCTCGTGATCTTACATTCTCTGTAGAAGAACAAAGTGAAACGAAAATCACCTACATTGTAACTAGTAATGAAGAAACATTAAAAAAATACCCATACGAATTCGAATTACTCGTTTCTTATGAACTAGACGGACAAACCGTTCATGTAACATACGAAGTGAATAACCCTGCTTCAAAAGAGATGTTCTTCTCAATCGGAGCACATCCTGGTTTCAATTTTCCGTTATTAGAGGGCGAGTCATTTACAGATTACCACCTATCTTTTAATGGTTCAGAGCGTTTAGAAACGAGCGTATTAGAAGGACCTTACCTTTCAAATAAGAAGCAACTAATTGCTGAAAGTACGAATGAGTTGCCACTTACATACGACCTATTTAAAAACGATGCACTTATTTTTGAAAATATGAATACGGATGAAATCTCCATCCGTTCTCATAAACATAATAAATTCGTAAAAGTAGAATTTGACGGATTCCCATTTGTCGGCGTATGGACACCAGGCGAGAATGCACCTTTCTTATGTATTGAACCTTGGTACGGAATTGCTGATGAAGTAAATCCAGCAAAAGATTTCAAGGAAAAAAAAGGAATTCAATCTTTACAAGCGAATGAAACATTTACATGTCGTTATAGTATTACAATCGGCTAAGTTACTCTATCCCCTCCTTCAAAGAAACATATAGGTAGGGGATCATCTTATCATTTGGAGGTTTCTCATTTTGATTGAAGTATATATTGATGGTGCATCAAAAGGAAATCCTGGTCCTTCTGGTGCAGGCGTATTTATTAAAGGGGTTCAACCCGCTGTACAATTATCATTGCCCCTTGGGACAATGTCCAATCATGAAGCGGAATACCACGCTTTACTTGCGGCATTAAAATATTGCACGGAGCATAATTATAACATTGTCTCTTTTCGTACAGATTCGCAACTTGTTGAGCGAGCTGTCGAAAAAGAATACGCAAAAAATAAAATGTTTGCACCACTATTAGAGGAAGCACTGCAGTACATAAAAAGTTTCGATCTCTTTTTTATTAAGTGGATTCCAAGTAGTCAAAATAAAGTTGCTGATGAGTTAGCTAGAAAAGCTATCTTACAAAATTAACGGGGGTATGAGTGTGAAAAAAGATTGGATTGCTCCTCTTGCTTTATTATTTGTGTCTTTTATTTGGGGAGCTACATTTGTTGTCGTTCAAAATGCTATGTCTTTCGTTGGTCCATTTACATTTAATGGTATACGTTTTTTATTCGCTGGAATCATTTTATTATTCGTTCAACTGATTTTCTCAAAAAAAACTTCAAAACAACATATAAAACAGAGTAGCCTCGCTGGATTAACCGTTGGATTCTTTTTATGCGTCGGCTATGTATTACAAACATTCGGCTTACTTTATACAACTTCTTCAAAAGCTGGTTTCTTAACAGGGCTTAGTATCGTTATGGTACCAATCTTGTCTTTTATCTTTTTAAAACAAAAAGCTACCATTTTTATCGTAATTGGCATTGCTGTAGCAACAGCGGGTTTATATTTATTAACAGCAGGTGATTCTTTTCAATTAAACATTGGAGATATACTCGTTCTCGGTTGTGCAGTTGCTTTCGCTGCTCATATTCTCGTTAACGGCTTCTTCTCTAAAAAAATATCACCTTTATTGTTAAGCACATCGCAAGTATTAGCTGTCGGTATGTTTTCTTCTATTTGCGCCTTTTTGTTTGAAGATTGGGAAAAATTATTTTCAGTAGCACTATGGACGAATTCTTCCTTTTTATTTGCTCTATTTCTAACTTCCCTGTTCGCGACATCCATTGCTTTTTTCATTCAAACATCAGCACAAAAACATACGTCTCCAACGAGAGTAGCAATTATTTTCGCAATGGAGCCCGTTTTCGCTGCCTTAACAGGCGTTCTCGTTGCAAACGAACAACTTTCTATTTCCGCTATTATCGGATGCCTCTGTATTTTCCTAGGCATGGTTTTTGTTGAATTACCTTCTAAAACAAAAAAAGAAGCGCAGGCTGCGTGAAGTTACGCTTGTAACTTCCGCATAAAAGCCTTAGCGCTTTTTTTATCTGTAATCTCTTCTTCTTTCAATCGTTCTAATAACGCAACAAAATAACTGCCATCAAACTGCAATTGATGCTTAATTGTCGCTTCTATTGCTGCGTTTACAATGCCATCAGATGCACCCGTATATCCTTGTCCGAACATAATAAATCCTTGTGCTTCCTCTGATAATTTAAATCCTTTCGTATGTAAGAATGAAAGATAATCTTCTACTGTTTGCATGTTATTCCCACCTACTCAAAAATTCTCCACTTCCTATCATACATGTTTTTATACGCCATGAGAATGAAATTTCTTTGACA
This sequence comes from Bacillus sp. CD3-5, assembly GCF_006349665.1. Taxonomy (NCBI): domain Bacteria; kingdom Bacillati; phylum Bacillota; class Bacilli; order Caryophanales; family Bacillaceae; genus Bacillus; species Bacillus sp. CD3-5. The sequence goes on along the minus strand of NZ_VEPX01000005.1, from coordinate 142,977 downwards.
ACTTTGTAAATCAATCGTCTACTTCGCTTATAAATAGAGGATTTCTTTACAATATGAAGGAATATGTACAGTGGAACTTATTCCATATTAAAGGGGAGACATGATGAAACAAGCACTATTAATTATCGATGCGCAGCAAGAATTAATGGATGGAAATGAAAAAGAAAGTGAAGTTTTTCGTAAAACCGAATTATTATCTACACTCAATACAGCCGTGCAGAAAGCAATAGATTCCAATGCCCTTATTGTTTTCGTAAGAGATATCGATGTTGCTTCTGGTAGCGGCGTAGGCTTTGAAGTACATAATGAAATTCAAGTACCTCAGTCTGCAATCCTTATTAATAAAGCAGCCACAAACGCATTCTATGGCACTTCTTTACTTGAACTTTTAAAAAAAGAAAAGATTAACCATATTGTTATAGGTGGATGTAAAACAGAGCATTGTATTGATACCGCTGTGAGGACAGCAAGTGTACAAGGCTTTGATGTTACATTAATTAAAAACGGTCATTCCACAACTGATTCTGACGTATTGACTGCAGAACAAATTATCTCTCACCATAATAAAATTCTCCATGGTCATTATAATGTTGATCATTTTTCTATGGTAAGGGATATCGAGGAAGACCTCTTTCAGCCGACTCATGATCAATATCGTGATTAGCGAAAAAGAATCCTTCGTTCAGAAGGATTCTTTTTCACCCAAAAATTTGTGCTGCAATGCTATATAACTCATTATTCCTTTTTAATAATTGACCGCTATTTTTCATCATAATTGGTGGTGTATTCACCTTTTTAAAACCAGTAATCTCTAATACTTTCATGAAATCTTTCTTTCCTTCTAGTACATCAATTCTTAATTTACCATTATGCCCTTTTGCTAAATCATGTACAATTCTCATTGCCATCTCATCATTTTTAGCAACAACCGGTCCTATTATTTTATTTTCTGGTGTTTGTATGCTTAAACCGTAACCTAATACATTTTGTTCCTTGTCCCTTACAACAGTGCACTGTTCACTTTGCATAATTCTTTTCTTTAAAAACTCTTTTCTATTTGTTCCAAACGCATATTCATCTATTTTTATTATTTTTTCTAACTCACCCTCTTCATAGTTCATCACATAATCTTCATTTCTTACACAATAATCATTCGCATTGTACGAGTTACATATGTATTTAGAAACATAACTTACTGCTCTAAATCCTAATTTTTCATATAAAGGTTTCCCTTCATCCGTAGCAATAAGCATAAATGGAGTTTGAGCTGATACGCTATTCATGCATGAATTTGTAATCATCTTTCCAATTCCTCTTCCCTTATAATCTGGATGTACAATTACCATTCCGATAGATGCCAACGCCTCCCCGTATAATATTATTGCTGCGCTAGCAATAAGTTCCTTTCTCTCATTCCATACGCCATATACAATACCTGAGTTAAAAATTGTTTCAACTTCTTCCCTGTTATAATCCCAACCAATATAAGATGATAATGCTACAATATCGCCTATTTGTTCTTCCCTAAGACGCTCCACGCTAAATTCCAATTCAATCATACTCCACCCCCTTATCTAGCCATCTTCCCAATTCAACTTGTACATGTTACCCTTTATTTGTCACACACATATCCTATTTTGACCAAGACTATATTGTAAGTGAGGTGACAACATGCCCATTATAAATCGATTTTCTACCACCACTAACGGCGCACTTGCGATTACAGGAAACACACTCGGTTTAAGTAAAATCAGTAATCAAAACCGTGCTGGTACAATCGGGGCAATTGGCGCATTTATAACTACCAATACCGCTTTACAAGTAACCTCTTTTCCTGCTGGTACAACATTAAACTATACACAAAATAGTTCTACCGCTCTTTTAAATATCCCTGCTGGTAGTACGATTCTTTACGCAGAACTCGTTTGGGGTGGAAACTATTTATCTCGTGATCAAAACATTACGAGCGTATTAGGAAACCCAGTTTCTTTTACAACACCTGTGTCAACATACTCAATTACTCCTTCAGCTGTTACAGCTTCTAATCAAACATTCGTTTCAAACTCTATTACATTTGGATTTTACACTCGTTCAGCAGACGTAACGACTCTTATTCAAGCTGGAGGGTCTGGCTCCTATACTACAGGATCTGTACCTGGACTTGTTGATCCTTTAGATGCTTCTAATGGATCAATTAACTCGGCTGGATGGACACTTATCGTCGCATATCAAAATGGTTCCTTACCTGCAAGAAATTTAACAATTTACGTAGCAGGCAACCGGGTTTCTGCAGAAACTGGTAGTGCCGATGTATCTGTTTCAGGATTTTTAACACCTTCAGGAGGGCCTGTAAGCGGGAGATTGTTTTTAAGTTCTACCGAAGGAGATGCTGATTTAATTGGGGATCAGGCTCTATTCGGGCCAAATTTCAGTTCATTAAATGCCTTATCTGGACCTAACAATGCTGTAAATAATTTCTTCGGTTCTCAAATTAATAATGCCGCTGGAAACTTAGATACAACCGGGACATTTGGAACGCGAAATCAAAGTGCTTCTACAGGTACAAACATCTCCGCTGGAAGACAGGGCTGGGACATTACTTCCATTGATATTTCTCCTTATTTAACAAATTCTCAAGTGTCCGCTGCAATCCGTTTAACAACTAACGGAGACGCATATATGTTAAATACAGTCGGTTTACAAATCAACATAAATTCACCTAACATACAAGCAACAAAAAGCGTGAATAAAAGTGTTGCAGCAATTGGAGACGTTCTCACTTATACAGTTACTATCCCTAATACAGGGCTTCTCCCCGCCAATAACGTTATTTTTACAGACATTCTTCCTAACGGTACTTCCTTTATACCTGGAACTGTAACAGTAGATAATGTCCCGCAAACGAATGCAAATCCGGCTGCTGGTATATCTCTTGGAACAATTAATAACAACGCTTCTCGTACAGTAACTTTCCAAGCTACTGTCGTTTCTTTTCCAAATCAAAATCCTATCTCCAACACTGCTAATATTACATTTCAATATACACCAATCGCCGGAGGAACGACTTTTAACGGTCTTGCTACAAGTAACTCTGCTGGAACACAAGTTAATCTTGCAGATATTAACGGGACAAAATCAGTTAACAAACTTTTTACCGATATTGGTGAAACGTTAACTTACAGTATCGCCTTAGCTAATATAGGAAATATTGCTGCAACTAACGTAATATATACGGATCCGATTCCTAGCGGGACTACTTTCGTTCCTGGGAGTGTAACCGTTAACGGTGTTACGCAAGCTGGTGCAAATCCAGCTACTGGCATAGCAATTGGGTCTATTGCTGCTAATGCTACGACTACTGTTTCATTTCAAGTACTCGTCCCTTCTATCCCGCAAACAAATCCCATATTAAATAGCGGGACTACAACTTATCAATACATTCCTGTACCAAATCAACCGGCAGTAAGCGGGACTGATACGACGAATATTGTCTCCACTCAAGTGAATAATGCTACTGTAACAATGACAAAAGCGGTAGATAAAAATTTTGCCGATATTGGTGATACACTAACGTACACCGTTTCTTTTACAGGCACAGGTAATACGAATGCAAACAATGTTATTTTTACAGATATCATTCCTACTGGAACAACTTTTGTTCTCAACAGTTTAACAATTGATGGAACGACACAAGTTGGAGCAAATCCCGCAAACGGTGTAAATATAGGATCCATTCCTACTGGTACGACGAAAAACATTTCATTTCAAGTAGTAGTAAATACAATCCCAGCTTCGAATGTTGTATCTAATGGTTCAAGCGCTTCTTATCAGTACACTGTCAACCCTAGTCAATCACCCGTTACAAAAAACATTTCTTCAAATCTCGTTTCCACTCAAATTAACAATGCGAATATAACTTTAACAAAATCAACAAATAAACAATTTGCTACGATTGGCGAAACAATCAGTTATACAATCCTTATTACAAACAGTGGAAATACAGCTGCTACTAACGTGCAACTAACAGATCCACTTCCAAATGGAACGATATTGACTCCAGGTACTGTAACACTAAACGGTGTTTTGCAAAATGTAAATTCTCTCGTCGCTTTGCCTATTGGTACAATTCCTGGCGGAGCTACTTTTACACTTTCTTTTCAAGTAACAGTCATCAATATTACTGCACAAAACCCTATCATTAATAACGCTTTTGCTTCTTACATTTACACTGTAAATCCAAGCTTGCCACCCACTTCAAAAACAGCAAATTCTAACTCTGTTACATCAACAATTAGATTAGCAAACATTCAAGCTACTAAATCTGTAGATAAAACATTTGCGGAAGTCGGAGATATATTAACGTACAATTTTTCTCTTACAAACGATGGAAATGTTACAGCGAACAATGTATTACTATCCGACTCAATTGCGAATGGTACTGCCTTTGTACCAAACAGTGTCATAGTTAACGGTGTTGCTCAGCCAGGCGTTACACCAACTAGCATTACTATTGGTAGTATTAATGCCGGCACTACAATTACAGCTTCATTCCAAGTATCAATAACTAGCATCCCAAATCCAAATCCTATTTCAAATAGCGCTTCTATTTCCTATAACTTTATCGTGGATCCAAATACATCTCCTGTAAGTAAGAACACAACTTCAACCACTACACTCACTCAAGTCAATGACGCAAATGTCATTTCAGCAAAAACAGTGGACCGAACGTTTGCCACTGTTGGGGATGTACTAACTTATAGCATTCTTTTGACGAATGCAGGAAGTGTTACTGCTGATAATCCTACTTTTGTGGATACAAATCCAGATGGTACTACCTTTATTCCAAACACTTTCCTTATTAATGGCGTGCTACAAAACAATGCAGATCCGAACGTTGGTGTTCCGTTACCTTCCATTCCTGCTAACGGCTCACTTACCGTCTCTTATCAAGTAACTGTCACCTCTTTACCAACACAAAACCCAACAATAAATTCATCTAGTACACAATATAGCTTTATTCTAAATCCGGGTGATCCACCAACTATAGAAACCTCTTTAAGTAATACTGTAAGTACGCAAATTAACATAGCAAATGTAGTGATTGTCAAACAGGTCGATTTAACTATTGCTGATGTTGGGCAACCAATCACATATACAATCTCCTTAGCTAACCTTGGCAACACTCCCGCTAATAATGTAGTCGTTACCGATATCATCCCTTCTGGCACCACACTCGTACCAAATAGTATTTTTATAGGTGGTACTTTACAGCTAGGCGCAGATCCAGGTGCAGGTCTTCAAGTCGGGACAATTCCTGCTGGCGGTTTTACAACGATTGTTTTTCAAATAAGCGCAAGTAGTTTACCTACACAAAATCCAGTTCAAAATAGTGCTGCACTACAATATAACTTTATTGCTGACCCAAATTTACCTGCTGTTGTTAGAAATGCTACTAGCAATATAGTATCGACACAAATTAATACTGCTAATATTGTTGCTACGAAACTAACAAGTACAAATTTCGCCGATGTTGACGATGTCATAACTTATGCAACAATTTTAACGAATAACGGCAATATCCCTGCCTCCAATGTAACGTTTACAGATATCATTCCAGCTGGTACCATCTTCCTTCCTAACACTGTAACGATTAACGGTGTCCCTATAGCTAATGCAAACCCTGCTAATGGCATTTTAATTGGTACAATAGGAGCGAATTCATCACGTACTGTCTCATTCCAAGTTTCTGTACCAACTATTCCTAGTTCAAATCCGATTACGAATCAATCGAGCACTACATTCCAATACATGTACGACGCATCCAAACCAATTGTAACGCAGATGGTGGCATCTAACACCGTACAGACGACTATTAATAATGCTACAATTGCCGCTGTAAAATCGGCAGATAAACAGTTTGCTAACGTAAATGATATGATTACGTACACGACTACTTTAACGAATAACGGGAACACACTTGCATCAAATGTAATTTTTACAGATGTACTTCCAAACGGAACATCATTTATCCCTAATAGTGTAACAGTAAATGGAAATACACTCCCTAATACAAATCCAGCAAGTGGGATTGCAATTGATCCAATAAACCCTAATACAAGTGCAACAATCTCATTTCAAGTAATAGTAAATTCTATACCGAATCCGAATCCAATTCCAAATGAGAGTAACACTACGTACCAATATGTCGTAGACCCGAACTTACCTCCAGCATCCGCCAATGCATCAAGTAATGTAATAACAACTCAAATTAACAACGCTACGATTATCGCAACAAAATCAGTGAACACACCGAATGCTGCAATTGGGGATATCGTTACTTATACGATTGCCGTTACGAATACAGGAAATATTCCTGCTAGTGCTACAGTTTTAACAGATGGACTCGGCGCAGGCGCTTCATTTGTCCAAAACTCTGTAACTATCAATAATATTCCGCAGCCGGGTTTAGATCCATCACTTGGTATTCACTTAGCAGATATTCCCCCAGGAGATACTGTATTCATTACTTTTCAAGCACAAATTTTAGCGATACCACCTAGTGGCACATTAACAAATAATGCTCTTGTAAATTATGAGTATACCGTGAACCCAAACCAATCACCTACTGTTGATAGCACAATTACGAATACGACGGTTACTCCAATTATTGATGCTACTTTAGTTTTAAATAAAAATGCGAGTACAACTTTCGCTACAATTGGTGATACGATTACATTCACTTCATCTATTACAAACACGGGAAATACTACTGCGAACAACATTGTGTTTACAGATTCCATTCCAAATGGTACTACCTTTGTCCCAAATAGCTTTAAGATAAATGGTGTAACCGTCCCAAATGCAAATCCGCAAAACGGTATCAATATTGGTAACTTGAATGCAAATGCATCGATTACACTCAATTTTCAAGTAAACATTACAACGCTGCCAAACCCGAATCCAATTCCGAACCAATCATCGCTTCAATATAACTTTATTGTTGATATAAATGAGCCGCCTGTTTCCCGAACAGTTCAATCCAATAAAACCTTTACACAAGTAAATACTGCTTCCGTTATCGCAACAAAAACTGCAAGTAGTGCATTTGCTGCTGTTGGAGATACAATTACGTATACAACTACGCTCACTAATAGCGGAAATACTACCGCAAACACACCTGTTTTTATCGATATATTACCACCCGAACTTTCATTCGTGCCTGATAGCGTACAAATAAATACCGTCTCACAACTTGGATTTAGACCAGATAGCGGCATTTCTTTAGACCCAATTCCAGTTGGAGGAACGATAACAATTAGCTTTCAAGCTATTGTTGGCTCAATACCAGCTACAAATCCAACATTGAACCAATCTAGCACAACATACTCTATCATTGTTGATCCTAACCAGCCGCCGGTGACAGAAACAGCTACAAGTAATCCAACTTTAGTTCAAATTAACGAAGCGATTATTCAAGCAACGAAAAGTGTGGATCGACTATTTTCTGACATTGCACCTGGAAATTCATTTTTAACGTATACTGTTTTATTAGAAAATATAGGGAACACAACTGCTACGAATATCATTTTTACAGATCCGACTCCAAATAATACAATATTTATAGAAGATAGCGTTCGAGTAGGTGGGGTTTTATTACCTGGAGTAAATCCAGCGAACGGGATACCAATTGGGGATATTATTGCAGGAGACTTTATAAACGTCACCTTCCGCGTGCAAGTAGTTAGCATCCCAAACCCTATTTTTACAATCGGACCTGGAGGACCAAACTCACCAGTTGTAAACGGCGCTTCTATCGATTACCAATTTATTACAAACCCTAATTTACCACTTGTTTCACGAAATTCGACATCTAATTCTGTTTCGACGCAAATAAATTCTGGGGAAATTGCACTCGTCAAATCTGTAGATAAGACTTTCGCAACGATTGGCGATACAATTTCTTATACAATTACATTAAGTAACCCTGGAAATGTCACTTCACAAAATATAATTTTCACGGATACTTTACCTGATGGGACGACATTCATATCTGGCACTCTTACAAACAATTCTGGTACACAGCAAATCGGAAATCCATCTAACGGAATTCAGATTGGAAATATAAACCCAAATGGAACGGCCGTGATTACTCTTAATGTACTTGTTACAAACATTCCAAGTATAAATCCAATTTCTAATTTTAGTTCAGTACAATTTGCACATGTGGTTGATCCTAGCCAACCTGCCGTAACACAAACGAATGTATCTAATTCTGTTTCGACAACAATTAATAGTGCAATATTAACGACCCAAAAAAGCGTTGATAAATCTATCATTTCTGTTGGAGATACGATTACGTATACAACAACTATTACAAATACAGGAAATACGACTGCAACGAATATAACGTTCACGAGCGCAATTCCAGCTAACACTACCTTTATACCAAACTCAGTCAAAATAAATGGGGTTCAGCAATCTGGTGCGAAACCAGCACTTGGAGTAACTATACCAAATATCGCTCCTGGTGAAACAGTAACTGTTACTTTCCAAGCAACTGTTCTTTCTGTTCCCCCTTCAAGTTCAATTATGAGTAGTGACACAATTTTATATTCTTATACTGTCGATCCAAACGGAACTCCTATTACAACTTCTACTTCAACGAATATCGTTACAAACCCGGTACTAGATGCTATGATAACGATGGTGAAATCTGTAGATCAAACACTTGTAACACTAGGTGATACCATTACCTATACGACACTTTTGACAAATACCGGTAATACAAACGCTACGAATATTACTTTCACTGATCTTATACCAAATGGTACAACGTTTATTACTGATAGCGTTACAATAGATGGCATCACGCAAATTGGACTCAATCCTAATACCGGTATAACGCTTGGATCAATTGCTCCTCACAGCTCAATATCTATAGCATTTCAAGTTACCGCTACTTCTACACCAGCCCAAAATCCTATTGTCAATTCCGCTACTGCTTCTTACACATTTATCGCTGATCCAAATGCACCAATTGTTTCAAGAAATGTTACTTCAAACACAACATTTACTACAATTAATACAGCTACCATTCTTTCATCTAAACAAGTTGATAAAGCATTTAGCCACATCGGAGATACACTCACTTATACGGTCACTTTAACAAACAATGGAAATTCATCTGCACAAAATGTTATTTTCACAGATACTATGCCGAGCGGAACTACATTTATTGCAAACACATTTTCCATTAATGGAGTTCCTCAAAGTGGTGCGAATCCAGTAAACGGTGTAAATATTGGACCGATAACAGCGGGGGCTACAGTAAATGTTTCCTTCCAAGTAAACGTGACCTCATTACCGACCGAAAACCCAATTGTAAATTTCTCATCAACATCTTATCAATTAGTCTCACCGCCTGATACAGAAACTTCAATTAGCAACCCTGTTTCAACGCAAATTAAAGAAGCCATATTATCTATGACGAAAAATGAAAGTGCATCCTTTGCAGATATCGGGCAAACTGCCTTTTATACTACTTCTATTTCCAATATAGGAAATACGGATGCAACTAATATAGTATTCACAGATGTATTACCAAGTGGACTCACATTTGTTCCTAACACATTAACCGTCGACGGCGTTTTACAACCTAATGCGAATCCAAATACAGGTGTATTACTTGCAGCGCTTCCACCAAATGAAATATATAGTATCGTCTTTCAAGTGACAGTAAATAATATTTCCCTTAGTAACCCAGCACCGAATACAGCATCAACGACATATGAGTTTACTGTTGATCCTGTTAACCCTCCAGTGTCGAGTTCAGCTACTTCCAACACTACGCTTCTTCAAATAAATAACGCAAATATTATAAGTACAAAAACGGCAGATCTTACCTTTGCGGATGTTAGTAATACAATAACATTTACACTTAACCTCCCTAATACCGGGAATGTGGCTGCAACTGATGTTACCGTCATCGATATACTTGATAGCAATTTAAGTTTCGTTCCAAATAGTTTCACAGTTAATGGGCAAACCATTCCAAATGCTGATTTATCTACTGGTGTAAATATCGGTTCCATTAATGGTGGTAATGCCGCAATCGTCACATTCCAAGCAACTGTTACTACACTTCCTACACTAAATCCTATTTCTAATTCTGCTTCTATCACATATCATTATGTCGTTGATCCTAGCCAGCCGTCTATTACAACTTCTAATCAATCTAATACAACGACTACACAAATTAATAGCGCTATCCTTACTGCACAAAAAAATTCAAATGTGTCAACAGTAGATATTGGGCAAGATATTATCTACTCCGTTACGATTACAAATAGTGGAAATGTTAGTGCGACGAATGTTATTTTTACCGACCTAATTCCAGACGGAACTTCCTTTGAACCGAATAGCTTTACACTTAACGGAACTACCATCCCAAATGCAGACCTAATTACAGGCGTTCCAATTGGTGATATTGCGCCAAACGAATCTGTCATTGTAGCATTTCATATTAGTGCCGATGAAATTCCGCCCATAAATCCAATTTCTAATCAAGCTAGCGTTAGCTTCCAGCATATCGTTAATCCAGCTAATCCTCCTGTTTCAAAAAACATTACTTCAAATAGTGTTACAACAACAATTGAAAGTGCTATTTTAACTACTACTAAAATTGGAGATAAAGCTTTTGCAACGATTGGTGATACGATTACGTATACAACTACGATTACGAATACAGGAAATATTCCTGCTAATAACGTTATTTTCTCAGACCCGATACCATCGTGGACACAATTTGTTGCAGGGTCAGTTATTGTTGATGGCAATCCAATACCATCCGCTTCTATCATTGACGGTATTGGCATAAATACGATCATTCCAAATCAAACTGTAACAATCGTATTCCAAGTTCAAATTGTAAGTAACCCAACAACATTTACACCAGAACTCCAAAACTTAGGATTTGTGAACTTCCAATATAACGTAGGAAATGTATTACAAGCTCAGCCTGGCAACGTGGAAACGAACATCTTCGTTACTTCTATTAACTCAGCAACGCTTTCAGCTGTAAAAACTGCTAATGCTGCCTTTGCAAACATCGGAGACGCGATCACTTATACAGTTTTAATTCAAAATAACGGCAATACAGACGCTACGAATGTAAATTTCTCAGATTCGATTCCAACAGGAACAACTTTTGTTGAAAATAGTTTTACTGTAAATGGAAGTACCATTCCAGGTGCAAATCCAAATAGCGGCGTTAATATCGGAACCGTGAACGCAGGTAGTTCTTTAACTGTTACTTTCCAAGTCACAGTTACATCTACTCCACCTTCGAATCCAATTTCAAATGTTGCATCTATTCAATACGAATTTATAGTTAATCCGTCCTCTCCTCCTGTTACAGGCACAATAAATTCTAATAGTGCTTCCACACAAATTAATAACGCGACTGTTACAACTGTCTTAGAAGCAAATCGTACAATCGTATCGATTGGAGATATCATTACGTATACAGCAACATTAACGAATACTGGAAACTTCCCTGCAAATTCTGTATTACTCATTAATGGCGTTCCTGAAGGGGCATTATTTGTTCCAAATAGTGTTACGCTTAATGGAATTCCACTTCCAGATGCAAGTCCAACTCTCGGTATTCCAGTTGGCATTATCGCACCAGGTGATTCTGCTACTATTACGTTCCAATTTCTTGCAAGTTCTATTCCACCGCAAGGAGCGATTATAAATCAAGCACTTACAAGTTACACGTATATTGTCGACCCAAGTCAACCTCCAGTTACAGCAACTTCTTCATCTAATACGGTAAATACAGCTGTCGTTGATGCATCCCTATCTGTAATTAAAAATACAGATTCCCTCGTACAATCTACTAACGGTACAATCACTTACACTGTAGTCGTTCAAAATAATGGGAATACAACTGCAAATACAGTTACTTTAACAGATTTAGTCCCAGAAGGAACTGCATTTATTCCGAATAGCGTGACCATTAATGGTGTTTCAGCCCCAGGTACCGATCCGAACGTAGGCGTTTCCTTAAACGCCATTGCACCTTCAGAAATCGTCACCGTCACATTCCAAGTTATCGTTCAATCCATTCCAAGCATGAATCCAATTTCTAATATAGCTCGTATTGACTATACTTTTATCGCGGATCCAACCGCTCCTACCATCTCTCGAACAATTACGTCTAACCCAGCTTCCACACAAATTTCGGATGCGAATGTTCTTTCATTAAAAGCAGTCAATGCACAACAAGCAACAACAGGTGATATTTTGACTTATACGATAACGCTAGAGAATACCGGAAATATTCCTGCTTCAAATCTTATATTTTCAGATACTCTTCCAGAAGGGACTACATTCGTAGACAATAGTTTTACACTTAACGGAACAGCTATACTTGGTGCCAATCCAAATGCAGGTGTTATTTTGCCTAACCTAGCAGCAAACGCTACTCACCTTATTTCGTTCCAAATTCTTATTAACGATCCATTCTCGCAACAATCGATTACAAATCAATCCAATACAACATATACAATTCAACCAGATCCAGGGCAACCGCCTATTACGGAAACATCTACTAGTAATATCGTCATTACAAATTTCGTGCAAGCACAATTAACAATTACAAAAACATCCAATCCAACAACTGTAGATATTGGCGGAACGATCCTTTATATTTCTGAAGTGAAAAATATCGGCAATGTTGACGCAATAAATATTATTTTTACAGATTCTATTCCAGCTGGCACTACATTCGTTACCGACAGCGTCACAATTAACGGTGTACTTCAGCCAGGTGTAAACCCTGAAAACGGAATAGCAATTGGAACGATTCAAGCTAACAGTTCCAAAACAATACTATTTCAAGTACAAACAAATAATCCACCTACTGAAACCGAAATTGTAAATCAATCTTCAGCAACTTACCAATATGTAAGTATTCCTGCAGCCCCCCCAGTGAATCGTTCTGTAACTTCTAATATCGTTACAACATCGCTTCAAAATGCAAATATTATTTCTGTTAAACAGGCGAATGTTACTTTCGTATCCATCGGGCAAAATATTACTTACACAAATACACTACAAAATATCGGAACTGTTCCGGCTAACAATACAGTGTTCATTGACAATATTCCAGAAGGTACGATATTCATTAAAGATAGCTTATCAATAAATAATGTCATTCAGCCTGGTGCGAATCCTGAAATTGGCGTAACGCTTGACACGATACAACCAAATGAAACAGTCACTATTTCATTCCAAGTACAACTTACAAATATACCCGAGGGCAACACAGTCACTAACATTTCAGACACTTCGTATGAATACCAAATTGACTCTAGTTCTCCGGTTATTCAGCGTAGATCATTATCAAATGCAGTAAATACTGAAATCCGTACAGCAAATATTAGTGCAATTAAATCCGCTAACAGATCTATTACACGCATCGGTCAAATCATCACATATACAGTCGCAGTTACAAACGCTGGTACAGTACCTATTACAAATACTCTCCTAATTGACGCAATTGCTGCTGGCACTACATTCGTTACAAATAGCATTCTTGTAGATGGCATACCAAGACCTAACGAAAATCCAATTACCGGAATCACCCTTAATATTATCCTTCCAAACAATACAATTATCGTTACATTCCAAGTAAATGTAGTCTCTATACCTCCTCAAAATAACATTAATAATATCGCCGTCATCCACTATGAGTATCAGCCAGACCCAAGCTTACCACCAATTTCAGAAACGACATCTTCCAATACTACAAATATACAATTTATTGATGCTATTCTTATCGCCACAAAATCTGCTAATACAATATTAGCTAATATTGATGAAACTATTGAATATACAGTACTCATTCAAAATAACGGATCCACAACAACTAACTCCATCTTTTTTACAGATACGATAGAGGATGGAACAGTATTTATCCCGGGAAGTGTATTAGTTAACAATACTGCATTTCCTGCAGCAGATCCGAATATCGGCTTTTCCATTCCTAATATCGCATCAGGTCAAATGGCTACAATAACCTTCCAAGTTTCCGTTACGAATTTACCTACTGTAAACCCAACTCCTAATACTGCAAACATCATCTACGACTTTGTTTTCAACCCTGATTTTGCACCAATTCAAAAATCGACTACTTCCAACACTACTTTCGTTCAAATTAATGATGCTGATATCGTTTCACTTAAAACTGTTGATTTGACTTCTGTAACAATTGGTGACATTTTAACTTATACAACAACGTTAACGAATACAGGGAATACAGATGCCACTGCTGTTGTATTTACAGACAATATTCCTGGTGGAACTACCTTTATAGACGGTAGTGTGTTAGTAAATAATATCCCTCAGCTTAACGCGGATCCAAGTACTGGTATACTTGTAGGAACGATTGCTCCTAACACTTCTATCCCAGTCACGTTTTCCGTTACTGTGGTATCTCTTCCAGCTAGCAGTCGTATCCAAAACCAATCAACTTCTCGTTATACAATTAATGGCGAGGAACAAATATCAACTAGTAATATTACCTTTACTGAAGTTATTTCTGCTAATGTACTCGCTATAAAAACAACGCCTATCCAATATGCTGACCTACAAACGATTATCCCTTACACAATTTCCATTACAAACAATGGGAATATACAAGTAGAAAACATTATCGTTACAGATATCATCCCAGCAAATACGAGCTTTATAGAGAACAGTGTTATTGTGAATGGCAACGCTCGTCCAAATGACAATCCACTTAGCGGGATACAAATTGATAACATTCCGCCTAATACAACAGCAACTATTCTATTCCAAGTACGGGTTACTTCAATTCCGCAAACAAATCCAATCTCTAACACGAGTACAATTGAATACCAATACACGTTACCAAATCGACCACCTATTACCGAAACTATTATTTCATCAGCTGCCATAACAACAATTAATCATGCGACTTTAAATAGTAATAAAACTGTTGACCTAGCATTTGCAACAGTCGGTGATACGTTAACGTATACGATTACGCTCAATCAAACTGGTAATGTTGCAGCAAATGATGTAGTCATTCAAGATATGATTCCTCAAGGTACTACATTTATAGAAAATAGCGTTATTGTAAACGGAGAAACTCTTCCGGGAGTTAATCCAGTAAGTGGTATACCAATTGGTCCTATAACTGTTGGCGGAAATGCTATCACTTCATTCCAAGTAACTGTAACTTCTATTCCGACACCAAATGAACTCACCAACCAAGCAATCACTACTTTTAACTATATAGTCAATCCAAATAACGTACCTGTTACAAATACAACCACAACAAATACTGTCACAACAACTGTCCAAAATGATAATGTCATTGCCATAAAAGCTGTTGATTTCACGAGTGCCTTACCTGGTCAAACTTTAACGTACACCATTACTACTACTAATAGTGGTAATATCACTATTGAAGATCTTCTTTTAGTAGACACGGCACCAGTAGATACGACATTCGTTATTGGTAGTGTTACAATTAACGGAATCAATCAACCTAATGCGAATCCTGAAAATGGTATTACGTTAGGAACTCTTGCTCCTAGTGAATCTGTTATTATTACGTTCCAAATAACAATATCTTCTTCTACTCTTCAACCTACAATTAATAATGATGCTTCTGTTTCCTATACCGTCATCATTGATCCAACAAAACCACCTATTACAATTACAAAACAAACAAATATCGTTACAACGACAGTCATTGATCCGATGGTTCGTATTGAAAAAACAGCTGACAAATCTATTGTCGTTATTGGAGATATAATTACATTCACATTAGCAGTATTTAATCACTCCCCAATTCCGACAATCAATACTTCTGTTATAGACACAATTCCGGCTGGTACAACATTTATAGAAAATAGCGTAACAATTAACGGTACTCTGGTACCAACTGTCCGTCCAGACACTGGTATGAATATCGGCGCTTTACCTGCTGGCTCAGTAGCAACGATAACATTTCAAGTGCTCGTAACTTCTATTCCTTCAAAAAATACAATTATAAATTCTGCAACAGTTACAGCCGCTTTCCAATTGACACCACAGGATCCGATTATTACTTTCGTTGTTAATTCGAATATTGTTCGTATACCAGTTCAATTTGTAACTGCGACAGTCACGAAAAACGCTTCCGTCAGCTCAGCTTATTTAAATCAATATTTTGATTATACGGTGCGTATTACGAATACTTCCGAGATTTCACTCTTAAATATTTCGTTACAGGATACTATTCCAGTAGGTTTACAATTTATGAACGGCACCGTCTCCATTAACGGAGAACGCTCTCCACTAGCGAATCCGAATATCGGTTTCCTAGTTGCTACTAATTTAGAACCAAGCGAAACAATTATCGTGTTATTCACCGTACAAGTGATAAGTCCACCTGTTACTAATGAGTTTAAAAATACGGCTAATATTTCGTTACAACTTCAAGCCTCACCTACCGATCCACCAATTACAGTAACCGTTACGAGTAATGAAAATACGGTCACCTTTGTTCCAGAAAATCCGGATGAAACACTTCCAAATTTTAATTGCTTCTTTGACGGTGAACGCTTCATACGGATTACTCCTCGAAATGTACGAAATTACCTTTGGACTTGGATTTGGTGGGATTAAATGAAACAAAAAGAGATTGTAGTTTGGTTGAAACCAAATTACAATCTCTTTTTCATTCTCTTTATCGTACTACTTAATAACTCGTCCAAGCATTTATAACCGAGCATCATCTCAAGTTAATTTAGTCGTAATAAGTTGGCCTGCCTCATTAATTGTTACTTTCCATTTCGCTCCACTAACAGTCTTCATAATGATACCTTTACTTGCTTCTATTTCAATATCTCCAAACATTCTTCCGCCTGTTGTTGCTAACCAAGCATTCCCATTTTCCATAGAAGATCTCGCAAATATACGATTAATTCGAAAACGTTTATGGTCTTGAACATAACCCCTCAGTGTAATTCTCGCTTTATATAGTTGACTCGCCTTCATATTCGATATAATTGTGTCGCCTACATTTAATGGAACATCCGATGCAACAACCCAATTTCCAGTTGCACTTAATGCATACTCAATTTTAATTTTCTTCGGGCTCTCTCCCCATCCAAAATACATGCCAAAACAATTCAACATTTGGATTGGATTTTTCGTAAAATCTAATTCAATCACAACTGGATTACTATCCGGAACATCGATATAGTTTACACTTTGTTCATCTATTAAATTAAAACAATTTGCAAGATTCCCCCCGTAAGGTAATTTCCCACTTACTTGCTTAACAGTATACTTCTGCTGAGCATTTACTAATATATCATCTTGGTTCCCTATTAAATGTGGTTTATTTAACGTAATCGGCAACTGAATCCGAAGAGATTCTTCATAGGTAGACTTACAAACATTGTATTGTCCTTTATCTACAATAGTTGTGGAAAGTAAATTCGAAAAAAGGTAGTTACGATGCGAATTAGAAGAAAATTCAATGACAATCTGTTCGCTACTCATCCGGTACGTATCCCAGATCATACAATCAAATGTATTATAAGCGCCCGTACAACGAATTACTTTTTTCGTTTGCTGTCTACATTGTACTTGAATATCATGAAATGTATTACCTGAACTTTCATTTGGCAAATCACTATTTCCATCTACTTCTATCCCATACTGACATCCATCAATAAATATAGATTGAAATACATTTGCATTAATCCAGCAAGGGGTATTTATATCATCTATAAATTCTGTCTTTAAATGTATTGCAGTTTGAAAGTTTTTAATTTGAATAAAGTTGACTTGAAAAAAACTAATATAGTCCCATGCTTTTTGACAATAAAAGTGTATAGCCTTTCCTTTATATGACGACGTTGCATTTATTATATTTATATTTGATATAAGAGAGTGATTAGGAACTTCTATTTGTTGTGAACCGGAAACATAAATAACTGCAGATTGAAACAGTGGATTTATAACTTGAACTGTACCACCTGTTATAGACGCATTTTGTTGCAATTCGAACGCATTAAAATCTCCATCGATTTGTAGTGTTACAGTAGGATCTAGCTCTAACCTTACATTTGATTTAACAACAACCGGCTTTACAATTTTGTACGTATTTACCCCTGTAATTCTAACCGTCGAAATTCGATTCGCTACACAATAATTTATAGCTTGCTGAATTGCTAATGAACTATCATTTCCCGAGTTTGGAACTGCTCCAAAACAATCAATATGAACGCTATTTTCTGGTGCACAATCTTCTTGGGAAGAAATATATTCTGACAAAATAAATTCACTCCTCATATTACCTTTTTCATATAATATGTGAGTTTTATCTTAAAAGTTTCTATAATAAAAAAAACAAACGACTTCTACAGTCATTTGTTTAATTCATATAAATCTTTCGTTTCTTCTATCATTTTCGTTAACGAGAAATATCTCTCTGCTTTCTCTCGTGCTTTCAGTCTAATACCATTCACCTTTTCTTCATTCTCTTTTAGTTCCTCAAGCGCACTTACAAATCCTAATTCGCAATATTCAGATATCAAAACACCTGATTCTCCATCTATTACTGCTTCATTTATTCCGCCGACATCTATTGAAATAATTGGTGTTCCTGTGGCCATCGCTTCAATTACCACCATCGGAAACACTTCACGAAAAGATAATAAAAGTAGGGCATCCATATTCCCTATAAATCTATGTGGTTCCGAAATATTCCCTAACATCTTTACATTTTGCTGCAATCCATACTTTTCTATTTCTTTCATAATAGACTCTTTCTCTGGTCCATCACCAGCAATATAAAACTTAAAATCATCTCTCTTTCTCAATACATTTGCAATTTTTACAAATAGTTGATGGTTTTTTTCTTTGGATAATCTGGCTAATATCCCTACATGATAAGTAGATTCTGTCTTTTTCTGCCGAAATAAAAACTTTTCAATATCCACACCATTATAAATCGTCTTTATTTTTTCTGCAGCTACATGCATTGAAATTAAATTATTTTTTTCAAACTCACTTACTGTAATAATATTGTTCACATATTTATTCATGAAATAACGAAAAAGAATTGGCATTTTCTTTTCTAATATCGTTACATTATGTTTCGTATACACGACTTTTATCTTTTTTTTCATAGACTTTTGAAGTAGAAATGAATATAAAACCATTCGTAAACTATTTGCATGAATAATTTCTATCTTTCGATCACAAATTTCTCTTCGCAAGTAATAAATATTTCTCAAATGATTCCATCGACTAAGCAACATGAAATTTTCTTTTCTAGTAAGAGATTCATATAGTTCTCCATCACCTGCAGCTGTATAAACTGTAAAGTTCTCATCACGCAAATTGCTTTCCAATTTACAGAAATAACTTTCAGCTCCTCCAGTTATCAATTTGTCTGTCATCAACAATATATTCATAATTGCGTCTTCCCAACTACATTGATTTTATTTTTTCTATAGGCATGAAAAGCATACTTACTAAAATAGTAAAAAATTTGCACTGCATTCAATCGTTTTTGTTCCTTTAATAATTTCCAATACCGAAAAGCCGCTCTCATTTTATTTCTCGAAACAGAATTCTCTACAATTCTATACTTCGCTAACACTTGCTGTATTCCTTTCGCTTCATGCCCTTCATGTAATAAGTTTAGCCATAGTGCTGTATCTTCCGGCTGTACATTAGGCATTTCAATATGCGAAATTTTTTCCCGATCAATCATTACTGTTAAACAACCGATAATTGTATTTCCTGCCAAACGATGATAGTCAACAAATTTTGGTACATTCACTTCTCGATTTAGTCCGTTACCGTTTTCATCAATTAAACTATACGATGTATATGAAAAGGCCGCATTCATTTCTTCCATAAATAACAATTGCGTCTTCAATTTATTTGGCAACCATATATCATCGCTATCTAAAAAAGCAATATATCTTCCTCTCGCCTCTTCAATCGCTAAATTCCGAGCTTTCGCAGCACCAACATTTTCTTTTAACGATATTAGCCTAATACGCGAGTCCCCTTCTATTATCTCTTTAATTTTTGCAGCAGATTGGTCAGTTGAAGCGTCATCAACGATAATCATTTCCCAATTTTCATATGATTGATTTTGTACTGATAAAATCGTCTCACCTATAAATCGTATACTATTATAAGAAGGTGTTATTACAGAAACATGAGGCGCCTTATTATGTGCTGATAGACATTTTACCATCTACCTTTCCCCTTCCTTCATATATTGAAATGTACTTCACAACCATTGCTAAAAATAAAAAGAACGCTTCGTTAATAATGAGTGACAATGACATCATCTGAAATAAAAATGCAATCATAGTCAATAAAAGATACGGTTTTTCACGAAACAGAGTATACTGCGTTAATTTAAACATTAATATGCATAAAAAAGCGCTATATAAAAGAAAACCAATTGTACCCGATTCAGACAAAATTTCTAAAAATGTATTGTGCACATATAATTTTTCATTAAATTGAAACTCATAATAATTCGAAAAATTAAACGCACCAATTCCGATATATGGATTGGATATATAATATTTAAAAGCAGCTTCCCATAATATAAATCTTCCACTTCCATTATCATGCGAAAAATCAGAAATTCGTTTATTCAATATATCATCCAATTGGCCACCCATTACACTATTCGATAAACTGAAGATCACTACACCAAACAATAGTAAACTCATTATTATTTTTATTTTTTTTGCAAAACTAGATGTACATACATATACAAAAACGACGAGCACAAGTGCTAATATCCCTCCCCTTGAGAAAGTTAATAAACTTGTCGTAACACATAAAATCAATCCTAAAATGTTCGTCATATTATGTAGGTTTGTCATATAATACATAAAAAATATTGTATTATAAAAAATAAAAATGTTAGGATCATCTAGCAAACCAATTAATCTTGGGTACCCTCTATCAACTAATAGTCCGGCAAAAATTTCTCTTTCTTCTCCACCGTACAATCCAAAGTGCTGTAAACCGACTATATACAGTATTAGACTTACAATATTAAATAGAATTCCTACATAGACAATAGATGATTCAAGTGTTGCTATTTCAACATTTCCTACTAAATTTCTCATTATAAAATAACAACCTAAAACAAGTAGCACACCAAAAATCATACGAATACTAGCATGTAAATATATAGAAAGAATTCCACTGAAACAATAGATGAAATAAAATAGTAAAAATACAACTTCGTGAAAATATAGCTTTTGAATACGAAAGTTTTTAACTGTTGCACAAAAATATATGACTAAAAAAATCATATATATCTTCAGCGAAAATCCAATATATATGTTGTATTTACTTAACATGACAAATAATATTAAGAGCATGATCCATTTCATCGATATTTTCATATTATTTTCCATAGGCTATATCCCCTGTTTCGTAATATAATCCTTTTTGCGTGTTTTTCTTATAAACGAAAGAAGAAGTTTTTTTAGCTCATAATCATATAGGAATATACCAACTACTACGATTAACGTATTCAGAACGAGCGCAATGAAATGATATGTATGCAACATATATTGCACCCCAATAAAAGTTACGCCAAAATAAATCGTATAAGGTATGACAATTTGAAATACAATTTCCCCCTTCACTACACTTACTGCTATATACCCAACTAAAGCTACAATTTCAAATAAAACCATAGCATAAGCAGCTCCTATCACCCCACCAATACTACTAAAGCTATAAAGCATAATCCCACCTATCACTAATGCTATACATTGCACAACTGTTCTTTTATTTTGACATCCACTCGTTGTTAAGCCGTCAGCTATAGCAATATTTAAACTTTGCAGCACAATGAGAAATGATAATATTTGGAGTGGCTCTACTGTATTTCTCCATTCCTCATGAAAAAATATAGAAATAAAGTATGGAGCTAAATAATATAAACCTATTGTCATACATATTCCCACGATCGCCATTAATTTTATTTGAAGTAAGTTTAATTTCGTATGCTCTTCTAATTTATTCTGATTATAATGCTTAAAGAGCACTGGATAAAACGCCCCCGCAATCACCCCTGGTACTTGATATAAAGCTGCTGGCATCCGATAAGCCACCGCGAAAACACCTACCATACTTAATGGCAATGTATAGTTAAGTAAGATAGGTGCTAATTGTGGCGTACTCATTATTAAAAAACCACTAATAATAAAAGGTGTCACTTGCCAAAACAACGCTTTATGAATTACAACTTTCATATTCACATTCGTCTTTCTTTTCATTACATATATGCTGCATATACCACCAATCATATAACCAAATCCATATAAACGCGCAGTTATATAAACTGGTAACTCTCCGAAAATACAAAAACATGTAATGATAATGACAACTGCCGCTGATACAACTTTAATAAGTGCTATATACTTCATACGCTCCGTTAGCTGAAAGTAGGCAATCCCTATATTTTGCCAAGTTAATCCTATTAACATGAAAAACATTACGTTTATCATCATATAAATCAAATTTCTATCCGCATACATATAATGAATAGCAATATAGCCGATTATAGAAATAAAAATAAGTAGAATCATCCTTACCTTTATATACGACGATAAAATCATCTCTAAGTCTATTCCATCTTTTGCCCCTTCTCGAAGAAACGTATTCGTTAGTCCTAAATCTGTAAAAAATAACATAAAAAACGTCACTGCTATAGCAACACTAAACATCCCATAATTTTGTGCATTAAAAAAATTTGCTAAAGCAATTAAACTCACAGCCTGAAGAAGATTAGCTAAAATTGTGCTATAAAATAGATGGATAATATTATTTAAAATAGATCTACCCATACCTGTTCTCCTTTGCAAGCAACCTACTTACATATATTTATCTTGCACCATTACGGTTCAATACAATTAAAACAGTTTTACATAAAATACGAATATCCATCCTGATCGTTTTCATTTCAATATACTCCATGTCCAACTTCAATTTTTCTTTTGCATCAAGATTATACCCTCCATTTATTTGTGCCCATCCTGTTAACCCTGGTTTCACGATTAAGCGGTCTTTGAATTCTGGAATATACGTATCAAATTGTTTATAAAAATACTCTCTCTCTGGCCTAGGTCCAACAAAAGACATATCGCCTTTTAAAATATTGAAAAGTTGCGGCAATTCATCAATTCTCGTTTTTCTTATAAATGATCCAACTTTAGTAATTCTTGGATCATTTTCATCTGCCCATTGTGGTCCATTTATTTCAGCATCTGTTACCATCGACCTTAATTTAAATACATTAAATCTCTTCCCATTCATGCCTAAACGTTCTTGAAAATAAATTGGAGCTCCTGCTGTTTCGAAAACAATTATAATACAAAAAAACAACATAATTGGCAGCGTAACTAATAACAATATGAGTGAAAATATAATATCAAACAAGCGCTTTATACTTCGATTCAAAATACTGGTCTTTTCTTGGGCCGGAATCGTATACAACTTGGCTTGATTTGTTTCACGAATCATAAATCGTTACCCCCACATTCAAGAATATAAAACTATACCTATTAATTCACATTCTTTCTTCTTTATATTCGCTATCACTTTTTGCACAGTACGTAGGGAATCTTTTCTCTTTTTAACTGCTAAGACCACTCCATCGCATTTCCCTGCAATCATGTGCGTAGCAGGAAGCTCAAATACTTCAGAGGAATACAAGAAAATGTAATCAAAATCTTCCTTCCATTTTGCAATTACATCATCAAATTCATCTGTAGCAACTAAAGGTGTACCGGTGTGTACTGTTTTTTTTGCAGGAATACAATATAAGTATTTAGATAAGTTACTAGAGAAAGTTTCATAACTACAGGAGGGATCGCTTATTATATCATTCACTGTTTTCGTATGGTTGCTTTGTAATAATAGATGTAGCTTAGGATCGGAAAAATTCACATCGATAAGTAACACCTTTTTTTTCATTTCTGCAAATACTAGCCCTATATTGACTATAAACGAGGCAACAACGCCTCTATCCTTCGTTGAACTAATTGTGAACACTTGTTTCCCCGATTTTTTTAACTCGTGATACAGCGTATAAAACTGCTCTTTCATTAAAGTATCATGCGGGTCAAATGGAAGCCGTTTCTTTGTCTTAAACATCGACATGTTCACCTCGATATATAGATGATTGCGGATCAACTTCTGTAGATTTCTTTTTTCTTTTCGGTTTCATATTTATGTAACCAATAACAGGGATTGTTGTTATTTTCTCCAAATCTTGTTCGACGTATATACGCTCATCAAAATAATCTCGAAATACAGCTAAACCTACCCCAACAAAAAAACTAACAAGTAAAGAAATAGGGATAATAAGTTGAAATTTCGGAAACAGTTTTTCAGCTTTTTCCTGTAACTCAGGGTCAGTTAATATTTTTACTCCCTGTACATTCGTATACTGCTGAAAGCTTTTTTGAGATTGTTCTGCCAGTGACTTTACAATTTCTTTTACAATTTGAGGATCCGAATCTTTTACTGTAACAGTAACAATTTGTGAATTGTCCATATTCACTACTGAAATCTTTTGAGCTAATTCGTAACTTGATTGCTCTAATTTCAAAGTTTTTTTGACGGTTGAAATAATAAGTGGACTTTTTAAAATATCAACATACGAAGTTACGAGTTGCTTATTTTCCTGTGTTTTATTTGCTGAATTTTCCTTATTAAACTCATCTAAATTCCCAACGAGAATTTGTGTTGAATATTGATATGAAGGCTTTAATACGTACATAGAGATAAGAATTAGAGAAACAGTTAAACAGCACATCGTCAAAATAATTGTTACTATCCTTCTTTTCAATAACTGTTGAAAATCCTTCATACTAATTTCTTGCTTCAATTATTTCACCGCCTTTGTCTGATTCATATTCTGCACATCATTCTTTACAGATAACTCTTTCTTCTTTCTATTCGCTTGCTTTGTTACATACTTTCCGACTCTGAATGCAAATTTTTCTACAAATATATACGAAAGCATTGCAAGTATAAATGAAAAAACGAGTGAAAAAATTAAAATGATAGGCAACGGCAATATTTCATGAAGCATGTATATAAGGGAAAATAACGATATGATATGGTATAAATAAAGACTGTAAGAAATCTTCCCCAAATATAACAAGTATTTATTACGCAGCAACGATGACAAAGTTGATACTGCTAAACTTAATATGACAAATAAACATGCACTTATCGCTACTACGTAGTCTCGCAATATAAAATTATTGAGCACTTTAATTTCTCCGATAAGCCCTTCATACATATAAAGTAAAATCGCTAATAAAAACCATGCAATTTTCTCATTTTTAGTACGATTACTATAAAAAACTATTACATTATTTTTATACTTCGCAACTAGTGCCCCTAGTAAAAACAGTACTGTGTAATGCAGGGTTAATGCATAGCTTGTTAATGTTAAACTTGAATGAAATAACAATAGAATCACGACAGAACATATACTAAAACTAAACAATGTCAATAACGAATCCCTCAACGTTTTTCGTAAACAAACCATCAAAACTAACGGGAAAATTATTGATATTCGCATTTCATGAACAAGTGACCAAATTACGCCGTTATATGCATCTGTATTATATTTCCCAACCAATAATATATGCTGCACGATTAGGCTTAAAGAACTTTCAAGCGTCCATGAGCGATTAAACCATTCACTTAAATCAGAAATTCCATATTTACTCATTGTAGTTTGGCATAAAATAGCTATCAGTATTGCTACGATATATGGAATATAAATTCTGCATATACGCTTTAAAAGGAAGGACCTATAACTATCGTAGTTGTTTTGAATGGATCTATACAAAACAAATCCACTCAAAACAAAAAAGATAATAACAGATTCGTTACCACTACTAAAAATTAGACGAGCAGGTGTTTCTTTTAATAGATACATAACAAATGGTTTATTATCTTCATAACTGTAATTTTGAAATACTGAAAAAATCATTAAATGATGACCAATCATTACTACCAATGAGGAAATTCCTCGAATTGAATCCAGTTCTTCATACCTATCCATCGTTTTATATCAACTCCTAATGAAATGATAATAATCATTTCAAAGCGACACCATTATTCATATTCCTCTCCTTTCTTTTCATTCCAATTTTTCATATTAAAATGATTTATAGCGTAATTTTGAATGTATTGTAACATTTTTTTCAATATTATGAATAGTTAATCTTTTTAATTGATATATACCAATTTCAACCTCGAAAAATGAAAAAAATTGGTAGAAAAACACTATGAAAATATGTTGTATATTTACAAAAATTAAAGAAGAGAATATAGTTATTTCAATATAAAACAAAAAAAGATAGCCTTTATCGGCTATCTTTTTTTACCTTATTTAGTTGCTAGAGCCACTATATGTGACATGTCGTTTCTCAATTCGTTCCTCAATTTCTTTCATATTTTCTTTATTATTTAATAGTGATTGTTTATTTTCAATTAATAGTTGTTTAAAAGATTTTCTCACTTTTTTTCTCATTTTTTATTGTCCTCCTTGGGGGATGGTTTATATAAAGTGAAACTTTAATCAGTGGGGGGTCTTACTGCCCATTAAAGTGGGATAAAAGATAAAGAATTATCTGGTTGTTCTTATAATAATTGATTGTTGTGAATTCCATTTGAACTTCATATGAAAATTACATTTATTTTCTGACAACTTTGCGAACACGAAAAAAGAGCTCCTTCTAAAGCAGTTTTCTAATCGCTTTATTTCATTACATAATTCGCCATTTACGCCATCTTATATCAATTACCTTGTCGAAATATTTATATATATTTCTAGCGCAGTTTCATATACTTTCGCTAACTTACATACTGTGTTCCAAAATAAAAAAGAAGGTGCCACCTAGTCAAAGTTCGACTCATGCAACATCCTTCTTTCTAAACTATTTACAGCATATTGATTAATATTTCAGGTCTTCCCCAATTCATTTCTTCACAAACGAATCGTAATTTTTCTTCATCTATTGTGTGTAATCCTTCTTCTAGTGAACATGAAATAGGAACTTCACAATGAATTTGCGCTAATTGTAATGAAATATTTAAATTCTCTAAATCACTTTCGATCTTCGTACGTTGCGCTTTCGTTAATGATGCCACATTTTCTAGTACAGTTGCTACTGTACCATGTTCTTGAATAAGCTTATACGCTGTTTTTTCACCGATACCTTTTACACCTGGGTAATTATCGCTCGTATCTCCCATGAAAGCTTTCGCATGCACGATTTGCCACGGTTCTACACCTTTTTCTTCCATAATTTTCTCCGGTGTGTAATACTCGTAATTTCCAATTCCTTTGCGCAGAAGCATAACTGTAACGTTCTTATCAACAAGTTGAAGTAAATCCGTATCACCTGTTAAAATATAAACTTCCGCTTCATTGCAGTATTGTTTTGCTAGTGTACCGATACAATCATCCGCTTCATACCCTTTCATGCCGATAACTGGAACAGATAATTTCGCAGTCATTTCTTGCACTAGATCAAATTGCGGAATTAATTCTTCAGGTGGCGCTGCACGATTCGCTTTATAATTTGAGAACGACTCTGTTCTAAATGTTGTACTTCCCATATCCCAGCATGTTACGATGTGTGTCGGTTCAATTGCTTGCATTGCCGTTAATAAATGTTTCATATAACCATGAATCCCGTTTGTAGGGGTACCATCTTGTCGTTTCATAAACTGCCCGTAGACACTTGTTGCATAAAAAGCACGAAATAATAGTGCCATACCATCAACTAATAATACTTTTTTCATAATTCCTCTCCTACCAAAAAAATAATAACCCCACGTCATCACGTAAGGTTATATAAATAGATTACCATTCTACGTTTTTCAACTTTGTCTATTATACATTGTTTTTGTATATTTAGCATCATTTACACATTAAGACGTTTTACTACAACAAGTATGAAGAATCCCTGTATACGTATTTTTCCCAGTTGAAACTACTACAGCTTTTGCATTTCCACTAACAATATACGTCCCTTTGAAACATACATTTTCAAGTTCAAGTGGATTATAGTCTTTCATTCTTTTCAAAGGAATAAATCGTTTGCGTTCAAGATGATAACAACTTTCAAATTTCTCAACACTTGCATCGTTTCCTGTTAGCACAGATTCATTTACTAATAGATCATTTGCATAAATGATACGTACATCTGCTGGTACTGTATCACCTTCTGAAAGGAAAATCATATCTCCTGGAACAAGCTCTTGTACTGGCAAATCCATCATTTTTAATTCACCGTTTAAACCTGTTACACTAGAACATTCTACTCGAGACACAGTAATCTTCTCACATTGTAATCCATCTCTCACATGTTGTTTTGAAAAACCTGGGATCATTCCACCTAGCTTCATCATCACTTCTGCAATACGAGCTCTTTTTGAAGTTAATTCATTTCGGCCGTATACTTGAATACGTTTTTGTGCCTCTTTCATAGACAATCCATCTCTTGTTGTTTTAAAATACGCAAATACAGATTTTACATCTCTCGTTGCGATTTCAATTAATAAATCTTTATTTTTTTGAAGCATCGTTTGTTCTTTCATTGATTTTTTGCTTAATTTATATGACGTGTTACCCACATTTTTGTTTGCATATAACATATTATCGTCTCCTCCTTTACAACGTAGGAAGAAACGCTTTGTTTCTCAATTTATCCACTTTACAGTGAAAGTGTCTAGCGCCTAAACATACATATAAACGCTACATGATGATAAATATAGAGGGAGGAACAAGTCGTTTCCTGCCTACATCATATATTTTTGATTTGAAGTATATGGGTAACGGAACCGAGTCAGAATTTGACATGCTCCTCACCTCCTCGTTTTATTTTATAGTTTATACTATGAAATTACTCATAGCTTTGTAACAAAAAGACCCTTACTCCGAAAAGAGTAAAGGCCATGACATACACAAATAAACGATTCCTAATACAATTAGAAATCTACGGACCTCTCCCTCGCCGAGTTTTAGCACTGTATAGCATAGGTACATTACCAGCTACGTTAAGAAAAACCTTAATTCGATCATTCCTGTTGACCCATTGGCGTCTCTCGACATTTTTGGGCAGTAGCATTTCTCTATACAGGAGCCTCACCTAACAGAGACTTATTTTTATTACATAGAAAATGTTACTCTTATTTAAAATAGATGTCAACACCTTGAATGGAATCTTTTCCTTATTACAACAACTCCCTCTCATATACATACGATTTCTCTTTCTACGTATCAAATGAATGAAGCACATATTTTAAAATTAGTAAAAATAAAAACCTTACGTTTAAACGTAAAGTTTTTAATAAGTTATACAACCAGCAATTACAATCCCAATTGAAAGCGATAAAAACATAAGAAAAAGACCGACCGCTTGATTATCTTCTTCAAGACTTTTATTTATATTAAAGCGTGGTGTAAGCCACTCAGCTAAATAAAAGACGATAATTTGAGCCAAAATCCCAACCGCTCCCCACGAAACCATATCAAGAAGTGAAATGGAATTAGCTGCTGTTGAATATAAAACAATAGCTAACCCAAGTAATCGTCCTCCAAGTACATAGCTTACTGCCTTATTCCCTTGGGCCATTAACTTAAATTCTTTTACTTTCGTTGTCACTTCCATCAGGAAAAGACCTATGCATAAAAGACCAAGTGTTACTGCTAAATATAATAAAAAATTAATCATATACTTCCTCCTTTTTTATACCTACTGGTAAATAGTACGATTCATTCCCCGTAATTTTTTCACCAGCACGAATACCAATACTACTTGCTTTTCCTGCAATTAAAAACGAACCAAACACATACGACAGTTTCTCCATCCCTTTCTCTGTTTCCAAAGATATGACTGGAAGTTCTGTATACTTTTGAAATATCGGCAGTGACGCTTTATACGTTTGGTGTGCATTTTGAATCATAATATTTTCGTCCTTATCACGAATGGTAATCGTGTCTCCCTCTCTACCAAATGAAGGTTTTTGAACGAAAGAACCTTTTCCTAAAAATAAATCTGGTTCTAAATATGTAGGTAACATATATTCTTTAATCCACTGCCGTTCCTCATTTGTATAAAAGACCTCTTCTTCTGCTAATCCCCAAATAAGACACTGAACTGATTTAGGCTGAAGTAAAAATGCTGACAAAGGATTTATAATAAAAAGCTTTCCGGCTTTTACGAGTTGTAACAACTCCACACCTACCAAATCTCCTGTTTCAGGATCTTGATCCTCAATTAAATCTTCTATCGGATATGTTTGGCGGTATAAAACATCAATTTGCACTCCATCCCTATCCACTAAAGCATCTTTTGTAATTCTAAGTTCTGACATTGGCACGACTTTATTTTCAACATGGCATAGCTGACTCAAATACATAGTCGTATTCCAATCCTCAATATGCTCATGATGCGCTGTAAAAACAACATTTGGGTTATCTATTCCCTTTGTCGCTTCCATAACGGCTTTTGTAATACCAGAAGATAGTAGTCGTTCTTGATCCGAATTTGGATTATCATAGCCTAGTTTCTCACAAACTTTTCCATTCATTTGAAAGCATTCCATAATAAATGTTGGCGTATCACTATTAAATTCGAGCATTTTAATTTGGTTATCATCTGTTAAAACGAAATCAAACCGCGAAATAACAGATTCAGGATATAATCCTTTCATTCTAATGAACGATAAGCTCGCAGGAGGAAATCCAAGTTCAAGAAGCTGTTCGTCACTTAAATTACGCAAAAGTCTAGCAGTCTTAAAAAATATTTTTCCCATTCGTTCAGTTGCTAACTGTAATTGTTTCATAGTCTCATTTGTTATAGAGAAAACATGAAATAAACTATACTCACATTCATATAGATCCGACCAGAAATCCGGATATTTCGAATAAAACTCTTTTCGCTCTCTTATGTACTGCGACATATTTTAGCCCCCAAATCCTCCCTTTGAACCGCTTCCAATTCCACCTTTAAATTCCGCAGACGATTGATAAGATTTAAACGCCGATGAATTTTTGAAAGTGGATTTATTTTGATAGTATCTCCCGCCATAGAAATAATGCCCACGATATCCTGAACTACTATCATCACACTGCCATACCCCAAGTTCATCATCCCAATCCCAATCTGCACAACTTTTATCATTCGGTTTTGGGGGAAGATCTTGTGCGCAGCCAAATAAGGTGCCAGTCATTAAAGACGTTACGACACCACCTACTAACCATTTCGTTTTTGTCACCTTCGCACTCCCCTTTTTAAATTCTATTCCTATTATATAGGATGGCATGATAAAGTAGAAGAAAAAGGAAGAAGAGTGATGAAATGCGCTTAGAATACCGACTTAATGATGAAACGAAAAGGTATCCTGCTTTATGGAACTATGCAAATATTTCTAATTCTGAAATTATCGCACGCATGACTTGTGAATATTTTATAAAAGATAAAAACACATATGTTGTTACTGCAACTTCAGTAGATCCAGACGGAACAGCAGTTATATATATTCAACAAGAAACTTTCTCTAACGATCCTTCAGATCCTACTTACTTCCACATCGGTTTTGAAATTAGAGAGCTAAAGGATACAAGTTCAAACTTGATTGAAAGTAAAGATGTATGGAACTATGAAGAAATCTTGCCATATCTGCATTCAGATATTATATATATTCAACAAGACGGCAAGCATATGGAGTTTGCTTTAGATTCAAGAGAGATTGATGAAGACAGAAAATGCTATATTTATTACGGAAACTTCACAGGTGAATCAAGATAACATGGATATATGTATACAACAAAAAAACCTTACGTATAAAACGTAAGGTTTTTATATAGCCCCACATATGCCGTTCTCTCTAGATGTCCATAAACCTGCTCTCACAGGTGGATGCTCTCACAAATGTTTGTAACTTCCTTCTTAAAAAGATGGCATGTTAGCTACATTTAAATATTGAACTTCCATATTAAACTTATTGGTTTAAGACATGCATAAGCTACGTACACCGTAGGAATTTTATATAATGTTAGTTGAAATAAGACCCCCGCACGTGCCGCTCCTCGTAAATGTCCAAAAACCCGCTACTCGCAGGTGGATGCCCTCACAGTTACCGTACATCTTCCTCCACAAGGAAGGCTTGATGATGGTCGCTAAATATTGAGCTTCCGTATAACTAACATCGGTTTTAGACATAAATAAGTTACGCACACCGCAGGATGTATTATTTACTTGTCGTTATATTATCACATTGTTTCCAATGTGTAAAATACAAAGTTTTTCGAGCAATCTCTTGCTTGTGACCTTATTTTAATACAAATTATTTTTGCATGCAAGTGATTAATCTTCTTCTTTTGCAATTTGATTTTCTGGATAAGAAATCCAATCACTCCAGCTACCTGCATACAATTTAACATTTTGGAATCCAGCTAATTTCAATGCAACGATATTTGGACATGCTGTAACACCAGAACCACAATATACAATTGTTTCCTTATCTTTCGAAAGGTTTTGGAATCGTTCTTGTTGCTGAGCTTCATTCTTAAATTGTCCTGATTGCAGCATTCCATCCTTCCAAAAATAATTTACTGCTGTTGGAATGTGTCCTGCTTTCGGATCAACAAGTTCCTCTACACCAGCATAACGTTTTGGCTCTCTAGAATCAATTAACGTAACATCTGCACCTGCATAGATATTCTCTCTCACCGTTTCCATCGTTACAAGCATATGATTTTGTACATTTGCTTTGAATGCTTTTCGTTTAGCAACAGAAATTTCTGTTGTTACTGGTAGTCCATTCTCTTTCCATGCTGGAAATCCGCCATCTAATATATATACTTTCTCATGTCCTACATAGTTTAGTAACCACCAGAAACGAGAAGCATTTGCACCCGCTTCACTGTCATATGCAACTACTGTCGTGTGTTCATCAATACCAGCTCGCGAAAGCTTGTCCGCAAACTCCTCAATATTTGGCAACGGATGACGACCACCATGTGCTGTTATAGGACTTGATAAATCTAAATTCAAATCAAAATATAATGCATGAGGAATATGTTCTTCCTCATACTTTTCTCTACCCCAATTAGGATTCGCTAAATCAAAACGACAATCGATTATACGGACGTTCTCATCTTCTATATGCTCACGTAACCATTCGACTGTAACTAACATCTTTAACGACCTTCTTTCTCTTTCAAACGACTTACATACTCCATAACCATTTCTTTTGTAACATATTTACGCTCTAGTGTAACACCATTTTTTGCAAGAGCATTAATTTGCTTCGTTACAACATTAATGACATCAACCGAAAATTCTTTCCCATTTGACGCAAGAGATACGGCTGCTTCAATAGCTGCTTCACGCTGTGCATCTAATTGTAAACATGCTTTTACACTTTCATTTTGTTTACGAGAATGTGCTGTAATTGCTTTATGTACTTCCATCTTCTCTTCCCCCTAAATAAGTTATACGTTCTGATTTAATTCCATTGCAAGCCGAATCATATCACGGCATACAATCCCATTTTCAATAATCTCTTCTTCATAATGCTTCGAAAAGTAATCAAAATCAATAGAAAAAATACGAAATCCACATTTTTGATAGAAAGCAAGTTGTGAAACACTAGAATTGCCTGTACCAACTTCAAGTTTTGACATACCATATCCTTTAGCAGTTTCTATAGCATGACTTATTAGCTTCTTTCCAATCCCTTTTCCTTGCAAATGCTCTACAACCGCAATATTCATAATTTCCATCGTCTTCGGCCTTGTTTCCAAAATTACATATATACCGATTACATTATCCTCTTGCTTAGCTACGTATGTTAATCCTCTTTGTACATATGCACCAATTTGCTGTTCACTTGGATCAGCAAGTAGTAATAAAGACTTCGGTATAGCTTCTTTTGAAATACGTTCTATTACAACAGTCATAAAAAATTCCCCCTTCTCTATTGTTCTAAACCCTCCTTGTCTACCATAAGTAATAGAAAGGAGGGATTCACCATGGACAACAATGAGAAAAAATGCAACGTCATCTCTATTGATGGAAAGAAGAAGAAGAGCGACACGTATTCCTATCCAAAATTAGTAGTAGAAAATAAAACATATGAATTTTCTTCGTTCGTCTTATGCGGTGAAACACCAGACGGCAGACGACTCGTTCTTACTCATATGATTTCTACCGATGAATTTGCTGGATTTGTCAAATCTTTAGATACGGTACTACAAAAGAAAATCGAACGAATCTTTTTCTCATAACGACTACATCACATACATTTCTTTTTCAATCTCTACTAATTGCTTTTGCAATTGTTCTTTACTTTGTTCATATAGTGATACATCAATCGTTTCAGCCAATGCAAATAATACACTTTCATAATAATTCATCACATCTTGCTGCATCACTTTTTGGAATAAGTTCCATTTCAAATCCCACTCTTGCTTATAATGATGAACAAATAAATCTTTTTCATCAGCTACATAGTTTGATACGAGAGGTTCTAATACAGATTTAGCGTCTTCTTGCATAAAGGCTTTGTCATTCTTTTCAAAAAAGCTTTTCTCGTTTTTAAAGTGTGCCAATGCTTTTTTGAAATCTTTTATTTCAACTGAAGGGAACGGTTCTTTATGTGTAATATCTTTATATTCATATTCCACTGTTCCATTCATAGAAATTGATTCATTTTCTACTTTACAGTTCACCACAATTTCATTCTTTGCACGCTTCATCGCTTCATCTATCCATCTTTCAAGGCGTAATGATGTCGCACGCATTTCTTGTAATAAATCATGCTGAATAAATGCTACTAATTCCATAACACACTGCTGCAACTGCACTTTCACATTTCCATCCGTTCGAAGCGATGCTGGATTAATAAATTCAGTAAACACATCGTTATAGCGTAGGAATAGACGTTGTTGCACGTAATAAAGCAATTCTTTCACTTCATTTTGCATCGCCTGTTCTTCAGCAAGCACACTATATGATGAAATAATATGAAGTAGTTGATCACGCTCTGCTTCATATTTTTTCGTTTGCTTCTCTTTCTCTTCATTCCCCTGCTTTGCACCATTTATCATATTTACTAACAGCTGATCTGCCCCTTGCAATGCACCATATAAAGCATGAACAGATACGAGCATTAAATCTCTCATCATAAAGGATGTAAATGATTCCTCGAACTTAGCAATCCCAGAGTTTTGTAAAATACCGTACTTCTCTTTCTCAATATTTTTTCCTTGTTTCTCTTCAAGCGCACATAAACTTGAAATTGCAAATAAACGTGGATTTCTAATACCGTATTGCAGTAGCTGGTCTGCGATATAACCTTTTACCATTTTAAGTTCTTCTTCAGACTCTGCTAAATCGGCCGCATTAATTAAGAAGAACATTTTATCAAGAGCAAAAGTATCCTTTACACGACCAAGCTGAATTAAAAATTCACGGTCAGCACGAGAGAACACGTGATTATAATACGTGACAAACAAAATAGCATCTGCGTTTTTAATATACTGGAACGCAACGTCTGTATGGCGGGCGTTAATAGAATCCGCTCCAGGTGTATCTACAAGCGCTACTCCTTGCCTTGTTAATGCACAATCATAATAAAGCTCCATGTACTCAACAAAACAAGATTTTTCTTCATTCGCTACATAATCAGAAAACTCTTCTAATGTAACTTGTACTTTCTCACCTAAATGTGCAGAAACTGTATCATACCCTTTTTGTACTGCTCGTAAAAAGCTAAATGTTGTTTTTTGCTTCCCAGTTGGTGAAGGGTATTTCATAACTTTATCAATCTGTGCTAACGCTTCATCTAACGTAGTAATCTCATAATGAAACAGCTTATAAACAGCTTTCATATCTTCTAATAAGGCTTGCTTTGATTTAAATTGAACCATTACTGTTCCGTGTGGTTTTTCCTCTGTAACTGGCAAAATTTGATTAATCGTTGCCGTCGTCGGATTTGGTGACACTGGAAGTACTTTTTCACCAAGCAATGCATTGGCAAATGAGGATTTCCCAGCACTAAAAGCTCCGAATAATGCCACTGTAAATTGTTTCGTTTCCACACGGCGCCTTTTTTCTATTACCTCTTGCTGTACATGTTTTAGCGCTGGCAATGGTTCTAATATCGTTTCAGCTTTCTTCACTTTCTCTAATATACGCTGAATATTTAAAGCTGCCGTTCCTTTTATCTCTTCCTCACGAGCCGCTACGTTATCATTTACAATTTCCTGCTCTTGTAGTGTGAATTTCTCACTAACAATTTGTTTTTTACTTTGCAATATCTCTTCTATTTGCAGCCCTTTTGGTGTAGCAACACGCTCATGCCAAACATTTTGTAAATAACTTTCATATGTCTCCAAATTGTTACTGTATTGCAATTTCGTTTCTTTTGCCGTTTGCAACATCGTATATGTTTCAATCTCTTCTTCAATACGATCAACTGCTTCTTTTACCTTTTGCTTTAAAATGACTGCACTTTTATCAAAAATTTGCTGTGCTTTTGTAAAATAACGTTTCTTTAATTCATTCGCTACATCCGCTGTATAAAGAAGTAAGTAATCACCTGTGAAACCTGCACCTTGTTTAATTACTTCTGCTAACATTTCTGGTCCAAAAGCAATTTCTAAATCATATATGTCTTTCCCAATTTCCTCTGTAAACAACCCTTCTTCTTTTAAGAAGGCAACAATAAATTCTTTCACATGAAAATCAAGTTGCGTTTCAACCGTCTTTTGCAAAGCTGAATAAAAAGCATCTAAACGTCTCTGTTTTTCTTGCTCAGTCTTTCCTTTCGCAAATAGCAAACCAACTTTAAATTTTGTTAATTTCGTTTCTAAGTACGCATTTGCCAATTCTCTCATTTCAAACGGCATTAAATACGCGTTATCTAATATAGCTTGTAAGCCTTTTATAAATTCATTTCTCATTTGAGACTCTTTATTAGCCTCGCGATGTTTCATTTTCGTTAGCTCTTCTTTCTTTTCAACTATTTCTGAAATGGAAAGCGGTGATGCTAACTCTTCCTCATATTTCAAAAGAGCTTTTTCATTTTCAGAAAGAATAAACGAGACATGTTCTCCCATTAAATATTCTGTTTCTCGCTCCATTCCAGCTCTTACATACTGCTCTTTTTCTTTCATAATAGAAGTAATTAATGTTTCCAAGTTTCCAATTTCATTATGTGGATGGTTCATCATTCGTAATGATGTATAATAAACTCCATCTACTTCAATATCCCAGTTAGAGAACGATTGTTTTACACTGTCTCTATAATCCTCAAATGATAATTCATTTTCTTTATGTTTATCTATTTGATTGACAACGAGATAAACCGTTTTATTACGTTGTTTCAATTCTTTAACAAATTGTAAATTCACTTCCGATTGGACGTGATTATAATCCATCATATAAAAAATTACGTCTGCTAGATGCAGCGTTGATTCTGTCGCTAGTTGATGGGCATCATCTGTTGAATCAATCCCTGGTGTATCAACTAACATAACACCTTCTGGAATTGGCGCATCATTTCGATAAATATGAACACCAATTACCTCATCGCCATCTTTACAAATTTGTTTTAATTCTTCTGCTGAATATGCACCGTCATATTCGTACTGCTCTCCAGATTTAATCGTTACAACAACACGATCAGACCCCTTTTCAATTTTAACGACGTTAGCGCTTGTCGGAATTGGACTTGTCGGTAACAACTGCGCTTTATATAGATGATTCATCATCGTAGATTTCCCTGCTGAGAAGTGACCGCAGAATGCTATCATAAGCTGCTCTCGTTTATATTTTTGAATCACTTCAAACAACTTTAAGCTATTCTCTGCATCGCCGTGTTTTTGCCACTCTTCATAAAAACAAACAAGTTTTTTCATACCGTTTGTCTGTACTATGTTTGTCATCCCCTTGTTCCCCTTTATCCAAGATGTATATACTTTTCCCCGCTATTTGCGAGCTCATAATCAACAGGAGATACATCCTCTCATTGATTACCGTTTCACTTTACTATCATACTAAATTTTCAGCATATTCTCATTAAAAATAAAAAATCCCTTTCATTCTTTTTACAAATGAAAGGGATTTTATGTAATATCACTCATTTTGCTGTTCCTACTCCATTTAAAACATACTTTGCAATAACTGCATATACAGCGACTGTACCTGCTACTAATGCATATACCATACTCGTGCACCAACCTTTTTTGATAATGATTATCACTTTTGAATACATTTTATCATTAAAGAGAATCATTATCAACACTTTTCATAAAGAAAGCCCCTTATAAGAAGGAGCTTTACTGCCTGTTTTGAAGAAGATTAAAACTTGTTGTGCACTCTTATTATATCTCATCTTACATAACTTAATAGTTAAAAAAAATGGAAATCCACCCTATACCCTCCATCTTACATTTTGTATAATAAAAGGGAATTACTTAACAAGGAGGAAAATAATGACACAAAATATTTCACAAGGCGAGAGGATACACTCCATCGATATTATTAGAGGAATAGCTGTACTTGGTATTTTTCTTGTTAACTGGCCTGTTATCGCCGGAGTCGACTCCCGTGATATTACAGGAATTTACGAAGGGATAGACAGCTACATTCGCCTATTTTACGATATGTTTATTCAAACGAAATTTTATACCATTTTTTCGTTTTTATTCGGATTAGGTTTTTATATTTTTATGAATCGTGCTGAGGCGAAAACAGATCGACCAAAAACTTTATTTGTTCGTCGCTTACTTATTTT
Organism: Bacillus sp. CD3-5; assembly: GCF_006349665.1. Lineage (NCBI taxonomy): Bacteria > Bacillati > Bacillota > Bacilli > Caryophanales > Bacillaceae > Bacillus > Bacillus sp. CD3-5. Next base: position 104,046 of record NZ_VEPX01000005.1, on the reverse strand, counting down.
ATTATTATTTGGTTTCTTACATTACGTTCTTTTATGGGACGGAGACATTTTACATACTTATGCAATTACCGGGTTTTTCTTATTTTTATTTTACAAAAGAAAGCCACGTACTATTTTAATATGGTCAGTTGTACTATTAAGTTTCATGCAATTGTTCACATTATTAGGTTCTCTTGTCATGTTAATCGTGCCAGTAGAGGAGTTAGGCCTTTCCACAGCAATTATGCCGTTAGAAAACTGGGGCTTACAAATCACAGACCGATTCTATTCTTTCTACTCTGAAGCAATAAGTAACAGTCTTATTATGCTTCCTGAAACACTAGGATTGTTTTTACTCGGATTATATGCCGGTAAAAAAGATATTTTCCACCGTGCGAAAGAATTAGATCCAAAACTAAAGAAATGGCAAATCATTATGTTCATTTTAACATTACCGATGTGGTTTATTATGGTTTACTTCTTTATGAACAATCAACCATACACACCATTTTTACTTATGGGTATTACGATGATAAGCGGAAAGACATTATTCATATTCTACATTTTCACGCTCATGCGTTTATTACAAAAAGAAAAATGGCAAAAGATATTACGTCCGTTCCAGTACGTTGGTCGAATGGCATTAACAAATTATATCTCGCATACAATTGTTACGTTGCTTGTATTCGGAATATTGTTCAAAAATGATTATCTTGCTCCATTATGGGTAGGACCACTATTTTGCATCGGTTTCTACACGCTGCAAATCTTTATTAGCCGCTGGTGGCTGTCACGTTACCAATACGGACCACTTGAGTATATATGGCGCCTTGGTACGTACGGAAAGATGATGCCACTTAAAAAGAAAAGCAAGGTCTCATAGTGAGACCTTGCTTTTTTATGCTTCTCTTACCGCACTTTGTATCGGAACTGGTTCATCCTTTACTTTCACTTTACGCTGCGGCACCATATTAAATACGATATTTAACAATACTGCTGATGCACTTCCAAGTACAATTCCGTTATCCGTTAAAATACGAATACTTTCTGGAAGTTGTGAGAATAATGTTGGAACGACAGTAACCCCTAGTCCAATCCCAACAGAACATGCAACGATTAATAAGTTTTCTTGTCTTCCAAAATCAACACTGCTTAACATTTTAATACCATATGCCATTACCATACCGAACATCGCTAACATCGCACCGCCAAGTACCGATTTCGGAATAATTGTTGTAATGGCTGCGATTTTTGGAATGAACCCAAGAACGATTAACATACCACCACACGTGTAAATAATAACGCGATTTCTTACTCCAGTTAATTGAACAAGCCCTACGTTTTGAGAGTATGTTGTATATGGGAAGGCGTTGAAAATACCACCTAACACCATCGCTAATCCTTCTGCACGATAACCTTTTGTTAATTCTTTTTCACCAATCTTTTTATTGCAAATATCAGATAATGCAAAGTAAACACCTGTTGCTTCTACAATCCCTACGCAAGCAACTAAAATCATCGTAATAATTGGCGTTAATTCAAATGTTGGTGTACCGAAGTAAAATGGCTGAACACCATGGAACCAATTTGCTTCTCCAACCGCTTGCAAGCTTACTTTCCCCATAAATGCTGCAACGATTGTACCGAACAATAGACCTAGTAAAATAGAGATTGAACGAATAAATCCGTCGAAGAAACGATACATAATGATGATAAATAGTAACACACCAAATGCTAATGCTAAATTTTCAAGACTACCGAAATCTTTACTTCCTACTCCACCAGCCATATCATTAATTGCTGCTGGAACAAGTGTAACTCCAATTACAGTAACGACAGATCCTGTTACAACAGGGGGAAACAGCTTTACAAGCTTTCCAAATAATTTCGCAAAAATAACAACGAATAACCCCGCAGCAATAATTGCTCCATAAATAGAAGATACGCCGTATTGTTTTCCGATTGCAATCATCGGCCCAACGGCTGTAAATGTACAACCTAGTACAACTGGGAGCCCAATACCGAAAAAGCGATTTGATAATGCTTGTAAAATTGTCGCAACGCCGCACATTAATAAATCAATTGAGACTAAATACGTTAACTCTTTTTGATTTAAACCTAGGCCGCCGCCCACAATAAGCGGAACGATAATTGCGCCCGCATACATAGCAAGCATATGCTGCATACCAAGCGATGCGATTTTAATTGGATGTTGCTTCATCGTTTATTTCACCTCCGCAGTTTCTTGCTGTACAAATGTAACTGCGTTATTATCAAGTGATGCAATTTCTGCTAGTGATTCAACACGAACGCCTTGTTCACGAAGCTTCTTTCCTCCATCTTGAAATGCTTTTTCAATAACAATACCAAGCCCAGCAATACTTGCTCCTGCTTGCTCAACTAAACTCATTAAACCTAAAGCAGCCTGACCGTTCGCTAAAAAGTCATCAATAATTAAAACGCGATCACTTTCATCAATATGATTTCGAGATAATGAAATTTCATTCGTCTCTTGTTTTGTAAATGAATATACGCTTGCAACATACATATTATCTTGTAACGTTAACGATTTACGTTTTCTTGCAAAAATTACTTTTACACCAAGCTCCAGTGCAGCCATAACCGCTGGTGCAATACCTGAAGATTCAATCGTCACGATTTTTGTAATGTTCTCTTCTTTAAAACGTTTAGCAAATTCTTTTCCGATTTCTTGCATAAGTACTGGATCAATTTGATGATTTAAAAAAGCATCTACCTTTAATACGTCACCAGATAAAACCTTTCCTTCGTTCAAAATCTTTTCTTGTAATACTTTCATGTTTGTTCCCCCTCTTATGCAATAAAAAAACTCCAAAAGCTGCCACCACTCGTTACAAGTGAGAGACGCGCTTTTGGAGTTTCGCAAAAAAGAATGCTAAACAAGCAAATATATTCGTCCTCACTCATAGTCAAAGTATTTACGGTACTTCGGTAGAAACTTGCAGGCCATATCCCCGCGATTATATGAGTGTAGCTAACTATTTATTTTATAGAAGGATTATAACGTATTTTTTATACTTTGAAAAGCTTTTATTCATAAAACACGGACAAATTTTATAAAATCATCATTTTCGTTCGAGTTTTGTAAACTCTTTCATTCCCAATTATAACTTCGTTAAAATAATTGGTCCATCTTTTGTAATCGCAATTGTATGCTCATATTGAGCTGATAATTTCCCATCCATCGTTCTCGCGGTCCATCCATTTAAATCTACTTTCGAATATCGCATACCTACATTGACAATTGGCTCAATTGTAATTACCATCCCTTCTTGTAACTCAGGCCCTTGTCCCGGCTTACCAAAATGAAAAATTGCTGGTTCTTCATGAATCTCTTTACCAATTCCATGTCCCGTAAAGTTTCTTGCGACAGAAAAACCTTCACTTGCTACATAACTTTCAATTGCATAGCCAATATCTCCTACATGATTACCGATTATCGCCTGATCAATTCCTTTATACAAAGCATTTTCAGCTACTAGTAATAACTTTTCTGCTTCATCAGAAACTTTTCCAATTCTATACGTCCAAGCAGAATCTGAAAGACCACCATTTAAGTTTACTACCATGTCAATTGTTACAATATCACCCTCAGTCAAAGGAACATCGGCCGGAAATGCATGACACATTTCATCGTTTACAGATGCACATATCGCATATGGATATCCGTTGTACCCTTTCTGCTCAGACGTTGCACCATGTTTTTCTAAATACGCTTCCACAAACGTATTAATTTCTTTTGTTGTAATACCTGGTTTCATTATTTTCGCAATTTCTCTATGACATGAAGCAAGTAACTTTCCAGATTCATGCATTACATCTATTTCATTTTTCGTTTTAATTGTAACCATTCTACCTCTCCTGACTAAACTTCACATTTACTACTGAAATTCAATCATACACATCCTCTATCAAAAATTCAAAGCACCCAATTACAAAAATATTATTTATTTCTGCATCAAAATAAAAAACAGAGGAGATTCTTCTGTTTTTAATCATTTTTACATATATAATTCATTTTCAAAAATTCAAAATAACTACCATTTGTTTTCTGTATAAACGTTCCAACTGCTTCAAACCCTGCCCTTTTATACACTTTAATTGCTCTTTTATTAAATGTAGCTACTGATAGTGTTATATAATTACATCCATATTTTTCTTTACTAAAAGCTAGTATAGCATTTATGAACTGTAAACCAAATCCATTCCCAGTTATATTAGGTCTCATTCCAAGACCTATATCAACCGTTCCATCAGTTATTTTACAAACAGTAAAATAACCAATGAGAGTGCCATTTTCCTTCACAGAAAATGTATGATCCCCTCTACTCTCATCATGTAAAAATTCGGCTAAATCTTCTTCATCTGCCTCTATATCGTAAAAGGAATATTTCCCTTCATAATGCCAGTTGTATGCAATTTCTTCTGCTTCTTCTTGCGTCATTACTGTATATGTATAAGCCATTCTTCTATCCCCCTTTAAAAAAAGAGCTGCAAGTAAGCAGCCCTTTTTTTATAACTCATAAATCTCTCTATACTTCGTTTCTAAATAATCGGCTAAATAGTTTGCATTTAATCCTTCGCCTGTCACATCTTCTAAAATTTCAAGTGGCTTTTTCGTTTTACCGTATTGGTGAATGTTTTCTGTTAACCATTCACGAATTGGCGTTACGTTTCCTTCTTCTAATAATGCATCAAAATTCGGAATGTCTTTTACCATTCTTTGCTTAAATTGCGCTGCATACATATAACCAAGCGCATAAGATGGGAAGTATCCAAATGAACCACCAGCCCAGTGAACATCTTGTAATACGCCTTGTGCATCGTTAGCCGGACGAATTCCTAAATATGCTTCCATTTTATCGTTCCAAGCCGCTGGCAAGTCCTTCACTTGTAATGTGCCATCAAATAACTCTTTCTCAAGTTCATAACGAACCATAACGTGAAGCGGATATGTAAGCTCATCTGCTTCTATGCGAATAAATGAAGGCTTCGATTCATTTATTGCATCATAAAACTCATCTACTGATATATCATTGAATTGACCATCGCTATACTCTTTTAATAAATCATAATTTTTCTTCCAGAATGATTTATTACGACCGATAAAGTTCTCAAAGAATAATGATTGTGACTCATGAATACCCATAGATGTTCCACTACATAGCGGTGTACCTTCAAATTTCTCTGCAATATTTTGTTCATATACAGCATGACCACATTCATGAATTGTGCCAAACACAGCCATACGGAAATCTTTTTCGTCATAGCGTGTCGTAATACGAACATCCCCTCTATTTAATGTGATCTCAAATGGATGTACCGTTTCATCAAGACGACCTGCTTCAAAGTCATAATTTAATTGCTTTAATAGCTCTAATGTAAAGTTTTTTTGTTTTTCTTTTGAAAAATGTTCTAATAAAGCACTTGTCTTTAATCTCTTTTGCGAATCCGATATTTCTTTTACGAGCGGTACGATACGCTCACGAAGTTGACCAAATACGTGGTCTAACACTTCTACCGTAATGCCCGGCTCATACATATCTAATAATGTATTATATTTATATGTTTCATAACCCCAATATGTAATAAATTTCTTTTTAAATTCAACGATTTGTTCTAAATACGGACGGAACATTTCGAAATCAGATTTTTCGCGAGCTTCTTCCCACACACTTTCTGCTTTCGCTTCTAATTTCACATACGCTTCATATTCCGCTTGTGGAATTTTCTTATTTCTATCATATTCTTTACGGCACTCTTCCACCATTTTCTTCGTCGTTTCAGAAAGCTTGTCTTCACGTATTAAATCTTCAAGCTCTGTTAAATAATTTCCCATTTCATCTGAAGTCGACATAGCAAACACTTCTGATGAAAGCATGCCAATTACTTCTGAACGCTGGTCTACACCTTTTTTAGGCGCCCCTGTTCTCAAGTCCCAAAACATTAAGCTTAATGCTTCTCCGTAATTTTGTATCTTCTTCACATATGTTAAAAATTGTTTTTCTACTTCATATGTAGCTACTGTCATTATATAAAAACCTCCTTTTTCTACCTCAAACTTAATTCGACATGAAAATCTAAATTCCTTTTATAATAGAAAAAAGCTTGGCAAGCGCCAAGCTTTTTCCTTATAATTCTTTACCTTCTACTGGTAGTACGTTTTTCACTGCTTCTACCACTTTCTCATCTTCTGTATTAGATAAGAAGATTGATATAGCCCCTTTATCTTCGCTCGTACGAATTAAACGGCCAATCCCTTGACGAAGACGTAAAATCATATATGGTACATCTACATCCCAGAATGGATCATTTACGTGCTTACGCTTCGCTTCAAACACAGGATCGTTTGGAGGGAATGGTAATGACCAAATAATAACATGTGATAATGATGAACCAGGAATATCTAAACCTTCCCATAAATGAACGGCACAAAGTACAGTCTCTTCTTCATTTTGGAAACGAGAAACAAGCTGACTAATTTCTTGGTCCCCTTCATATAGGAACGGAACTGACATTTGTTCTTTACTTACATATTCTTTAAACGCTGCAAGTTCTTGCGTTGTACGGAATAATACAAGTGTACGTCCATTTGTTTTTTGTATATTTTCAAGTGTATATTGACACTTTCTTTCCCATTCATTTTCTTTCGTATGAGATAGTAAGTTTACTGCCATTTGCTCTTCGTAATCAAACGGGGAGGCAACTGAGAATGATAAGTAATCTTTTACCCCTAAGCTATTTGCTGTAAATGCGAATGAATCGTTGTTAGATAATGTAGCAGAAGAGAAAATATACGGGATTTTCTTCGAGAATACTTTCTCTTGTAATACTTCTTCAACTGCACGCGGCATAATTACTAACGTGAAAGCTCCATCACCTTCTTCACCCCATGTAATTACATTTTTCTCGTGCATAAACAGACGAAGTGAATGCTCTAATACATCTAAATGTTCATCAACGATATTTAAATCATACGTGTTTACTGTATGCATTTCACTTTCAAATACTAATGCATCACCGACTTCACCAATTTTCGCATAAAGTCGCTTCGCTTCAGCCGTTACTTTTTCTGTCACAGTAATTTCTAAACGATCAGAACCAGCAATTTCTTTTTTATTCTCTTGTAACACATCAAAGAATCGCTCTGTTTGCCAAATTGTTTCTTCTACTAAATGCGCAAACTCCTCGCGAATATCATTTTGTAATAATCTCGTTAAAAGTTGCTCCATCATCGTTTGCTTTAAACGATATGTTAAAGCTTTTTGAGCTGCATATTCTACAAGATGTCCTTCATCAAATACAACACAACTACTTTCTGGTAATAATGGAATTTGTCCTTCACGCTTACGAGCATCATACGTCCAAATATGATCCATATAGAAATCTTGAGAGCAAATAATTAAATCTGCTGCTTTACGATAATGTTCACGTGATAGAGTTTGCCCGCAACGATGTCGAGAATCACAAGTGAAACAATCTTGGAAGTAATCCCAATTTACTTTTGACCATTCCTCGTCATTTAAAAGCGGAAATTCTTTTCGGTCACCATAGTGAGTAAAGTTTTGCATCGTACCGTGGTCAAATACAAACTGCGGTAATTCGTAGTATACATCTTCAATTACTTCTGGAGCTCGTCCACTCATAACATCTTCAAGTTTACGTAAACATAAATAATTATCCATTGATTTCGCAAGTCTTACATCTACCGATAAGCCTAATGCCTCAGATAATTTAGCAATGTCCCCTTCTTCTTTTACAAGCTGCTCAATTAACGTTTCATCTGCACAAGCGATAATCGCTGGTTTCCCAGTATAACGCGCATAGCAAATTGCATATAGAAGATATACAATTGTTTTCCCGGTTCCTACACCCGCTTCTGCGAACATAACTTTCTTTTCTTGGAAAGCACGCTCTAATTGAAACGCCATAAAAATTTGTTCATCACGCTCTTCAAAACCTTTTTCCGGAAGGATGTCATAAAACACATCTCCAATCCACTCATTCAACTTATCATAAAAATTGTCTTGTTTCCCTACTTCAAATGGTAATCTCTTCTCAGTAAACATCCTTAGCCTCCAACCAAAAAGTTTTTCTATAAAAGATATAGCAACTGCTACTCATATGTGCGCAGCCACTTTCCCCTGTTGTAATACATGGAAATACACGAAAAAAAATTTTCCTTTCGAAAAAGGAAAATTTTCTTCTATATTAATGACTTTAAATACCGTTTATCTATCGCTGTTTCATGCGAAAGAGCTAACAAATATTCTTCTTGTGCTTTTTGTATTTCATCTACAATCGCACCTTGGTTATCCACTTCTTTTCCGAGCTCATCATACGTACGGTGAATAGCTTTTTGAATCATTGATAATTGGAAACTATCCATATCAGTTCCTCCTTTACGCATTACATAATAGCCAGTATATGCGCGCTGGAGGAGTTTTATACTATGAATTACGAGGTGGACGTTTTCCGAAGTATTGGTAGTAATCTGTACGGATAAATCCATTAAACAGTTTACGTTTCTTCGATGCATCTTTTCCGTAGCACTTCTCAAATGCTTCGTAACTTGTTAATACATATGCCGACCATGTGTCTAATGGACGGAATACTTGTCCCATTTCTTTATACAGTTGTTCAACAAGTGCTTTTTCACTTAAACGCTCTCCGTATGGAGGATTCGTTACAACATAGCCATAATCCTCTTTTGTTGTGAAATCTTTTACTTGCATTTGTTTAAATGTAATTAAATCACCTAAACCTACTTCTTCTGCGTTATCTTGAGCAACTCGAATCATACGATGATCAATATCTGATCCAATGATTTGCAATGGTTGATCATAGTTCGCTAAATCTTCTGCTTCTTGACGAGCTTCACGCCAGTTTTGTTTACCAACCCAGCCCCACTCATCCGATGCAAAACCACGGTTAAAACCTGGTGCGATATTTTGTCCAATTAATGCTGCTTCAATCGGAATTGTACCTGATCCACAGAAAGGATCCACGAAAGGACGATCTGGCTTCCAGTTTGTTAATTTAATTAAAGACGCAGCTAATGTTTCTTTTAAAGGAGCTTCCCCTTGATCCACACGATATCCACGTTTATGAAGTCCAACACCGCTCGCATCGATTGTTAATGTTGCGATATCTTTTAACATTGCAATCTCAATACGGAATAACGGGCCATCTTCTTCAAACCAAGTTGTACGTTTATATGTTGTTTTTAATTTTTCAACGACAGCCTTTTTAACGATACGCTGGCAATCCGAAACACTGAATAACTCAGATTTTAAAGATTTACCGATAACAGGGAACTCACCGTTCTCTGGAATATAATCTCCCCAGTTTAATGCTTTTGTTTTCTCAAACAGCTCATCAAATGTTGTCGCTTTAAATTCGCCAACTTTAATTTTCACACGGTCCGCAGTACGTAACCATAAATTCGTGCGACAAATCGCCTTTTCATCTGCTTCAAATGTTACTTTGCTGTTTTCTACTTGGCATTCATAACCTAGATCACGAACTTCTCGGGCAACTAAAGCTTCAATACCCATTGCCGCTGTTGCGATTAAAGTAACTTTTCCCATTTGCATTCACCTCTTATGTATATTCAAACAATAATTAATAGCCATTTCTCCTATTAATTATTACATTTTACGAAGAATTTTCTCATTAACCATTTTAACTCATCATTTATAACTTCATACAAATAAAAAGCCCTCCTCTAACAAAGGAGAGCTGAGTTATTTCATAGTTGGTTCATAACGTTCTGTAAGCCATGTTCTGTTCCTTTGTACTGCAAACGGCCCACGCCTCGTACTCCGGTGGCAATCATCTATCTACAGGTTATACAACCTGTCCTTTCCCATCGTTCATTTCCTTGGAAAAGATTCCCCTACCATTATTTGGGTTTCTCGCTCGTGGGGTTTACCTCGTTCCACTCCTATCATTTCTTCAAGGACTTCGTCACTGTGGCACTTTAAAGGTAGTCAAACCATATCCGAAAGGACTTAGGTTTTTTCCCTGCCGTTAAACCAGCCTTACAGCCAGAATACCCTAGCTTATGAATTGGCTAGGCACGAACACTACAGCCATCTCAGGCCGTGCGAGCATGGACTTTCCTCTACAACGTTGGCGTTGCAGCGATTACCCAAACGTTATGACATCCATTAGTATAGTGGAAACAAAAAGATTTTGCAATGTTTTTTTCTATGTAAAATGCTGTAACCTTTTTATCACCAGAAATTATTCGTATAACTTACTTCCAAATACAGCTTTTTCTAAATTCGATAAACGTTTTAAAATGTCCGTATTCGTGTTGTTATATACTGGTTGTGCAACTGGTGTTTGTACAACTGGTTGTTGTGGAACTTGCGTTGCTGCTAGCTTTTGCTCTTCTAATTCACGCTTTAAACGAGCATTTTGTTGCTTTAATTGTTCAAATTCCTTGTGAAAAGCTTCATAATCTTTAATGATCATATCAAGAAACTTGTCTACTTCTTCTTGTTGATAACCTCTCATACCTGTTTTAAATTCTTTTTCTAAAATATCTTTCGCCGTTAATTTAATTTTATCCGAAATCATTTTCTTCACCTCAAATTTTTGCCAAAACTTTCATTAACTAAATTTTTTCAGAAACAATGCTTTTTGTCAATCATATATACGAGTACTATATTACATATTACTCAGCATTATTCCACTGTTCCTCTTCTATTATATCTTGTAAATCGGAAAAAAGAATGAAATAACTGTGATAATTTTCTATTTCTCCTTTTTTCTTTGCTGCTTCTACAATATATTTAGGACTCCCTGGTTTTTCTTCATCATATACAGCTAAAAGCGCATCACTTTTTTCAATAAAAAATTGATTTTTTAATTTAAATTGCTCTGGGCTTTCGTACTTACGTTTCGTGATACTATCAACATGGTCTGCTTGAGAGAGAATAAATTCGTAATATTCACGGTTATCTTCCTTCCAACCTTCTTCTTGTTCTAAAAATGGAGTAAATACCGCTAATTTTAAATCTGGATATTCTACTTGTATTTCAAAAACAACTTCAGCAGCCCATAATTCTACACCTAACTGGCCACTTATTATAACCCACTCTAAACCATCTTCTACAAAAGCAATTAATTTACGACGCAACGCCTTTTTTATACATTCTACTCCTGGATGATCATTTTTAAATATTCCAAGTTCAAAGGGCTTATAGCCTGTTACTGCAATAACTTTCATATCAACACTCCAATTACAAAAAAAGAACTAGCATTTCGCTAGTTCTAACATATCATTTACTTTTTAAATATTCCACCAACGTTTGGTCCAATATTCGGACCTACTGGTGATACATTGTTTGGTAAAAATGGTGATACATTTGGTCCTGGTCCAAACGGCGATACATTTGGTCCTGGTCCGAATGGGGATATTTGATGACCGTGGTGGTGGTGATGATGACCATGGCCACATGGTCCACATCCGCCGAATCCTGGATCGATTGGGTCCACAACATTTACATTTGAATTTGTTTGCGGGAAGAAGTTTTGGTTTTTAATTTGTTGATGATGTACATGTGTTGTATGCGTCGGGAAAATGTGTGGCACCACCGTTGTTGAAAAAGAATGTGTTACGCATTGTTTCGTCGGATGAATGACAGGAGCAGTTGTACAAATAGGTCCTGTAGGCTTATGCCCTCCAAAGCAAGGATGACAATGATGCATAGTTTTTCTCTCCTCTCTCATAAAAAAAATCTGATTACACTTTACAGTATGAGAAAAGAGGGTAAGCCGCTTGTTATATATACCCATTTATTCTAAGGAAATTTGTCTAGTCTTTGATTTTCTATCCAATGCTTTTTATAGACAAACCTTTGACATTACTTACCAAAAAAGCCTCCCACTTGCTTTACAATACCTGTCACTTGATTCATCGCATTCATCATTTGTCCAGCTGTATTCATCATTTTATTTACATCATAGTTACCATCTGAATTTTTAAATTGGGAAACAAAACTAGAAAATTGACTTGGTTGCTGCTGTTGCTTTTGTTTATTTTGTGTCGGATACGGTTGTTTTGGTGGATAAAACATCGCTTGTTGATTGCCATAGGGAGATGGTGGTGGCATATAGTATTGTGAATTTATATAAGGTTGCGGTTGTTGATTCATATACGGTTGCTGCGGTTGATTCATAAACGATACTTCAAATGGCTGGTAATAATTTTGATTTCCATAATGAGGCTCGAAAGGATACATATTATAACGTAAATATGTATCCGTATTATATTGGTACATATTTTGCTGTGCATATGGATTAGATTGCAGATATACGTTAGATTGTTGAAACATGCATTCTCTCCTCCTTCACATAAGTTTCTACATATATAATATGTACTTGTAAAATAATCTGTGTGACGGAGTATGTGTCTATTTTTGTCGGAAGTTTAAATTTTTAAAAAATTATAAAAGAAAACCCTTCCATGCTATGATAAAAAAGAAGAAGATTCTCATGGGGGAGGAATCAACATGGTATTAGGGGATTTAAAACAAGCGTTTTCTCAAAAAAAGGGGTATTACACAGAGAATGTAAATGAATTGTTAGACTTTGCGAGACATTGGTATCTCGAAGGGAAAATATGTATTTCAGATTACCGAACAGTAATAAAAGAACTAGAAATAAACGGGGCAACAAAACCTACAACAGTGACAGAAGCATAAAAAACAAGAGGGTTTCCCCTCTTGTTACCTACATTGCTCAATTATATTTTGCAAAGTATACGAAATGGCTTGATGCGTTTCAAAGAATCGCTTACCTTTACCTTTATTTACAAAGCATTGCAACACATTTGTTTGTAAATTATCATACACTTGATCAATTTGCTGTACATGTATATACTTCGGTTTTTCTTCCTTAATCCATTCATAAGCTAATTCTTTCCACACTTTTAATTCCTCATCTACCATATCTACAAACGGTTTCATATCCTTATAAAAATCGTATTCAATCATTTCTCTTTTTTTCACATTTGCTTCATTATTATGTTGCATAAGTTTTTCCGAAGACTTTATTAATGCTTCATACTTCATTTTATTCCCACCTTATTATGCACTCACTACGACGTTTTGAAATGCCTTCACCCAATTCCCTTTTTCTTCGTGATGCACTAATTTATTTTCCATATGCTCAATATGCATTTCTGTTATTTCTATCTTGTTGCATATTTTTTCACTCTTATCCTTTAATGCATGATTCATTCTAATCCCTATATTCATTTCCAGCAAATCGAGAGAACTTAACATTTGATCCATTGTTTTCATTACATCTTCCTTCTGAACCATCGCCATATACAAAACGCCTCCTTCTTTGCTTTTCCTTTGTCATGTAATTTCGCCGAATGATTCTTCACTCCTGCCCACATGACAAAACTAGTTGTTATTCGTCAAAGAAATCATTTTGTATGTCATTTATAGAAATGGTAACAATACAAAAAGGAGGTGCATGAAAATGGCAAAGAACAAAAACGAAAAAAAGAAAAAACAAAATAAACAAAATAAACCCGAAACTGGCAATCCAAAATTAGATGGTCCAAACTTCCCTGCTACATAAAGTGAAACTTCCTTAATCTCTTATATTCATTACGTTTTGAGATTAAATGTTTAGCACGCATAGTAGGGTTACTTCACATTAAGAAGTCCCGTCTTCATTTATGAAGACGGGACTTCTTTTTTATTATATCACGAACTCATCTATCCTTTTAACAAAACGATTTACGGTGGAAGCAATATAGATTTGCTCCCTCTTTCTTTTATACCATTCCGTTATATCAACTTCACCCGTATACTCTTCTGGTAAAAATAGTTCATTTATTTCCGTATCTCTACAAAACCAATCTCTCATACTTATTTCATCATGTGCAACAGCAGGATAAACTTCTCTAAGAGCGGGTGTACAAGATTTTCTAGCTTCACTTACATAACATTCATAATCTGCTCTTGATCCTGTGTGTATTGTTTGCGCTGCAAATCTATGGAATAAGCTTTTGTAATTCGGATGGAACAGTAACGCTGCTAATTTCTTTCCTAGTTCTATACGCTTTTGTAACGTTTCAAATTGATAAACTGAAAAACCATACACCTTCCCTTCAACGGTTGGGAATATAACGGCACTAATATGAAGCATTTCTTGTAATTTAAAAAGGGCTGTATGGAATACATGTTTTTTAAAGTATGCATTCTCAATAACTGGTTTTTGAATTTTATTTTGTTCATTTATAATAAGCGCTGTCATAAGTCTATTTATATCTTTTTTCTCCCAAAAATACATCCATTCTTTTTCCATAAAAATGGATACGTTAAAATATTGTAACAAATGGAATAGTGGGATCTGCCTCCTCTTACTTTCTTCGTATAACAACAGCTGAGGAAATACATCTAAAAAAATAATCCAATTCGCTTCTTCATAAGTCAAAAACAAATGTTTTTTTACTGTTTGAGGTAAAACAGTAGCATAATACCTCCCTTGTAAATCAGTCATATTCCACCCCGCATTTCTCGAGACCATACTCGCTAAAAAAGCCCACCTAATTTCACTATTTCTTACATAATAATCTTGATAAGACTGCGTTCGAGAAACGTTGTCCCTATTAGCTATTTCTATTTCCTTCTTAATGTTGTAAACGATTGCTTTTTCTCCTTCTGTACAGACCGTATTTTTACGATGTTGTTTAATTTTTTCATAATCATTCCATGTAAACATGAATAAGTCATCATACCTTTCTTGAAAAAGGTCACATCTTTTTTCATTTTTTGTTATAATCACCTTTGTAAGTAATTCTTAGCAAGTTGGGAGTGGACACACTATGACCATTCGTTACCCAAATGGAAAACGGTACAATCAAGCTTCACAACCTCATAAAACACCAATTAAAAAACATACTTATAGTAACAGAGGTATGTCCCTTGAAGAGGAATTGAATGAAACGAATGAATATTACTTAACCCATAATATTGCATGCGTACATAAAAAACCTACCCCTCTTCAAATTGTAAAAGTAGATTACCCCGCTCGAAGTGCTGCAGTGGTAAAAGAAGCGTATTTTAAACAACCTTCTACAACAGATTACAACGGTGTATATAAAGGGAAATACATCGATTTTGAAGCGAAAGAAACAAAAAATAAAACGAGTTTTCCACTTCAAAACTTCCACCTTCATCAAATTGAGCATATGAAGCAAGTAATCGCTCATAATGGAATTGCATTTGTTATTATTAAATTTACACTTTTTGATGAACTTTATTTATTAGATGCAAAACATATTATTGCATTTTGGAATCGTCAAAATACAGGTGGAAGAAAATCGATTACGAAAGAAGAAATAGAAGAGCATGGATCTTTATTATCATGCGGTTATCACCCTCGGATTGATTATATCCGTGTACTAGACACGGTTTATTTTTCGTGATAGAGTCATCACTAAGGCTCTTTTTTCGACTTTTGGGGAGAGAATGAAAGGTAGGAGAAAGTATAATGTCAGATAATTATCGTTCTCGTACAGAACGAAATCATGTAAAAAATCAAAAGCAAGAAACAAATACAGAGAAAAAACCAAAGAAAAAAGGCTCCTTTTTTAAAAAATTCCTTATAGGTTGTCTACTTCTTGGTATCGTTGGTCTTGTAGCTGGCGTTTCCGCTTTCTTTGTTATGGTGAAGGATGCTCCAAAATTAGACAAATCAAAACTCGTCAATCCTTTATCAACAAAGTTTCTTGATAAAGATGGGAACTTTTTCTATGAATACGGTGCTGAAAAACGAACCCACGTTACGTATGATCAAATTCCAAAAGTAGTTGAAAATGCATTCCTTGCAACTGAGGACTCACGTTTCTATGATCATAATGGTATTGATTTTAAACGAACTACAAAAGCAGTTATGGAAAATGTCACTGGAGGTTTCGGATCTCAAGGTGGTAGTACGATTACACAACAAGTAGTCAAAAACTATTTTCTAACGATGGACAAAACTGCAAAGAGAAAAGTACAAGAATGGTACCTATCTTACAAATTAGAGCAACAATACTCTAAACATGAGATTTTAGAAATGTACTTAAATAAGATTAATTTAGGTAACCGTTCATATGGTATTGCGACAGCAGCGCAAAAATATTATGGTAAAGATTTAAAAGACTTACAGTTACATGAAGCTGCTATGCTCGCTGGTTTACCCCAAGGTCCAAACATTTATGATCCAACGAAAAAGGAAAATGTTGAACGAGCAACAAATCGTCGTAATGTCGTATTGTCATTAATGAATCGACATGGTTATATAACAAAAGAAGAAATGAATAATGCAGTTAAGATTCCAGTAACAGAGGGTCTTCAACCGTCTTCAGAAATAACTGAGATGAAGTATCAAGCATTTTTAGATGCGGTTGTAAAAGAAGTTGAAAAAGAATATCCTGATGTAAATATTGGTTCAGATGGTTTAACGATTCATACAACACTTGATCAAGATGCTCAAGATTATGCTGAAAAAATTATGGATGGCAATCTTATTAAGTATCCGAATGATCAATTCCAAGGATCGTTCGTATTTATGGATACACAATCTGGTGAAGTTCGAGCAATTGGAGCTGGGCGTAAAGGAAGTAAGTCTACTTTCAAAGGTCATAATATGGCCACCGATTTAAAACGCCAAGTCGGTTCAACAATGAAACCAATTTTTGACTACGGCCCAGCAATTGAAAATTTACAATGGTCTACATACCATCAATTAAATGACTCAGAGTATACGTATTCCAATGGTAAAAAGATACGAAATGCAACAAATAGTTACAAAGGTGACGTTTCACTACGTGAAGCTTTGAAAAAGTCATTAAACATCCCAGCTTTAAAAACAGCCCAAGCGGTTGGTCTTCCTAAGTCACAAGCGTTTGCTGAAGGTTTAGGTATGACATTTAAAGACGGCAAAACATTTGAATCAACAGCAATTGGTAGTAACGATAGTTCTCCATTACAAGTAGCAGGTGCATATGCAGCCTTTGGTAATGGTGGGAACTACAATAAACCGCATTTCGTAAAAGAAGTTACCTTCCCAGATGGGAAAAAGAAAAGTTTTAAACCGAAAGAACAACGTGCGATGCAAGACTACACAGCTTACATGGTGACTGACGTTCTTCGTGACGTCGTAAAACCTGGTTCTGGCGGTACTGGTCCAACAGCATACGTTTCAGGTGTTGATGTTGCCGGTAAAACAGGAACACAAAACTTTGATGAAGACGTTATAAAAAAATATGGTATACCAGCTGATGCAAACAGAGATAGTTGGTTCGCTGGATATACACCGCAATATACAATGGCAGTATGGACTGGTTACGAAAAAAACGGCCCAGAAAACTACATTAGTGATCGTTATACTAGAATTGCACAGCAAATGTTCCAAATAATGATGAGCAAATTTGCTACAGATAAATCCCGTTTCGAACGTCCTTCTTCTGTACAAGAAATAAACGGAGAGTTATATGTAAAAGGTGCGAAGAAAGATGCAATTAAACAAATTAAAGTAGATGCACCTAGTGGTCTTAATGTCACTTTCGATGGCGCTAGCACAGTTACACTAAACTGGTCTGGACCAGCAGAAGTTGATGCGTATGCAGCAAGCTATAAAGCGACTGACGGTTCAAGTGGTAGTTTATCAGTAAAAGGTACGACAGCTACTCTTGGTGGTATTAAACCAGGCGTTACTTACAGCTTCTCTGTAGTAGCGAAAAAAGGTACTGGAACAAGCCCTGCAGTTGGAGCATCCTTCACTGCGCCTGGCGGAACTCCAGACGCGAAGAAAGCCGAAGAAGAAGCTAAGAAGAAGGCTGAAGAAGAAGCTAAGAAAAAAGCTGATGAGGAAGCTCAGAAAAAGGCCAATGAAGATAAATTAAAACAAGAAGAAGCTACTAAAAAAGCTGAAGAAGAAGCTAAAAAACAACAAGAACAACAACGTAAACAACAAGAAGAAGCTCAAAAGAAAGCTGATGAGGAAGCTAGAAAAAAAGCTGAAGAAGAAGCTAAGAAACAGCAAGAAGAGGCTCAAAAGAAAGCTGATGAGGAAGCTAGAAAAAAAGCTGAAGAAGAAGCTAAGAAACAACAAGAGCAACAGCATCAGCAAGAACAACAACAAAATACCGGAGGAGATACACCTCACGCAGACGGAAATGTTGTTACAACAGAGTCTTAATACAAAAAAAGAAGTCCTTTCTCTTAACGAGAACAGGACTTCTTTTTTGTTATCATTTTCTTTACATATAGCTTTTCTATTTCAATATACAACTGCGCTAACTGAATATAAGAATGATAATTATTCGGTTTCTTTATAATGAACGAATATCGCTCTATAAAATTAACTGGTTGCACTTCCAATTCACTCGTAAAATCTTCTATTTTATTCAAACTATGAACAGGTTGCTCATTTAGCCAATATACAATTGATAATAAATGTGCTGCAAAAAGAATCATCGGACCTTCAGCTTCTTGTTTCTTTCTGTTTCGAAATAAAGTAGCAATGTCCTCATGCTTATTTTTCCATACATTCAACATTACAGGAATACTGTTTTCAATTTCATTCCACGGCTCATATTGTCTTTCCATATCATATATAAAATAAGTCTTTTGTATTGTTTCTTCAAATGACTGTTCTGTATAATACGCAATCGAATTTATACTTTCTTTAAAAAATGGTAAGCACCGAAATTCTCTCGGTATTTCTATCACTCGCTCCATCCTTTATTTCCCCTTCATTCGCTTCTTTCCTTCTCGACATACTTCTAGTAAAGGGCACTCTTCACATTGTGGTCGCTGCGCTTTACAGTGATAACGTCCAAAGAAAATCATACGGTGATGTGTAACGCTCCATTCATCCATCGGAATTTTCTTCATTAATGTCTTTTCTACTTCTAACACCGAATCTTTCCACCTACAAAACGCTAACCGTTTACTCACTCTCTCTACATGCGTATCAACAGCAATTGCCGGAATACCAAACGCTACCGAAACAACTACGTTTGCTGTTTTTCGACCTACTCCTGGTAACTTCGTAAGCTCATCTCGATCTTTCGGCACTTCCCCATTGTAATCATCTAATAACATTCTGCACAATTTTTGAATGTTTTTTGCTTTATTTCTATACAATCCAATAGAACGTATATCTTGTTGTAATTCTTCTAGAGAAACACTTAAATAATCTTCTGGTGTTTTATATTTTTGAAATAAATTTTTCGTCACTTTATTTACAAGTGCATCTGTACATTGTGCAGATAACGCTACCGCTATTACTAGTTCAAACGGATTATCATGAATTAATTCACAATGTGCTTCTGGATACATATCCGCCATTGTGTCTAAACAATAGCGAATTTGCGTTTTATTTAACATATACTTCCTCCTACATTACTGCTCCAACCAATTATAAAAAGGCACTTTTCCAGTAAATTTCGTCTCTTGTTTTGTCGTTTGCTGCGCTCGTTGTTGATTTGCTCTAAATTTCCGTCCTTGGTTTAGGGCTTGATCTACTGTTTTAATACCATTCTTTTTCCATTCAAATAAAATACGATCAATATATCGGAAATTAAGCTTACCACTCATTACAGCTTCCCTGAGGGCCGCTTGAATTAAATTCGGATGATGTTGATCTTGATCTTCCCACATTCCCAACGTTTCACATTCAAATGGAGAAAGTGGTCTTCCAAATTCTTTTTCAAATACTGTATATAAATTTACTTGCAATTGTTTTATTTCTTTTTGTTCTTCCTCTATTGATTCATTCATTAAGAAATGCAATATTTTTTCCCATAGCGGTTGTAAAGAATAACTTTCACACATCATCGCTTCTGATTTTTGTCCACCTTCTAGTGATAAAAAACCTTTTTGAATCAATGCCTGAATGACTTCCATACATTTCATTTCGGTAATCGTCATCCGTTCTGAAATCTCTGACGGAGTCGGAAACGAATTGCCCGATTCTAAAAATGTATGTACATGAAGTACAACCATAAATTCCGTTTCATTTAACCCTAATTTTTTATAATGCATCATAAGTAATTTTGGAATTGCAATGCTTCCCTGCTCAAACCACTGTAACATCATTTTCTTTTTCATCACCAAACACCTCGCTCTCTAGTATAACACACCTTTCGCTATTTCTTTTTGCCACAATTCGTCAAAAAAACCTCCCTATTATGTAGGAAGGTTTTTGTATTACATTAATAAAATATACAATTAAGCTTGCACTTTACTTTTCATAAACGTGTGAATACGTTCTAATGCTTTCTCCACTTGTTCAAGAGATGTCGCATATGATAAACGAACGTTATTTGGAGCACCAAATCCTGTACCTGGTACAAGAGCTACTTTTTCCTCTTCTAATAGAGCTTTTGCCCAATCATCAACAGTTTCGTATCCTGATAAAGCTACTGCTTCTTTTACATTAGGGAATAAGTAAAATGCACCTTGTGGTTTAATGCAAGTAAAGCCAGGGATTTGAATTAATTTATCATAAATAATGTTTAATCTCTCTTCAAATGCTTGACGCATTGTTTCTACAGGTTCTTGTGAGCCTGCATATGCCGCGATTGCGCCGTATTGAGCGATTGAAGTAGGGTTTGACGTACTATGACTCGCTAAGTTCGTCATCGCTTTAATAAGCTGCTTATTTCCTGCTGCATATCCAATACGCCATCCTGTCATAGAATGAGATTTAGATACACCATTAATAATAAGTGTTTGTTCTTTTAATGCATTAGAAAGCTGGGCAACCGAAGTATATTCTGCTCCACCATAAATTAATTTCTCATAAATTTCATCTGAAACGATTAAAATATTGTGTTCTAAACATACTTCTCCAAGCTGTTGTAATTCTTCTTTGCTGTAAATCATTCCTGTTGGATTGCTCGGTGAATTAATAATAACTGCTTTCGTTTTCTCTGTAATTGCCTCACGCAGCTGCTTCGCTGTAATTTTGTATTCATTATCTTCAAGGCCTTCTACATAAACTGGCTTACCACCAGCAAGCTTTACTTGTTCCGGATAACTTACCCAGTATGGCGTAGGGATGATAACTTCATCACCTTCATCAAGTAACACTTGGAATAATGTATATAATGCATGCTTTGCGCCGTTACATACAATAATTTCAGACGGATCATACGCAATTCCTTGATCGCGAGTAAACTTCTTCACAATTTCTTGTTTTAACGCTTGTAACCCACCTGTTGGTGTATACTTCGTATGTCCTTCTAACATCGCTTTATGTGCAGCATCCATAATATGTTCTGGCGTATTAAAGTCAGGTTCTCCTGCCCCTAATCCAATCACATCATGACCTTCTGCTTTTAATGCTTGTGCCTTTGCTGTAATCTCTAAAGTTGCAGATGGTGTTAAAGCAGCTACTCGCTTTGCTAATTTCATTTGTAGTTCCCCCTACATCTATTTTTCAATGCTGTATCGTCGTAAAAACTTCCCATCTTTAAATGCAAGATAGTAATAACTATAACGATTTTCATCATCAATATATGTAACTTCCCATAATGGTATATTGTTTTCAAAGCCTAATTTTATTTTTAAAATTTCTTTAGGCTTACTTTTGTGCTCTTTACTGTCATCTCCGACTTGTTCAATCGTTCTTTGTAAAGCCTCTTTTTCAGAAATACCTTCACTCTTTTTCCTTACTATAGTTTCCCCTTTTTTCTCAGGCACCCAAACGATAAGTTGTTCTCCTTTTTCATCTGTACCTTGCACGACAGTATATGAAGATTCTCCGTTATAATAATCCACAGATTTTACTTTTATAAGCTTTGCTTTTTCTTTTGCAATTTCTACAGATTTTGCCTCTTTAGGGATTTTCTTTTCCATTGCTTTATTATAAACATACGCCCCATATATTCCGCTAGCAACGATTACGATAACGATTGCAAAGATCCACTTTTTCATTGTATCACTACGTTCTGTAAATCGTAAATACAGCTGTTTCTTTATCTTTTTCGTCTAATGCTAATCCGAACATGAGGTCCTGCTCTTTTAACGTACGATTCAAACTATCAACGATTTTATACAAGTCAGACGAATATTTAATACGCGTCGTTGATAGGACTTCGATTTTCTTATCCATGAAAAAACTCCTCCGTTACACAAAAATTTCTAATTATAGAAGAACGCAATGCGGTTACAATAAGAGTACATTCTTTACAACCCCTGCTTCATCACCCATCTATTATAGCAGGACATGTACAGCAAAAAAAGGTTTCAAGTCGAAAACCAATACATTTTGTATACAAGAAGTAAGAAAAATAAAATTCCTCCTACCCACATTTTTTACGCCTGAAGTGTAAACGTACTTCAGGCGTATTTTTCTTCCAATTTTATTCAGTTGGCTGTTCTTTTAATTGCTCTAACAATTCTTCTAGAGGACCTTCATAGAGCGGGACAGTTGGGATTGATTGTAAAAATCGTTTTCCATAGGAAGCACTCGTCAAACGACGATCTAATACAAATACTGTTCCGGTATCTGTACTTGTTCTAATAAGACGACCAAATCCCTGTTTGAAACGCAGTATTGCTTGCGGAAGTGCTAACTTGGCGAATACGTCTTCACCTTGATTTTTTAACCACTCTCCTTTCGCTTCCATCATCGGTTGATGAGGAGGCGTAAAGGGAAGGCGGACAATAACAAGACAGCTAAGGGCATCTCCAGGTATATCTATCCCTTCCCAAAAACTACTTGTTCCTAATAAAATTGATTTATCGAACTCTTGAAACTTACGAATGAGACGACTTCTGCTCTTATTATTCACACTTTGCGTTAATAATAAATAACCTTCTAATTCCTCATCATTTTTCAAATTCTTATACGCTTCTTTCAACATTTCATACGAAGTGAACAAAACAAGCATTCTACCTTCTGTAGCTTTCGCTATTTTTGCAATATGAGCCGACACAGATTCAATATATTCTTCATTACTTGCTTGCTTAATAAAGGGCACATCCGTTGAAACCATTAATTTCATCTGTTCTTCAAAATGGAATGGTGATGGGACCTGTAATGTATTTGGAGCAAAATCATGTAAGCCTAGCTCTTCTTTTATATAGTCAAATGAATCGTTTACTGTGAGCGTTGCTGATGTGAAAATAACACTCTTTTTCTCTGTTAAAAATTCATCAGCAAATCTTTCACCAATATGAACAGGTTGTCCATATAAAACAGTTGAATGAATGGTTCCCTTCGTTTCAGTTTCCATCCATGTCACATATGAATTTTTTTCTAAAATGAGTACTTGTAAAGAATGCGCCATCTTTCTCAACAACTCAATTAAATGCATAAATTCACCTGTAACAACATGCATTTCCCATTCTAATTTACTTTGCAATATATCAACTTGCTTCTCAAGTGTAGAGAGTAATTTTCTTACATCATATACAAAGCGATTTGTTAACTCGGTAATACTATCCCATAACTTACCTTTCTCTACTTCCGTGTTATATCGATAAATGAGTGGCATATTGCTTATCCCTTGTTCCTGCTTTGTTTGTTTAAAGATGAATGCACGTAACATTTGGAATAGCTCATCCGCATCAAATTTCAATTCCTTCAAACTATGACTTACCATGCGGAAAGTAGAACGGGAGGCTTGCTCTGATTTTTTCATCATTTTATATACTTTAGAAAGTACATCATCTGTTTCTAGCGTACCAAGACGAGATAAAACTAGCTGGAAATACATACAGGAGAACTGTTCACCTAATGTTCTACTCGCTGCTTCCTCGATATGATGAGCCTCATCAAAAATAATATGTTCACATGAAGCAAACAGTGGTTCTTCACTTGAAAAATCTTGAAATAATAACGCATGATTTGTAATAACGATATCTGCAAATAATGCTCTATTCTTTGCTCGTTGATAAAAACAACGACTAAACCAGTTGCTTTGCATCCCACCCGGACTATGTACATCACTACAAATCCGGTTCCAAAGTAACTTTCCGCCCTCAGGAATATTTAATTCATCACGATCGCCCGTTTCCGTTTGCAATAACCACACTAAAATTTTTGCCTTCGTGAGCGCCATATCATAATTCTTCTCTTCTTCTTGCAAAGCATATTCAAATTTATGTAGACAAAGATAATGCTTTCTTCCTTTCAGAAGAGCTACTTCAAATGAAAATGGCATTATTTTCTGTAATAATGGAATTTCTTTTTCTAGTATTTGTTGCTGCAGTTGTACAGTTTGGGTACTTATGATGACAGGTTCTTCTTTTTTCTTTGCAAAATAAATACTTGGAAGCAAATATGCAAGAGTCTTTCCTGTTCCTGTTCCTGCTTCAATTAGTGAAAACCTAGAATCTCTTAGCGCTGTATATATTTCCTTCATCATACTCTGTTGGCTTTCTCTTTTTTCAAAATTTGGCATATTCGACTCAAGTTTATCAATTGTCTTATGCAAGAAAGCATCAAATTTAAATGCACATGTTTCACTTAAGTTTAAAGAATAATTCCGTTTTCGAAGGGCAATATTTCGATACACTTCATATCCCTCTGCTCCTTTTTTACCGTGCATCATTTTCTTTAAAATATTTTCAGAAAGCACATCCGCTATATCACTTTGAAACACATCACTCAATTCATAAAGCGATTGCAAGGTGACAAGGGGTAACTTCTCAATTTCATTTAAAAATTGTAAAAACAATTCCGCTGTTGCAAGAGCATCACTATCCGCACGATGCGGTTGATCATGCTCTAATTCGTGTTGTTTAGCTAAATCACGTAATTTATAACTATCAGCCGTTGGCAAAAGAATTTGCGCCAACTCAACTGTATCAACTTTTGGACAATGTATTTCTGTATATCCAGCCTGCCTTAATTCTTCCGTTAAAAAATTCCAATCAAAGTGAACGTTATGTGCAACGAAAGCTGCACCTTGTAATAGCTCAACAACCATAGGGGCTACATCTTCAAATAACGGGGCTTGCTTAACCATACTCTCATCAATCCCTGTTAACTCTGTAATAAATGGTGGAATCTCTCTCTTCGGATTAATAAAAGATGAAAAAATCTCTAATATCTCTCCATCTTCCACTACAACAGCTGCAATTTGGGTAATTTTATCTTTCCCATCCTTCCAGGAGTTCCCTGTCGTCTCTAAATCCACAACGACATAACGCTTACTCATATATGTAACACCTCAATTTCTTACCTATCAAACAAAAAATTATATAATGTTACTATACCACGTTTTATCTCATCTTAATGAAAAGATGCACAAAAAAGGCTATCTCCATAATAGAGATAGCCTTCTTACTTATAATATCGTACCCGCTTTTTCAGCACCTAACATTTCAATAATTTGATTATCATCGTCTAATACTGCAATTTTCGGCTCTTGTTTATGAATATTTTCTTCTGCCACTAGACCGTAGCAAATAATAATAACTTTATCTCCTGGCTGTACAAGCCTTGCAGCTGCACCATTCAAACAAACAACACCGCTACCACGTTCCCCTTTAATAACATATGTCTCTAAGCGAGCACCATTATTATTATTTACAATTTGGACTTTTTCGTTTTCTACAATATTTACTGCATCCATTAAATCTTCATCAATTGTAATACTACCTACATAATTTAAATTTGCTTCTGTTACTGTTGCGCGATGTAGCTTCGCTCTCATCATTGTGCGAAACATAGATGCTCCCCCTTATTTAACCGTTAATGTTATATTGTCAATTAATCGTACATTGTCAAATTTAACTGCAATTGCTAAAATGATTCGTCCTTCAATTTTATCCACTACTTGTAGTGAAGGATACGTATATAAATCAGCATAATCTACAGTGCCTTTCGTATACGTCTCAATATACTCTTTCACAAGAGTTGTAATGATTTCTGCATTACGTTCTCCTGTCTCAATTCTTTCTTTCGCTATACATAGACTGCGGTATAAATGAGGAGCCTCTTCACGCTCTTCTGGTGATAAATACACGTTACGAGAACTTTTGGCTAATCCATCTTCTTCCCTTACAATATCCACCGGTACGATTGTAACCGGAATATTAAAATCAGCGACAAATCCTTCAATGACAGCAACTTGCTGTGCATCTTTCATACCGAAATAAGCACGTGTTGGCAATGTAATATTAAATAGTTTCATTAGTACAATCGCAACACCAGCGAAATGACCAGGTCTTTGTTTTCCGCATAACACATCGGTACGCTTCACAACTTCTACTGTTGTCGTTTGTTCTGCTGGATACATTTCTTCTACGCTCGGATAAAATAAATAATCTACACCGTTTTCTTTTGCTACATTTTCATCTCTATCAATATCACGAGGGTATCGATCTAAATCTTCATTTGGTCCAAACTGTAGCGGATTAACAAACACGCTTAAAACTACAATTTCATTTTCTTCTCTTGCCTTACGTAATAAAGTCGCATGACCTTCATGTAAATAACCCATCGTTGGGATAAAACCAATACTTTTTCCACTTGCACGTAGTTCGTTTGTAATTTGCTGCATCTCTTGCACTGTATTTATGATTTTCATTATTGTTTTCCTCCGTATAACGCTAAACATTCTTCCTCTTTCATTGTGAATGAATGTTTTTCTTCCGGAAATTGCCCTGTCTTTACTTCAGTTACGTATTGTGAAATCCCTCGCACAATCTCCTCTTGAACAGACGTATATTGCTTCACAAATTTCGGAACACGATTTACGCCATATGAGATAAGATCATGATAAACGAGTACTTGCCCATCCACTTTTTGTCCTGCTCCAATTCCAATCGTTGGAATTGTTAGTTGCTTCGAAATAAATTCTGCTAGCTGCATTGGCACACATTCTAACACAAGTGCTATCGCACCAGCTTCCTCACATCTCTTCGCATCTTCTATTAATTTTTTTGCACTTTCAGCATCTTTTCCTTGTACTTTATAGCCACCTAACACTCCTACAGATTGAGGAGTTAAGCCTAAGTGTGCCACGACAGGAATTCCCGCACTCGTCAAGTAATGAATAGTTGATATCACTTCTCCTGCACCTTCTACCTTCAGTGCATGAGCACCACTCTCTTGAACGATGCGGCGTGCATTCACCATCGTATCTTGAGGCGACACATGATACGACATAAATGGCATATCAGTTACAATAAACGTCTCTTTCGCTCCTCGGCGTACAGCTTTCGTATGATGAATCATATCCTCTACTGTTACAGGTACTGTTGATTCATAGCCGAGCACAACCATCCCAAGGGAATCTCCAACTAGAATCATATCAACTTCCGCTTCTTCTGCTAATTTAGCAGATGGATAATCATACGCCGTTAGCATTGTAATCGGCTCACCTTGCTCTTTCATTTTCAAAAAATCTGTTTTTGTTTTCAAAAACTACTCCTCCTTTATACAGGAGAGAGGAGATGGCCGAAATCATATAAAAAACCCCTCTGGCCATAAAAGGGCAGAAGGGTTGTGTGTTAGTCGGCATTATTCATCCCTCTGTCCCAGTCCGTTATTGGATCAAGGCAGAATCCAAGTTATTATTTTTCGTATTGCATCGAATCATGGTGCAGTTCGCTCTGATACTGCCCATATTCGAACTAATTATAGCAAACTCCAAAAAGGAATTACTACATTTTTTTGAAAAAATAATTTTTATTCTTATTACGGTATGTGAAATTTTTAAATAACGTATGCATAGAAAGATAAACAAATTTGTTTACATGCATAGTATAACTCTTAAAATAATGATGCAGGTTAATTGAGGAAACATACTTACAAAAGGAGAATTGCTAATGTCTATAAGCACATGGTTATTTCGATTCATCGGTTTTCTTGTGATGCTTGTGGGAGTAACAACTTTAAATTCCCTCAATGTATTTGCCTCAATTAACGTCGTAACACAACCTGTTGAGTCTGCCAAGGTGATTGAAGTCGAGCTAAACGATGATTACTTTAAACCGAACGTCATCACGATTCCAATTGAAGAATCAACAACATTGCTATTGAAAAATAAAGGCAAGAGTGAGCACACCTTTACAGTAAAAAAACTCGGCATTGACGTCGTAGTCGAGTCAGGAAAAGAAAAAAATATTACTGTGAAACCTAAAAATACTGGTACATATGAATTAATATGCCGGTATCACCTTCTTAAAGGAATGGAGGGAAAAGTAATCGTCAAATGACAAGTGAATACTAAAAAATTCATTATCGCACCGCAAACTCATTTCAAAAATATTGAAATAAAAAAGAAGTTCCAAAATAGGAACTTCTTTTACTTAATTTCGATATCCGCAGAATGAATGTGATGTACTTTTCCTTCATGGTCTTCTAGAAGCAATACGCCATCCTCTGTAATTCCTTTTGCTACACCCGTAATCGTCTCTCTCATCGTTCGAGCGTTAATTTCTTTCCCGATGCTCACAGCGTAACTTTCCCAAAGAATTTTAATGACAGAGAAACCATTTTGTAAATACTCTTCATATAATTTTTCTAGTTGTAAAAAGATTTGTTGCATAAGCTCCGCACGAACAATTGGCTTACCAGATTCAATCGCTAAAGAAGTAGCAATATGCTGAATTTCCTCATCAAAATGTTCTTGCTTTTGATTCGCATTAATACCAATACCCATAATGACAGCATTAATTTTATCAGGATCAGCTTGCATTTCTGTTAATATACCTACAGCTTTTTTCCCTTGAATTAAAATATCATTTGGCCATTTTATTCCTACATTTACACCTGTGCACTTTTCAATTGCTTGCGCAACGCTAACAGCGGCTAACAAAGTAAGTTGTGGTGCATGATGAACCGGGATCGATGGACGTAAAATAATACTCATCCAAATTCCTGTTCCTTTTGGTGAATGCCATTTTCTGCTTAAACGACCTCTACCCGCTGTTTGTTCTTCTGCCACAACAATCGTTCCTTCTTCTGCACCTTCATAAGCAAGCTTTGCTGCAATATGCTGCGTTGATTCAACAGACTCTTCAAAATACACTGTTCTACCAATATGTTTCGTTTGTAACCCTAACTGAATTTCATTCGCAGTCACTTTGTCTGGCTTACTTGCAATTCGATAGCCTAATCGACGCACAGCTTCAAGTTCATATCCCTCATTCCGAAGGTCCTCCATATGTTTCCACACAGCGGTTCTTGAACAACCAAGTTTATCACTAATCGTTTGGCCAGATACAAACTCGCCATCGGCTTCCGAAAAAACTTGCAATAACTGCTTTCTTATAGTAGATTGCATTCTTGCAGCCACTCCCTTATACACTCTTTCTCATTAACTACGTTTCCTTGTACGATTGCTTCCTCAATCTTTTGAATCATTTCAGCAACCCATGGACCGGGCTTTTTACTTGCCCAGTTTAACAAATCATTCCCAGTCACATTCATCTCTTGTCGACTCTTGATTGGCAATGCTTGAAACAACGTTTGTACCCGGTTAACAGCTGTATGATCATAGCTTTCAATCATCGCTTCATATACTCTTTCTGCCATTTCAGCTATATGAATTCCCGTTTTATAAAGAAGAACTGTATCCCAATCCTTCTCCTTTCTCTTACGGATTGTTAATAAAACTGCGACGATATCTTTTATTTTTTTATTCGAAAACTTCCATTGACGTAAAAAGACAGATGGATGTTCTTCCCCGATACAATATAAGAAAAATGCCCATGCCTCAATGTCTGTTTCAAAAGAATCCCAGTTATACTGCGTAGCTTTTAGCAATCTTTCTTCTGACATTTGTAAATACGGCAGATGAGAAAATAGTTTCGTTTCTACTAATTCTTTGAGACCCTTCACACAATATGTGCCAGTTAACAGTTTTTCAAACTCCACTGTAATTCTCTCAATTGCTATATGTTCCAGCAAATGTCCATATGTTTCAATTGCTTGTTTCGTTTTCGTCTCTAAAGAAAAACCTAACGTACTTACGAACCGAATACCACGCATCATTCGCAGGGCATCTTCTTGAAAACGATCCGCAGCATTTCCCACTGTCACAATTTCTCTCTTTTGAATCGCTTCCTGTCCTGCAAATAAATCGACCATTTCGCCTTCTTCTGTCATGGCAATTGCATTCATTGTGAAATCACGACGTTTTAAATCCTCTTCTAATGAACGAACAAATTGAACACTACTAGGTCTTCGAAAATCTTCATATTCACTCTCTGTTCGAAAAGTGGTTACCTCATAAGGCTCACCATTTTCTACTACAATTACAGTTCCATGTTCAAGACCAACAGGAACATGTCTTGGAAATATAGCCATCACTTCTTCTGGTAAAGCAGATGTCGCAATATCAATATCTCCAATCGGCCTATCGATAATAAGGTCTCGTACGCTTCCACCGACAAAGTAAGCCTCATGCCCTTGTTGCTTTAAAGTCTCAATAATAGAACTAGCTTTTTTAAATCTTTCCATTTTTGTCATCCCTTAGTACATCATAGTAAATCGTTTCATATTGTGAGACGATTTTTTCAGAACGAAACTGCTCGTAAACACTTTCTCTTGCTCGCTCTCCCATATTACGGTGAAGTTCTTCATCCTTTAATAGCTGAATGGCTTGACCTGCCACTCCTGTTGTATCGCCAACTTCACATAAATATCCTGTATCACCATGTTGAATGACTTCTGGAATACCTCCAACCCTTGTTCCAATACAAGGTACACCACACGCCATCGCTTCTAATAAAACAAGACCAAAACTCTCCTTCTCTGATAAAAGCAACATTAAATCACTCATCGCAAGTAACTCTGCAACATTATCTTGCTTCCCTAAGAATAAGACGCGATCTTCAATATGTAAATTTTTCACCAACTGTAAAATCGTACAAAATTCTGGTCCATCTCCAACAAGAAGCAACTTCGCATCTACTTCTGTAACAATTTTAGCGAATGCCTGCACAACATCTTGCACACGTTTCACTTTACGAAAATTTGAAATGTGAATAAGTATCTTTTCACTCTCACTTATACCGTATTCTTTCTTTAATTGGGTCATATCACGTTTGAAATATACACGTTCGTCTATAAAGTTATATACCGTTTGAATGTCTTTATTTGGTTTTACAAGCTCATGCGTTTCGTTAATTAATGAATGCGAGACAGCCGTCACAACATCAGATTGCTCAATACCAAAACGAATTAAATTATTTAGCGAAGGGTCGGATCCTAACACAGTAATATCTGTTCCATGCAAGGTTGTAACAATTTTAATACGCTCTCCAATCATTTGTTTTGCTAAATAAGCACAAATGGCATGTGGTATTGCGTAATGCACATGTAAAATGTCTAGATTTTCTCTTTGTGCAACCTCTGCCATTTTACTCGCTAACGCTAAATCGTATGGTGGATATTGAAATACAGAGTATTGATTTACCGTCACTTCATGAAAATAAATGTTTGGATACACTTTATTTAACCGGAATGGTAAACCCGATGTAATAAAATGAATTTCATGCCCGCGTTCCGCTAATTGCTTTCCTAATTCTGTTCCAACAACTCCAGAACCACCTACAGAAGGATAACATGTAATACCTATTTTTAATTTCATTTACATCCCCCTATTAAATCAGCATGTAATAAAACCGGTTTCTTACTCATAAACCCTTCGGCATATAAGACTCCAACTTCTTTTCCAAACATTTTCTCACGAGCGACTACAGTTTCAACGTAACCTTCTGTTAACGGCGTTTTCACACCATCACTCCCTGTTGAAAACTGACTTTCATACGCTTCTAATGCTTCCACTTTTTGCGATACGTATTCACTAATATCTATACAAAAATTCGGTTTATGAAAACCATTAATCATATAATGATAAAAAGACTCCACACGATGTGGTGGAACCTCTGGCATATATTTGCGAATTCCTGCTGAAAAAATAGCTTCTTCCACAAGTTTTGCACAATTTGCATGATCTGGATGACGATCTTCATAATACGGCGCAAAAACTAGTTTTGGTTTATATGTACGAATTACCTTTACAATTTCACGTATATACTCTTCTTTCATATACAAACCACGGTCTGGCATCGCTAAATTTAGTCTCGTTTTTACTCCCATTATACGAGCTGCCGCCTTTGCTTCTTCTTTTCTTAACTCTATCGTTCCATTAGAAGAAAGATCAGCTTCCGTTAAATCACAAATACCTACTTCATACCCTTGCTTCGTATATTTAGCAATGGTGCCAGCCATGCCGATTTCAACATCATCGGCATGAGCACCAAACGCTAATATATGTAATCCACTCATAATTGTTCCCCTCATTTTCTTAACTTGCGGTAATCTAAATCTCCTCGCTCTAATGCGTGCATTAACATTTCAGCACTTGCCATATTCGTTGCAAGTGGAATTGCATATACATCACATAAACGAAGCAATGCATTCACATCCGGTTCATGCGGCTGTGCTGTTAATGGATCGCGGAAGAAAATTACCATGTCTAAATCATTTTTCGCAATCATTGCACCAATTTCTTGATCGCCGCCAAGAGGACCAGATTGATATCTTGTTACAACTAAACCGGTCGCTTCCATAATACGAAGCCCTGTCGTTCCTGTTGCAAATAATTCATGTTGTTCAAAAATTGGTTTATATGCGTATGCAAACGAAACCATGTCATTTTTCTTTTTGTCATGTGCGATTAAGGCAATTTTCATCCGTTGTCTCCCCTTTAGTCGATAATATTCTCTAAACCGTACACAAGATGATCTAGATTCATTACTGTCTCAATTGATAGTTTTACACCAGACATAAATGATGCACGATTGAATGAATCATGACGAACTGTTAACATTTGTCCGTCTCCACCAAACATTACTTCTTGGTGTGCAATAAGTCCTGGTAAACGTACACTATGAATGTGAATGCCGTCTACATTTGCACCACGAGCTCCTTCTAATTGCTCTACTTCATTTGGATGACCTTGCTGCTTTGATTCACGATTTTGACGAATCAATTCTACTGTTTTTACCGCAGTACCAGATGGTGCATCTAGTTTTTGATCATGATGCAATTCAATTACTTCAACATCTTGGAAGTACTTCGCTGCCATTTGTGAGAATTTCATCATAAGAACTGCACCAATTGCAAAGTTTGGTGCGATAATTGTTCCTACTGCTTTTTCTTTTGCAGTCTCGGTTAATTGTTTTAGCTCTTCTTCTGTAAATCCAGTTGTACCAATAACTGAACGAAGTCCACGCTCAACTGCTAGTGTAACGTGTTGTTTCCCAACTTCTGGCGTTGTTAAATCTAACAACACATCTGCTTCTACTTCCTCTAAACAAGTATGTAAATCTGCGTAAATAGGTGCATCTAGCGCTGGCATTCCAGGTAAATCAGAGATTTTCTCTCCACCATGCTTATAATCCACTGCTGCTACTAAATTAAAATGTTCCGTTCTTTCCATAAGAAGAACTGCTTCATGTCCCATACGTCCTCTTGGTCCAGCTATAATTACTTTCATTTCTTTCATTATTCTTTCTCTCCCTCATCAATACGTGTCCAGCGATCTTTATCGCGAGTATTAAATTTATTCATTACAATGTTATGTGCTGTTTCTAAATCAATATTTAAACTATTTGCCATACAAATCATAACAAATAATACATCTCCAAGCTCTTCTTCAATACTACGTTCTTTTTCAGTTGTTTTCTTCGGTTTCTCACCATAATAATGATTAACCTCTCTTGCAAGCTCCCCCATTTCTTCCGTTAAACGAGCCATCATTGCAAGTGGACTGAAATAACCTTCTTTAAACTGACCAATATATGCATCTACTTCTTTCTGCATATCCTTCATCGTTTTCGCTTCCATACAATTCACCTCTAATCCTTCCTCTTTCATGTTAGCCAATTCATCGCGATTTGACAAATATTATTCCCCGCCAAACACCTATTTGCGACCCTTTTTGGGAAAGATTATAATAAAGTGAAACTTCTTTTGCGTTTTTGGCAAAAAATTAGCCCGCACCAATCGGGTTCCTACGGCTAGTTTGCCTTTCTTCAAAGCTTTATCTCCTACCAGCCGTTGGAACGGGGTAAAGGGAAACTTCTTTTGCGTTTTTGGCAAAAAATCAACCAGAACCAATCGATTTTTATAGCCTTCACTATTTTCACTAGCAACTAGAAATTACTTATCATTATGTTTTACCGTTTCAGCGGAGCAATGCCATTTACATAATTAGGGGGATTTCTATATGACATCAAATTTGAAGATTCGAAATATCATTTTTATTTTAATCGGTTCCGCTATTTTTTCTTTCGGTATTGTGAATATCAATATTGAAAATCACCTTGCAGAAGGTGGATTTACCGGGATTACACTATTATTGTATTTTCTATTTAAGTTTGACCCTTCTTATTCAAACTTAATTTTAAATATCCCTATATTTTTTATTGGTTGGAAGTTACTTGGAAGAACGACATTTATATATACACTAATCGGCACATTTAGCGTATCTTTATTTCTATGGATTTTTCAGCGTTACGAAGTTCTCAACTTACATGTAAACTTACAAAATGATATGACACTCGCAGCTTTATTTGCTGGGGCATTTATTGGTATCGGTCTTGGGATCATATTTAAATACGGCGGAACTACTGGCGGTGTAGATATTATTGCGAGACTCGCTCATAAATATGTTGGCTGGAGTATGGGGAAAACGATGTTTATGTTTGATGCTATCGTCATTATCGTCTCTATCCTTACCTATTTATCATATCGCGAGGGTATGTATACGTTAGTTGCTGTTTTTATCGGGGCGAAAGTGATTGATTTTATGCAAGAAGGAGCCTATGCAGCAAAAGGAGCAACTATTATCTCAGATAAAAACGATGAAATTGCTGCTAAGATTTTATCTGAGATGGAGCGCGGAGCAACCTTTTTAAAAGCTGTTGGATCGTATACAAAAGTGGAACGGAACGTATTGTATTGCGTTGTTGCTAAAAATGAAATCGTGAAATTAAAAAATATTATTACTTCTGTAGATCCTCACGCCTTTGTTGCTGTAAGTGACGTGCATGATGTAGTTGGTGAAGGTTTTACATTAGATGAAAATAAAAATCCGTTACATACATAAACACAACTAGAAAAGCTTTTTAGCTTTTCTAGTTTTTTATTACATATTGCTTAAGTTTCTCTAAATCCTCATAAATAAGCTCCAATAAGCTCCGATTATAAAAAATAGAAGCAGGATGGAAGGTCGGAAAAATATGATATTCTTTCTCTGACCATGTAAATTCTGCACTTTGCATATCCTTTAATTTTTGAATGGGCTGTTTTAATAATTGCCCGTGTACATCTGTGATTTTTTTACCTTTTCCTGTTAAACGTTGAAGACCGATATTGCCAAGTGTGACGATTAGCTTCGGATTTAGTTTCTCTAATTCATAATCTAACAAAGGTGCATGGGCGAGTATTTCTCCTTGATTTGGCGTTCTATTATACTTTTTCTGTACGATCTCACCATTTCGTTCTTTTTTCTCTCGCCACTTATAAGGTCTACTCCGAACAGCGCTCGTAATATATACTTCTTCCCTTGTAACGTGAATACGTTCTAAAAAGCCCATTAATTGTTTTCCCGCTCTCCCGCTAAACGGAATCCCATTATGAATTTCTGTTTCACCAGGCGCTTCTCCTAACAACATAATTTTCGGATTTTCAGGGCCTTGTCCACTTAAAAAACCTTCTAATTGATAAGGAGCACTACGCTCTTTCACCTGTTTTACTAAATGGTCTGGATATTTCATTTCCCCCACCGCCTTTCCACATTACTTCTATTATTTCTATTTGAAATACATTATATAATTCAATCCACAAAACAAAAAAGACTATCAAAATTGATAGTCTTTAGTCATCGCTACGCTGCATACCAGTATAAATCAATACGAGACGTAATAATTCAAATACCGCTACGGCTGCAGCTGCTACATATGTTAATGCTGCCGCATTTAATACTTTACGAGCTTGCCCATATTCATCTGTTGATACGATACCTAACGCTTCAATTTGTTGCATCGCACGCTTTGATGCATCAAACTCAACTGGTAATGTAACAAGTTGGAACACAACACCTGCTGCCATTAAAATGATACCTAAAAATATCATGTTGGCCATCGATGCAAAAATACCGATCATAATAAATATCCAAGAAATATTCGATCCAAAGTTCGCAACTGGCACTAACGAATGACGAATACGCATAAAGTTATAATCTTTTGCATCTTGAATTGCGTGTCCTACTTCGTGTGCTGCAACTGCTGTACCAGCAACTGAATGACCGTAATAGTTATCTGTTGATAATCGAACTGTTTTGGCAGTTGGATCATAATGGTCTGATAAATGACCTGGTGTTTCTTCTACAGCTACGTTGTATAATCCATTTTCATCTAAGATTTTCCGAGCCACTTCTGCTCCTGTCATACCTGATGTTGAATAAACTTGTGAATACTTGCTATAGGCACTACGTACTTTTGACTGTGCATACAACGGTATGATCAAAATGATCGCGAAGTAAATTAAATAAAACATCATGAACCTCCATTGAAGTTTTAATTATAGTACTTCTCATTCTATTTTCTTCTGCCACCATTGTCAATGAATAAACCTTACAATCCGAATCTTTATTTATTACATTATCTATTCTTAGAATGTACATTACTTTTTCTTTTTTCTCTCTCTCCTTTATACTTTCTCCACCCAACATAAGTTAATGTGAATAAAATAAGACCTCCAGTAATTGTCATAAACCAAATGAGAGAGGGTGCAATTTCATCTTTTTTTACTGTATGAAATATTTTTTGCAAATCCCCTTTAATGATTCCTAATTGCATTTGCCCACCTTTTGTTTTTAACATAACGTTACGAAATTCATCCAAATAAGATAAATGGGCATTTACACGCTGCACTTCATTTTCTGGCAAGGCAATCATTAAGCTTGGATAAATAATATTAAATTCATGTAAAAATGTGTTTAACGTTTGTTGAAACTGTCCCGTATCTTCTTTTTTCATCGCTTTTTCCATTTGAGAAAAGGCATCCATTACTTTTCCTTCTCTTTCCATCCAAAGTGGTTGATATTTCGATACTTGCGCATCGACAGCGAGCTGCAGGGCTAACACATTATCAATTTTAACTTGTTTCCTTACATCTTCTTCCGCGAGAGATTGTTTCGCCTTGTCATAAGCTAAAGAAATAACTCTAACTTGATCTGGCGTTACTTCCTGCTTCTTTTCATTCCCCTTTATTACAAACTGCTCCGAGAAATGTTGTAATACTTGTACTGCTTTTTCATCTTCATTACGCTTCACTAATTGTAATGAGTCATCTAACAACCCTGTTAGTTCACTCCACTCCTCAGCATATATACGTAACGGAAACATGATAATTAGAAATGCAATCAGTCCAATTAATGTTCTCTTCATCACGGTCCCCCCTATAACTACTAGTACAAAATATGTTAATGTGGACAAGAATAGAACAGAACTGGACCGAAAAATATATTATCGTTTTACAAACAAAAAAATTCTCTTTAAACAGAGAATTTTTCTTTTGAAATCCTTTTCTTTTTTACGAAATATTTATACAAGCTATAACAAATTATGCTACCACATAAAATAAATAATAAAATAGCACACGCTGCATGCATAAAAAACTCTTCTGGTAACATTAATATAATCGGATCCGTTTCAATATCAAACATCCAATAATCATTACTGAATAAAAGCTTATGGAATAATACAAAACTCTTTTCAAAATTAATAGCAATTGGTAACACAAGCGCAATCGGAAAGATAATTGTTACAATCGATCCATGCAGTAAAAACTTTTCATTTTTCTTTTTTAATAAATACATGCCGCCTACTATTGCAATTATAATTGTCGCATACATTACATATTGTATCTTTACTAAAATATTTTTCACATCTACAAAATGAATACGGCCATTTGTAGACATATCTAATGTGGGCAACTGTAATGCACCGTCATAAAACGGAGATAAATATGTGATAAGCACATCATAATTTCTTTTAATATCATCCTTCGTCATATCTGCTAAATCTGGAATATTTAAAAAATCAATTTCAAAATAATATAGCCATTTTCCGTATACAACCGCCGTTGTTGCGAGTGCAAATATAGAAAATGCTATGCTATATGAAACAATTATCGTAGTCAATCGATCCAATATTTTTGTACCACTCGTATTTTTCTTCATTTTCTCCCCCTACATGTTCTAACTATCATAAAGAAAACTGTTTTCGATTCTCGCGTAAGCAATAATAATATGTCATACAAAGCACAGCAATGCTTAGCCAGAACGTAAAATAACCAATTTCCCCTACAAACAAATGCATAATTCCATATCTCGGCATTTGCCAGAACAAATAATCAATTGCATCATTATGTAATGTCCATATAGCGGCTACCGCAAAATGCCATTTTTTTATACGGTAAAACGGTGCATATAGCACTGCTTGTACTGCCATCGCAAAATGCGAAAGCATTAACATATACCCGATAAGGCCAATAGGACCTTTTACATAGATCATAACCCCATTTACAACAACAGCCCATATTCCATATTTTATTAAAGTAACAATCGCTAGCGCCTCTATTAATCCCCAATTTTTCTTTATTAAGAAAGCAATTAAAACAAAGACAAAAAAGAGACTCGCCATAGGGCTATCGGGTACAAACGGCCAAAATATAGGAGCGGTTTCTTTTAATTGATCTCCATACCATATAAATCCGTAAATTGTACCTAATATGTTAACAACTAATAAAAATAATAATACAGAGCGTTGCCTTAACATTGCATACAAGTAAACCAAGCTGTATGTCCAACACCTTTCAAACAAAGTCATTTTTTCCTCAAACTCTATTCTATTATATAGTAAACTTTCTTTCATCAAAATAAAAAACTCACTACACTTTGAAGTGAACCCGAATAGTGGTGCATGAAAAAACACTTCCATGTATTTATCAACGATTATGGATGCCTTTAGTCGTGAAATTATTAGTTGTGTCATCATTGAATTACAAGCAATGAGAGGGCGAAAAGTAAAAGATTTCCTTCTTCACTCGGATCAAGGAAGTATTTATACAGCAAAAGAAAACGGCATTATCACCAGCATGTCCCGGAGAGGAAATTGCCATGATAATGCCGTCATGGAAAGCTTCTTTGGTCATTTAAAAAGTGAAGCTTTCTATTCACAAAAGATAACAAAAGTATCCAACACAGCTGTGCGAAAGATTGTGCTAGAATACATTCATTACTACAATTGTGTGCGAATTCAAGAAAAATTAAACCACCTATCCCCTAAAGAATTTAGGGAACAGATGGTTTAGGTGTTTTGATCGGTGTCCCGTTTTCGGGGGCACTTCATTACGAAATGGGCTTTTTGTTATAAATCATAATTATTCGGTTTTTAAATGGGGTAATGAACCTTATACTAGATTCCTCCACCTGGTTCAGTCATATATTGTACAACAGGTGATTTTTGTGTTGCATTTTGATGAATTTCAGGGTTATTTAATCCAACAGATAATACAGCGACAGTTACTAGACTTAGAACGAAAATCTTGATCTTTTTCATCTTAAATACCCCTTTTCCTTTATTGAAATTTTAGCTTCATAACTCATACGATAGTAATCCGAAGCCTTATCTTTCATTCCTATATTATAACACTCATTAGCCAAAAATTCGGAATAGTTTTGAATTTCTTTCAAAATATTTTGATCTTTAAAATAAGCAATAGCTTCCAAAACAATAGGCTCTAATTCTTCGATAGCAACCTTATCAACTAAAGCATTCAAGATATTATAACGGTGGTGATATTCTTCCGTACAGTCTTCTAACCCTTCAGCAATAAAGATTCTTGCCTTTTCATAATTCCCTAAATTATAATGAACTTCCGCTAAGGTATGTATACCTTTTTTCTGATACGGTAATCGAGGAGAACTGAATTTTTCATATACATCTTCTAAATGTCGTAGAGATATCTCCCACAGCTTTTGATTCGAATAGAAAACACCTAAATTATAACGAACCGTCAGGGCTGCTTTCGATTCCTTTTCCTCCTCTAGTATACTTAAGGCAGATATTAGATATTCTTCTGCCATAGCATGCTGATCAAGTGTAATAAGGGACATCCCTATTGTATTCTTACAGGCTCCAACCTTCGCATGAAACGAATGTAACTCTTTATCTTTTTCGAAGTATGCTAGGGCATTCGATGTATGTTTCACCGCTAAAGTGGGTTGTGATAAATAATAATGGTACAAACCTACTCTATATTGAAACTCTGCATTTTCTAATTCGTCATTAAGGACTGGTAGTAATTCTTC
The DNA here is from genome assembly GCF_006349665.1 of Bacillus sp. CD3-5. Lineage (NCBI taxonomy): Bacteria > Bacillati > Bacillota > Bacilli > Caryophanales > Bacillaceae > Bacillus > Bacillus sp. CD3-5. The sequence continues at coordinate 63,641 of NZ_VEPX01000005.1, read as the reverse complement.
TGCAAGTCTCAAATGATGTTCTGCTTTTGGATACTGTCCCATTTCTGTTGTATAGATGAATTTAAAAAAGTGATAATAGTATTGCAATCTTGAATCAGGTTGCTCCTGAAGATGTGAAAGACTTCCTAGATCATGTTCAAAGTTACCGATTAACATTTGGAAACGACAATTAAATAAGGTGTAATAATCTAAAAGATCGTCATATTCTTTCATACTATTAAATTTTTCATCTATAACTTGTTTCAAGGCAATCGTTTTTTCTGTATGCTGCGAAACCATTTCAAGATACCATTCTTGTAATAATGCATATCCTGTATTTGTGAAATCCCTTGTTTCCATCGCCCGTCACCCTCTCTTTATATACTACCTACATATTATTTAAATATTAACACAATTTCTTTAACCACAAGCGATTTTTAATGTTGAGAAAATTTTTTAGGGTCAAACCTTATTTTACATATATAAAAAACCTATAATATAAGTATCAATTTATAAAATTACTAGCGATACGGTACGTGGAATTATATAAAGATTGGAGTGTCCTCATGGATATATCACCAAAATAAGAAACCCCATAGTGAAGCTTTCTACTCACAAAAGATAACAAAAGTATCCAACACAACTGTGCGAAAGATTGTGCTAGAATACATTCATTACTACACTTGTTTGCGAATTCAAGAAAAATTAAACCACCTATCCCCTAAAGAATTTAGGGAACAGATGGTTTAGGTGTTTTGATCGGTGTCCCGTTTTCGGGGGGCACTTCATTTTTTTGTAGTCAGCTTTTTATTATTTTTTATTATACTTTGCAACGAATTCCGAAAGCTTCTTCAGTTCCTCATCTGTACCTTTAAATACACCTTTAGGCATGGAACCTTTTCCCTCTTTCGCAATTTTAGCAATTTCTTCTGGCTTCAAAGTTAAATTTTGCAGTGCCGGTGCTGCTGCGCCGCCCTGTAAATTGTCACCGTGACATGTTAAACAAGTATTTTTTTGCATTAATTTATAACCGTCATCATTTTTATCAACTGGTGCTGTTTTTACAATTGCTCCTTGTTTTTTTGCAGCTTCCCAGTCGTGGTGTGCTACAGATTCCCAAGTTAAAAAGATAATCGATGCAACTGCTAAAAGCATAAATCCCGTTGCTACAGGACGCTTCAATGGGCGTCTTTCTGGGCCTCGATCAAGAAATGGAGCTAACAGTAATGCGCCAAACGCAATCCCTGGCATAATGAACGCTCCAATTACAGTAAATGAGCCAGAAGCATAAGAATACTTTAATAACTGATACAAGAATAAGAAATACCAATCTGGAAGTGGTATATACCCAGCATCAGTTGGATCCGCCATTCTTTCAAGCGGTGACGGATGTGCCACTGTTAAACATAAATAACCGATTAAAAAAACTGCACCAACCATCCATTCTTTTAACAAGAAGTTCGGCCAAAATGCTTCTGTTTTCCCTGGGTATTCCGAATAGTCTTTTGGAATATTTGGTTTCCGAGCTACTGGTACCCGAGAATCTCCTACAAACTTCATCCCTTTGCCGCGATGCATAATCTCCCTCCTTTAGTTCTTTCCCCTTTAATTTAGCAATCTCTTATAGCGGACCGGAAATACCTTGTTTGCGAATCATGATGAAGTGGAAGGCCATTAAACCTAGAAGTGCTGCTGGTAAGAAGAAGACGTGAATAGCAAAGAAGCGAGTTAATGTTTGAGCGCCAACAATTTCGGAATGACCAGCGAGTAATGTTTTAATGTAAGGACCAATAAGCGGCGTTTGCTCTGCAATTTGAATCCCTACTTTCGTAGCAAATAACGCTTTCATATCCCACGGTAATAAATATCCGGTAAAACCAAGACCTAACATAACAAAGAAAATAAGAACACCAACAATCCAGTTTAGCTCACGAGGCTTTTTATACGCACCCTGGAAGAAAACTCTAAGTGTATGTAAAAACATCATTACAATTACGAGACTAGCACCCCAGTGGTGCATACCACGAACAATTTGCCCATATGCAACTTCATTTTGCAAATAATAAACCGATTCCCAAGCATTTTTAATATCAGGCACATAATACATCGTCAAAAACATTCCAGATAAAATTTGAATTACAGTAACGAAAAAGGTAAGTCCGCCAAAGCAATAAACGAATGCAGAAAAGTGATGTGCCGGGTTTACATGTTCAGGTACTTCATGATCAGCGATATCACGCCATATTGGTGTAATATCTAACCTTTCATCTACCCAATCATAAATTTTATTTAGCATCTACTTTGCACCCCCTCTTGGCTTCGCTTTTCCTAGGTACAGCGTTCCATCTTTCACTTTAGATTCGTATACATCAAGTGGAGCAAGGGGCGGCGTGCCTTTAATATTTATCCCGTCTTTTGTGTAACGGCCCCCGTGACATGGACAAAAGAATTGATTCGGATGTGCTTTGTCCGAATTCCAGTTCACTGTACATCCTAAATGTTTACATACTGGAGAGAACGCAACAATGTCTCCGCTTTCATCTTTATGAACCCAAGCTGATTTTGGCTCTTCGGACTTGTACCAACCATCAACCTGCTTCACCTTAAAATCGAAACGTTTCGGCTCTGTTGTAATATCCTTTACTTGTGCAACAGCAACCATATCCGTTCCCGCTTCTTTTCTTAACACCGGATCAAGCGCAAATCGCGTCATCGGCATTAAAATACCCGCTGCCATAAAGCCTCCTACCCCTGTAAGAGTGTAATTTAAAAACTGTCTTCTTGACACACGATGTTCTTTCTCGCTCACGAAAATTTCCCCCCTCTATCAGAAATTGTCCCCTCGTGATAAATTATATAAAAAATAAAAACTAGGACACTATCATGATATAATACGCTCATGCACAGGTCAATATCATACTACTCATAATAATAAGAACTTTCTGTTTATTATTATTTTCCCCATTTTTCTTCTAACATTACCATTATATTTTTTATATGTGCATGAATCACTTCTCTTTTCGCTTGATCACTAAATTGTTCTAACGCTAATGAAGGAAACCAAAATAAATCTCCCTGCAATTCTTGCATATCTTCTTTCCATGAAAAATCACTTGTAACATAAGCAATATGCTTAAAACCTTGCTTTTGTAAATGATTTGTCCATTCTTGCAAACGACCTTTTTCATTTTTTTGACTTTCTACTAAATACGTAAATGCAGGTAATAAAAGGACTCTTCCTTTATATTCTCTTTCCAACTCCATACTCAACAGTTCAATAAATTCACCTTGTTCTACTACCGTTTTCATTTCTTTCGCTGCCGAAATTGATAAAAGTGGTATAATACCTGTATCTACATATTCTCTTGCTTGCTCAAACTGTTCCACATCTTTTACAATCCATTTCAAATGTCTTCCCTCCCCCACCTATAAATGACAGAACTTTCACTTTATATATATTAAACCATACTAAAAGAGGTAAAAAAAGAAAAACTACCTATATTAAGGTAGTTTTTCTTGAAAAAGTCTGAAATTTGTAAAATTTTATGAATCCAAATGAATTCTATAACATCTTTAACTCCGCTGTTAACCTATGAAACGCTTCCTTATCTTGCTTATCCAGCGCTTCATCAATTTGTTTCAAAAGACGTTCTCTTCTAAAAGAAAATACACTTTCTTCTAAAAATCTTTCTGCAAGTAAACGATCTTTTTCATTTACTTCAATGTGCTTTGGTAAATACGGGTTTTCTTCTAATACAGCTACGTAATTGGCATTTTGAAACGATGATTTAAAATTGAGTTGAATATAAATATCCTCATCTCGATTTAAACGAATATCATGAAACGATTTTTCAGCATCTGTTGTCATAACATTTTGTTTAAAAAAGTGAAACGGTGTATCTTTTACACAATTCGCGGACATTACTAAGCCACGCGGACAATATTTTGCATGCTCTACGAAGTGGACTTTATGCATCAATTGGTCGTGACTCATTAAATAATTCAAAATCCATACACATTCGCGCTGTTTCAGTTGGTAATTATTCAAAAACCATTTTACAAAATCCTTCTTCTCGTTTACAGAAACAGGGGTATTCATAGCAATTAAGTCCCTCCTCTGTCTTTCTCTTTTCTTTTTAGATTCAAGAAGCGGCATTCAGTTTCCTTCCAACTTATGAAAAATCCTCTAAATTATATAACAATTCTTCAATATGAATTTGTGTCGGGTCTAGTTGTATTAACTGAGTAAATACTTCTTTCGCCTCTTTTCGCATACCTTCTTCCAATAAGAAATAACCGTACTCTTCCAAGAAGTCTGGATGATTCTTAAAAGAAGTATATGCACTTTCATAGTGTTTTAATGCATCCGAATACATTTCTAATTGTTTTTTTGCAAATGCAAGATCCCAAAGTAGTTGTGTATCTGGTTCTCCGCTATCAATTGCACGCTCTACAACAGCGATTAACTCTTCATATTTTTCTTGTTCCTTTAAGATGTACGCATATTTTAATGTTGCACCTAAATGTCCTGGATCTAACTCAAGCGCTTTTTGAAGTACTTCCTCTGCTTCCGCAATTTTCCCTAATTTCGCCGCAATGTTTGCTAATTCTACATAAAATGGTACAGAAAGCTCATCTACTTTAATTCCTTCATGAAGTGTTTCATAGCTTTCTTGAAGCATCCCTTCTTTTTCATAGCTTTTCGCTAAATACATGTAAAGCGATGCATACTCAGGATCTAATTCTTTCAGTTCTTGCCAAGCACCAATTGCTCTTTGGTATTCTTCACCTTGGTATAACGTGAAGGCATATCCAAATAATGAGTGAATATCTTTTTGTTCCTCTAAACCTGCTTCGTAGTAAGAAATCGCCTCTTCCCAATTTCCAATCGCGCTTAACGTTTCTCCAAGGCGTAGCGCAATGACAACACCACCCATTACTTTATGTTCCGCTAATAGCGACTCATAATAAGTGATTGCCTTTTGTTCTTCACCTTTACTACTATATAACTCTGCTAATCCAAACGTAATGACAGGCTCGTCAGGCATCATTTCTTTCGCCTTTAATAGTTTTTGTTCTGCTACATCATCGAAACCTTGCATTTGGAATAAATCCGCAACAAGTAATAACGATTGAACATATAAATCATCATTTTCTGGAATATCATGAAGCACTTCAATCGCTTCATCTTCTTTGTCTAGATCAATATATAATTCTGCTAAAAATACAGTGAATTCACTTTCCTCTGGATACAATAAACGTAAGTCTTCTGTAATAGCTAACGCTTCATCCGTAAATCCAAGTGTATGATAATAGCGAGCGATATCATACTTCTCTTCATCATTCGCAATTTTTAATTGTTCTTTTAATAATTGTAATCCTTTTTCCGCTTCACCATTTTCAATATATGAAACAGCTTGTTCAAACTTTTGCATAAACGTCTCCTTTAATTCTAAAAAATATTCTTTTCTGTTCATTTATCATAAGCAACTCATTGTTAGAACGCAACCTTTAGAATGTGCATGCTTCTTCTTACAGAGTAGTTAATTGTTCAAAAGGTTCGGATATGATACCGATACCTTCTTATCTTCTTCTATTGTACCGCTTTCTTTTATGACCGTGCAAATAACTTCTCCCACTAATTATCGAGCCATACAAATCGTGATTTACAGAACAACTTAATTACCAAACTTCAACTTTTTTAATGCGATAAAAAAGACTCCTCTAATAGGAGCCTTCACAATCTCTTAAGAATATGTTTCCTCTTTCTGTACTTGCTCATTTACAAGTTCTTTCAGTAACTCTATAATTTCATCATTTTCTTCTTTCAAACCGACAGTAATACGAATGCCATCATCGATACCAAATGCAGCACCAGAACGAACAATATATCCTTTTTTCATTAATCGTTCGAAAGCTTCATTACCAGGAATACCGAGTTTTAAGAAAATGAAATTTGTTTGAGATGGATAATAGAATACGTTATATTCCTTACAAAATGCGTAATATTGATGTAATCCTTCTTCATTCTTTTTCACACATTCTTGTAAAAATGCTTGATCTTCTAATGCAGCAAGTGCTACAGATTGCGCTACAGTCGATGTATTAAATGGTAACCTCGCTACTTCTAACTGCCCGATTAACTCCGTATTACCAACTGCATATCCGATACGGAAAGCAGCTAGACCATATGCTTTTGAAAACGTACGTAATACCATAAGATTTTCATACTTTTCAAGAAGTGGTAATGTTTGCGGATAGTCTTCTGCTCCCGCATATTCATAATATGCTTCGTCCATAATAACAAGCGCTGACTTAGGAACTGATTCTAAAAATGAAAGTAATTTTTGTTTTTCTACATATGTACCTGTCGGATTATTCGGGTTACAAATCCATACAATCTTCGTTTGATCATCTACTTGCTGTAACATCGCATCTAAATCGTGAATGCCATCTTTAAGTGATACTTCACGAACTTCTGCTCCTTCAATAACAGCATGGTGATGGTATTGCGAGAATGTTGGATTCGCCATTACAACATTTGTTCCTTCGTGTAGTAACGCACGACTAATCATTTGAATGACTTCATCTAATCCACTACCAAATAACAGTTGTTCCGCTTTAACACCTAAATGTTTTGCTACTTTTGTACGAAGTTCAAAGGCATGTCCATCTGGATAAAGAGCGTATTGACTCGCTAAAGAAGTTAATGCTTCTGTTACGCGTGCTGAGCAACCGAACGGATTTTCGTTCGATGCCAATTTCACAATTTTCGATAACCCATATTCCCTTTTTACTTCTTCAATATTTTTCCCAGGTACATATGCTCTCAAAGTTAACAATTGTTCTTTTACTCTCATTTTTCTTCCCCCAGTCATTTTATTGAATTCGATTACAATACAATTTTAGCCCTTTACTGTAATCTTTTATCCTAACCGTCACTATTACGAAAACACCTCAAAATAAGCACTTCATGGCTACTCTTTATCATTTATTTTTCAACCATATCCTTTTGAAATGCCTCTAACGCAATATGAACAGTCTCATCAGGAATAGATACGACATTCACTACCCCATATTCCTGCATAAGTACCATATGAATTGTCCCTGCATTCGCTTTCTTATCTTGTTTCATCAACCCGACGAGGCGTTCTACACTTAAATCACTTGGCATTTTTGGATAGCCGTACTTCAAGAACCACTGCTTCATCTCTTCATAAGCAAGATTCACCTTATACACTTGTTCACTTAAGAATATAGCAAATAACATTCCAACCGCTACTCCGTCACCGTGAGTAATATTTCCATATCCTAGTTCTTTTTCCAGAGCATGGCCTAACGTATGTCCAAAGTTCAAATGAGCACGTACACCTTTTTCTGTTTCATCTTGTGCTACAATGTTTGCCTTTACAGGAATTGCCTTCGTTAATATGTGGATTAATTTCTCATCACGAAGATCTGCTAATGTTTGCACTTCTTCTTTTAGCCAATGATATAGCTTTACATCACCAATTAGAGCATGTTTTATCACTTCTGCATAACCCGAACGCCACTCTTTTTCAGGAAGAGACTGTAAAAACGGCGTATGATATACAACTGCTTCCGGTTGATGGAATGCACCTATCATATTTTTACCTAACGGATGATTGATTGCTACTTTCCCACCTACCGCGCTATCGTGGGCTAATAAAGTCGTTGGAACTTGAACAAAGCGAATTCCACGCATAAACGATGCAGCAACAAAACCAGCTAAATCTCCAATCATCCCGCCTCCAAGTGCGATAATTAAAGAATTTCTATCTAATTTATTTTCAAGAGCTGACGTATGAGCCGCGTAGAAATTTTCAAAAGACTTCTCTTTTTCACCACTCGGTACGACAAATGAAAATACTTTTTGCTCTACTTGCAATGCATCTACAACTGTCTGTAAATGTAAAGATGCAACAGCTTCATCTGAAATGATCATAATATTTGATACAGATGGATGCATATTTTGAACGATTGTTGTCAAATGTGACAACGATTCTTTTCCTACATATACATCATATTCTTTTGATTTCGTTTGAATATGTATGTTTCCCATTAAAATCCCCTCGCATATTCATTATGTTTCTCAATATTTTCACGAATAAGGTCCATACGATCTAATCCGAATTGTTCTATTAAAGCTGTCGCTAATTCCCAAGCTACAACCGCTTCTGCAACGACACTAGCGGCTGGAACAGCACAACTATCTGAACGTTCAATGCTTGCTGTAAAAGGCTCTTTCGTATCAATATCAACACTTTGAAGAGGTTTATATAGTGTAGGTATCGGTTTCATCACACCGCGCACAACAATTGGCATTCCAGTCGTCATTCCACCTTCTAAACCACCTGCATTATTTGTTCTTCGTGTATATCCATGTTCTTCATTCCAAAGAATTTCATCATGAACTTCACTTCCTGGTCTATGTGCTGCTTCAAAACCAATTCCAATCTCGACCCCTTTAAAGGCATTAATGCTCATTATTGCGGCTGCTAATTTTGCATCTAGTTTTCGATCATAATGCACATAGCTGCCTACTCCAATTGGCATTCCTTCCACAATTACTTCCACGATGCCACCGATTGAATCACCATTTGATTTCGCATCATCAATTGCTTTTATCATTTGATTACCAGCTTCTTCATCTAAACAGCGTACAGGTGATGCTTCAGTAATACTTTTTAATTCTTCAATTGAACGATACGTAGTCTCTTTAGCCTGTACACCGCCAATTTCAATTACATGGCCTGCTACCGCAATACCAAGTTCCGCTAACACTTTTTTTGCAACCGCACCAGCAGCAACACGTACTGTCGTTTCGCGTGCCGAAGAGCGTTCCAGTACATTTCTCATATCTCTATGACCATATTTAATCGCACCATTTAAATCAGCATGTCCAGGTCTTGGTTTTGTTACTTTCCTTTTCATTTCTTTTTCTTCTTGTTCCGTTAACGGCTCTGCACCCATAATTTTTGTCCAATGTGCAAAATCACGGTTTTCAACAACAAGTGCAATTGGAGAACCTAATGTCTCTCCATGCCTAACACCACTTACAATTTGCACTTGATCTGTTTCAATTTGCATGCGTCTACCACGCCCATATCCCTTTTGCCTTCTAGCTAACTCTTCATTTATATCATCCGCTACTAATGGCAGTCCGGCTGGAACACCTTCTATAATCGTTGTAAGTTGTGGACCATGAGATTCACCAGCTGTAATATATCGCATACGTTATTCCTCTTTTCGTATATGTATTTATCTCGCTATATTAAGCAATAATTTTATCTTTCATTACTCTAAAAATATGAAAGAGTTATTCATACATCAGCCATTCGCTTATTCTCCGATAGGCCTTTACTTTACATATCAATATATCATAACAGCTCTAACTTCGTAACTAATAGAAATAAAAAAAGTGCAAGAAGAATACCCCTATTCTCCTTGCACTTTCTACTATTATCACAGTGATTAAAGCGTTTACAAATTATTTCAAAATAATTAGTAAATCCATTCATTCATTAATTTTGAGTAGTCAACTAATTCTTCTTCTTTAAAGAAAATAGCAATCTCGCGCTCTGCACTTTCTAACGAATCAGAACCATGGATAATGTTTTTTGCAACAGTTACACCGAAATCTCCACGAATTGTTCCAGGAGCTGCTTCATGTGGTCTTGTTTTACCCATCATGTTACGAGCTGTATCTACTACACCTTCACCTTGCCATACCATTGCGAATACAGGACCAGATGTAATAAAGTCTACTAATTCACCAAAGAAAGGTTTTTCTGTGTGCTCAGCATAGTGTTGTCCAGCGATTTCTGGAGTGACTTGCATTAATTTTGCACCAACTAATTGAAAGCCCTTCTTCTCAAAACGAGCTACAATTTCCCCAATGAAGGCACGTTGTACACCGTCTGGTTTAACCATTAGAAATGTTTTTTCCATAAAAAATCTCTCCACTTCTGAATTATGTATGTAATTGTATATCCCCACACACATATTAACACCCTTATCACAATTGTGCAATAGTTTTGAAATAGAGAGATTATTTTATTTTTTAGAAAAAACACTAAAATTTTCGTTTTCCAATATACTTTGCTACATTTTGTAATGCATACTTTGCTTGTCCACGTGGGAGTGGTTTTATCATTTCTAATGCTTTATGTAAATAACGTTCACTAAACGCAAATGCTTTATCAATAGCAGCACTATTCTTTACAGCTTCAATAATTTCTTTCATTTCTTCCGCTGTTGTATTTTCATGTACAGATCTGATTTTCTTACAAAGGATTGGATCTTCCATAGCATATAAGGCAGGAAGCGTAATGTTTCCTTGCAATAAATCGCCCCCAGCAGGTTTTCCAAGTTTCTCTTCTGTAGAAACGAAGTCTAAAATGTCATCAATAATTTGATACGACATCCCTACGAAATAGCCATACCAAAACAGACGGCTTACCGTATCACGATTAGCGCCAGCAGCAATCGCTCCTAGTTGGCAACTTGCAGCAATTAATAAAGCGGTTTTTCGCTTTATTCTTCTTAAATATGTTCTTAAATTTTGGTCATAGTTATACTTATCTTTAATTTGTTCGATTTCACCTTTACAAACTTCTAAAATGGTATGCGATAGCGCCTGATGCGCCTCTGGAATTTCAATATTCGTTATACATTCAAGAGACTTAGCGAATAAATAGTCCCCTGTATACATTGCAATACGATCTCCCCATTTCGCATTCACAGTTGCACTACCACGTCGTAAAAACGCAGCATCAATAACATCATCGTGAACAAGAGAAGCCATATGAATAAGTTCTAACGCAACAGCTACATGCTTAATTGCATCTAACTTATAATCTCCAAATTTCCCCGCAAGCAACACAAATACAGGACGAATTCGCTTCCCACCAGCTTCAATAAGTTGTAATGCCGCCTCTTCTACTAATGGCTGTTCAGAAGCAACTGTCTTTTTTAATTCTTTTTCTATCACATTAATATCCGATCGTAAAAAAGAGTACATAAGTTGTAACTTCATATTGTTCACCTTAACCTAAAACTTCTTTTTTCTATTTTGATTCTGGTTTCATGCCTAAATGCATCGCTGCTACCCCAAAAGTAAATGGCTTCACTTGCACACGTTCAAGTCCAGCTTTTTCGAACATATTAGCCAATTCTTTCATACCTGGGAATGTACTAGCAGATTCTTGCAGCCATGAATATTCTTTATAACTTTTCGCAAATAACTTTCCAAATAACGGCATGATATATTTAAAGTATAAAATATAACCTTGTCGAAAACCAATCATTGTTGGTTGAGATGTTTCTAAACAAATTACTTTCCCACCCGGTTTTACTACACGCGTCATTTCTTTTAATACGTGCATATAATCCGGTACGTTACGTAAACCAAATCCAATCGTTACATAATCAAATGTGTTATCTTCAAATGGAAGTTCCATTGCATTTCCGTGTAGAAGTTCTACTTGTTTTAATTGTAAAGCCTCTACCTTTTGCTTACCAACAGATAACATATTTTCACTGAAGTCTAAACCAACAACCTTGCCCTGTTCACCCACGGCTTCAGCTAGCGCAATTGTCCAGTCCGCTGTCCCGCAGCAAACATCAAGCGCTTTACTACCTGGTTTTACATCCATAATGCGCATCGTCTCTTTACGCCACGCTTTATGCCTTTGAAAACTAATTACAGAATTCATTACATCGTATTTATCAGAGATTTTCTCAAATACATCATGTACTCTTTCTTCTTTTGATTGTTGCATGCTCGTACCTTCTTCCAATGTAAAATTGCTTATGTCTTCGATTTATCTCTTAACACAGAGTTTATTTCGCTTATATCTGTGTGATTTTCTAAAAATTGATTTTCTTTCTTTCCAAGTTTCATCATCCATCCATTCATAACTGTTTCTGCATCTGCTTTATCGTTCACAATCCCTTGAACAGCTTGAAAAACAGGTGAATGTTGTTTATTAACATGTAGTTCACATTCTTTTTGGAGACGATTTTTTCCTAGTACATACGTTATAAACGGCTTCCAATGCGCTAAATGAAAATGATCACATGTTTTTTGCAACAGTGCAGACTCAATCATTACTACACTTTCCATTATGTCATCCACCGTTTTATGCGCTTTTTGATATAACATTATTTTGTGTTCATTAATTTCTTTAATTCCTTCAGCAAGCGCACGAATTAAAACAATATCACGATTCATAGACAATAAGTAATAATATAACCCGCTATAGTAATCACCAGCAAGCACTGTTAACTGGCGACGCTTATGCGATTCATTCGCTTCTTCCCCTGCTTTATTCGATACTCTTTCATGTGTATCAAGCGCAATTTGCACAAGCATAATCGTCACTACATAATGCTCAATTTGTTCTATATGTAAATTTGCACCTTTTAAAGCACCATATAACAATGCGATTTTCTCTTCATCAATAAATGGTTCTTCAATATAGTTTATAAAATAAGGATGGCGTAATTTCACCATCAATTTCTCTCTTATACCCGCATACCCTCCGTAGATGTCACACACAAAAATCACCCTTGTTTTCTAATTCATAAAACTTATTATAACACATACACTCTATTTTCTATAACCAAAACTTGGCTACTCTTTCCAAACTTCTATCGAACTACATAACATCTTCTATTCTTTTAAGTAATCTTTCTATTCTCACTCTGCCTCGCTAAAACTATATCATTTATTTACAAAAAAAAAAAAAAAAAAGAAAAGCAGTTTCCCACTTTTCTTTACTTCGTTTTAATAAAAGATAAAATTTCACTACGTGCTGCAGCATCATTTTCTAGCACACCACGTACTGCTGTTGTTACTGTTTTTGCACCTGGCTTTTTCACACCGCGCATCGTCATACACATATGTTCCGCTTCTACTACTACCATTACACCATGCGGCTCTAGTACTTCCATAATAGAGTTCGCTACTGTTGATGTAATACGTTCTTGCAGTTGTGGACGACGTGCAATTGTATCTACAGTACGAGCTAATTTACTTAACCCTGTCACTTTTCCGCCTTGCGGAATATATGCAACGTGAGCAACTCCATAGAATGGAACTAAATGATGCTCACACATCGAATAAAACGGTATATCTTTTACTAGTACAAGCTCCTCATGATCTTCTCCGAACACTTTGTGTAAATGTTCTTTCGGATCTTCATGCATACCTGAGAACACTTCTGCGTACATTTTTGCAACACGCTTTGGTGTATCAAGTACTCCCTCTCGATTAGGATCATCTCCAATTGCCTCTAAAATAAGGCGTACTGCATGTTCAATTTGTTCTAAATTAACTTTTGCCATCCGCTAGCCCTCCCGAAAACCTAAAAGTGATACGAACACATTCTAGCATATTTATGTTTTTAAAAGCAAAAAGAAGAGTTTCCAAAAAGGAAACTCTTCTTCCCTGTTAATATGTAAGGATTATTTAACCGCATCTTTTAATGCTTTACCAGGTTTGAATGCAGGTACTTTACTTGCAGCGATTTCAATCTCCTCACCTGTTTGTGGGTTACGACCTTTACGAGCCGCACGCTCACGAACTTCGAAGTTACCGAATCCGATCAGTTGTACTTTATCACCTTGTTTTAAAGCTTCTAAGATAGAATCAAAAACAGCGTCTACTGCTTTTGTTGCGTCCTTTTTAGAAAGGGAACTTGCTTCTGCAACAGCATTGATTAAATCTGTCTTGTTCATGCCATTCACCTCCTCCCAAAGATAAGACTGTATAATGATCATAAAATGAGTCTTACTTTCATTTGTAGGCAATTTTTGCAAATTCTATACTACAAAGATGTAGATAAATCATTATCAACGCCTATATTATACGATTCTCCTTTATAATTCAATATTTTTAAGGAAATTGTTACTCTTAAAATGTGAAAATCTGATGAAACTTGACAATTTACAACAATATATTAGATAATAGCTGTTTATTTTCCTATTCTATATGCGAAAATTAAAAAATCCCTCTACGATGAGAGGGATTTTTTCTTATAATATAATCGCAATTAATCCGCCAGATCCTTCATTAATAATTCTTTCTAGCGTTTCTTTTAATTTATATCTCGCATTTTCTGGCATTAAAGATAGTTTCGCTTGAATGCCTTCCCGAACAATAGAACTCAGTGAACGTCCAAATATATCAGAATTCCAAATTGATAATGGATCATCTTCAAAATCTTGCATTAAGTAACGAACTAGTTCTTCACTTTGTTTTTCCGTACCAATGATTGGCTCAAACGTAGACTCCACATCTACTTTAATCATATGAATAGATGGAGCTACAGCTTTTAATTTCACACCAAATCTTGAACCGTGACGAATAATTTCTGGTTCATCTAAACTCATGTCAGCTAACGCAGGCGCCGCTACACCATATCCTGTTTGTTTGACCATACGCAGAGCATCCGCCACTTGATCGTATTCTATTTTCGCATGAGATAAATCGAGCATAAGCTTCAATAAATGATCTTTCCCTCGAATTTCTACTCCTACTACTTCTTTTAAAATTTGATCATATAATTCATCTGGTGCATATAAATCAATCTCTGCTACGCCTTGCCCCATATCAATGCCAGCTAGGCTCGCTCGATCAATAAATTCATACTGACTAAACTGCCATACGACACGGTCTACATCACGAAGACGTTTTATATCCTTCACAGTCTCTTGAACGGCTTCTTGATAACTTTGGCGTAACCAATGCCCTTCATTTAGTACCATTACCCAGCTCGGAAGGTTCACATTCACTTCTAAAACAGGGAACTCGAATAACGCCTCTCGAAGTACATTGTATACATCTGTTTCTCTTAAACTTTCAACACTCATCGCAATGACTGGGATATCATATTCTTCAGATAAGCTTTGGCGCAATTGCTCTGTATCTGGATGATACGGCTGTACAGTGTTAATGATCATAATGAAAGGTTTTCCGACTTCTTTTAACTCATTTACGACGCGTTCTTCTGCCTCTATATAATCTCTTCTTGGAATTTCACCAATCGTTCCATCTGTTGTAATTACAACACCAATTGTTGAATGTTCTTGAATTACTTTACGCGTTCCGATTTCTGCAGCTTCATGGAATGGAATAGGCTCTTCATACCAAGGAGTATTAATCATGCGCGGGCCATTCTCATCTTCATAACCTTTTGCTCCTGGAACAGTATATCCGACGCAATCTACTAATCGAATATTCACTTCAAGACCTTCATCTACTTCGATAGAAACCGCTTGGTTTGGAACAAATTTCGGTTCCGTCGTCATAATTGTACGGCCAGCAGCACTTTGAGGTAGTTCATCCTGCGCCCTTTGACGGTCAGACTCATTTTCAATATTAGGAATAACTACAAGTTCCATAAATTTTTTAATGAATGTTGATTTCCCTGTTCGAACAGCTCCTACAACTCCAAAATAAATATCACCGCCTGTGCGTTCCGCAATATCTTTAAAAATATCTACCTTTTCCAAGTGATTCCCTCCCTCAATATTTTTGGGAATAATTCCACGTTTATAGTCAACTAATACCTTCTCTAACGTTGCCTATAATATCTGATATAATATAATGGTATTCTAGAAGTTCGGACAATATATCATATAATTTTGTCCAATTTCATATGACTATTAAAAAATACCTTTTGTTTGCATCGCAAGTTGTGTAACATAAAAAACCTTTCTTCTAGAACTTATTCACTAAAAGAAAGGTTCATGACTTATGATTTTAAAAAAATTGGTTCTCCATTCTTTACCGTATACGGTAAAGAATACGCAGGTACAAACGGAGAATCTTTCGAAAGTATATTTCGAATATCTTCTCCCTCCTTAAATTGCCCTTCATTTTTTTTCAACGCTTCATATAAGTCGATTCTATAATCAACATAAATTTCTCCCTTCTCATTAATTACAAAAGGAAGGCCTTTACCAGAATACGGACTTGTCACTTGCGGTACATCTTTATATCCAAGTTTTTTGAAATCTAATTCATACACACCATCTGAAATTACCTTTTTAAAAGGTGGATATTGATGTTCATCTCGATACATCCTAAGCTTTAATGATAATTGCTGAATTTGTTCAGCCATCCTAACATCAATTAACTTTACTGTTGGGTTTGTTTCAACGTCTATTAATACGTATTGATATACTCCCCCGCTTTCATAGGCATTCCCTGGTGCTTCTTGTATGTAACGCGGAGAAATCTTTTGAAAATCGATTGGATATTTTTGATAAATAGGCGTATTCATATCCCGCGTCTTAATTGGCAATATCCCGTCATTTTGCTCCTTAAATGTCGCAACAGCTTTTTGAACGACCTGCAACTGATCTTCATAAGGAACAGCATTTTGTTTCATATTTTCTTTTGGATACAGACACCCTGTTAAAATGCTCATACAACAAAATATTAAAATAATATGGACTTTTTTCACTAGTAATCACCTTTTCATACTAATATAACTCGCTCCGTACCATGCCCTTTACTGCTGCACAGGTCCACTAAATACAACAAGAAAAATAACAATTCCTGACACAATCATGAGGGTGTACGCTACCAATGCTGTAATCCCTTTCAAAACTTTATTCTTTATTTTATATCTGCTTAGTAAAATAAAACTTACTGCAAAAAACATAAATCCAATTGCTCCTAAAGCAAACCACATTTTTATAAGCCCTTCCGACATATACACACCCCTTTTTATTAATCTATTTTTATACTATTTTAACAAATTAAAATCTTTAAACAAATACAAAAAAGAACATTTTACTACAAATCGAGATTATGTAGTTTTAATCAATAGGTTTTTCAGCATTTTCCACCAGTCTAGATAAAAATAAAACCGAAGCAAGCATACCTCTCGCTTCGGTTGACCAAATATGCCCAAAACAGCTCTATTCCCATACTTTCATGGCTATCATATGCAATTTACAAACTCTTTGTTTCTCATATTTTATTTTTTAAACATTTTGCTTAACGAGCCAAAATCTGTCGGCATATTATTGTTAATAATCGCTTTTACAATTTGATCCTCTTGTTCTTTCGGCACCTCACGTCCTGCCATAAGAGCCACTTGATGAATCAATTGACGAAGTACAGTCTCATCACGTAAATTCGCATTTTGTACAGATGATGCTAATTTAAAAATATCTTCTTTATTCACTTTCGCTTCTTTTTCAATGTTATTAAAAATGTTGTTATCCATTCTTTTCACCCTCTCCTCAAGTTACTCTTCATCCTATGCAAAAATAAAAAAATGGTGAAAAGACCCAAAAAAATAAAAAGCGACAGAAGTACAATTGTACTTCTGTCGCTTTTCTTTAAAGTAAGTCAGGTATAGCTTCCACTTCATGTTTTCGAACACGCCCCATTAATGAGCCCACTGCATCTTTTACATTATTCCCATTGAATAAGACGTCATATAAAGCAGCTGTAATCGGCATTTCCACTTCCATTTTCTCTGCCAACTCATGCGCAGCTTTCGTTGTTCTTACACCTTCGACAACCATACCCATGCTTTCTAACACTTCTTCTAAAGAGTGTCCTTTTCCAAGCAAATTCCCAGCACGCCAATTTCGGCTATGGACACTTGTACAAGTTACAATTAAGTCTCCCATACCAGTTAGACCAGCAAACGTTAACGGATTTCCACCCATTTTTCTTCCTAAACGAGCAATCTCCGTTAAACCACGCGTCATTAATGCCGCTTTCGCATTATCACCTAATCCAAGACCATCAGTTATCCCAGCAGCTAATGCGATAATATTTTTTAACGCACCACCAAGTTCAACTCCAACGATATCTGGATTTGTGTATACACGGAAGTAACTATTCATAAACAAATCTTGTACTTCCTCAGCCGCTTCCATACGCTTTGCTGCAGATGTAACAGTTGTCGCCTGACGTAACCCAACTTCTTCAGCATGACTCGGTCCAGATAGTACAACAACATCTTTAATTAAGCCCTCTGGAATTTCTTCCTCAATCACTTCCGAAATACGTTTTGACGTACCAGGTTCAATTCCTTTACTTGCATGAATCCAAGTAGTCGGGCCTGCTACATATTTCTTCATATCTTGCAGTACTTCTCTATACGCTTTCGTTGGTACTACAAGAAGTACTACATTTACATCTACTAATGCTTCTTCTAAAGAAGAGTAGGCTACGATTGTGCTTGGCAATGTAATTCCTGGGAGATATCGACTATTCTCATGTTTTGTATTAATCTCATCCATAAGTTCAGAACGATTTCCCCAAATACGTACATCATGCCCATTGTCAGCTAATACCATCGCTAACGCTGTTCCCCAGCTACCTGCTCCAACTACTGTGATTTTTGTCATAAAATCACATCCTCTCCATTAGTCTCTTGCTCTAGCGATAATGTGAATCGGTGTTCCTACAAAGCCGAATGATTCACGTAAACGATTCTTTAAGAAGCGCTCATATGAGAAGTGCAATAGTTCTGGATCGTTTACAAACACAACAAATGTTGGTGGTTTTACCGCAACTTGTGTTGCATAGAAAATCTTCAGACGACTACCATTATGCGTTGGCGTTGGATTCATCGCTACCGCATCCATAATTACATCATTTAATACGTTCGTTTGAATACGGATACTATGGCTTTCATTTACCTCATCGATAACCGGTATTAACGTTTGTGTACGTTTTCTCGTTTTTGCAGATAAGAATACAATCGGTGCGTACTCTAAAAATTGGAAATGAGCACGGATGTTTTCTTCAAATGCTTTCATTGTTTTCTCATCTTTTTTCACTGCGTCCCATTTGTTTACAACAATCACGACAGCTCGTCCTGAATCATGAGCGTATCCAGCGATTTTTTTATCTTGTTCAATAATTCCTTCTTCACCATCTAAAACGACTAAAACAACGTCAGAACGTTCAATCGCTCTTAGTGCACGAAGTACACTATACTTTTCTGTACTTTCATACACTTTCCCTTTTTTACGCATACCAGCTGTATCGATAATTACATAATCTTTTCCATCTTTACTATATGGTGTATCGACAGCATCACGAGTTGTTCCTGCTACATTACTAACAATTACACGCTCTTGACCAAGAAGAGCATTTACAAGTGATGATTTCCCTACGTTTGGACGTCCAATTAAAGAGAAACGAATTGTATCTTCATCATATCCGTCTTCTTCAATCTTTGGAAAATGCTGTGCAGCTTCGTCTAATAAGTCACCTAATCCTAATCCGTGTGTACCTGAAATTGGGAATGGCTCACCAAATCCTAATGCATAGAAATCATAAATGTCACTGCGCATTTCCGGATTGTCCACTTTATTTACTGCAAGTACAACCGGTTTATTTGAACGATATAATATTTTCGCAACTTCTTCATCAGCTGCTGTTACACCGTCACGACCATTTGTCATAAAAATGATAACATCCGCTTCATCAATTGCCACTTCAGCTTGTTGACGAATTTGTGTCAAAAATGGCTCGTCTCCAATATCAATTCCACCTGTATCAATAATGTTAAATTCATGATTTAACCATTCTCCAGCGCTATAAATACGATCGCGCGTTACACCTGGAATATCTTCTACGATTGAAACTCTCTCTCCAACAATTCTATTGAAAATAGTAGATTTCCCTACGTTCGGGCGGCCTACTATTGCTATTACTGGTTTCGGCATATACTTTCATCCTTTCAACTTGCTTCTGTTTATTATGTAAAAAACCCTTCTTTGTGCAAGAAGGGATTTGCATTCCAGAATATTTCTCAACGTATCAAAACACCTCACATTATAACACACGTTGCTAATGTTTCACAATAATATATACATTCTCTTGTAAGCGATGCGCAATGCCGTCTAGAATTGCCTCTAAATTATTTGCAACAAATTCTAATTCCTCTGTCGATTCACAAGTAAATAGAGGGGCACCACCAGCAAACTTCTCCGGGGTCGTTGTAATAACTGCAAGAATTACACTTTCTAACATCATCTCTTATCTCCCCTTCCTTTCGGGGCTTCTGATGACATATGAACAGCACTTTCTAACGTCGGCACGTTCCCTATGACACCTATCGCTTTCTCCGCATCTTGATCTTGTGGCAAGACAAAGATTCCAACCCTGCCATCCTCTAAATCACGCTTTGCTAAAGGTACAAGTGCCGGCGTACCAGAATCTCTATAAATTCCTAAAGCAACAGAAACATCATGTAAAATAGCTTGTCGTTGTCCTAAGTTAGAGATTGTCACCATCGCATCAATTGATTTCGGTCTTAAAATAAAACCCATTCCATACTTCATAATTTCCTCTTGTCTTGCTGGCAATCCAATATTCATAATGTAAATATTATCAATATACAGCCCCGCTCCTTCAAAACGAAGTGGAACATGCTCGATATCAACAAGATCATGCAACCTCTTACCAGACATTAATTTTTTCGCGATAAAAAATGCGATGATAGCCATAACTACTCCAGCAATCCATGAACGGAACCCTATATAAGCAAACGTCGTTACAAACGACGTTAACATCGCCAAATAGTTGCGACTTTCAAAAACTAATGCAATTCCTTCAATATATGTATTCCCACGTGGTACAAGCTCATAACCATCTAATTGTTGCAATGTATTTCTTTCCATATTACGCACATCACGAAACTGTGTTGCTGCTAACGTAAGAAACGTAATGGCAGAAAAATCTTTTTTCAATATAGACGGAATCGCAATCGCTCCTAAAGCCGCCGCAATTAACCCCATCGCAATATGAATAATTTTCCCGTGGAGCCTCGTCGGATATTGCCGGGTATCTGTCCGAAGCATGAGCACTCTCGTTACTGTCCCTGCTATTACGCCGCATAAAATGGCCGGTGTATATTCAATCATGTATTACCCTCGCCTTTCTTTTACGTGTTTTCCTCTTAAACTGTTCCATGTGTACGGAGACTTTCGCAATCCAAAATAAAATTGCCATGAATAATGTAGAAACAGCAACGATATCAAAAAACGCTAAACTACCGTAATCGTAAGGAAAATGCAGTTTCCGAAAAATAATTGTCACAAACAATTCTCCCTGTAACATTCCTATATAAAGAGAACATAGTCGTAATATGCGATCCTCATGTAATAAAACGGATGCATATACAAGAGCACTACTTAACAAAAACAACCTGTCCACCACAATCCAAATTGGATCATATACTTCTAACAAATGAAAACTTGTATATAACATTGCAATAATAAGTGCCGAAAGTAAGCTATATAATTTTTTCCAAATAGAATAGAGGGTGAGTCCTATAAAAGCTATACCAGAAAGTAAAAGTGCATTTACTGATACTGTGAATGAAGCAATCGTTACATGTAACGGAGAACAAATAATAAAAATCAATATACAGGCGCTTATCTTCCACCGAATAGAGTCCTTTTTCATAAAAAATGTTACGACAATCCACCCTATCCAAGCTACAAAATAAAAAGTACTCCCTTCCATCATTTCACCTCCTATGTTTTCCATTATGGGAACTTTTTATGAAAGTTAATCCACTTTCTTCGCGCATAGTTTTTTCATATAACAGCAACACTTTTAATAAGGAGGTGCTATTCATTATGGGTAAAGATCGTCAAGAACGAAAACTAAGAGAATCTCGCCGCGTTGAATCTGATCGTGACCAATCACTACAATATCCGGGTGCAACTGGACTTGATACACCTGAGCAAGCTCGAAAACAGAATCAGCACTAATGAATACAAAAAGACGGTTTCGATATTGTACGAAACCGTCTTTTACATATTTCTTCATAATTTCTATTCATATTGAAATAACATTTCACATACAAATCTTTCTAAATTTTATTTTTATCCATACCTATTTTTCTTAGAAAAATTAAACCTTCTGCAATAATTCAATGGCACATTATCTACATTTCTCAGTCGCAAATTTTACAAGATACTGTTTATATATAGGAATTATTTCATTTTTCTAGAATATCAATTCCATCCCTCGCTTTATATTACTAAAATGAATAGAAAACAAAAAAATCAACCAAACGGTTGATTTTTTATCTCCTACTATAATGCGTCGTATCAATACCACGCTGCGTTAACCAATGATACGTTTCGCCCTTTACAACAAGAGGTACAGATTGTAACTCTTCTATCGTCTTCGCACCGAGAGCTGTCATAATAAATTTCAAATCTGTATGTAGAAGATCAATTTCATCCACTAACTTCTCGATGCCATCTTGCATTAAAATGCGTAAAAAGTATCCAGCAAAAGCAGTTGTATTCGCCCCTAATGCGATTGCTTTCGCTACGTCAAGCGCTGTTTGTATACCCCCAGATGCAATAAAAGAGAGGTTATTATTTGTAGAGGTTGCTTCAATAATCGAGGTTGCTGTTTGTATGCCCCAGTTATTAAAATAAGAAAGCATTCGCTGTCTTCTTTCATTTTCAACAGCAGCAAAATTCGTACCACCTTGTCCGCCAATATCAATTGCCGTTACACCTATGCTCGCTAACTGTTGCATTGTTTCCTTACTCATTCCAAATCCAACTTCTTTCACAATGACAGGAACTTTACTATTTAAAACAATTTTCTCAACACGCTGAAGCACACCAGTAAAGTCACGGTCTCCTTCTGGCATCGTTAACTCTTGTATGACATTTAAATGAATTTGTAATGCGTTCGCTTCAATCATATCAACGGCACGCTCTGCCTGCTCAGTAGTTGCCTCACTACCTAAATTAGCAAAGAAAACCCCATGTGGATTTACCTTTCTAATTATCTTATAAGAAGCAGCCTCACTTTCATCTTTTAACGCAGCCATTTGCGATCCTACAGCCATAGCAAGATTATGATGTTTCGCTACATATGCTAATTGCTCATTAATATGTAACGTTTTCTCTCCTCCACCACCAGTCATCGCATTGATAAAAATCGGCGAACTTAGTGAAAGTTCGCCGATTTTTGTTTCACATGTTATTGTGTCATAATTTGAATTTGGCAAGCTTTGATGCACAAAATCAATATCATGAAAGCCATGCGTACGAGACTGACCAGTAGAAAGAGCGTATTCAATGTGATCTAATTTACGTTTTGCCCTTACCACTTGTACCCCTCTTTATTTCTTTAATTTTTTCAGTTGTTCACCAATAATGTCACTTAATTGGAAAGTAGCAGAATCAGCATTCGGTTCATACTGACTATAATCTTCAGTTACATTATTTTCCTCAAGCGCTTCTTTTATACTTAAAGAAATACGTTTCTCTGCTACATGAACTTCAAGTACTTTCACTTTTACTTCTTGTCCCATTTCCAATACTTCATTTGGATTTTTCACGTGACGATTTGCAATTTGAGATACATGCACAAGACCTTCGACGCCAGGTAAAATTTCAACGAATGCACCAAATGTAACAAGACGTTTTACTATTCCCTCACGAATATCACCAGCTTTTACTTCACCAGCAATATTTTCCCAAGGTCCTGGTTGAGCTGCTTTAATTGATAAAGAAATACGTTGTGTATCAGCATCCACAGATAACACCTTCACCTTTACCTTTTGACCTTGCTCTAATACTTCAGAAGGTTGCTCTACACGTTCGTGTGAAATTTGTGAAATATGAACTAAACCGTCCACACCGCCAACATTAACGAAAGCACCAAAATCCGTTAGTCGTTGTACTGTCCCTTCAACAACGTCGCCTTCTTTTAATGAAGAAATTGCTTCTTTCTTCTTAGAATCTAGTTCTAATTCTACTACCGCTTTATGCGAAAGGATCACACGATTTTTTTCACGGTCCAATTCAACAATTTTCACGGCTAATGTTTTGCCTTTATAGTCAGTAAAATCTTCTACATAATGTACTTCTACAAGTGAAGCTGGTATAAAGCCACGAACACCAAGGTCCACAACTAATCCACCATTCACGATATCTTTTACGGTAACATCAAATACGTGACCAGAAGTAAATTTCTCTTGTAATTCTACCCATGCTTTTTCTGCATCAACAGCACGTTTAGATAATACAAGATCATCCTCTTCTAACTTAATAACCTTTAATTCTAGTGTTTGATCTAATTCTACAACATCGCTTGCTTTTTCAATATGAACGTTAGCTAATTCACTAATTGGAATTACGCCATCTGTTTTGTATCCAACATTTACAAGCACTTGTTTCTCTTCAACTTTCGTTACAGAACCTGTAACAACGTCACCAACTTGTAATTCTTTTGAATCCATAACTTCTTCATTCATTTTCTCTACCATGGAAATACCTCCCTACAGAATTGACAAAGCATTTTTTATGTATATACGAAATGAAAACAATTGTTTTCATTTGCATGTTTAAGAATTTATCATCACATACGTAAGCTTCATACATTTCACTAGAAAATATATTAAACCTATATAAATAGTATACAGCAAAATCATCTTGAAGAAAGTATGTTTTGAAATATAATAGCGAATATATTCTGAAAGTTTTATCCCTCTTTTATTAACTTCTTACAAATCTGATTATTTGTCAAGGAAAGAGACTCACAATTCACGTATCCTTTACATTTCATAAATAAAAAAAGAAAGGGGCTATGCCCTTTCTTTATTTCGCAAACACTCCTGAAACAATACTCATAATCTTTTGGACAACTTCTTCAATTGATAAAGAAGTTGTATCTAATTCCAATGCATCATCAGCTTTTTTTAGAGGAGAAACTTCACGTTCTGAATCTAATTTATCACGCTGAGCAATTTCTTCTTTTAACTGCTCTAAATTAGAATCGAAGCCTTTATTCATATTTTCTAAATGTCTTCTCTCTGCTCTTTCTTCAACAGAAGCAAGCATAAAGATCTTCACTTCAGCATCTGGTAACACATGTGTACCAATATCACGGCCATCCATTACAACGCCGCCTTTTTCTGCTAACTCTTGTTGACGACGTACCATTTCTTCACGAACAAGGCGATGTTTTGCCACAATCGATACTCGATTCGTCACCTCAGGTGTACGAATGACTTCCGAAACATCTTGTCCATTTAAAAATACAAGTTGTGTATTTTCTCCTTGCTGAAACTCAATTTTCACATTTTTTACAACTTCCATTAACTGCTCTTCATTTTCAATGTCCACTTTTTGCTCAAGGGCTGCATATGTAATCGCACGATACATTGCACCTGTATCAATATAAACGTAAGAAAGCTTCTTCGCTACAACTTTCGCAACTGTACTTTTTCCAGCGGCTGCTGGACCATCTATAGCAATTGAAATTCGTTTATCCATTGTAACACCTCATTTTTTTCACTTATAAAACAAAACGAAAAGCAGGTATTCTCCTGCTTCTTCTCATTTGCTTCACGTCATTAAATCCTCAATTATTGTAGCATAATCCTTCATAGAAGAAAATGAAAACTACCTATTCACCTGTAAGATTTCTACTTTGTTTTTTACCATAACACCTTCATAATAAACAATTTTAGATAAATATTTCACGGATGACTTATGTATAAATAACAATTGCACAACAGAAAGACAAATGAATTGTATGAGTAATATACGAATAAGAATTGTTTCCACTTTTTTCAACGTAACGACTCCCTCCTATACTATATTTGTACATTTCGATTCATGATTTTACACACCGCACATATAGCATTTCATTTTATTGTCATTTTCGAGGCATACTTTTATACATTTCCATTGTCGAATTTACTCAAAACATGTTATGTTCTAAATGTATTTTTTTACTTGAAAGGGGTATAAGCATTGAAAAGAATCCTAGTTTTACACACAGGTGGAACAATTGCAATGGAGGAAGATAAAGAAACTGGGGTCGTACAACCAGGTGAAAAAAATCCTCTTTTAAAATTCATTCCTGATTTAGAAGACGATGTTGATTTAATCGTTGAAGATGTGTTTCATCTACCATCTCCTCATATGACACCGAGCGAAATGTTACAATTACAAGTCATCATTGATGAAAGAGTAAAACAAGACAACATTCATGGCGTAGTCATTACGCATGGTACGGATACATTAGAAGAAACGGCCTATTTCTTAGATTTAACAGTACAAGCAACTATTCCGATCGTCGTAACAGGCGCAATGCGCTCTAGCAATGAATTAGGTGCTGATGGTCTATATAACTTCTTATCAGCTGTAAAAGTCGCTAGCAGTAGTGAAGCTGCCGAAAAAGGCGTTTTAGTCGTATTAAACGACGAAATTCATTGCGCTACAAACGTAACGAAAACACATACAAGTAATGTAGCAACATTCCAAAGTCCACAGTATGGACCAATCGGTATGGTAACAAAACGTGGTGTTGTATTCCACCACGCTTTAGTACATCACGAAACATATTCAGTAAATAAAGTTTCTAAAAATGTAGTCGTTCTAAAAGCGTACGCTGGTATGGACGATACATTGTTAGCAGCAATTGAAAATCTTCCGGTAGACGGGATTGTTATTGAAGCGCTTGGACAAGGTAATTTACCTCCAAGAACACTTCCTAGTCTAGAACGGCTAATAAATAAAGGAATTCCTGTCGTATTAGTTTCTCGCTGTTTCAATGGGATCGTTCAAGATGTATATTCATATGAAGGTGGCGGCAAACAATTAAAAGATATGGGTATTGTATTCACATACGGTTTAAACGCTCAAAAAGCACGTATTAAATTATTAGTTGCATTAGAGAATACAACTTCTCATGAAGCAATCCAAAACATGTTTATGCACGATTAAAAAAGAAGCTGTCGAAGTTTATTCCGACAGCTTCTTTTTATATTTCTCTTGTTGCAATGGTTTGCGCAATCGCATCCCCATGAAATCGACCGTTCTCAATAAATATTTCATTTGCATTATTTCCAGCAGCAATTACACCTGCAATGAAAATATTTTCAGCGTTCGTTTCCATCGTATCCTCTGCATAAATTGGACGTCCTGTCTCTTCATCAATCCGAACACCCATCTTTGTTAAGAAACTATGATCAGGATGGTAACCAGTCATCGCAAATACAAAATCATTTTGGATTGTATATGCTTCGCCATCAACTGTATACGTTAATGTATGTTCAGTAATTTCTTTCACATGAGCCCCGAAATGCATATCAATTGTACCATTTCGGACTAACGCCTCAAACTCTGGCAAAATCCACGGCTTTATACTTGGTGAATACTCACTTCCGCGATATAAAACCGTTACACGCGCACCAGCTTTCACAAGCTCTAAAGCGGCATCTACACTCGAGTTTTTCCCACCTATAACGACTACATCTCGATCAAAATAAGGATGTCCTTCTTTAAAATAGTGAGCTACCTTCTTCAATTCCTCACCAGGAACATTCATATAATTTGGATTGTCATAATATCCAGTTGCTACTACAATATATTTTGCTATATATATTTCTTTACTTCCGTCACGCTTTGTCGTCTCAACCTGAAAAGCTTCTCCATCTTTTTGAACGTTCTCCACTCGTTCAAAAGCATTTACACGTACAGATTTACGCTTTACTACTTCACGATAATACGCAAGCGCTTGATTTCGAACAGGCTTACGATTTTCTGTAATAAAAGCTACATCACCAATTTCTAATTTTTCACTAGAGGAGAAAAATGTTTGATGAGTTGGATAATTATAAATTGCATTTACAATGTTTCCTTTTTCAATTACTAACGGATTTATCCCTACCTTTTGCAACGAAATTGCTGCTGCTAATCCGCACGGACCGCCTCCAATTATAATAGCTGTTTCTTTCTGCATACTCGGTTCACTCCTAGTCTTCTACCAATACACTATTTATAAAAACAAGAAAAAACCTACTTACAGCAGTAGGCACCTATCTTTATTGTATTCATTTTTCATATATTTGTCATCTAAACGAAACGTACATCCGATAGACATCTGCTAAAAACTGCTGAAATTTAATACCTTGTTTCCCTAATACATTTTCAGGATCAATCTTTCTAGCTGGGTCAAGTGTTTTATGTGATACGATATCTTTTTTCGGATTCAAGCCGAAGTTTTGACATAAATACGCATGATACCACGTAAAACGGGTATATGCTTCCCAAAATTTAACATCACCACCATAACAAAGCTCTACTCCAATGGCAGCCTTATTGGCATCATACCCATATAAGTCATTATCTGTCGGCACACCATATCGAACATGGTAGGCAACTTCATTTATAGGAATAATTTCCAATATCGTTTTATCATCTATAAATGTATGTGCCGAAGCTTTCGGCTGTATTTCATTAAAATAATCCCGATTCCCAATCGCATTGCTACCAGGATTCCCCGTATCATGACTTACAATAAACCTTACTTTAGAAAGAGGAATACCCGGTCGTGAACTTCCATATCCAATATAGTTACGCTCTATAGGAAACATCGCCATTACTACCAACTCCCGCTTCAGAAGATTACCTTACTTCTTTATATATGTATTCGGTAGCAATGTCCTTATAGCATATTTCTTACGCGAAGAGAAAATCGAAAATATTTGATGTGAACACCATAAATAATAAAATACTTACAGCAACTCCATAAAAACCGTAAAACCAAACACAATCTTCTTTCGTATCTAAACCGAAAAATTTATTTACTGATTGTAATAATGTGCCGCGCTTACTTTGTTTGTTTCTTAATACTTCCACTCGTTCTACAACATCTGCTGGCATCATAAATCTTTGGTCTACTGTCATTTTCATCATTTATCTCTCCTTAAAATCATTTCCGTTTTGTTTATCTAAGGAGAGTATAGCACGTTTGTTCGTGTAGAACAAGCGTTCTTTTTGTTTTTATTTTATTTTTCAACAAACCAATTAATAATTACTAATATAAAAGCGATAATCGGTCCTACTACAACCGCACCAAATATTAAAAACAATAATCCTTCTCCGAACACCCGAGCGGTACTTGCTTTTCGGTCTTGCTTCGTTTTTACGAGTTCTCCCTCTAACCTCTTAACCTTTTCTTCTAATTGTTCTACCCGTTCCATCATTTCATTTCCCATTTACAACACCTCACTCTAATACTTCAACAAAAAAACGTGATTCCCTCGAAAGGAATCACGTTTTCTCACAATATAATATTATACCCAACCTCTGAAGCGACTTGCTTCAGCCATTTTACGAACACCGACCATATACGCTGCTAAGCGCATATTCACTTTACGAACTTGTGCTGTTTCATAAATAGAATCAAATGATCTTACCATTACTTTTTCTAAACGTTGTTCTACTTCTTCTTCAGTCCAGTAGTAACCTTGGTTATTTTGTACCCACTCAAAGTAAGATACTGTTACCCCACCAGCACTCGCTAATACGTCTGGAACAAGTAAAATTCCGCGATCTGTTAAAATTTTAGTTGCTTCTAATGTTGTTGGACCATTTGCAGCTTCAACAACAATTTTTGCTTTAATATCATTAGCATTTTCTTCTGTAATTTGATTCTCAATTGCAGCTGGAACTAAAATGTCACAATCAAGTTCTAACAATTCTTTGTTTGAAATTGTATTATTAAATAGTTTTGTTACTGTACCGAAGCTATCACGACGGTCTAATAAATAATCAATATCTAATCCATTTGGATCATGCAATGCGCCGTAAGCATCTGAGATTGCAATAACTTTTGCACCTGCATCATGCATAAATTTAGCTAAGAAGCTACCAGCATTACCGAATCCTTGAACAACAACGCGTGCACCTTTAATATCAATGTCGCGTTTTTTTGCAGCTTCGCGAATACAAATTGTAACACCTTTCGCCGTTGCTGTTTCACGTCCATGTGATCCACCTAATACAAGTGGCTTACCTGTAATAAATCCTGGTGAGTTAAATTCATCGATACGGCTGTACTCATCCATCATCCATGCCATAATTTGAGAGTTTGTGAATACATCTGGAGCTGGAATATCTTTCGTCGGTCCTACGATTTGACTAATTGCTCGTACATAACCGCGGCTTAATCTTTCTAACTCACGGAATGACATTTCACGTGGGTCACAGATAATTCCACCTTTACCTCCGCCATATGGTAAATCGACAATACCACATTTTAAACTCATCCAAATTGAAAGTGCTTTCACTTCGTTTTCTGTTACATTCGGATGGAAGCGAATTCCACCTTTCGTTGGACCAACAGCATCATTATGTTGTGCACGATATCCTGTAAATATTTTAACAGTCCCGTCATCCATACGAACTGGTATTTTCACTGTCATCATACGAACTGGTTCTTTTAATAATTCATATACTTCGTTTGGATAACCCAATTTTTCTAACGCTTCACTGATAACAATTTGTGTTGAATTCAATAGTTCAAAATGTTGTTCCCTTTGTTGTTGTGTTTTTGTTTGAGTTCCCTTTTCGGCTACCATAGTAAGTAAACCCCCTGTAATTTCACTTGTTTAGTAAACCTTCATTGCCTAGTATACACCGTTAAATTTGGAATGCAATAGAAAACGCTAACAAATATATACAAAGTATTTTCTTTTGCAAGCGTTTTCACTATCATTATAGTCCTTTTATTACTTTTAGAAAAGTAAAATACTTAAATATTTAAATATTTTTTATTGTATTCATGTACAGTACTTTGAAAAGATACATTTAAGTAAGGTAAAAAAACAAAACCTTAGCTATGTTACATTAGCTAAGGTTTTGTTTTTTCACAAAGTAATTGTGTATTTGTTCAATTGCTTGAGAAGCCATTAATTCTTTACCATACTCCATTAGACGATAAATAGTTGCTGTAGACGGATTACCATATTCCGCTAAAATAGCTATAAAATCTGCCTTCAGTAATTGAATTTGCTCCTCTTCTTCCATCCAAAGATAGAAACGCCCATCCCACGTATATAATTTTCCGCCAGTTACATCAAGGTTATATAAACGATTCGACAGGTTAATTACGTCATCTAGTGTAGCAAACTCATAAAGGATATGCTCGCTTTCATCTAGAGTCACTTGCATTTCAATAAACTCGTCACGAAACTCATCATCTGTATCCGCTTCTTGATGTTCTTTCGTTACAATTACGACCATTCCTTGCGCTTGTAGAGAAAATACTTCAACTGCAATCGGACCATCCGCTTCAAATCCTAATTCTTTATTTGCTTCTTGCATCATATCACGAAATAATTGCTGTACTTTCGGTGCATTTCTCCACAAATCTTCTTTTGTTAATCCTCTTTCAGATAAATCATCAAATGTTAAGAAAATTTTTATCTTATTGTAATTTAATCGTTCCAGCCTCATCTCATACCCTCCCTACGCAACCAATGAATATAATTTTTATTATATGAAATAGAAAATAGATGGTTCTTTTCGAACAACTATTCTAACATGTTTAACCAATTATCCCATTCTTCTTTCGTATCACCAATTAGGCTTGTTTGAATGTTCAACTGATCTCGAGCACCTATTTCTCCTATAATCCCAACAGAAAGGTTCTCATTTTTTTCTTGCAAAAAATCCACATAGCTCATTGCGTTCTTCCGTTCTCGTCCGTCATCAAAAGAGATTACTACATATTTAGGTCTTATTTGCTCAACAGCTAACGAAATACTATCTTCCGCTAAGCTTGCCCGAATATATATCACATCATATCCTTTTAATCGTAAATACGTTGAGAAAACAAACCCTTTCAACATATTACTTTCTAACACGACAACTTTGTGTATAGAAGAAAACGATGATGCATTATGATATACCATCCCTAGACGCGTTTGTAAAAATGATACGACATATTGGAATTGCACCATTGTAACTTCATTGTTATTTTTTAACGCTAACAATTTATTTGACACTTGAAGAACAATACTTGCTATAACTTTTTCTGTTGCATAAATACTAAAAGCCTCGTTTAACAATGCAGAAGTTGTAATTTCATCAAATTTTAACAAAGCTTGTAGTAAATCGTCCACTAAAACAACTTCTCTATCGTAATATATTTCATTTTGAACATTACTCTGCAAACGATTCCCTTCTAATAATTGAACTGCTTGTCCAATCATCATGCCGGATGAAACCTTGTCCATTAACCATTTCAAAATTTGAATATGCTCTTCTGTATATAATCGATGCCCCGCGTGATTCCGCTTTGGGGCTATAATTTGATATCGTCTTTCCCATGCACGAAGCGTACTTGGTTGAATTCCAATTATATTCGAAACAGCTTTTATGTTATATTTTCCGTTTAGAGTTGGCATCATTTCCCTCCGCATAACGTAATAATATGTGTTTGAGCAGGTGCTCGGAAGCGAAGTGGAACCAACGTTGTTCCATACCCATTACTAACAAAAAGAGTCATATTTGAATGCTTATATACGCCACCTTTTAAATATTTTTTAAATGGGAATAATCGAATCTGTCCTCCATGTGTATGTCCACTTAACACAAGTGAAATTTGTTCTTTTCCAGATATTTTATTTATTATATCAGGGTTGTGGCTAATTAATATGCGAAAACCATCTTCCTTACAATCAGCCAACGCTAAATCTAAACGATCACGTTTCAAGCCAACATCATCTACACCGAGCAAACAAATTTTCTCTCCTAATTCAGACTCAAATACAACTCTTGTATTATCTAAAACTTTCACATTATTTTCTAATAATAAAGCATCCAATTCATGATATTCAATCTCATAATCATTATTTCCCCATACAAAATATACAGGAGCTATCGCTCTTAACTTTTGTATATTTGCAGAGATTTTCGATAAAGGGACACCTTTTTCCGCTAAATCACCACCAATAATTACAAGATCTACTTTTCCTTTTACTTGTTCAATTAACGAATTCGAAATGCCCCTTCTATGAATATCTGATATAAAGAATACATTTACTTTTTGAAAACTTTTCGGAAATTCTTCAAATATTAAAGTATGTTCTAGCACCGTATCACGCGTTGCTTCCGTATACATTACAAGAAGAAATATAATACCAATACAAACGAGAGTACTTAATAAGATAATCCATATCATATATTTTTTACTCCCTTCCTCATAAAGATAATTCCCAGTTTTTATAGTAAGTATTTTACTAACTCTCTCGCTTTGTGGACTTATCTTTTATCGGAATTTTTAATTCTTGACCTACATTCACTTCATCTTTTTGTAAATCATTATACTTTTTAATCACTTCGATCCCAGTTTCATCTGAAAAATATTGCTTCGCTATACTTTCTAAAGTTTCTCCCTCTTTCACCGTATGCGTGACAACTTTCTCAGATGATGCCTCGGACTGAGATTTAGCTGAATCAAAGAAAATGACCTCAAATGCACTTTTTCCAGCGTTATTACCATCACTTTTCACCTGAATATATTTATCCGTATACCATAAAATACTAATTGGTAATAATATGAATAGAAATGTTAAAACTCGAACGAAAATATGATTCATTTTAAACTTTTGTTTTTTCTCTTTATTTCTATGAATTTCACTACGCGGCGGTAAACCTTCTTTTTCTTCCACTCGCTCAACTTCTAATTCCTCTTCAAAATCAGGAATTCGTCTTCTCATGTTGTTCACCACCACCTTCCATTTATTTTCTTAATTGGAGCCCCATTATAAAATCAACAAGAAAGTGTGCAAAGATTGTTATAAACAAATTTCCTGTCCATTCAAATACATAGCCAAAAACAAAACTAATGAAACAGACGAAACAAAACAAAAATGGCTTTTTTATATACCGAATATGTAATACTGCAAATACGAAACTCGCTATTACAATACCAAAGTGCGTCTGCACTACACCTCTAAATAAAAATTCTTCCGCAAAGCCGATAATGAATGTAATAACAAGTAGATGCATAACCGACATCCCTTGAAACATCCTATCATTAATACCACCATCATCAAACCAAGAATCTGGAAATACTCGCATTGCAACATAATCTAATAACACAATACCAATCGCTAACAAGCCACCTATTATAAGTATAGACACCGGTTCCCATTTCCACAGACTATACACCGATTTTATATCTCGGAATAGTATATATGCTAGTAAACAACCGATACCGATAATAATGAACTGTGTGATATACAGATTCAGCCTTATTTCTTTCGGACTCATATCTTCAATATTATGCCTTTGAATGTTCATCATTCCCCCATCTTTTCTAGACCGAAAAGCTTTTGTAACTCTGTTTCCCAATTATAGTCGAAATCCGATTGTTGCGCTTGTCTTTTTTTATAATCTGTTTTTGTAATATGACAATAGTCGCAGCAATTCTTTAACTCGCCCTCTTTTCTGTAACCGAACTGTCGCAGCAAATATTCACGTCTACATTCTTTCACTTGTATCCATGATTTCATGTTTTCTAGCTCACTATATTTATTACGTAGCCTGATTTCTACTTCAGCTATTAATCTTGTCATAATTTCATCTGACAAGCTCTCTAATATTAATTTTCTCTGTTGTATGATTCCAAGCTTTTCAAGATGATAGCGGATGAAACGCCAATATTGTTCATTAAATCTTGCTGCATTATAACAAATTTCTTCTACCTCTTCTATTGGTAATTCTTTCGTTTGAAACATTCTTTCCTGCAGTAAAGAAAATAAAAATTGTATTTGTGACTGGCTTGGCAATTCATCTTCAATGATTGAAATTGGTAAATCGTGATCTAACGGACTGCATAGTAAAATAGCTATACTAGGTTCACCATCTCTTCCAGCTCTTCCGATTTCTTGTAAATAAGAAGCTATATTAGTCGGATAGTGGAAATGAATAATATATCTCGTATTTGATTTATTTACGCCCATACCAAAAGCACTTGTACATATTACAAGCTGCAACTGGTCATTCATAAACTGCTGTTGAATTAACATGCGCTCTTCATGTTCCATACCACCATGATAGAAAGCGACACCAGTAACGCCTTTTCCTCTTAAATATTCCGTTAAACGTTCTGTCCACGCTCTGCTTGAACAATATACAATCCCCGGCCCTTGTAAATACATCACCTGTTCCAAAAGCGCCTCTTTCTTCTCTTCTATCGTCTCCACAAATTGTACTTCCATTGCTATATTTGGACGATCAATAGAATACACATGCTGCGTCACATTCTCCAAATTCAAACTCTCTGCTATATCTCGGAGTACATCTTTCGTCGCTGTTGCAGTTAATGCTAGCACCGTAGGAGACCCGATATTTTCAATAACTACATTTAGTTTTTTATAATCTGGTCTAAAATCATAACCCCATTGCGAAATACAATGAGCTTCATCCACAACAAATAATGAAATATGAACTTTCTTCAATTCTCTTATTAACAATTCCGACTGCAACATCTCTGGTGAAACAAAAATAAATTTATAAGAAGCTAATCTTTTCATCGCTTCTCTTTTTTCCTGTAATGTCCGAAAACTATTAAATGCTATCACTCGGTTTTTCACAACATATTTTAATTGTGTAACCTGATCTTCCATCAAAGATAATAATGGTGATACAACAAGTACTGTCCCTTCTTGCATAAGCCCTGGAAGTTGATAGCACATAGACTTCCCTCTTCCGGTCGGAAGCATCGCTATAACATCTTTTCCTTCCAATAAATCTGTAATGACTCCTTTTTGACCTGGACGAAATTCAGAATATCCAAACCACCTATATAAATATTCCTCAAGTTTCATTTATACCCTCCATCCGCGCCAATACAAGACGAACTTCAAAATAAGAGATATCCTCTCCAACCGCTTGTTTCAACTCACGCAGCTTACGTGTTTGTAATGCATCAATTACTTCTGTTACTTTATCTATTTTGTCTTTTTCCATAAACATTTCAATTGAAAAATCTCTTTCTCGCAAAGCAATTTCAACAAAATGATCTTCTATCGTTGCAACCTTTAGATTTCTAATTGTCGCTATTTCTTCTAATGAGCGCCCTTGCCTCCAAAAATTATATGTTTTTTTCGTTGATAAACTAAATAATTCAGCTCTCTCATTTGGATAAGAGATAATCTCAGATAATAACGGAAATTCATTTTCATAATCGCGAACTTCTTGTATAAGGAAATGAATTGTACCCCAAAATAAAAAGTACACCCTGAAAACATCTCGTTTCGTAATTTCTGCTAATTGCTGCAATGTACAACCGATACGTTCATATCCTGTTAATCTATATGTTACAATCGTCGCTTCTACCACATCACATTTCCTTAAAAGAGTATATATTTCTTTCCATAATCTTTTTGCCAATTCACTACGCCTATACGGCATACCTGTTAAAAAGCGTTTCACCCAAACCATTATTTCTGTATCTTGTTGAATAGGAATAAACTTCGTATTATTCTGTTGTAAATTAGATACAGTTTGAATAATTAAAGATAATCTTTTCCAAAACGTTTCACCTAATTCACCATAGTGCAAACCATGCAAATGGGCTGGAAAAGCATACCCTTCCTCCCATGTATGTAACTGCTTTTTACCTTTAGGTGTTAACAAATATGTATTTTCATGTATTTCTTGAATCAAATCTGCTTGCAACAACTTTGCAACTTCACGATCATATTCATTTCTATTTAACGATTTATATATTCCAAACAAAAAAGAAATTCGGAACATATTTCCATCTTGTAACGTTTGCGAAGAACGTTTTCCCTTTAATAAATAATAAATAGAAGAAACGGTTCTTTCACCATTCAATTGTTTTAAACAATACAATACAGTATATTGTAGTTGCATTACCGCTTCCACCTTTCAATCTAACTTAATTGCTTTTGATATGATTGCTCCATCTACCGTTACTCATTAAACTTATCATATGGGCAATATATACTTGTATATATTATATTGTACCAAACGAAATAACATTTACGTATTTTGAAAATCTTATGACATAATGCAGAAATTAGTTGACACTCTAATTGATAAGGATTATCATTATAATTTTATGTTGAAAAGTTTTAAAAACCGTTTTACAATAAGGTTATAATTTTTATGGCGAGCTTTTCACATACATATTATCAGGAGGGAAAAAAGATGGCAAAATATACAATCGTTGATAAAGATACTTGTATTGCATGTGGTGCTTGTGGCGCTGCTGCACCAGACATTTATGACTATGATGATGAAGGTATTGCATTCGTAACATTAGACGATAACCAAGGTATCGTTGAAATTCCAGATGTATTACTTGAAGATATGATGGATGCATTCGAAGGTTGTCCAACTGACTCAATTAAAGTTGCTGACGAATCATTCGACGGCGATGCTTTAAAATTCGAATAGTCTTTTATTAACTTCAAAAAATACCCCTCATTCATTTGAGGGGTATTTTTTGTTTTCTATTTTCAGTCTCCTTAATAAAAACCCATTAGTAGTTGTATACTACTAATGGGTTTATTTTATATTTATGCATTTTTCATTTTTGCAAATACCCATACTTTCAGGCGTGAGAATAACGCTACAAATACAATTGTTACAACAATTCCTTTAATCAAATTAAATGGTAAGATTGCCGTTACAACCGTTGTTTTTATCGCTTCGCTAGACATAGCTGGTGAATTTAAAAACCAAGTGTAAGCTGGGAATATGATGATGTAATTTAATACACTCATAATGAGCGCCATTGTAATTGTCCCTAGCATTAATCCTGTCGTTAAACTCTTAACAGTACGATACTTCCTAAATAAGAAAGCTGCTGGTCCAATAAATAAACATCCTGCAATAAAGTTAGCAATTTCTCCAACTGGTACTCCCGTTAAACTCCCTTGAATCCCGTAATGTAAAATATTCTTTATCGCTTCTACAATTACCCCTGCAACTGGTCCGAAAATAATCGCAGCAATTAAAGCTGGCACATCACTAAAATCAATTTTTAAAAATGGTGGCAGCCCTGGGAACGGGAAATCCAACATCATCAGTAAATATGCAATACTACTTAGCATTGCTACACTCACCATCTGCACTACACTGTTTTTTTGTTTCATCTTTCTCTCTCCTTTTCCATCGATCATCTCATGGAAAGTGGAAAGGTTCTGCTATGCCTACTTTTTCATAGAACGAAAAAACCCTTTGTGTTTTACACAAAGGGAGAATTTAAGGCACATCAAACAGACGTTCAAATACCTATCTTTTTTGAACGCTTGAACCTCCATCTTCTCCCATCCAGACTGTACTGTCGGCTTTGGAATCACACCAAATCCTGCCTTAACGGCTCGCGGGCTTAGAACAAAATCACATATAGTTCATCACCGCCGGTCGGGATTTTCACCCTGCCCCGAAGATAGACCGATATTCTATTTTCTACTTCATTATACAACAACATGATCGTATTGTGAACAAAAAAATCGTAACTTATTAAAAATAAGTTATTAATTTTACATAATCAAAATCATTCATTATATTTTACAATACACTCCATATTTTTTAGTATTCGGCATTTCTCCTATGAATCCCCTAGTCATATATAATTAAAAGTGATAAGATGTTGAATTGTTAAGATAAGAACATTTTCTGGATTATGGAGGAAATGTCATGAAGAAAGAGAAGAGACACTCTATTCGAGAAACAATGAAAAAAAACTTAAGGAAAGAATACTTTTACTTAAAAAAAGAATTACTTTTCTACTGTCCAATTGATTTAGGCACATTCTCAAGCGAGACATACTATGCTGCTTTCGATGAAGATGGCATCAGTATTTATCAGTATGATAAAAAGACAGAAAGTAAATTAAAATTATGTGAGCGTCATCCATGGAAGAGTTGGAATAAAGTAAAGGTTGATCATTATTTGACAACTTCACAATTTATTTTTCAAGGTGAGCGAAACTGGATATTATCCCTTTTCCAAAAAGGAAAAGAAGCTCAAAAAATAATAGAAGAGCATACATCTTTACAAACTGAAGTTGTTTCCCGCTCTTTCTTAAAAAAGCTTCCTGGTTTCCGTTCTAATGCACCATTGAATAAATACATCGGCAGCATTTGCTATACTGCACTCATTGCATTTTTATTAAAATGGATGATTCCATTTCAAGGACCACAAATCGCCCTGTACTCTATTTCAATCGGTTGTATGCTTCTTGGTTTACTTTGTTTGACAATTGGTTTAATTGAACCGACTATTGTACTATTTCGAACAAACGAAAAAACAAGAGCGAAAGTATTTTACTTATATAGCTACTTAGCTATTTCTGGATTTATATGTGTCTTTATTTTTTGGTAAAAAAGAGCTAGTTATAAACTAGCTCTTTTTTTTACTTTACATATAATTGTTGATTTGGATAAATCAGCTCTTGTTGCAACCCATTTTTTTCTTGAATTTCCTTAACTGACATTCTAAATTTCCGCGCAATGCTAACTAGAGTGTCGCCTTTTTGGACGACGTATAACGATGAAGAAACTGCTTCATTTCTTTGTTCATGTAAAACAAGCAATGGATTCATCGCATTCTTTTTTGCCATCGTCCATCTTCCTTGATGAACTTCTAAATGTAAGTGTGCACCTCGGGATTCTCCTGTATTTCCTACTTCTCCAATTATTTCTCCTTTTGAAATATAATCCCCTTGAACTACATATCTCTTATTTAAATGTGCATACACAGCCTCATATTCTCCATGTTTAATAAAAACAACATTTCCATAACTACTTGAATAATAAGACTTTGTTACCTTACCTTCTTGAATAGCTGACACAGGCGCGCCGATCGGTGCCGCTATATCTATACCGTAGTGTTTTCCGTGCCTTGTCCCAAAATAATCACTTATCTGCCCTTCAACAGGCCATGCCCATTGATTTCCCTCTGCGTACACATGTAATTGAGATAAAAACAGTACTGTCAATAACATGACGCCATATTTTAAAGCTTTCATATACATCCTCCGTTTTCTAATTACGACCATACCTTCTCTATTTTGGTATATTACAGAAAAAACTATACAAAAAAGAAAGTGAATCACTCCACTTCCTTCTCTTTCTTATCACGAAAAACGATTGCACTGCGATTATACTCTACATCTTTTACTTGTAATCGAGCGTTTATTACTCTAGCTACTGCAAATAAATAGTCAGATAATCTATTTACATACTTTAGAACAACTGCATTTATTTCTCCTTCCTTTTGCAAGGATACGATACATCGTTCCGCTCGCCTTACAACTGTACGTGCAATATGAATAGCAGCTGCCGACTCGCTTCCACCTGGTAAAATAAAGCGCTCTAGCGGCGGTGCTTCTTCTATATACGAATCAATTCTACCTTCTAAGTTTTCGACCATTTCAATTTTTACTTTATAAGGAATTTTCTCGCCTACTATCGCCAAGTCTCCCCCGCAATCAAATAGTTCATGTTGAATCGTTTCAAGTTCATTGTAAATATCTCCGAAAGCCCCGCCTTGTAGTTTCGTCATCGCATATCCAATATGAGAATTCGCCTCATCTATCGTGCCATATGCTTCCACTCGGATATCATCTTTATCCACTCTGCCACCTATTACACTTGTTGTTCCTTTATCTCCTGTTTTTGTATATAATTTCATCGCTTTACGACACCCCTCTCATTATTCTTCATTCGACTAAGTTAGAAAAAAAGTTCTACTATTATTTATTTAATTGATTTTACAAAAAAATAAAAAACAGTAGAACTTTATTCATTATCAACTTTAAAAACACATATCTAAATTATACGATTCGGTAAATATACAGAGAATGTAGTTCCCTCTCCAACAACACTTGAAACAGCAATTTTCCCATCATGGCCTTGCACAATATTTTTGGCAATCGCAAGCCCGAGTCCTGTTCCACCTTTTTTCCCACGTGTTCTTGCTTTATCAGCTTTATAGAAACGATCAAATAAAAATGGAATATCTTCTTCTGGAATACCGGCGCCTGAATCTTGCACTTCAAAAATAAGACCATTATTTTTCGTATCAATTACAAGTGTTACATGTCCGCCTGCGTTCGTATGACGTATTGCGTTATCAATTAAATTCGTCAATACTTGTTCCATACGATCTGCATCAAACGGGTACTGCTCAATTGAATCTTTGAAATCAACCGTTAACGCGACTTCTTTATCCTTCGCAATCCCTTGGAATTTACGACCTATTTTTTCAACGAAAGGATGAATATCAACTTCACCTATATGTAACTCTACATTACCACTTTCCATACGCGCTAAATCTAACAATTCATTTACAAGTTTACCTAAACGAACGGATTCATCATAAATGATTTGAACAAACTCATTAATTTCTTCTTTTGTTTGCACAATATCATCTAAAATCGCTTCACTATACCCTTGAAGCATGACCATCGGTGTACGAAGTTCATGTGATACGTTCGCAATAAAGTCTTGACGCATCTTCTCAAGACGGCGTTCTTCCGTCATATCACGCAATACAGCTACAGCCCCGCGAATTTTCGTTTGATTGTAAAGCGGCGTCATAAGAACTACATAGTTACCTTTTTGTAAATTAATTTCAACCACTTGTTGTTGTTCGCTTTCTACAACGAGATGGAATAGTTCAACAAGTTCAGAAGGTAGTTTTTTACTGAGCTCTATCTCTTTTTCTTCTTGCCAAACTTGTAAGAAATGTTCAGCCGGCGGATTGATTACAACGACTTCACCCTCTTGATTTAATGTAATAACCCCATCTGCCATACTACTTAAAATACTAGCTAACTGCTCTTTCTCTTGCTGCAGGGCATTCATATTAAACTTCAACTGTTTCCCCATTTGATTTAAGGCTGTTGCAAGCTCACCAATCTCGTCCTGGGATACCATAGGAGCTTTTGCATCAAACTTCCCACGCGACACCTCAAAAGCAACCTCACGCATTTTACGAAGTGGCGCTGTAATTCGAGTAGATAAGAAGAATGCAAAGAAAGTTGTTAATATAATCGCAATCCCTGCTGATAAGAATATAAAATCAGTCGTTCTTTCCATACCTTGTATCGGTACTTGTAAAGATTCGTATACAAACACTGCACTTTCATTTTTTGACTGTACTGGTTTTCCGACAATCATAATATCATTTTCAGTATTTTTATTCTTTCTACTATTAGAGGCTTTTCTAATGTTATTCTTAATTTCTTTTTTGTCTGTAAAAACAGCCGCTAATTCTTTATCTTCTTTTAAGTCATCCATTGTAAGAGTGACTAATCCTTCTTGTTTCGGTGAAGAAGATATTTCTTTACCATCTTCTACAATAATGATCCTTGAAAGTGGGTCAGAGAATTTGTACGCGATATTCTCAATCGTTTTGACATCGGCACCTTCTTCAATTAACTCTGAAACACTTGTTGCAACCTTTTGAAGCCTAGCTTCACTCATATCAACATAATATGTTCTAAAAAACTGTGAAAGTAAAATCGCAACAAATCCAAGCACGAACGAAACGAGAAGTAATATGGTCATCCATAACTTCCCTACTACACTTCTCCAAAGCATCAGTCGTTCACAACCTCAAACTTGTAACCTACGCCCCAAACGGTAACAATCATCTTCGCAGCATCGGGTGATTTTTTACTTAACTTCTCACGTAAACGCTTTACATGCGTATCAACTGTACGTAAATCTCCGAAGAATTCATATTGCCATACTTCTTTTAGCAATTGCTCACGATCGAATACTTTATCAGGCGCTTTCGCTAAGAATAATAGTAATTCGTACTCTTTCGGTGTTAAGTTCACCTCATTACCATCTGCTGTAACACGGTGTGCATCATTATCAATTGTTAAATGAGGGAATACAGTAACATCTTTTGTCGTTGTATCTTGCGTAAAGAATGTTGTTGGTACAGAACGGCGTAAGACCGCTTTCACTCGAAGCACTACTTCACGTGGGCTAAATGGTTTCACAATATAATCATCGGTTCCTACCTCAAACCCTTGTACCCGATTTACTTCTTCACCTTTTGCTGTCAACATAATAATTGGCGTCGCTTTCTTCTCACGAACCCCTTTACATACTTCGATACCATCTTTACCAGGCATCATAAGATCTAATAAAATTAAATCATAATCATTTTGCAGTGCCATTTCTAAAGCTGTATCACCATTGTCTGCTTCTTCAATTGTGTATTGTTCTCTTTCTAAATACATTTTCAACAAACGACGAATACGATCCTCATCATCTACAATTAAAATTCTTGATTCATTTTCCATTTCTACCCGTTGCGTACTTTTACCACAACGGTTCACACCTACCCTTCTATACTATTATGTTGCGCTATTCTCGTTTATTTAAGCAATCCTCTAAATGTTTCACTTTCCATATTATGCTTCACAAGAATAATAAAGTTTGTTCAATTTTTTTCCAAAACTATGTATTTTTTTTGAACAGTATATAATGTCCTCGACATCATTTTACAAAATCAACCGCTACTTTGTCATGTTTTTCTCAAAAAAGAAGAAAAGTTGACAAAAATAAAATAGG
Organism: Bacillus sp. CD3-5; assembly: GCF_006349665.1. NCBI lineage: Bacteria > Bacillati > Bacillota > Bacilli > Caryophanales > Bacillaceae > Bacillus > Bacillus sp. CD3-5. The sequence goes on along the minus strand of NZ_VEPX01000005.1, from coordinate 20,235 downwards.
AAAGTGACATACACTCTCCTATTTTATTTCTCTATGCGTATGAATGTAAACCCGCGATAATTAAGTTTACTACAATAAAGTTAAACATAATAATTGCAAAACCAATTACCGCTAACCACGCTGACTTCTCTCCATGCCATCCTTTTGATAAACGTAAATGTAATACCGCAGCATAAAAGAGCCAAGTAATAAGCGCCCAAACCTCTTTTGGATCCCAACCCCAAAAACGTGTCCACGCTATTTGAGCCCAAATCATGGCGAAAATTAATGCACCTAATGTGAAAACTGGGAATCCAATTGCAATAGAACGATATCCTATTTCATCTAACAAATCGCTGTTCGTATTTTTCACTAACGGCTGAAGTGCCGCTGATACTCGTTTACGTAAAATTAGCCTTAATACGATATAGAGTAGCGTTCCGACTAACACAGACCAAATTACAGTATTTAATTTTTTTGCATTTACAATCGCTGGAACTTCAACTGTCGGTTCTAATTTATTTTCTGTCAGCAACTTCCCTTCATGTGGTCCAACTAAAGCCGGCAGATTGTATTTCATTTCCACTTGTTGTTCATTTTTATCAATCCATTGAAACTTCGCTTCATATTTCATACTAGAAAATACCGTTGTCACTCCAATAAATCCAACTGTACAAACAAGTGTGAACACGACCGTCTCTAGCCAAAATGTACGTTTACTTTTCACTGATTGATCTACATTTTTCAATAAATACATAACGCCCGTAATAAAACTAATTGCTAAAATTGCTTGTCCTGCAGCCGCAGTCGTCACATGAATATGTAACCAATTACTTTTTAAAGATGGAATAAGCGGTGATATTTCCCTCGGAAACATACTTGCATAAGCAATTAATAAAAGTGCAACTGGTAATGCAAATAGTCCAATGATACTTACGCGGTACATAAAGTACATGACAATAAATGCTCCAACAAGCATCATGCCGAAAAACGTACCGAACTCAAAAAAGTTACTAACTGGTGCATGTCCTGATGCAATCCACCTTGTAACAAAATATACTGTTTGTGCAATAAATCCTAAAATTGTAATCGTTATTCCTACATTTGCCCATTTATGACCCTTTTCTTTAATTGCTCCCCCGAAAAATAGAGTTGCAATTAAATATAAAATAAATGCGGTAAAGAGAAAGTTACTACTTATTTGCACCATATCGTTTCCCCACCTTAACTAATTTTTTTATCGACTACTTTATCATTTGGTTGCGGAATTGCTGTACCTTCTAGTACTCTTTCGATATCTTTCTTTAAACCGAACCAATTTTTATTCGTATGTCCTGCAATCCACCATTCATCATTAACACGTTGTATCCAAATACGGCGATGATTCCAATACATACCTTGAATGACACCAACCATAAATATAAATCCTCCAATACCGAGAATCCAAAGCGTTAAATCTTTCCTTACAGTAAGCGCAGTTGCATTTTGCATTTCCACACCTGCAAAGGACATTTTATATTTGTTATTCCCATCTGGTTCTATATTTTGCTGAATACCAACAAAACTCACTTCACCATCTGGTGTTTCAGGTGTAAACATTTTAAATACAAATGCAGGGTTGTTTGGTAATTTCGTTTTTGTGTTTGGTCTTCCATTCTCATCAAAATAAAAATCAGGAAAATAGCTTAATAGTTCTAAAGAATAACCATTTCCTAAATCATATTTTTCTGCAGGGTTTGTTAAATCAACTTTAATCGGTCCCCACTTTTGATTATTTTCTTTATTTTGCAAACGGAAGGACATACTTTTAAATTCATTTTCTCTATAACTCAATTGATAAACAGCAAATTGATCAAATTTCAGCGGTTCATTTACTCGAATTTCAACTTCCTTTACTTTTTCCAATTTTGGTTTTTGTCCAGCTACCTTTTCACCTACCGCTTTATATAATACGGCATTCGTTTGGAAGTTTTTCGCAATCATTTTATCACCGACACGGTCAATTGCTTCATCAAAAACTTCCTTGTCCTTACTTTTATCATAAACTTCCTTTATAAACTTCTCACTTTTTAAATAATATTGGCCATCCGTCCCTGGTATTTCTTTCGTTTCACCATCACGTAACCAAAGCGTTTCATCTACATACATACTCGGTAAAAAACGAAGCATCGCACCGAATAAAAAGATAATAAGACCGATATGATTCACATATGGACCCCAGCGTGAAAACCGTCCCTTTTCTGCTAAAACGTTTCCGTCTTCCACTTTCACATTATAGTTCGTTTTCTTTAAATTCTTTTGAACTTTTTCAAAATCTCCCTCTTGCGGTGTACCAGTGCCATATAATCTCTGTCTCTTTAAAAAGCTAGGGTGTCTTTTTACCCCTTGCTTCTTTAAAGCTTTATAAAGTGGAATGACACGATCTAAGCTACATATCACAAGAGAAATACCAATTGAAGCAATTAACATCATATACCACCATGAACCGTATAAATTATTAAAACCTAATTGATAGTATAATTGCCCTAAAAATCCGTATTCTTGCTTATAATATTCGGCGGGTGCAATCCCTGGAGTTATGTACATTTCTTGCGGAAAAATAGTTCCAATCGCTGATGCAGCTAAAGTAATTACAATGAGCCACACACCGACTTTTACAGAAGAGAAAAAACTCCAAATTTTATCGACTATCGTTTTTGTTTGCGTGAGAGATCTTCGAGCACTCCCCTCATAGCGCATATCCAATAGTTTTATATTTTCATTGCTTTCAAATGGTTTCCCGCAAGCTTCACAAAAAACAGTTCCTATCGGATTCACATGTCCACATTCACACTTAATTTCTTTCAACACTCTCACCGCCCCTGTATCTATATGTACTATTGTATATTCTAACCTCAAGTTACCGCAATACTCAGAATTTTTAAACCGAAGGCGCTATAGGTAAGCGCCACTTATGTAAAGGCTTTCTTTATTACGGAGTAATTTTCTTTAAATACTCCTCCAATTGTTCCTTCGTTTGTTCACCTTTAATCTCTTGAATCACCTTACCATCTTTATCAATTAAGAAGCTTGTTGGTAATGGTATTACTCCATACGTTTTTATAATTTCTCCACCTTTATCGATTGCAACGGGGAACTTAAGATCGTATTGTTTCACAAAATTCTTAACAGCAATATCCGTTTCATCTGCATCTAACGCAATGATTTCAACGCCTTTTTCTTTATACTTTGGATATAGTTCATTCATATAAGGCATTTCTTTCTCACAAGGTTTACACCACGTACCCCAAAAGTTTAAAAATACACCTTTTCCCTTAAAATCTTTTAGCTCAATTTTCTTTCCTTCTAAATCTGTCACAACAAAGTTAGGTGCTTCTTTTCCAATTTCCATTTTCTCTTCTTTAGTGAAATACCCTTGATAAAGTGTAAATCCTACAGCACCGCATAAAATGAGCAGAATAATAACGCGAAATAATAAGCGATTTTTTTTCATATTGTCTCCCCTCTCTTCGACTAGTGATGAATATATGTATTTTTTAATAAATCACCAGCGGAGCATTCCACTGGTGAAAGTTTCACAATATCGATTAGCGAGGCTTTGTAGAAGCCAATGCACGTAATTGTTTCACCTCATGCGGCGTCAATTCTCTTGCATCACCAGGTCGCAAGCTACCCACTTCTAAAAAGGCATAGCGTTCACGCTTTAGTTTCACTACTTTACAATCTAAGGCTTCAAACATACGACGTACTTGACGGTTACGTCCTTCATGGATTGTTAATTGTACAATCGCCATTTCTTTACGCTTGTCCCAAGAAATAATTTTCACACGCGCTGGTGCTGTTTTCCCGTCTTCTAACATTACACCACGTTCTAACATACGGATTTTCTCACCTGTTAGTGGACCTTTTATTTTTGCAACATATGTTTTTTCAACTTTATATCTAGGGTGCATTAATACGTTTGCGAAGTCCCCATCGTTTGTCATTAATAATACACCAGACGTATCATAATCTAAGCGTCCGATTGGGAATAAACGTTGTGTAATTTCCGGGAAAAAGTCTGTTACAACACTTCTTCCTTTATCATCTGATACACTTGAAATTACGCCAGTTGGTTTATATAGTAAAAAATAAACAGGTTCTTCTTTTTCAAGAGGGATGTTATTTACTTCTACTTTATCTTGAGGAGTTACTTTCGTTCCTAACTCCTTCACTATTTTTCCGTTAACTTTCACTTTTCCTTGCTGAATTAATTCCTCAGCCTTTCTTCTCGATGCAATACCTGCTTGCGCAATCACTTTTTGTAATCGTTCCATTTCTTTTTTTCACCTCGAATTTATCTTACCTTACATTAGAAAGACTTGGCAACCGCATACGCTTGACGGCTTTTTGCTCCATCTTACTTAAACAACATAGCGATGATAATAAACATATAAAGGTCAAATCATGTTTTTACCTTTTATTATTGTCCATATTTTTCATATTGCTCACAATAAAAGTTCATTATTTTGTCAAAAATACCGCATAAAAAAACCACTATTAAGCAACACCTTAATAGTGGTCGTATACGTATTATAAGCGAAATAGCATAAAAAATGAATAGCATTACTGAAACAATAGAGAAACAAATACAATCGAACAAATAATTCCGATTAAATCGGCAAAAAGTCCTACTTTTAATGCATCTCCCATTTTTCTAATTCCAACAGCTCCGAAGTATACTGTTAAAATATAAAAAGTTGTGTCTGTACTCCCTTGCATCGTAGAAGCCAATCGTCCAATGAATGAGTCTGGTCCATATGTGGCAATTAAATCGGTCGTAATACTTAAACCAGCAGAGCCCGAAATAGGACGTATAAGTGCTAGTGGAACAATTTCTGCTGGGACATGAATTAAATCTAACATCGGCTTCATTACTGATATCATTGCATCTAGTGCACCTGAAGCTCGAAATATAGAAATAGATACGAGCATTCCAACCATAAACGGTAAAATAGAGATTGCAATTTGAATCCCTTCTTTCCCCCCCTCAACGAACGATTCGTACGTCGGAACTTTCTTTATCGTTCCATATAAAAGGATAAAACCAATTACACAAGGGATTACCCATAATGATATCGTATTAACAATACTCATTTTTTCCGCCCCTTCCTACTCCTTCTTCGGTAAAAATAGCGATCAATCCAAATCGCTCCGATCATAGAGAGTACTTGTGCAATGAATGTTACCCCAACAATTTCAGTAGGATTCGCTGATTCATACGTCATTCGAATCGAAATGACAGTAGTAGGAATTAAAGTAATCGCTGATGTATTTAACGCAAGAAACGTCACCATAGAACGGCTCGCCGAATCCTTTCCCCCATTTAATTCTTTCAATTGCTCCATCGCTTTTATACCAAGAGGGGTCGCTGCATTACCTAACCCAAAAAAGTTAGCCATCATATTTGATAAAATAAATCCCATTGACGGGTGATCTTTCGGTATTTCTGGAAACAGCCTTTTGACTATCGGCATAAAAAGTGTAACTAACTTTTTTAATAACCCTGCTTCCTCTGCAATTTTCATTAAACCGAGCCAAAATACTAAAACACTAATGAGTCCTATACAAATTGTTACTGCGTCTTTCGCTCCATCAAATACTGCTTTATTTATTGCTTCCATCGTTCCATTAATCATGGCATATACGATCCCTATGACTGCCATCGCTACCCATACGAGATTAACCATTGTTCCCAACACCTATCATATGAGAAAAAATTTCTTTCACATTATTCCAGTACACTCCCGTTGTAGCTACTAATTTTCGTTTACTATAAAATAAATTTCGTTCTCCAACTTTCTCATTGCCAACATAAATTTCTGTCTTCCCAACCTTTACTCCATCCTTAAGTTTCGCACTTTTATCGAGTTCAACTTTTAATATGACATTCTTTCTTTCCTGCTCAGTTAAAGGTACCGCAAAACTATTTTTCGTATAAACATGATTGGCATATTTCTTTTCAGTTATTTCAGCAAGCGCTCCTTGTCCTACAACGTTTGTTTGTTTGAAACGTTCAAAACCTTTATCAAATAAATTCATATGATCATCCCAATCGCTAGAAGCGCTCAAAGTTACAACAATTAGATCTAGTCCATCTTTTGATGCTGTTGTAACAAGCGTCCGTCCTGCTTTCTTCGTAAAACCCGTTTTTCCTCCTGTTGCAAATTCATAATAAGACGTCACAAGTTTATGTTTGTTTTTCCACGGATAATCCCACGAATCTGATTTATACGTTTTTGTCCCAAAAATCTTCTTAAAGGTTTCGTTCCCCATTGCATACCTTGTTAAAAGTGCCATGTCATAGGCGGACGAATAATGAGATCCATCTCCATCTAAACCATGCGGGTTTGAAAAGTGAGTATCTTTCATTCCAATTTGTTTCGCCTTCTCATTCATTAAATATACAAACCCTTCTATACTCCCTCCTACATTTTCAGCAATTACTTGTGCTGCATCATTACCAGATCTAAGCATAAGTCCGTATACGATGTCCTCTAACTTCACTTTCTGTCCAGGCTTTAAATAAATTGCTGAGCCTTCCACTCTCACTGCTTCATTACTAACCGAGACCATTTCTTTCATTTTTCCTGATTCAGCAGCTAACAAGGCAGTCATAATTTTTGTTATACTAGCAATCTTTTGTGGCTCATGTTCTGCTTTTCCGTATAATACGCGACCTGACTGTTGCTCCATTAATACAGCATTTCGAGCACTGACATTACTGTTCATCTTTGCATATGTAGGAATTGGTATAACGCTTGCGTACATAATAAGAAGCGTGATGATTACACAAATTCGTCTCATATTTCCCCCCACGTCCTTTTGGCACTTTTTGTACAAGTGTATGCTTGGCCTTTTAAAATATGAACGAAATCTCCCTCTCCCCCAATAAAACAAAACTGTAATCAGTTATGGCTTTATTGATTCTCCACTAACCATTACCCCTCAATATTCAAGCCTTCATGATATAAAAAAGACGCATATAATATGCGTCTAATATGGCGTCCATTCAATTTGTTTTGCACTTTCAAATCTTTTTTCTACATCCGGCCAATTTACAACATTCCACCAATTTTTAATATATTCATCTTTTCGATTTTGGTATTGTAAATAATACGCATGTTCCCACACGTCTAGCACAAGGAGCGGTATCGTATCCCATTGTGTAAATAATTGATGAAGTGTACTCTGCAAAATTTCTAATCTTCCCGATCGCGGAACCCAAACGAGAATTGCCCATCCTGAACCTTCCACTTTAGAGGCTGCTTCTGTAAAATGTTTTTGAAAACGCAAGAAACTTCCAAAATCTTGTTCAATCCTGTGTGAAAGAGCACCTCTTGGACTTCCGCCGCCACCTTTTTTCATGTTATTCCAAAATATTGTGTGCAAGTAATGACCTGATCCATGAAAGGCCGCTTCTCTTTCCCAATGCTTAATTAAATCAAATTGATTTGTTTTTCTCGCTTCTTCCATCATCTTCTCTGCCTTATTTAATCCTTCCACGTAACTGCGATGGTGTTTATCATGGTGTAACATCATAATTTCTCTAGATATATGCGGCTCTAACGCATTATACGGATATGGTAATGGTGGGAGTGTATGCCCTCCAATTGGAACAGCTCGTTCACTATCCCCTCTTTCACATAGTTCATATTCTTCTTCTCCCTGCACGAATACTTCCTGCAAATGATGCTGAATATGTTCTACATCATCACTTATTTCATACATAAACTCTGCATCTGTATCATACTCATGCTCTTTCATACGGTCTAATAACGTTTGAATTTTATAAGCAAGCATATGGACATCATACACTTCCATTGCACGGCTATCTAATACGTGAAGAACACTTTCACACCAGTTTTCTACTTCATGAAAGTAATCTGTGAATACACCTTGCTGACTCATGTTACACCTCCTTAATGCTATCCCCTTAAATATATTCAAAGGAAATCCCTTATATAACTGTACAAAAGGAAAAGAAGCTAAGTACCCTTAGCTTCTTTTTCACAATTAATATTTGTGTAGCATCTTTGTTTGGTAATCCGTCTCATAATATTCTAGTTCTTCACGCATCAATTGAAATTTACCTTCTAAATTCTTCATTACTTGCTCTATAGATGCAGGTGGCGTTTGTTGAAAAACGATGGAGTTTTTCCCTGTATAAGCAGATCGACTATTTTCATACCAATGATCACTCTTTGGTGAAAAAAACTCTGCAATTACTTGATGATAAATTTTATATAAAATCTTTTCAGCTGCTGTCTTTCGAAATGGCTGGCTATTTAACAAAACAAAACACGCATCATGCCCTTCTTCACAAAAAACGAGAAGACGTCTTATTGACGCTAATAACCCTTTATAATATTGTTCGTTTCCTGCCGGTGTCTCTTCTAATAAAGAAGGCAACGTATGATAATTTACATAATTGGTTATCAAATGAATAACATCTTCTAAAAACATAGAAACTTGTTCTGTTTGATTTTCCACCATTAGATTAGACATTTTTCCCTCTCCTTTGCCATTTCACGCTATTTCTACTCTTTTATTTTTATGTAATTCAGCCAATATTTCTTGTACTTTCACGACTATTTCCTCATCAAAATATTGTTGGAATCCTTCTATATTATTTAAATACAAACGTTTTTGCATGCGAAGCTCATTCTCTTTCAGTAAACAACAGATCGCTACAATATCCCGCAAATATATGTCTTGATTTTCTACTTTACATACCGGATTTCCTTCAAAAGGAGTAATTTCTTGTAAAACTTCTTCAAAATACCGAACATATAAAACAGAAAAGGTTCTTTCTTTATCATTTAATATATATGTCACTTCAGATCTATTAAAAAAATCTTCTGACGTATTAGGTTTTGCTTTCTCTAGCTCATATCCCGCATAACCTATTATAATCATCTACTTCCCCTCTCTTCCTTCTTTCAACTTATTTTAACTTAATTTTCTGACAAACGAAATACTCTTTTAAATATAACCCTTATAAAAAATAGCTTCCTTATACAGGAATTTACCTTTTTATTTTTCTTGAAGTTTGTCATAATAATATTATTGTCTCAGTTTTCTTATACAAGGAGAGTTGTATTTATGTCGTTTTCATGGAAACGTTTCTTACAAATCGGGAAAATTATCTTCCCATTTGTTGTATTAACAATTGTATTCTTTCAAGCAAAAAAAGAATTAGCAGGCATTTCTTTTTTAGAAGCAATTAATACAATTAAAAACATTCCAACCGGAGGAGTCTTTTTAGCAATTACACTTGGTGCATTTGCCGTATCAACAATGTTCTTTTACGACTATGTTATGCTTCGTTATTTAAAAGCTGATATACCTGTCCAAAAGATTTTTCGTATCTCATGGATTGCTAATACTTTAAATGGATTTATTGGATTTGGTGGTCTCGTTGGAGCAGGTGTACGAACAATGCTTTATCGTCCATACATAAAAGAAAATGGCAAACTTATTAAAAGTATCGCCTGGATGACAACCGCTTTTATTAACGGACTCGCTATTCTTTCGTTCCTCGGTCTTATTGGAATATTAGACACAAGTTTTATTTTGCATGAAAAACCGTGGCTATGGCCTGTTTTGATCTTCTTCGCCCTTTTCGTCCCTATATACATTGGCTTTTCTAAACTAAAAAATAGAAAACCAAAGCAAACCGAAGGACAAGATGAAGGAGAAGAAGAGAAAAATCCAACTGTTTTATACTCATTAGTTTCATTAGTTGAGTGGGTATCTGCTGGTATCGTTATGTATGTCATACTAATATTATTTGGCATTGATATCGAATTTCAAAAATTTTTAGGTGTGTATGTAATTGCTGCATTAGCTGGTGTTGTTAGTCTTGTACCTGGTGGACTTGGTTCATTTGACCTTGTCTTTTTAACTGGGCTCGGACAGTATGGCATTGATACAGGTGTATTACTACCTGCTATGTTATTATATCGCCTCGTCTATTACATTTTACCATTCTGCCTTGGTCTTATTTTTGCAGCTTTTGAAATGACAGGTGTGGCCATTAAAAAGTTTGAAGACAAACCTTTTATTGCGCCTGCATTAGAAACAACTGGTGTTATATGGACTTTGCAGCGTGATTTTCTAGGAAAACTAGGTTCATGGGCCTCTGCTGCTTTAACAGTATTTGCGGGATTAATGGTTATTTTATCGACCATTCTACCGACAAGTATAAACAGAGCACACGCCTTACATATTCTGGCTCCAAAACATCTTATTCAATTTTCTTTTAGCTTATCACTAACATTTGGTATTCTTCTCCTGATCCTTTCACGAGGTATATATTATGGAACAAAGCGTTCTTACTATATGACGATTATTTCTTTAATCGGAGCAGCTATATTTAATACGCTAAAAGGGATTGATATTGAAGAAACGTTTATTTTATTAATTGTACTCGCTGTATTATATATGCTTCGTAAAAGATTTGTACGCGAGAAAATGGAAGTCTCACTTTCTGATATCGTAAAAGTTTTTATATTCTTACTTATAACTTTATATTTATATAAAAACTTAGGTATTTTATTTGCAGGTGCAAAAGAAGCTTTTAAACCTGATTTTGTCGTTCGTAATATTACACAAGTAAAACGAAGTGCATTAGCAGCTGCCTTTTTCGTTCCTACATTTTTACTGATTGGCTCACTCATTGCTAATCGTTATCGAAATGAATTTCCCGGGCAACCAGCTAATGATAAAAGATTGCAAAACTTTTTAGATGAACATGGTGGAAATGTACTTAGTCATTTAGGATTTTTAGGTGATAAACAATTCTTCTTCAGTAGTGACGGGAAAGCGCTCCTTCTCTTCTCTATAACTGGAAAACGTCTTGTTGTGCTAGGGGATCCAATTGGAGATCCATCCTCCTACCGTACTGTGTTACAAGAGTTTTTAGCTGAAGCTGACCGATTTGGATACATTTGTGTATTCTACCAAATCGAAAGTAAATGGATGAGTTTATATCATGATTTTGGTTATAACTTCTTTAAGCTTGGTGAAGAAGCTGTCGTTGATTTGAATACATTTACCATAACAGGAAAAAAACGTGCCGGTATGCGAGCGACTTTCAACCGTTTTGAACGAGAAGGCTATACATTCTCTATTCACCAGCCACCGTTCTCAAACGAATTATTTGAAGAATTAAGAAAAGTTTCAGATGCGTGGCTCGGTGGAAAAAAAGAGAAAAGTTTCTCACTCGGATACTTTGATCGCGAATATATGAGCCGAGCACCTATCGCTACATTATCTGATGCAGATGGAAAAATCATCGCATTTACAACTTTTATGCCTGTATATCAAGACGGATCATTGTCTGTTGATTTAATGCGGTATTATCCAGATGCACCTAGCGGCATTATGGATGCAATTTTCATCCACCTATTCCAATGGGCAAAAGAAAATGAATACCACTCCTTTAATATTGGTATGGCACCACTTTCAAATGTAGGTTTATCGACACAATCTTTCTGGTCTGAACGGGTTGCTGCTGCCATCTTTAATAATGTTCGTTATACATATAGTTTCAGCGGATTACGACATTTTAAAGAAAAATATAAACCAGTATGGAGCGGTAAATATCTAGCATTTAGAAAGAATCATTCTTTACCAATTACAATGCTCTCTGTAACAAAATTAATAGGAAAAAGAAAAAACAGCTAACTAGTTAGCTGTTTTTTCTTTTTTGAACTTGTACAATAAATTCTTTTTCATATTTCTTACCATTTATATAGAAATCTCCCCATATTTTATACGTTCCTTCAGCAGGAAATGTAATGCGATATTGTAATTGCTCATCTGTATCAACAGGGATTGCATATAAAAAGTTTTCTCTCGTTTCGTCCACAATATAGAGCGCCTCCACCTCTCCTCTCTCTGAATGTAATTTCAATTTTTCACCCTTTTTCGCTTGAAATTGAAATGTTAATGTCACTGGCTCATTTGGATGCAGTGCACCAAATAAAAGAGAAACTTCATACTCCCCTATTTTTTTTGTAAGTACACTATCGATTGGAAATTTTACTTTTTTCTTATTTTTCTCGTCTATTTCTTTCCCAAAATCTTTCTTCGCAAATGATTGCACAGACTTATTTTTGTCTTCATATAAAAATATTGTATATCCTTCATCTTTCGCTATTTTAGAAGAGACCTTATATGATCCATTTCCTGCGAATGTAGGTTTCATTTGTTGTACATGTTTTAATTGTCCGTCTACAATAACTGCCCGAATTTGATCATTCACACCACGCACTTCGCTATTTTTATTATTTAATAATTGAAACAAAATATCTGCTTTCTCATTTCCTTTTCTATTTAACACATCCCATTTTACTTCCTGAACATCACTTACAGTCTCTGTAGTTTCTTGATACTTTTTTATGTAAAATCCGCCTACTACAACAAATAGCAAAGCAACGAGTCCAATGACAAGATTTTTCAAAACATCACCTACCATTTTTATAGTCTCTATTCATACAAAACTTCTTACATATATATTCTAGATGATAATTTATGAAATCCTTCTGTTTTGCACATATTACAAATAATAAAAAGATTTTAATTGAAAGGATTCGTAGTGTATAATGCAAATGATATTGATTTCTATCAATACATTATAAGGAGGACTTTTCATGAGTATACATATTGAAGCAAAACAAGGCGAAATCGCTGAATCTATTCTATTACCTGGTGATCCATTACGTGCAAAATATATCGCTGAAACATTTCTAGAGGACGTTACTTGCTATAATAACGTGCGTGGTATGTTAGGATTCACTGGAACTTATAAAGGAAAACGTGTATCTGTTCAAGGTACAGGTATGGGTGTTCCTTCTATTTCTATTTATGTAAACGAATTAATCCAAAGCTATGGAGTTAAAAATTTAATTCGCGTTGGAACTTGCGGTGCCATTCAAAAAGATGTAAAAGTTCGTGACGTTATTATTGCAATGACGGCTTGTACGGATTCTAATATGAACCGTTTAACATTCCCAGGATTTGATTTTGCACCAGCTGCAAACTTCGACCTTCTAAAGAAAGCTTACGATGCTGGAACTGAAAAAGGCTTACACGTTCGTGTTGGTAACGTTTTAACAGCAGATGTATTTTATCGCGAAAGCATGGACATCGTTAAAAAGCTTGGAGATTACGGTGTACTAGCAGTAGAAATGGAAACAACTGCTCTTTACACATTAGCAGCGAAATACGGTGTAAATGCGTTATCTGTATTAACAGTAAGCGATCACATCTTCACTGGTGAAGAAACAACATCTGAAGAGCGCCAAACTACATTTAACGAAATGATTGAAATCGCTTTAGATGCAGCAATTCAACAATAATACATTAAAGAACTCGTCATACGTCTGTCGAGTTCTTTTTATGTGACTTTTTATTAAAAACTACTTTCAGAAGAGACAGATTTTCTCCTCTACTTTTTTGTAACGTTTGTTATAATAAAGAAATCATTTACAGTATTTCTCACAAGAGGTGACGCAGTGAAAAACAGAAGTATCGTCTTTAAACTATTTTTATTAACATCAACATTATTTACAATCATATTCCTCCTCTTTTTCCTAGGACAATCTCTATTTTTAGAGAAATTTTATATTAATAAAAAAGTAAAAACAGTTCAAACTGCTTTTGAAAAATTCGTAGCTAATTATGAAAAAAGCGAAAAAGATCCTGAGGAAGTTAGAAAACTAAAACAAGAATTTCATGATAAAACAAATGCTGACATGCAATTTTTAAATAAGAATGGCATTATTAAAAGCGACAACAATTACTACATTGATGTATTTAATCCTAAAAATCATGAAACATATTCCATTCCGCTTAATAATCTTTTAACACCCGAAGAATATAAGAAATTCGAAAACTTAGGATTGAAAAAAGACGATGTGATAAACGTCGTAGGTTTGCTACAAAACAAAACAATAACACCAATAAAATTGACAACAAATTATAATCATTGGCAAAACGAATATACCAATTCAGATTTTTCATCTATTAATGGTAATCCTTCTAAAAATAGACTTACAAACCGATACAAAACTGTTACTCAAATTGAGTTTACTGGTACTATATCTAAGTTACAGCTTCCATCGAAAGCCGAGGTTCGTCTTGCAAATGATATTGAAACATTACAAGCCGTTCAATATTTTGCAGAGCTTATTAGAAATGGCACTGCTAACTCGCAGCAATTAAACACTTATATCATAGATAGCGGGGAGAATATAAAGAATAGTATCTTTGTAAAACCTATTATAGAAAATGGAGAGATTACAGAATATGCTTTTGCGATAGCATCCTTGCAACCTGTTAATGAAGCGATGCTCGTTTTAAAAGATTATTATGTCTATGCCTTAATCATCGTATTTCTCGTAATTATTTTGTTATCCTTCTACTACTCAAAAATCATTGTGAAACCATTAATTAAAATCAATCGCGTTACAAAGAAAATGGCCAACTTTGATTTTAGCGAGAAATTACCTGTAACAGCAGACGATGAAATTGGCGGACTTTCTGGTAGTATTAATACGTTATCTGTAAATTTAAAAGATCGAATCGATCGATTAAATGTTGCAAACACAAAATTACAACAAGATATTGAACGTGAACGTCAATTAGAAAAAACGCGGAAAGAATTCATCTCTGGTGTATCACACGAATTAAAAACACCGCTCAGTGTAATTAGAAGTTTCGCAGAAGGAATTAAAGATGGTGTTAGTAAAGATACGACGTATTACACAGATGTTATTTTAGAAGAAACAGAAAATATGAACAGACTTATTGTTGAAATGTTAGAATTAGCAAAATTAGAATCAGGTACGTACAAACTAGATATGACGACATTCTCAATCGGTGAATTAATTCAACAAGTCTATACAAAATTATTATTTAGCATGGAAGAAAAGCATTTACAAGTGAACATAGATGTAGACTCTTCTATAGTTGTGAAAGCGAATCGTAGTCGTATTGAGCAAGTGGTTGTGAACTTACTTAGCAATGCAATTCGCTATACGCCAGATGGAGAAAAAATACAAGTCTCCGTTATAGCAATGGAAGATACAGTAAAAGTCGAAATCGAAAACACAGGAAATCCTATCCCAGAAGAAAGTCTTGAAAAAATTTGGGATCGCTTCTACCGTTTAGATGCATCTCGTAGCCGTCATACTGGTGGTACTGGTCTCGGTTTATCTATTGTAAAAAACATTTTAGATCTCCACCATGCTGAGTACGGTGTATATAACACGACTAATAGCGTTGTATTCTACTTTAATTTACAAAAAGTAAAAGAAGTCAAATAATTTGTCTTAATTTCACTAGGAGTTCACATGAAATTCACACTCTCCCTTTATAGTTAAAAACAAGTTAATCCTTTCCTTTACACATATAAAAGAGGAGAGTGCGTGAAATGAAACAAGCAGGACAACCTATTCAAAACGAAAAACAATTAGAAACTATCAAAAATATACTTTTACAATCTTCGAAACGTGATGGCTTACTATTCGTATTAGCTGTAAATTCTGGCTTAAAAGTAAGTGAAATCTTACAATTAAAAGTTAGTGATGTAATCGATGAAAACGAAAATGTTCGCCATTCCATTTTATTTTACAATGAAAAAGTAAAAAAACATAAATGGTTCGCTGTAAATGAAGACTTACAGCACGCAATCGAAGACTACATGAAAGAACGTAAAACTTGGAAACGTAATGAACCATTGTTAAAGTCTCAAAAAGGAACAAAATCTATTACGAGACAACATGCGTGGTACATTTTAAACAAAGCTGCAAAAGAAGTTGGATTAGAAGGGATTAGCTCACATACACTTCGAAAAACTTGGGGATATTGCGCATACAAATCAGGTGTTGATATCGCATTTTTACAACACTTCTTTGATCATAGTACTCCATCAAAAACTTTAAAGTATATCGGTATTGCTTAATAACTCTTATACATAAAAAAGGTTACCATTTATAAATGGTAACCTTTTTTATGTTTCACATTCTCTTTTCTTGTCTCTCCTATATTGTAGTGGTACTCTAATAGTAAGGGGGAGAAATTATGAACACTTTAACAATTGAATTACCGAAAGAAACGGCTGAAAAACTTGATTTATTGAAACAAGCTTATGAAAAGAAAACAGGTGCTTCTATTTCTGAGAGTACTCTTGTTCAAACACTTATCTCAAAAGAATTTATCCAAGCGATAACTCCTTTTGATTTACAACAATTCATCACTAGCAAAGAACAGCATTAATTGCTGTTCTTTTTTTATACTTTATCCCGCATTAACGGGCAGTATGACCCCCACCTCAAAATTCAGCGGAAATAAAGAAGTTAGATGGAGGTCGGGCTGCCCGTAAAAGCCCGATTGGTGAGGGCTGATAATCAATGGGGGATGAACAAAACCTCACTGATTAAAGTTTCACTTTATCAGGGGTTTGCAGGAAATCTACCTCGAAACAATTCTTTACTTTAGCCAAACTCCTATTAGGGATCTCCCTATCGTTACTATCCCATAAAAAATTTTTTATTTATTTTCAGGAAAACCATTGACAATGATAATGATAACCATTATCATTTATTACGAAGCCAACAATTGATGAATCAACCAAACGCTCAGTAACATTGTTACCCCTCTTTTTCATATAGAAAGGCACTGTACATTCCCCCTGTTTGTACAGTGCCTTTCTTGTTTATTATCACTCAAACAAATTCAATTGCTCAGGCTTTGGCTCACCATATGTAATGTTCATCATTTTCATAAGCTGTTTCGCATTATCAGCTGCATCTCCGCCTGAATTATTGTTAAATAATACGTATATGTCCTTTGTCTTCTTTTTTAATTGTTCTAGTCTTTCTACCCATTCTTCTAATTCTTTATTGTTGTAGCGATATAAGCAACGAACCGCTCTCCAATTTTCCCCTTTATCAAGCCAGCCATGAACATTTCGGCCATGAAAACGTATTAACACCATCTCTGCATTCGTTACTTCTAATACGAGTGGTACTGAACCCATCCCTGCCTGTGGCTCATCACAAATTGTATGAATCCATTTTTCTTGCTCTAGAAACTGTAACGTCTTATCTCTCATTTCTGGATAAAACCATGTTTGATTTCGAAATTCTATTGCACACGGCAAACCTTCCATTTTTTCTTTCGTATATCGAAGAAAATCTACATTTTTCTTTTTACAATCAAACCATGGTGGATATTGAAATAAAATCGTTTTTAATTTACCAGCTTCAATTAAAGGAAGAATAGATTGTTTATATACATCAAACATCTCATCGAACGTAGAAAAAGGAACTTCACCTTTCATATGTCCTGTCATTCCTTGATATGCTTTGACGATAAAAGAAAAATCTTTCGGTGTTTCCATTGCCCATTTTGTATAGTTTCGTGCAGGTTGCATCGCATAAAATGAACTATCCACTTCTACTATAGGGAAATACTCACTATATGTTCGTAATTTATTTCTATTTTCATAGGGGTCTATATATAAAGAATCATGATCTCCCCACCCTGTTACTCCAATGAAAAGCAAATATATTCCTCCCTTTTTAACTTCACCTACTATCCATTCTACTCACTTCCTGAACACTTCGACCAATCAATTTCATTAAGTAGTCCCTTCTTTAAGAGTATCCGTATAAAAATATGATATACTAGATGGAAGAATTTTTAAATTGAGGGGTTATTTATTTATGCTTCCAAAAGATGATATTGTGTCTCATGAAAAACGAATAGAAGAATTAGAAAATAAAGTACGTTTTTATGAAGAACTTGTGAATCAATTACCACATCATTTCACATATAAAAATCCACAGATTGGTTTACAAATAAAGAAAACGAGATCCACTCATTCTATTCAAAACATACAAAAAGAGAATAAAGAGGCTGATTTTCAGCTTACTTGCGATTCATTATTTTTATTTAAACAACTTGAAACATACTTTGTTCATATTTTTGATGCTTTTTCACATCATGTAACCTTTGTTGATAATAAAGGAAATATAACTTTATGTAATCAGGCTGCGGCAGATGATTTTGGTGTAGTACGAAATGATATAATTGGAAAGCCAATTCAACAATTACTAAAATTACCTGAAGAAAAAATTAAAGCTCTTGAAACATTAAGAACAGGCATGGAAATATATAATGAAGAAGTTTTAGACAAAAACTATGGTATTTTAAATAACCGAATTATTCGTGATTATAATGGAGAAATTTTTAGAGTTATTAGTGTCTTTCATTATTTAAACACAGAACGTGATGCAGAAAAATTTTCGTTAGCAGGGCGAATCGCAGCTGGTATTGCACATGAAGTCCGTAATCCTCTTACAACCGTACGAGGTTATTTACAATTTTTACAAGAAACTGTTTCTCCATCTAATAAAGAACTATTTAAAAACTTACTTATTCCTGAATTAGATCGCGCAAATAGTATCATTACAAAATTTTTATCTATTTCAAAAACACGTGAATTTACAAGAGAACCCTTTCCCATTAATACGTTTTTACGTGAGTATATTCAACAGTTACTAGCTAGCGAAGTCTTTTTACATAACATTTCAATTAATTATAATTTTTCTACCGAATTAGATGATATTTTAGTTCATATTGATCGTCATGAACTTGTGCAAGTTTTTTTAAACTTATTCCAGAACGCTGTCGATGCTCAAGGGGAAAAAAAACTTTCTATCCAAATTACTAGTTACCGCCTAGATAATTTTGTTCGTATTACTTTCACTGATAATGGGACTGGTATTCCATCAGCGATTCAAGAATATATCTTTGATCCATTCTTCTCAACAAAAGATTCCGGTACAGGACTCGGCTTGGCAGTAACAAAAAAAATTATTCAAAATCATAACGGTACATTAAAAATGACTAGTAATGAAGATGGTACTACTTTTACTATTTCAATTCCAATCTTACCTAAAACAGCCCTTGAAAGATTAAATCAAGACAAATAAAATCCAATCCACGAACTGCATGTCAATTGTTAAATCCCTTAACAATCGACATGCAGTTTTTTATGTTGAACTTTCCTTCTTTACATTATATGAAACCTTCTCTATATCTTACTTATTTGTTTGCCAAGCGGGCCAATTTCTTATTTTTTTAGAAATGGTAGTTTGTCCATCACGGATTTAGTATAAATTTCATTTTAATATATAGTAATGACTATTGATTCTATGAAAGAAAGGAATGAAAAGATGAACAATAAAAATAAAGGAAAAGTATTTTATGGTAATGACTGTTGCGAAGTCAGAGCTTGTAGTCATATTAACATCTCTAAGTCCGAACTTACAGAATTTGTTAGACTTCTTCAAGCTCTTGGCCAAGCTATTCAAGCTGTTTTTCAAAACCCTTCTCAAAATAATATCGATAACTTAATCGCTGCCCTAAATAACTTACAAAAATTTCTCAATTGCTTAGATTTATCTCCAGCACAAAAACAAATTGGAAATTCTATTATTGCTAATCTATTAACTATTTTAAGAACAACACCTTTCTCATGCGGAGCGTTGTACGTTGAACTACAAAGCCTGCTTAATTATTTATTGTATATCGCTAAGTTATTCAAAGTAGATTGTTGTACGACCGACAAACTAGTTAAACTTATAACAGAGATCCAAGCTATCCTAGTTCAATACGGATCAGGTTGTCTTGGAGGCGGAGGCGCAACAGGTGCTACGGGTGCTACCGGCGCTACTGGCGCTACTGGGCCTCAAGGACCGGCGGGGGCTACTGGCGCTACTGGGCCTCAAGGACCAGCGGGGGCTCAAGGTGCCACTGGACCTCAAGGACCTCAAGGCGCTCAAGGACCTGCAGGTGTTCAAGGCGCTACTGGACCTCAAGGGCCTCAAGGTATTCAAGGGCCAGCAGGGGCTACCGGCGCTACTGGCGCTACTGGTGCTCAAGGACCTCAAGGTGTTCAAGGACCAGCAGGCGCTACAGGCGCTACTGGACCTCAAGGGCCTCAAGGTATTCAAGGGCCAGCAGGGGCTACCGGCGCTACTGGTGCTACTGGTGCTCAAGGCGTTCAAGGGCCAGCGGGGGCTACTGGCGCTACTGGTGCTCAAGGACCTCAAGGTGTTCAAGGACTGTCTCTTATACACATCTCTACTCGGGCGAGAGGGGGGGTGGTGGGGGATGGGGGGGGGGGGGGGCGCGTCG